>CAWCQE010000010.1:0-6645 GCA_963797665.1 uncultured Actinomycetes bacterium | reverse complement strand
CGGCGCGGCTCAGCGCCGGCTGATCCCCTCGGCGTGCGAGACCCGGAGTCGAACGGGGACACCACGATTTTCAGGACTCCGACAATGCCAGCACCTGGCCCAGCCCGACTCGAACTCGGCCGACCACGACGGGGACGTGTGGTCGCCCCTGCACTTCGGGGTGTCCAGGAGTTGCCACGGATTGTCGCCGTTTCAGCCCGCCAGGCAGGCGCATCCAGGCCCAGGGGGTCTCGTGTCCTAATCGATCCGCTCCCTCGACTCGAACGACGACAGCGTCGCCGCCGCCTAGGCGATCGCATTCCGGAGGAAGCGCGCCTGGCTGCAGTTCGTTCCCCGATGCGTCCTGCTCGTCCCTTGCGAGCGCGAGCGGCGCTACTGGTGGCGCGCTCGCTCTGTGGGCGCGAGCGGCAGTGAGCCTGGGGCTCGAGCCGACCGCACCTTCACGAGAATCGTTGACCCCGTTTCGGGACGGTGGGTTCGAAACTCGTCGCAGCCCGGCTCAGCTGTTCAGGCACATCGCCGCGAGGTCAAGCCCGTATGCAGCGGGGGTGAGCACGCGGCATCCGATCCGGGGATCGACGAACTGACTGGTCTGGTGCGCGCCGTAAGCGACCAGGTTCACGTATCTCGCGGTCAGGCGATCTGCGAGGGCTGCGGCCGCGGTCTGTCGATCGGCTCCGCTGAGCTTTGTGACCCGTTCGACCTCCGTCCGCACGGCGGGCTGGATCCATCCCCGCGGGATGTCCCGGATCGCCTGTGCGAGGAAGCTCGCGCGAGTCGGGATAGAGGATCTCGGTCTCGCTGTCGACTAGGTCGAACCTCGCTCCGCGGCGGAGAGCTCGATCGAGCTCGGCGACCGCTCTAATGCTGATGTTGATGCCGATCGCGGACAGATCGCGCCGCACCAGGTGCGCGGTCTCCGTGCATCGGTCGCAGTGGGCCGGAATGGCCATCACGGCTCGGCCCGTGCGCCCGCCGGCTATCGCCCTGGCTTTCGCCACCGAGGCGTGGAGCGGGTACAACCGGCGGTCGCGGAACGCGGGCAGCGCGGCGGAGAGCAGCTGATCGGTCGGCAGCTCGCCCCAGGTGGCGGCAAGAGCGGGGCGGTCGAGGGCAAAAGTGGCGGCCCGGCGGACCTCGGGGTTGGCGAAGATCCCGCGGCTGGTGTTGAAGGCGATGAACCGCGTGCGTGCCTCGGGGCGTGGTGAAGTAGCGCCGGTCGCCCCTTCGCGCGGCGGGGCTTCCGGCGCCCCAGCGCTGGTCCACCGCCCTGCCCGGGGTCGAGCAGCGGGTCGGACAGGCTCGTGATGCCATCCCACTCCCGCCGCTGCACGAGGTCCAGCGCGGCCGCGCGTCGACGCCCTCGCGAATGGCGATGGCGTCGAGTGAATGCGGGCGGGGACCGCGGTAGTTGGGGTTTCGCTTCAGGACGACGTATCCGGCGTCGCTGTCGTAGTCGGCGATGTAGTACGGGCCCGCCGAGTACGGGCCCCCGAAGGGGATCCGCCCGTCATCACCCGTCTTGGTCGGGCGCGCGGCGCCGGCGACGAAGGGCGTTTCGTCCGGCACCGGGCAGAAGAACGGCAGGGCCAGGCGCTGCAGGAAGTCGGGCGAGGGCCGCACCAGCGTGATCGACAGCGTGTCGCCGCGCGCGCGCAGGCCAGAGATGTGCTTCGCTGCTCCCGCCCGAAAGGCGCGTTCTCCCTCGATGTCGTCGATCGCCAGCGGCCCTGGCGGGATCTGGCCGATCGGGTTGCGGGCCAGTCTGGGGGACAGGGCTCGCTCGATCGAGTGGCGGAAGGTCTCGGCTGTGACGGGCTGGTTGGAGGGAGGGGAGAACCGGTAGCCGGGGCGCACCCTGAACGTGTACGTGCGCCGGTCAGGCGAGATCGTCGGCATGGCGGCGGCGATCTCGGGTGCGAGCCGCAGTCCCTCGGGCGGCGGCTTGTCCGGGTAGTTGAGCAGCTTCGCGCAGGTGGCGAACTCGATCTGGTACGCCCCGGGATCGACGTTCAGAGCGGGCTCGTCGCCGCCCAGCTCGCCGGCATGGGAGAAGACCTTCGCAACCCGCCCCTTGAGCGAGTCGAGGCGATCCGCGACGGTGCGGCCGGGGAACAGCGAGACGAGCAGCACGCCGTCGCCGGCGGCGACCGGGCCGACCGGATGGTCGAACCGGTACGTGTGCGTCGTCGCCCCGGTGACGCCGTCGATGCCCGTGACGGTCCCCTCATCGATGTTGCCGACCCAGAGGACGCCGTCGGCGAACGCCATCCAGCCCGACCCGATCCCGAGCGGGTAGGTCGCCGCTATCTGCCCGGCCTCGTCGACCTTGAACACCGCGCCCTTGTTGATGTGGCTGGTCCAGCCGGAACCGCCGCCCGCTGCCACGCATCCCCCGACTCCGCGTCCGCAGTTGCCCTGGATGCCGCTCACGGCCTGAGCAGGTTGGTGCTCCGCGTCGATGCGTGCCAGACCGCGCTCGTCAGCCGCCCATAGCGAGCCATCGGCGAACTTGAGGTTGAGGTGAGGCGCGACGCCGTTCCAGACGTGCTCGGGCCTGCCTGACACTGGATCGAGGCGCAGGATCTGTCCACGGCCCACATCCCTGCTCACCCAGACCGAGCCCGCACCGACGGCCACGCCCTCCGCCAGACCCGAGCCCTTCCCCAAGGTCGTCGAGCCTGAAGCGGTCGACCTCTCTCCCCAACCCGATGTCCATCTTCACGAGGTCGTGCGCCGATGTAACCCACAGCACGTCGCCCCCAACCGCGAAGGGCGTGATCGACCCGCCCTCCTCTTGCACATTCGGGTCGCGCGCCGGCGGATTGATCGACCTCAGGATGGTGCCGCTCCTCGCATCGATCTCGACGTATTCGAACGGCGACCAGTTGTTGACCCAGAAGCGGCCGCCGGCGAACACCGGATACGCGGAGACCGGGAGTCGCGACAGGGGGATCGACTCGATCTGCTCCCCGGTTGACAGATCGATCAGCACGGTGCCCGGGCGGTACCCCGCACGGGCCTCCTCCCGGCCTCCGACCACCCACGCAAGGACGATCGCGGCAAGCGCCGCGGCGATCATCGTCGCCACCGCCAGGACCGCTGGCCACCGGGCGCGGCGAGACGATTTACGGGGCGCGTGATCCTCATCGCGTGCAGGCGGCGCGGCCGGTGCCGCAGCCGGCGGTGCCGGGACCGCTGCAGGTGCGGAACGCGGCTGATCCGGACGTGCGCCGTGGCCGCGCGTAGCGTTTTCCGTCGATGCCGCCGCTGTGGCGGCCGCACGCACTGCCTTGCCGGCCTCCAGCGACTGATCCTGCTGGAGGATCTGCCACTGGAGCTGTTTGAGCGCCTGGCCGGGCTCCAGGCCGAACTCCTCGGCCAGGGCTCGACGAGCCCGGTCGAACGCGTTGAGCGCCTCGGCCTGTCGTCCTGACCGGTATAGGGCGAGCATCAGCTGGGCCCAGAGGGTCTCGCGGAACGGATGGCGAGCCGTCAGTGCCTCCAGCTCGCCGACCAGTTCGGCGTCGCGGCCGTCGGCCAGGTCGGCCTCCAGGCGCCGCTCGAGGGCGCTCAGGCGCAGCTCCTCCAAGGGCCCGATCTCGGCCTGTGCGAACGGTGCGTGGACCAGGTCCTCCAGCGGTGTTCCCCGAAACAGCGACAGCGCCTCGCGAAGGTCGCGCGCGGCGGCCCGCGCATCGCCGGACGCATACGCCCTCCGGGCCCGATCGAGCAGCGTCTCGAAGCGCTCCAGGTCAAGCTCGCCCGCCTCGACGCGCAACCTGTATCCCGGCGGTTGCGTTACGAGCCGGGCCGCGCCTCCGTCACCAGGCAACAAGCGTCGAAGGCGTGAGAGGTACGTGTCCAGCGTGGCGCCCGCGGTGGGCGGGGGTGACGCCCCCCACAGCCCCTCGATCAGCCGGTCGCGGGCTACAACCCGGTTGCGCCCCAGCAGGAGGATCGCGAGCGTCGATCGCTGTTTCGCACCGCCCAGCGGGAGCGGTCGGCCCTCGTCGAGGACCTGGAGCGGGCCCAGGATTTGAAACTCCAAGTGCGTCGCCTTCCTTGCGACCGGCTACTCGATCGTCGCTCCGCCCGAGAGCACTCGCGATTCTTGCCCCCGCGTCCGGCTACTGCAAGGGACTTGCAAGGATCCTGCGAGCCGGCGGAGCTAGCGTCCTCCTCGCTTTCGTTCAGGCCGACAGCGGGCGACGAGACCCCGAATGGTCGGCTGAGTCTTCGGAGGAGGGTGACCGTGAAGAGATCATCGGTTGTTGTGTCCGCGACGCTCGCGCTGGGGCTCGGGCTGAGTGGCCCGGCGGTGGCCGCAGAACCGCCTGCCAGCTGCCAGGGGCTTGCCGCCTCAAGCTTTGCCGGTCAACCCGGAGCCTTCGCCCAGGAGCGCCAGGACGCCTTTGCCGAGGCGCAGGAGCGCGGCATCACCCCAGGAGCAGTCACGAGCGAGTTCGCCCGGTCCCATGCCGGCTCGCTCGACGCCTGTTTCGAGTAGCAGCCGTAGGCGGTGCTTCGCTCGCCCCTGAGCATGTCGTGGACGTCGCGCATCGGGCTGCGGATGCGACGAAGCGGCGGGCTACGAGCCCGGAGACGTGACGGTGAGCGATGCCACCGTGGTCAGCCTGCCCGCCGCGATCGGACGGAGCCAACCCATGAAGACGTTCATGGTCGAGTGCTACTGGCCCGGCACGATTGAGCCGAAGGGCCCAGAAGCCCTGCACCGGATCGTCCGACTAGTTGGAGAAGCCGTGCCCGGGGAGGCCGCGCGATTCCTCGGCTGCATCCTTGTGCCCGCTGACGGGATGGCGCTGTTTCTCTTCAGAGCTTCAAACGAGGACATCGTGAGACGCATCGGCCGGGTATCCGAGCTTCCCTTCGACCGCATCGTCCACTCCATCCAGATCGGCTTCGACCAGCAGCCGACGTGCGAGACGGCGAGCAGGTGAGGCTGCCACATCCACTCCCTGGGGTCCCCGCCGTCCCCGCCCGCGAACGCTGCTCTTCACGCGGGTTCCGCCTCCTTCGGTACCAAGAAGCCAGGGGCAAAATGCGCGCGCCCGGCCAACCGTCGCTCCCACTTCAGAGCGAGCGTCACCGCCCCGGTGCTCGAGGCGCCTGCTCAGGACGAGTTCGGACCGCGTCGACCGGCGATCGGCACACGCTCGCTTCCGGAGGTGATTGCGAGAGAGCGGACGTCGTCGTCCGTCACGGGCGTGGAGGCACCCGCCAAAGCTGCGCGCTGGGCTGGCCTGACTCATGAAGCTGTCGCCGTGGTCGTCGTGATCAAGTGGTGCCGCGGCGCCGGACGGGCTCCAAACCGCCCGGTGGGCGCCGGTGTTAGGCGGCAGCCGGACCGTCCTCGGTCGGCGTATCAAACGACGTGCCGGATCGTGATGCGGTGTGCGCGTACCAGCATGAGGGGCAGAAGTCCTGGCCCTCATGGTTGATATAGCCCGTCGTGCTGCGCAGGACTTCGAGCAGGAGGGACGGCGCTGCGGTGTGGTGTGTGCACTCGTCGCAATCGATTCGGATGCCGGATGCGCTGCGGATCACCGTCATGCAGCGCACCGCGGTGACTGCCGGGGTTGCGA
The DNA here is from genome assembly GCA_963797665.1 of uncultured Actinomycetes bacterium. GTDB lineage: Bacteria > Actinomycetota > Thermoleophilia > Solirubrobacterales > 70-9 > AC-56. The sequence continues at coordinate 1,039 of CAWCQE010000010.1, read as the reverse complement.
GCGCCCGCGGGTCGGCATCAGCACCACTGTGGCTCGCGGTCGAGGCCCGCGAACCGCAGCGCCTCGTCGCGGCGCGCGAAGTCATGGATCGCGACGAAGCGCAGCTCGCGAGGCTCGAAGACGTTGTAGATCTGGCCGGTGTGCCGCCCGTCGGGCGGCCGTGGCAAGTGTTCGCTGCGTGTCCCCACGATCACGTGTCGCGGGGCGCTGATGAGCTCGATCGCCTCGATCTCGAGGTTGACCGGAACCTGCTCGCGCAGCACGGCGACGACGTCGGGGCGGCCGACGCAGACGAACTCGTCAGGAAGGCCGTGCCACACCACGCGCGGGTCGAGCAGGTCGGCGAGCGCTTCGAGGTCTCCGGTACGGAGTGCCGTGATCCAGTCCAGAAGCAGTTCGAGGTTGGTGCGCCGAGCGGCGTCGCTGCCGGTCATCGCGCTTCAACGTCCCTCTGCATCAAGCACGCCGCAGCAGGCCACGTGCTCCGCGTTGTCCTCAAGCAGTCCGCGGGCAAGAGCGAGCAGTTCGCTGACCCGCGGATCCGCGATCGAGTAGTACACGCGGCGATGCTCGCGGCGGGTCGCGACGAACCCGCACCAGCGCAGGCAAGCCAGATGATTCGAGACTTTCGGCTGCGACTGTCCCGTCGCGGCCACCAGCTCGCCCACCGACCGCTCCGACTCCGCCACCAGCTGCAAGATGGCCAGGCGCGTGGGATCGGCGAACGCCCGGAAGTATTTCGCCAACACATCCACGGGCGTCGGCGATGCCGGCAGCTGAAACGGGGGCGACGTGGGAACCGACGTCGGGGTAGCGGTCGAAGCTTCCATCAACCTGACTTGATATCACGGAGCCCTGATGCGACCCCGCTCCCCGCGATCTCCGCAAGCGGCGTCCTCGGGACCCGGGGGACGCCTGCTCCTCGTCCCCAGCGAGCGTCTGGGGTGACGTCGGTCGCGCTCCTCCTTCCATGGGGAAGCGAAACTCTGATCGGACTTGGGCGGTCCCCTGAAGCTGTAATCGCTCGTTGGCCGAGGAC
>CAWCQE010000009.1:0-105344 GCA_963797665.1 uncultured Actinomycetes bacterium | reverse complement strand
CGTTCGACAGAGGTCGCAAGTGGCTCACTGGCAGGATTCAGGGGAACGTCCCAGCTACATATCGGAAGCGGGGATCACCCGGCGCCGCTTCGTGCAGTCCGGGGTCGCGCGGGCGCCGGCCTCCTCATGTGGCGCTTCGTCGGTGGCGGTCAAGCCTGGGCACAGCCGAGGGCGGCGGGCCTGCTCGACCCAACCTCGATCCCGAAATACGTCACCCCGCTGGTGATCCCGCCGGCGATGCCGCGCAGCGGGCAGCCCCCCGGAAGGAAGGGAAGGGGAGTCGACTACTACCGCATTGGCGTCCGTCAGTTCCGCCAGCAGATCCTGCCGTCGAGGATGGACCTGAGCCGACGAAGGTCTGGAGCTACGGCTGGTGGATCATCCGGAGACCTTCAATTACCCCGCGTTCACGATCGAGGCGAGCTGGCGCAAGCCGGTGCGGGTCCAGTGGATCAATCAGCTGGTGAAGCGGAACGGCGAGTTCCGGCCCCACCTGCTCGCGGTCGATCAGACGCTTCACTGGGCCGACCCGCCGGGCGGGCCCGCGGCCGCGACTCGCACGGCACTGACCACGCCCCGTATCGGGGGCCGGTGCCGATCGTCACCCACCTTCACGGCGGACACGCAGCCAGCAGTTCGACGGCTATCCCGAGGCCTGGTACCCGCCCCATGCGCGCAACATCCCGGCCGGGTACGCGAGGACGGGCTCCCTCTACCGCCGTTTCCAGGCGCAGGCCCAGCACGCGCTCGGCCAGGCGTGGACCCCGGGCAGCGCGATTTTCCAGTACGACAACGACCAGCGGGCGACGACGATGTGGTACCACGACCACACCCTCGGCATGACGCGCGCCAACGTCTACGCGGGACCGGCGGGCTTTTACCTCCTACGTGGGGGACCTGCGGACGCGGTCGACGGGACCCTGCCCGGTCCGGCCCCGGCCCTCGGCGATCCGCCCGGGCGCGACTACTTCGAGATCCCGATCGCGATCCAGGACCGCTCCTTCACCGACGATGGGCAGCTCTTCTACCCGAGGAGCCGCGCCTTCTTCGAGGGGCTCAATCCAGCGCAGCTACAGATCCCGTTCATGCCCGATCCCGCCTGCGGCGGCCCGAGTGACGTGGCGCCGATCGCGAACCCGGAGTTCTTCGGCAACGCGATCGTCGTCAACGGCGCCACCTGGCCGTCGCTCGACGTGCAGCGGCGACGCTACCGGTTCCGGTTCCTGAACGGCTGCAACTCGCGGTTCCTGATCCTGCGGCTGGACAACGGGCTGCCGTTTTGGCAGATCGGGACCGAGGGCGGCTTCCTGCCCGACGCGCCGATCAGGGCCCGGAAGCTCCTGCTCGGACCGGCCGAGCGGGCCGATGTGATCGTCGATTTCACGAACGTCCCCACCGGCACCGAGATCATCCTGCGCAACGTCGGCCCGGACGAGCCGTTGGGGGCGGGTTCCGGCGTTGACTTCGAGCCGGCCAACCCGCACACAACCGGCCAGGTCATGCGCTTCCACGTCGTCCCGGCTACGGGACCCGACCCGAGCACACCCCCGGACCAGCTCGGCCTCCCGGCGATCGCGCCGCTCGGCGCGGCGACGAGGCGGCGTCGGGTCTCCCTCAACGAGCAGGATTCCGCCACCGTGCGGGTGAGGACCGACCGCCACGGCAACGTCGTCCTCGACTGCGCGAACGGCGAGCCGTTCGGACCGGTCGAAGCGGAGCTTGGAACGGTGAACCCGAACGGGACCGGAAATCCGCTGGGCTGGGACGAGCCGATCACCGAGAACCCAGAGGTGGGGGCGATCGAGGTCTGGGAGATCCACAACTTCACCGCCGACGCTCACCCGATCCACATCCACGAGATCACGTTCGAGGTCGTCAACCGCCAGCCAATCGGCGGCGGCCCGCCGCGACCGCCGGATCGCTGGGAGGTGGGTCGCAAGGACACGGTGATCGCCTACCCGGGCGAGGTGACGCGGGTGAAGGCGCTGTTCGACCGTCCCGGATTGTTCGTCTGGCACTGCCATATCGTCGAGCACGAGGACAACGAGATGATGCGGCCCTACCGCATCGGGAGGTAGCGCTGGAGTCGCGGCGCTGCATCGTCGGGACACAGCTCCGCATTGGTCTCGCGATCAGTTCGGGAAGGTCGGAGGGCTTCGAGTTGGCTTCGATTCTCGCCAGATGCAGGGTCGTGGGATGCGTCGGGTTTGCCACAACTGCCGCTGTCTCGGCGTGCTAGTCAAGCTTTTTGTCTGCGTCGGTGCGCGCCTTCATTGGGGGGGTAGGGTCGCCTCATGGCGGCTGGGTTAGACTGGCGTAACCGGCCGATCCGCGCGGACCCGGGGGTGCTTTGGCGCCGAGCCCACGCCGCAGCCGGCGACATCGGCTTCGATGCCGGGACGGACGGGAGGCGATCGGGCTTCCCCACCCGGACGGCGTAGGAGGTTCAGCGGCGATGAGCTCAGGGTCCCTTCGATCGTCTGTTGACGGCGCGGCCGATGGAGGGCAATCGTGCCGAGGGCTGGGTCGATGGCGCTGGCCACTTGCCCCGGCCCCGGCGATCGTCGACCTCAACAACCCCGCTCACTACGTCCACTGGCACTTCTTCCAGATGTCGGTCGCCAACGTGACGGTCATCTTGCTGATGATCGCCGTGTTCATGGCGGCGATCCTGTTGCCGTTCCCGCGTCGGGAGCGAGACGATGAGCCCCCGACCGCGAGTCCGCGCATGTGGACTGAGCGGGTTCGCGAGCGGGCGGTTCGTGCTCTGCCGCCGGAGAAGCTCCTCCCTGACCGCCAGCCCGCGTACGTCTCCTCGTGGATCTACGTCTTCGGGGTTGCGTCGATCGCGGCCCTGATCGTGGTCGTGCTCTCCGGGATTATCCTCGGGCTCAAGGGACCGGCCTGGTGGCACGTGTCGAGCGTCGGGAAGTTCTTCAACAGCGTCCACCTCTGGGCTGTGGAGGTCTTCTTCTTCGTCATGGTCGTCCACCTGTGGGGGAAGTACTTCATGGGCGCGTGGCGTGGCGGGAGGAGTCTCACCTGGGTCACGGGCGCGGTCGTCTTCCTGGTGGGGATCGGGGCCGCCTTCACCGGCTATCTCTCGCAACAGAACTTTGACGCGCAGTGGATCGCCAGCGAGGGCAAGGACGGCCTGAACTCGGTCGGGATCGGCGCGTACTTCAACGTCGCGGACTTCGGCCAGATGTACACGTTCCACGTCATCCTGCTTCCGGTCGCGGTCGTGGCGCTGGTGGCCTGGCACGTGCTCCTCGTGCGCCGCCGCGGCGTCGTGCCCCCGTACCCGGCGAGGGCCGCTCCGGCCCCAGGGTCCGCGAACCACGGCCGAGGGGGGCTCCTCGTGAACGTCGGTGCGTCCGCTCCCGAGCCGGATGAGCGCGAATGGCGGGGCGAGTACGTCCGCTACGACCTGATCAAGGAGTTCGTCGTCGCGCTCGCGGTGATCACCGCCCTGATCGTGATCCTCGCGGTGCTGTTCTCCTCGCCCGACGACAAGCCGGTGACGATCGCCCAGTGGGCGCGCGCGGACCCCGCCGACTTCGTCGCCACCGCGGTCACGGAGCTTGACGGAAGCAGCGAGATCGCCACCTACGGCCCTCCCTACAACGACACACCGGGCGCCGGCCAGGAGGTCTTCGGGGTGAACACCCAGACCTGGCCGGGGGTCCATGACCGGATCGATACTGCCCGCGACTTCGTGCTCGATCCGCTCCGGGACATCCCCGGGAACGCGAGGCTCAAGGCGGCGCTGGCGGCGTACGAGGCGGCTCCGCCGAGCCTGCAAAAGCGGTGGACGGACGCGTACACGGCTGCGCTCAAGAAGGCCCGGTATCCGGGCGGGCTGCCGGCGGTGCCCCCTGGCCGCTACGGACCCGTCGCCCCGATGATGCTCTCGCTGACGGGCCTCGCGCAGAGCGGCGGCCTCGACGGCGCGCTGCTGACGACGAATCAGTTCTACCAGACCAACTACACCAAGCCGCTGCTGTTCCTCTCGGGCGGCGGATTCTTCGAGGACAAGGCCGACGCCCAGCACCTGCTCGGCGACCAGTGGGGGATGATGAACGAGACCGGCAGCTATCCGGGGCAGGTCTGGCTCTGGCTCTACACGTTCTGGTACCAGATCTCGCCCTTCAACACCTCCGACAACGCCGATGCGGAGATCCTGCTGATCATGATGGTGTTCAGCCTCGCGTTCGTCTGCATCCCCTTCATCCCGGGGGTTCGAAGCCTGCCGCGCTATCTCGGTGTCCACCGCTTGATCTGGCGCGACCATTACCGGCGCGTCGAGGGAGGTCGCCAGGCCCGATGACCGGGCGGGCGAGCTTCACGGCCGAGGAGGCGCGCCGAATCGGCGAGCAGATCGGTGTCGAATGGTCCTCAGCGCCGTTCGATGTCGAGCAGTTCCGGGCCGGCCTCGACGTCGAGCTCGAGCATGGAACTCACGATCCCGCCACCGACGTGACCGGCGATGACCCCATCGTCACGGGCAAGATCGCCCTCGCACACCTGAACGAGTTTCCCGACTACTACACGCAGCTTGAGGCGATGGAGGAGCAGGCGGGGGGCACGATCCCTCGATAGCGCGTTATTAGGCCTGGCACGTCCACGGTCTTCGCATCCTCCCATTCCTCCTCCGATTGGATCTCGCGCTTCGGCGAGTCGCAGGGCGGTCAGGCACGCGTGGTGCAACTGCCTCGCGCGCTCGCGGAACCGGGGCACGAAACGGCCGGGAAGGGTGCAGGGGATCGGGACGAGCAGCACGGGTGAGCAGCGCCTCGCGGTCGTCAGCCTCGATCGCCAGCGGCCACTCGCCGACCGACGAGTTCTGGGAGCAAGCGGGACGGCCCGCCGCGTCGGCTGCTCGCCTAGCGAGCGGCCGGAGCTACTCAGCTCGGGCTTCTGCTTTTCGCGCAAAGCAGAAGCGTGGGCTACTCCCGCCGTCCGGCGGTCAGACGGCCCAAGGACCGGCTCCCGTCTTGAGTATCCTCGGCAGTCGCGGCGGATGCCCACAACATCGGGCGCCGTGGGGTGTACCCGACCCTGAGGATGCCCGTGAGCATCATGGCGCTCGAGCGATACAGCTGCGAGCGTTGCTCGCGGGCTTGTCGGTTGGCTCTCGGTCCGGAACCGCGCCTAGGACCCCCGCGTGTCCGCGGCGTAGAAGTTCTGGCCAGTAGTGCCCACGTCGCGAGCTGCACGTGCACGGCGGGCGCGCGGGTGCCGTGGATTCCTCGGCGTCGACTTGGACACGGCGCCGAGGCCCACGGTTTCCGACCATAGGCGGCGCGAAAATGGCCGGGTGCCATCGGAGCCGGATGCCAAATTACGGCGGTTGGCTCGAGCAGCTTCCGGGAGGGGCGTTTGGCACCGAGTACGGGGCTTCTATTGGACACCCGGACTGATTGAGTGGCCGTTGCGTGGTGGACGTTGCAGGCGGGGCAGGTACAGCAGTCGTCGTGACAGTCGTCGTTTCGCCGGCGGACGTTGTCTCCTCAGGGGTCGTGGCGGCGGTTGCCTCGTTCGTAGGCGCCGCGCTCACGAACGTTGCGTGCCATTGTCCCGGCCCGGGGTCATCAACTGAAACCCGGTAAATCTGATCCTTACCTGGGATCTTGAAAGTGCACAGGAGGGTTTTCGAGCCACTCTGGTCGCATTCCGCGGCCTCTATCGGCGGTTCTCCCGGTGGCCAAGTTTCTCTTATGTTGTTTTCCCAGTCGCCAATACTCTCCGAGCCGACCCTCTCGCTACCGCTACCGCTACCGCAGGCCGCCAGAGCGCTCATCGCGATAAGCGAAATGGCTACCACGGCCACGGCAACTAGCTTCTTCATCCCCGACTCACTCTGAGACTAAGGCGAGCGTAACCAGTTCGCGTCCGGGGCGCGGCATGGGCGCCGGCCCACCGCTACGGATGCCGCCGAGATGGAGACCCGGCGGCGTGACTGCAGCCATTTTGCAGCCATACGGCGCAGGACTAACCGGAATAGAGGCAGTCGAACCGCCGGTCTTTAGGAGGTGAAGTCTTGCCGATTAGCAGCGATATCCGGAATCAGACCACTAGCCCGGACGACACGCCCAGGATTCTCAGTCCGGAAACCCGGGTTCGAATCCCGGTAGCGGTGCTCCCAGACCCGCTTGCTAGAGCGGGTTTCGTCATTCATGGGACAGCGGCGGGACAATGCCCGCCCGGACGGGGCGAGTAGGCGATGGCTGGCGCGCACTGCCGCTGCCACCGTGACGCGTACGGCGATCCTGACTGGGACATAGAGCCCACCCACGGGTTCTGTCGTAACTGCCGACGCGAGGCCCATCCAGGCGACGTGCAGCCTTCGTTGGCGGCGCGCCCCGTGCTTCGCGGCCGCTACCGGCAGATGTCGGTTACCCCGTCTCCGGGTGCCATGGCGGTGCATCCGGTGCGTGCCATCGCGATCGCGTAGCTTCGGTCGCCGATCGCGGTGGCGGTGTTGTTGTCGCGGTCGCCCCTGAAGTCGCCACCCGCGTAGGCGTGGCTTCCGTCGCCCTTCACGGTGGCGGTGTTGTTGTCGCCGAACTGCGTGGTGGCTCCGCTGTCGTCGCCGTCGACGGTGGTGGCGTTGTCGTTGCCGTAGCGCGCGACGGCGCGGCTGTCGTCGTCGGTGGTGGTGGCGGTGTTGTCATCGCCGTTGCGCGCGAAGGCGGCGCTGCGGTTGCCGGTGACAGTGGCGCTGTTGTCGTCGCCGAAGGCCACCTCGGCGAAGCTCCCGTCGCCGTCGACGGTGGCGGTGCTGTCCTTGACGGCGAACGCGGAGGCGGTGCTGTTGTCGCCGGTGACCCTGGCGGCGCTGTCGTCGCCGTCGGCGTCGGCGGTGCTGTTGTCGCCGCGGACGAGCGCCCGGTTGTCGTCGCCGCGCGATGCGTCGGCGAAGCTTCCGTCCCCCTTGACGATCGCCTTGTTGCGGTTGCCGCGCAGGGCGATGGCGGTGCTCCCGGCGCCCCTGGCCATTGCCTTACTGTGATCGCCGGTCGCGGTGGCGGTGCTACCCGCACCCTTGGCGATCGCCACCGAGCCGGTGCCGGTCGCGCTGCAGGTCGCGGTCCCGGACTGGTGTCGGACATCGCCGTCGGCGGCGACGCAGATGTTGCGAGCCGCGGCGGCGCTCTGCGCTCCCAGCGCCAGCACGCTGGCGGCGGTCACCCCGAGCGCGATCGCAGATCGCTTACGCATGTCGTCCTCCCCCGCTCAGGGCGCCTGCAACTCGAACGTCCCGATGTCGGAGTTGTCACTGCCGACGGCCTTCGGCACCCCCGGATAGTCGACCTTCCGCAGGAACCCGCGCTGATCCTTTGGCGTGTCGCCCGCGAACCCCGCGTCGACGGCGGGGCTCGTCGGCGGGAGCGCAAACGTCTTCGTCGGTCCACCGTAGTAATCGAGCGGGCGAAGCAGCGGGTCGGTGTTCGGCTGATCGCCCTGGGCCGTCAGGTTGCAGGTGCCGTCGTCGGCGAGGTTGTGGCCCAAAGAGGTCACGACCGGTTTCGAGCCGGGCAGGCCTCCGCAGTTGCCGCCCGAAGAGTTGGCGATGATCGTGCTCTCGAGCGTGGTCTCTCCAGTCTCGCTGACGATCCCGGCGCCCGTCCCGAACTTGGTGGAGTTGCCGCTCAGGGTGCTCTGCGAAACGGCAACGGTGCCATACGCATTACCGATGGCTCCCCGCCTGGCGCCGCTCAGGGTGCTCCGGGAGATGGTGGTCGTGCCTGCGTCGTTCACGATTCCGTACCGGTTGTTGCTCAGGGTGCTGCGCGAGACGGTGACCCTGCTGAAGCGCCCCAGCGTGTAGATGGCGGGATTATCGCCCCGGAGGACAGTTCGCGAGACGGAGAACCTCCCGGCATGTCTGCTCAAAACGGCGTCGCGAGCCCCCACGATCGAGATCCCGCTCACGCTTACCGTTCGCGCGCCCAGGTTGTAGAAGACGCTCCACCCGCGTTTGTCCTTCCCCCTCACGGTCAGCTTGCGTGCGCCGGGCCCCCTGATCGCGAGATCGCTGCGGAGTCTGGGAAGGCTCCGCCTGAGGGTGATCGTCCCGGTGACCTTGATCGGGATCTTGTCGAAGTGCTCGCCGTTGCGGTTGGCGTGCTGGATGGCGCGGCGAAGCGAGCCGGCGCCGGAGTCGTTGGTGTTCGTGACCTTGATCGTCGCGCGCGGCAGCGCTCTGTGCCCCCACCGCCAGCACGCCAGCCGCAGCCACGCCGATCACGATTGCGAAGTCGCTTACCCATGCAGTTCTAGCACGACGCCGCTGCGGCGGCTGGACGAGGCCAGGGCGAGCCGCCGACCGGTCGTGCGCCAGGCGCTGTAGGGGGCCTTTCTGAACCCCGGCATCCGCGCCTCCTCCGCGGAGAGAGATGGAGGTGCGACGCCCGCAGCTCGAGCAGACGCCGCAGCTCCAGGGTGGGAACGAAGGGGTCAGCAAACGAATCCCCCGAGAGGACCGAGATCGCCGCGACGGGTTGGCCGGCGATCTCCGCCATCAGGACCGGACCGTCGGGGACCCGCGTCGAGTCAAGGTCGGCCAGCCGTCTGAGCGCTGCCTCATCGTCCACCGATGCACGGCGGATCGTCACCGAGTCGAGGGCCGGATCCTTCTCGCTGTCGCGATTCGCAAATCGCTTATGCATGCGCCTCCCCTTCCCTGGGTGGCCAGAGCCGATCGACTCCAGGCGCGCGTTCCTGCACGGGACGCACGACAACGACCATACTCGATGTAAGACTTCCAGTGTGTGACATCTGCGCACAGAGCGTCCCAGAGTGTGGCGTGCGCGCTCGCCGCTTATCGGTGGGAGGGTTGCACGGCTGGAAGCTGACCCGGATTTAACGCGCCGTGGGGTAAAACTCCGGGAATGAACATCGAGGACGTCCCCCGCCCGTTTTTGCGCTGGATCGGCCGCGCCTGCCGGCGGGCGCGCGAGGAACGGGGGGTGGTCCAGGTCGAGATCGCGGCCGCGATCAAGGTAAACCAGGCGACGATCGTCCGGTTTGAGGACGGGATCGCGTGGCCGCGGCGCCCCGAGCAGCTGCTGCTGGCCTACGCGAACCTGCTCGGGATCGACGTCCGGGTGCTGTGGCTCCACGGCCTCGTCCTGTGGATCGAGAACGAGCCGGTCTTAGACGAGGGGAGCCGCGCCGACATCGAACGGGCGCTCGGGCGCCTGGCGCCGGGGGCCGCGGGGTAGGTCGGCTGGACACGGCTGGGGAATCGCCATTCCCTCGTCGCGGAATGCCGACTTCTGAAGACGCTCGCCTGCCTCACTCCCCCTCCACGTCCTGCCGGACGCAGAGGGCGGCGAGGTCCAGGCCGTAGACCGGATGCAGCACCGGGCAGCCCATGCGCGCGGACATGAAGTGCGTGGTCGTGCCGCTGGCGAACGGCAGCGCCGGCACGATGTGCTCCGCGAGGTGGCGATCAAGCCCTGCATAGGCGTTCAGGCGGGCGTCACCAGTCAAGCTGCCCGCATCGGCGATCGCCTCGTTGACGCCCGGATCGTGTACCGGAGCGGGCATCCCGCCTCCGGGCCCGAGCTGGTCGTGGATGAAGTTAGCCGGGTCGGGATACTCGAAGAACCAGTTCCAATACGCCAGGTCCCAGGGCTCGCTCGGCTTCTGGACCCTCTTGAAGAACTCGTCGAGCGGGAATTGACGCACGTCGAGCTCGATCCCGATTGCGCGAAGATTCGCCTAGCAGCGGGCACTCGCGCTCGGCGGCGCCAAGCAGCGCGCCTTGCTGGCGGTGCTCCTGCTGCACCGCCGTGAGGTCGTTTCCTCCGATCGCCTGATCGACGAGCTGTGGGGCGTCCCCGGCCGCAGCCTCGTGCTCCGCCGCACCCCGTCGCCGTCGATCGCGACGCGGTCTGGGTCGGGAAGTCATCCGGCGGCCTCGCGCGCGTCGATCCCGAAAGCGGCCACGTGGTCGCCAAGATTCCCGTGGGCTGCCGGCGTCCTCGCCGAGCCCTTCGGCCACGGCTCGGCCCGTGGTCCTGCCGAACCCTGATAACCAGCAGCCCGCCGGGGCCTCGTCCGCAACGTACACGCCCACGACAAGCCAGGTTCGCGCCGTGCCCATCGCCCCCGGTCCAGGCTTGACTGGGGCGACGCCGGAATCGGCGCCGGCGCGGCTTTCGCGCTCACGATGATCGGCCTCGGTGGCGTGCTTGTGCTCAACAACCGCCACCACCGCGCTGAGCAGCCTGCGCCGACCGCCTAACGTCCACCAGACACGGAGCGGCAAAAGGGGCGGCCTCCCACGGGAGGCCGCCCCAGGTGCGTGCAGGTCCACATATCTGCGTGCGGCCTCCCAGAAGCTCCGTAGGGATGGGCTTCCAGTACTTCTTGCTTTCGCGTGACAGCAGAAGCGGCGGGGTCGATGTGCCACGATGATCCGCGGCAAGACGACCTGGTCGTTATTGATGAACTCCTGGGTATTCGCAGGTTGTGGGGAGGGGGCGGGGCCGTGCCCTTGACCCCGCTACGACCGGGGCGAAGAGAATCACCCAAGATGGAATGGCCGCGAGTCACCAAGATCAGAGTCGCCGTTGCCCTTTTCGCCTGCGTCGCGTCGCTCAGCCTTGCAAGTTGCGGTGGAGACACGACGACGACCACCGTGCAGCAGACGACCACCACGACCTCGTCCGGTCATGGCACGACGGTGAAGCAGCTGACGGTTCCCGCTTACGCCGGTTATCCCGCGGTCACCGTACCCATTACCAGGGGAACGCCCGCCAGGTGCCGCCTCGACGCGAAGGCATTCACCCGTGACGCGGTCGCGTTTCTCGCTCCCTCCCCGCCGACGCCGCCCGACGTGTATTTCCTTAACGCCCGTACTACCTTCGTCGACTTCGAGGCTCATCGCTGCGGTGTTACGTACCTACGGAGGGCGCTGTCGCGCCGACTGACCGCCACGCAGCGACGGAGAGTCGTCGGACGCTTTACCTTCCTGGGAGAGATTGGTCGCGAACTGACCCCGAAGGCTCCGCGGAAATGAGGCCCCGCCGGTGGCTAAGCCGTCAGGGCGGCAGTCGCTGAGGGACGCTGAGGAGGCAGTCGACTACTTACCGGGACCCCAGCGCGGCAGCGCCCTGGGGAAGCTGGCCCCGGGGCACTGGTCCGGACGCTGGCCTGTCAACACGGGCACTTCGCCGGCTAGAGCGCCACGCGGATTGCCTCTGCCTTCGCGCAAAGCAGAAGTCCTACTCCCGCAGCCCGGCGGCTTCGAGGGCTCCGCCTCCAAGGTCCGGTCGAACTCGTTTTCGGAGCTAAGCGTCGTGCTGGTGCACCAACTCAGCCACCTGGGGGCGGCCCTGCATCCCGCCCTCCTCGAAGATCGCCGCCATCTCTGGATCGGAGGCGAAGCTCCTAAACCCCTCCTCGTCCCAGTCGAAAACCACCCATACCCGGCGCTCGTCGTTCGGATCCCGAAAGACGTGCGAACCCTTGCTCCCGTGCTGCTTTCGCTTCTCAGCGCCCTTGGTAGAGAACGTCCTCCACCAGCGCTCGAAATCCTCGACCTTCGTTGTGGACAGGACCATGATTCCCTCCTTCCGTTGAATGTCCGAGTCCTGACGGCAGGCGCTCGCCCAGGGCAAGCCGTTCTCCTGCGACATCGCCCGCGCAGTATCTCGCTACTCCCGCAGCCCGGCGGCTTCGAGGGCCTGCTGCTCGTCCATGAAGATCCGCCACTCAACGATCTTCCTGGCCCGCACCGTGAACACGAACGTGAAGTCCATCTCCACATCGACCCCGCTCTGCTTGCCGCGTCCACCCTGGCGGGTGGTCACGACGACGTGGTCGCCCGCATCGGTTATCCGCAGGATCTCGAGATGGTAGTCGTCCCACTGCTCCGGCCAGATTCCGAACGCCTCCAGCACCCCCCGGTGCCCCCGCTGTTGCCGCGCAACCCCCGGCAGCTCAGGGGGCTGCGTGATGACGATGTCCTCGTCGCAGAGCCGCAAGACCTCGTCGATGTCGTCCCGGTCGTAGGCGTCGAACGCGTTGCGCACGATCTCGATGTTCTCCTGCGACATCGCCTACGCAGTATCCGCTGCGGCGGTCGAGTGACGTGCGGCCCGCTACAGCGGACAGCCGCGGAGTTGGTCCAGCACGAACTTAATCCGTGCAGTCGATGCACCCGACTGAACCATCCACGCCTCGGCGTAGCGCGTCGACTCCTTGGTTGTCCCAGCCGGCGGTTCCTGGGAGAGAATCTTCTGCGCCTCTTCGGCCGTCATCGGCCTCGGGATCAGGTGCTCCGTGCCGTTGGCCATGAAGTGAGGGTTCTGCATCTGGGGTCTTCTTCCTTCCGTGGATGGAAGCCGACCCTCGGACTTGAACCGCGACGAGTTAAGGGGAGGTCTGTGCGAAGGATCACGCTTTCGACAGACCGGCGGGTACCAGACGGCGCGCACCGACCAAAGGTCGAGATGGAGACTCGATGAGGGCGCTTCGGATCGCGAGTTTCGAATGAGTCCCGGCCTACTCCCGCAGCCCGGCGGCTTCGAGGGCCTGGTGAGATGAGTCGGCTAGACGGTGTCGCCCCAGCGTGTGCAGAGGTTGTAGATCACGATCACGCTGAGCAGGATCACGATGAACGCCCACAGCGGGGCGGCGGGGAAGATCCAGACCTGCTCGATCGCGTTCACGGTGAGGAGGAACACCGCCGCCAAACGAGCGGCGCCGGAGCCGATGAAGAGGCCGAAGGAGACGAGCACGAGGAGGATTCCGAGGATCATCGTTACCCAGCCCCAGGCGGTGAGGTCGGCGATGATCGCTCCGTGGCCTCCGACGACCACGACCTGGTCGTTCACGACCGCTGCGAGTCCATAGAAGAAGTTCAGGGACCCGATCAGGAACATCATCACCGCGCCGAAAATCACCCAGCCGGTTGGTTCTCCAGTTGCGCGTCGACTTGCCACGAACGGTCCTTTCATTCAGCAGGTCAGGCCGAGGTTCCCATTCGCCCCTTTCCGAGATTCTCCTGCGATCTCGCGCATCGCTTTCGCGTGGTTCCGAGTGTCTCGAACGGGACGAGAAGGGAGAGCCGACGCGAAGAGCAGCACTCTCGCATCCACGCGGAAGCAGCACCTGTGGGGTTACCGTGCCTGCGGGGTGGCACACGCAGCGCATTCGCAACTCTCGCCGCGCCAGGCCCGTCGGCCCTCCCAGACCGCGATCCCGGAGATCCCGAGCGCTACGACTGGATCGAGCCACCAGATCCCGAACAGGGTGTTCGCCAGTAGCCCGACCAACACCGCGGAGGCCAGATAGGCGCAGATCAGGTTCTGGCGCCCCTCGCCCGCCGTCGCCGACGAATCGAGCTGCTCGGCCAGCCGGAGCTTCGCCCGCCCCAGCCAGGGGCAGATGCACAGGGTGGTCATCGAGAGGCCGATGCCGAGCCAGCTGGTCTCGGCGTGATGCCCGAGTGCCAGCGTCCGGGTAGCCTCGAAGGCGACGAACGGCGCGAGCAGGAAGAAGCTCACGGAGACGAGCCGCTGTGCACGAGCCTCCGCCGTCGCCGACTGCCTGCGCGAGCCGGTGAAGCGCCAGACGATAATCACGCTCGCAATCGCCTCAATTCCCGAGTCGAGGCCGTTTGCAACCAACGCGATCGAGCCGGCGAGGATGCCCGCGACGGCCGTGGCGATGCCCTCAAACCCGAGCCACGCGAGCGATGTCCAGGAGAGCCTGCGTGCGCGGGCGGCGGCCCGCTCCCAAGCCGCATCCGGCTCGGTCGCGGGTACCGGCTGGACCTCGAGAACCTCCACGGTTTAAAGCCTAGATGCCGGGTACCTCGGGGGGGCCCCCACAGTGGCGAGGATCGGGCGAGCGCAGCCGCCACCTGGCCAACTACGCTACGCCCTCGTAACGCGCGAAAGCGATCTGCTGAAGCCGCCGGGGATGGCTGCGAGCTCAGCCACCACACTGATTTCCGCTGCCGAGACGGCAGCTGAGGAGAAGGGCAAACCGCGCGACCCGCCGCTGAGATCTATGAACGACCCTTCCCGAGCGCACGCGTACGACGCGGAGCTTTCGGGAACCAAGCGCGTAGGCGTAGCCTCCAGCGACCTGGACATTCAGCGTCTTGTCGCCGAACCGGTGGGCCAAAAGCCGCCGCCCGCTGCGCGCATAGATTCGCAGTCCGACCCCCCGGGACGGCCGCGCGGGCGAGCTCCACACGAGCAGTCGGCCTGCAGCTTGGGCCGTCCGGGTCCCCCGCCGGCTCACCGTCCGCGCGCTCCACGTTTCGGTGTCGAACACCTTGACGCCGGCCGGGAGCTCCCTGACACCGAGCGGACCGGCGCGATCCCTGACGAAATCCGAACCGGAGACCGCGACCAGGCCGCGATCAAGCCAAAGGGCGGAGCGAACGCTCGCGCGAGCTTCTCCCTTCGGCCCGCTGCCCGCTGCCCGCGCGCTGACCCTGTGGTAGCGAACCTCCATCGTCTTCAGATTCACCTCCGCCGCCGGCGCTCCGGCCGCGAACACGAAGGCACGCCTTCCGGCCCGATCGACGGCAAGCCCGGCCCGCTCGGGCGGGAAGGGTTTTTCATCATCCAGCCGGATCCGTCTGAGATCCGCGACACGCATGCGGCCCCGGGCATCGAATTCGACCAGCCTTGACGGGTCGCCGCCAACCACAACGGCAAACCCGTTCGGGGTTGCGGCCGATGGCGGTCCGTCGGTCTGAACGGAGAGGTCCCGGCGCCGGAGGGTCCGGCCGGTTACGGGATCCGCGACGACGACTTGGCCCGACTGCAGGACGGCGACCACCCGCCGCCGGCTCACCCAGCCAACGGCCACCGCCACGATCGGCGCATCGATGTCCTCGACGACCCGCATCGACGCGAGATCGACGATGCAGATTCCGGCTCCGCAGGTGCGGACTGCGGGGCCTCCCATGCCGAGCGCAACGCGCGAGCGATCGGGCGAAAAGCTCCAGGTTTCGTGGAACTCGGCGAGCTTCAGGCGGGTTGCTCGGGGCTCGAGCGTAAGCGGGTCTAGCCGAGCGAGCGTCCGCGACACAACCCCGACCGGCGCACGGCTGGGCAGGCTCTCCTCCTGTCCGCGTGCAGAGATCGAGCGCTTCGCCCCGCCAGTCGTCCCTCGCCGTGGCTCATTGGAGCCGTCCGCGCTGACCACCACAACAGCGGCCATCGCCGAGGCGGCGACCACGGTCGCGATCGTCGCTGTGGCTCGCACCGTCATGCGCCAAGCCAACGGTCCGCGGAAATGAGCCTGCCCGGCATTGTCGAGAACAAGGCGTTCAACGCGCCTCGACTTTCACCTCGAGCTCGGCGGCTGACGCGGCCACGCTTCCATAGAGCGGGCAGCGGCGCCCCATTCGCTCGACGAGGCTTCTTGCCTGCTTCTCGTCGACCCCGCTGATCTCAAATCGCATCTCGACCCGATTAAAGACGGTGAGGTCCTCGCGCACGGGGTGCTCGCGGTCCACCACCCCGTGGATCCGCACGGCCACCGCGCCCGACGTCGCTGCCATCCTCGCGGCCGATCACCTGGGTCAACTCGACCCCGCAGGCCGCCACGCTGGCCAGAAACGCCTCGCCGGGAGTGAGCGCCTCGCCCGGGCACCCGTTCCAGATCGGCCCGTCGATCACGAAGTGGTGCTCGCGGGCGCTGCAGAGAACGCGCCCGAAGGCCTCGGTCGACCGCGCCCCGGCGCTGTATTCGCGTAGCTCGTCGTTCAAAACGCCCCTCCAATCGCCCGTGCGTTCGTATGACGTCGCACAGTCTGGCGGCCGCGACGCTCAGAGACGGGGCGGCTCTCGCGAGAGACGCTGAACTTCGACCGCGACCTAGCATGCGCTCCTGTGTACGGAGTGTCGCGATGACCGAGCATGCGGTGGTGACCGCCGGAGGAGGTCCGACGGGGCTGATGTTGGCGGGCGAGTTGGCGCTGGCTGGGGTCGACGTCGCCATCGTCGAGCGGCGCGCCAGCCAGGACCTCGCCGGTTCGCGCGCAGGCGGTCTGCATTCACGCACCATCGAGGTCCTCGATCAGCGTGGAATCGCCGATCGGTTCCTCGCGGAGGGACAGGTGGCTCAGGTCGGGCGTTTCGGCTCGACCCCTCTGGACATCAGCGACTTTCCCACCCGCCATCCCTACGGGCTCGGGCTGTGGCAAAACCACATCGAGCGCATCCTGGCCGGCTGGGTCGGCGAGTTGGCGGTGCCGAT
The DNA here is from genome assembly GCA_963797665.1 of uncultured Actinomycetes bacterium. Lineage (GTDB taxonomy): Bacteria > Actinomycetota > Thermoleophilia > Solirubrobacterales > 70-9 > AC-56. The sequence goes on along the minus strand of CAWCQE010000009.1, from coordinate 89,102 downwards.
CTATCGCGGATGTGAGGTGACGGGTATCGCGCAGGACCACGCCGGCGTCGACGTCGAGCTGTCCGACGGCCAGTCGTTGCGGGCGGAATACCTCGTCGGGTGCGACGGAGGAAGCAGTCTGGTTCGTAAAGAGGCCGGCATCGAGTTCCCAGGGTGGGATCCGACGACCAGCGCCCTGATAGCGGAGGCCGAGATGGTCGAGGAGCCGGAGTTGGGCGTCCACCGGGACGACCGCGGCATCCATTCCTTTGGCAGGTTGGAATACGAGGTCCGAGATGGCGAGGTGGTCTACATGGATGGCGGGCCGGTACGGATCATGGTGACCGAAGGGCACCCCGGACCCGAGGGCGAACCCACCCTGGGCGATCTCAGCGAGGCGCTCACCGCCGTCTACGGGACCGACTACGGGGTCCACAGCCCCACCTGGATCTCCAGGTTCACCGATATGGCCCGACAGGCGGCGGACTACCGCGTCGAACGGGTCCTGCTGGCCGGCGACGCCGCACACGTGCATTCCCCGGTGGGTGGACAAGGCCTCAACACCGGTGTGCAGGATGCGGTGAATCTGGGATGGAAACTGGCCCAGGTGGTCAACCGGACATCGCCGGAAAGCCTTCTGGATACCTACCATGCCGAGCGCCACCCGGTCGCCGCACGCGTGCTGCGCAACACGATGGCGCAAACGGTGCTCAACCGCCCCGCCGACGCGCGCCTCGAAGCCTTGCGCGACACCATTTCCGAGCTCCTCAGCATGGATGAGCCTCGCAGGCGGTTCGCCGCGATGATGTCTGGCCTGGACATCCATTACGACCTCGGCGAGGGACACCCGCTGCTCGGGCGCCGCATGCCAGACCTCGACCTGGTCACGGCCAACGGCCCGCTGCGGGTCTTCACCCTGCTGCACGATGCCCGGCCGGTGCTGCTCAACCTCGGTGAGCCCGGCGGCTTCGACATCGCTCCATGGGCGGATCGGGTTCAGTTCATCGACGCCGAGTACGTCGGTACGTGGGAGCTTCCGGCGCTCGGGGCGGTCACCGCTCCCACGGCCGTGTTGATCCGGCCCGACGGACATGTGGCCTGGGTGGAGGAGGGAGACCACAGCCAGCGGGGGCTCGCTGAAGCGCTGACCACCTGGTTCGGACCGCGGGGTCAAGGCGGGCCCGCTTCGGACTAGCTGCGATCACGGCTGCCGCTGTACCAGGCAGAGGTGGCCATCGGCGATCCTTGACACTAAGGCGTCTGGTGCATAGCGTCGCCGTCGATGCCAGGGGACGCCGCCAGTCACATCAGCCGGGCCTATCCGGACCGGGTCGAGGTGCGCGGGCGAGACCTCACCGGTGACCTGATGGGCCGCCTCACCTTCACCGAGTACTTCCACCTCCTGCTCACCGGCCGCGAGCCCACCGAGGAGCAGCGCTTCTTCCTCGACCTCCTGCTGGTGGCGATCGCAGAGCACGGGATGATGCCCACAAACGTCGCGGCCCGGATGACGCTGGCTGCCGATCCCGGCTCGCTGCAGGGGGCGGTCGCCGCGGGAATCCTCGGCTGCGGGCCGGTCATCCTGGGCACGGCAGAGTCGTGCGCACGGCTCCTGGAGGCCGCGCAGGACCGGGTGGCTGCCGGCGAAGAGCCGGCGGCCGTGACCGATGAGCTTGCCCGGGCCTTCCATGACTCAGGGGACCGCCTGCCGGGGTTCGGCCACCCCGTTCACAGGCCGGTGGACCCGCGCGCCGAGCGCATCCTCGAGCTCGCGGACGAGCACGGTGTGAGCGGGTCGCATGTGGCGCTCGCGCGCAGCTTCCGCGAGGCCGCCGCCGCGACCTGGGGCAAGCCGCTGACGCTCAACGTCTCGATGCCGATCGCGGCGGTGATGCTCGACCTGGACTTCTCGCCCGACGCCGTGAAGTCCGTCCCGATACTCGCCCGCACCGCCGGCCTCCTCGCACATCTCGCCGAGGAGCGGCAGCAGCCCATCGGGTTCCTCATGGCGGCGGAGGCGGAGGAGGCGGTCGAGTACCGGGACAGGCGGGAGGACCCGCGCAAGTGATGCTCACGCCCGAGGTCGAGACTCGGCCCTGGGATGAGCAGCTGGCCATCGACGACACGTCGTACCGCGAGCAGCTCGCCTACCTCTTCGAGCGCTCGGCGTTCTACCGGGAGAAGCTGACGGCGGCGGGGCTCGCCACCGCTACCGAGGCGGGTGGGCTCGACGAGGTCACGCGGCTGCCTCTCACCGAGAAACAGGAGCTGCGCGCGACGACGACCCCCGAGAACCCCATCGGCGCCCATCTGTGCGCGGAGCGCTGGGAGATCGTCCGCATCTACTCCACCAGTGGAACCAGCGGCACGCCCAGCTACATCCCGCTGACGACGGGCGACCTCGACAACTGGGTCACCGGCTCGTCGCGAAGCTACGCCGCGTCGGGCGTCGAGGCCGGCCAGCGGATCATCTCCAGCTACAACGCCGGGCCGTTCGCGGCCGGCGCGGCGCTCGCCTCTTTCGATCGCATCGGCCTCTCGCCACATCCCGATGGGCACGGGAAACACCGAGCTGCTGATGCGGGCGGTCGAGCGGCTCGAGCCTGATGCTGCGGTGCTCACGCCCTCCTACGCGGCGTACCTGGTCGAGTGGGCGGCCGACCGCGGCTTCGACCTGCCCGGGTCCAGCGTCGGGCGCGTCCTCGTCGCGGGGGAGCCGGGCGGCGGCGAGCCGTCGTTCCGGGCGAAGCTCGAGGAGGGGTGGGGGGCGCGGGTCACCGAAGCGATGGGCATCGGCGACATCGGCGTCTCGCTGTGGGGCGAATGCGAGCACCAGGACGGAATGCACCTCGGCGCCCGCGGATTCGTCCACGCCGAGCTCATCGACCCGGAAACCGGTGAGGCGCTGGAGATGGCGGACGGCGCCACCGGCGAGCTGGTGCTGACCCATCTGCGGCACCGGGCGGCGCCACTCCTTCGCTTCCGCACCCGCGACCACGTCCGGGTCCGGACTAGCCCCTGCCCCTGCGGGCGCACCGGCCCGCGCGTGCAGTGCATCGGGCGAACGGACGACATGCTGATCGTGCGCGGCGTGAACGTCTTCCCGTCGGCGGTCCGCGAGGTGGTGAGCGGGTTCGCGCCCGACGTCAACGGCCAGATCGCCGTGCGGCCGAGCGCGCAAGGCGCCAAGCAGCCCGCGCCCCTTCCCGTGAGCGTCGAGCTCTCGCCCGGCACGGCGGCGGACCCGGGGCTTGCGGAGGCGATCCGGGAGCGGCTGCGCGAGATCCTCCTCGTCCAGACCAGCATCGAGCTGGTGCCTTCGGGCACACTGGAGCGAAGCGAGTACAAGTCGAGGCTGGTCCAGCGCTAGGAGGAGAAGGATGCGAAAGCTTCAGATCTCAGGGTGTCCACCACATCACCCTCGTGGGGGCGGAACGGCGGACTTCGATCGACTTCTGGGAGGGCGTCGTGGGCATGCCCTTCGTCTTTGAGCAGCCCAACCTGGACAACGAGTCCGAGAGCCACCTCTACTTCGACCCGGGCGACGGGCGCCTGATCACGATCTTTACCAACGAGGACCGGAAGGGCACACGCGCTCGCACCCCGACGGACCCGGGATGCGTGCACCACATCGCGTTCGCGCTCTCCCAGGCAACCTTCAACCAGGCGGTGGAGCGGCTCGACGAGCGCGGGGTCCACCACAGTGGGGTAAAGGACCGCGGCTTCATGGACTCGATCTACTTCGAGGACCCGCTCGGGCTGTTGATCGAGCTCGCCTCATACCGCTTCGAGCCGCCCGCCGGGTTCACACACGCCGAGGTGCTGCTCGAGGCGCACAAGATCAGGGTGGAGCGCGGCGACTACAACATCGCGCAGATCCACCTCGCGGACGCAATCGAGACGCTCATCGCGCGATCACGAGCGTCGCTCTCTGACGACCGATCGCCGAAGGACCCGTACAAGTAGGGATCACAAGGAGGAGGACATGACGGCGAACACGCTGAGCATCCTGAAGCCGAGCGTCAACAACCTGGCGGCTCGGGTCTTCGTCCGAGCCGCGGGGCTCGAGTACGAGGAGGTCGACATGTGGGGGAACAAGGGCACGCCCGAGTTCCTCGCCAAGGCCCCGGCCGACCTCACACCTCTGCTCGAGGAGGAAGGGCTTCCCCGCGGAGGGCTGTGGGAGAGCTGCGCGATCATGCAGTACCTGTGCAACAAGCACGGGCTGGATCGCTTCTACCCGACCGATCCCGCCGAGCGGGCGATGAACGACTCGGCGATGTTCTATTTGATCGGCACGTTCTACCCGCTCGTGGCGCGCGCGACCTACCCGACGCTCGGCTTCCCGCAGTATCCGGGCGAGGCGGCGACATCCGACGCCGATGACGCCGTGAAGGCCAAGGCCCAGCAGGACGCGGCCGACGCCCTCGCGGTCCCGCTCGAGGCTTTCCACCGGTTCTTCCTGGAGGGCAAGCGGTTCATCGGCGGCGACTCGCCCTCGATCGCCGACATCCGCCTGGCGGTGACGCTGGAGTTCCTGCGCGCGATCGACTATGACTTCCCAGCCTGGGCCGAGGAGTACATGAAGGCAGTCGAGTCGGCCCTGGGCGATGCGTACTCGGAGCCGGCGGCCGACGTGCGGGGGTTCGTGGCGTCGGCGAAGTAGGACGAAGGCGAAGCTGCGGACCGCCCAGGCGGCTCGCGCGTTACTCGGCGACCGTCTCGCCGGAGCCGCCCAACTCCTCGGGGAAGTCCTTGAGCTTGGGAAGGCCATCCTCCATGGGCAGCACCGTCGACTCGTAATTGACGTGCACCCCGGGTTCAAATGGAAACTCGGGGATCGTCGCCGCGTACACGTCGACCAAATTCCACTGCGGGTGCCGAGTCAGCACATGGCCGCCGCAGGCCGTGCACCACTGCCGATAGCTCCGCTCGTTCTCGTGGTACTCGCCGAGTTGGTCCTCTCCCTGAGTCACCTTGACCGCGTCGGGCTCCCAGAGCGTGAATGCGTTGACCGGGCCGGCCGACCAGCTTCTACAGGATTTGCAATGGCAGTAGCCAGCGCCCACCGGATCGCCCGTGACCGCAATCTTGACGGCGCCGCAGTAGCACTGCCCTTCGATCGTCTTTTCGTCCTCGCCCATGAGTTATCCCTTCGCTCGCGAAATTTCGGTTGAGACTATCGTCACGGCCCCGATTTCCCCCCAGCTCGCCGACCCGGTCAGAAGAGCTTGCTGACCCAATGGACGGCGGCTTTCCCGAGCAAGATCTCGAGGAACACTCCCCCGGCGCCCACCGCGATCCCGACGACGACGATCGCGATGTCTTCGAGCAGCACACCGAGCGATAGCAGCACTACGCCGAGCGACGGAAGGGTGTCGAGGCCCGTAAAAGGCGGGGCGAAGAAGGCGCCGGCGCATCCGCCGATCACGAGCAACCCAAACACGAGGTTGCTCAGACGATGGTCGAACAGGAAGCGCAGGCGGGGGCGGGAGAAGCGCTCGAGCCGGCGGATCATTCTCATGAGCGCGGCGATGAACCGCTGCTGTTTCTCCCCAGCCAGCTCGAGCTTGCACCAGCGCTGGGGCAGCCAGATGTGGTTCCGGCCGGCGATCAGCTGAAGCGCGACCAACACGGCGATGATCTCGAACACATGCGTGACCCCTCCGGTCGGCAGCGGGAGCGCCGGAACCGCGAGCAAGAGCACAAAGAGGATCGCGAAACTCTTCTCCTCGAAGAGCTCGATCAGGCGACCCACAGTCTTGTCGTCCTCGGTTCTCAGCCAGCGTTCGAGCTGCTCGCTGACTCTCTCCGGCGTACTGGCCCGGGCCGATACCGTCGGGGGCTCCTTTTGTGGGTTCGCGGGGCGCTGCTAACGCTACCCGCCGCCCTGTCCCGGATTTGTCACCCGTGAGATCTGACCTGGCCCCGCCACCGTCCTCGATCCGTCGCATCACATAGCGACGGAGATCCTGGTAGTGGGCCTCGAACAAGGCATCGAACTCACGGTCGTCGGGGGACCGGCCCTCCCGTCCCATCAACAGATCATGTCCGAGTGGTCGCGAACGTTACGCGGCAGGTACGCCCGCCTGCGCTACTCAGCGTGCCTTGATCGCGAACGTTCGGAGCAGGTGGCGCGGACCGTCGCACTTACCCGCCGGCCAGGCCGCGTAAAGGTGCAGGTAGTACGGCGGCGGAACATCCACATCGAAGCGCACCTCCCAGGCGGTGACGTTGCCCGCGGCGTCCCGGCGGGGGTGGAGGGTGTGGGGCAGCGCTTCGCTGGGCCCCGTCGCGTACCCGCGACGGTCGAGCTTGTGCCAGGCAATGACTTCGATGTCCGACGGTCGTTGGCGCCTGAAGAGCACGAATCGAGGCCCGTGATGACCGGGACTTACGCGGGCTGGTCTCGGGAAGGTCCCGGTTCCGTCAGCCGAAGAGGTGACGCAGCGCTGCCCGTCGCCGGAGGTCCACTCCTCCCAAGCCAGGCCGCCGCGCTGCGTGTGACCTCCGGTATGGAGAACGGCCCTGGGCGGCCCCACCGTGCGCCCCGCTGCGGCCGTGCTCAGCGCCACGGCGCCCATTGCGCCAGTGACGGCGATCAGCACAATCAGCGTTCGAACGCGCATGCGTACAGGCTATGCGGAGCGGCGGCTACGCGTTCGGGCTGGACGCTCCGTCCTCTGACCTCCTGCCCTTGTGAGAGGCTGTCATCGCTCGGGCACGTCACACCGGAGGGGGAGATATGGAAGCCAAGCGCGTCGGACAAGGAAGGCTCGCGGCGGGTCTCGGCGGCCTCATGCTGTTCGGGTTCCTGTTCCTGCCGTGGTTCGGCGTGGCGGGCGTCGACCAAACCGGGTGGCAGGGTCAGTCAACTACCGACATCTATCTCCTGATCACGGCGATGGTCGCGGTAGCGGCAGCCCTTCCGGGGACTCGCGCGCTGCTCGTGCCGGGGGTGACGATGAGCGGTGCCGCGACGCTTCTGGGCGGCGTCGGGACCGTGCTGCTGGTCTGGCTCTCGTTCATCGACTTCCCCTCCGGAGCCGATCGCAAGGTGGGCGTCTACCTCACGCTCATCGCGGTGATCGTGATCACTGTCGGCGGCTTCATGTCGTCGAGCGCGTTGAGATCCGCCCGGGCAAGAGCGATCCGCGGCTAGATCCGAACCCCGGCGGTGTGTGTCCCCTGTCGATGACGGGTACTAGAGATGCGGATGAAGCAACGCAAGCTACGAGATCTCGAGGTATCGGCCATCGGCCTCGGGTGTATGGGGATGTCCGCCTTCTACGGCTCGGCAGATGAAGGCGAGGGGATCGCGACCATTCAGCGGGCGCTCGAGATCGGGGTCAACTTCATCGACACCGCGCAGCTCTACGGCCCGCTCACCAACGAGGAGCTCGTGGGCCGTGCGATCAAGGGCCGACGCGACGAGTACGTGGTTGCGACCAAGTTCGCCCGCCGGATGGATGACGCGGCTCCGGGCGACATGTCCACGGTTGGTGGGCTCGACGGTTCCGCGGATCACGTCCGCCGCTCGATCGACGGGTCGCTCGAGCGCCTCGGAACCGACCACGTCGATCTCTACTACCAGCATCGCGTGGACCCGAACGTCCCGATCGAGGAAACGGTCGGCGCGATGGCGGAGCTCGTTGAGCAGGGCAAGGTGCGCCACATCGGCCTGAGCGAGGCGGCCCCCGAGACGATCCGCCGGGCGCACGCGGTCCATCCGGTCACGGCCGTGCAAACCGAGTACTCGCTGTGGACCCGTGACCCCGAGGCCGAGGTGCTGCCGACCTGCCGCGAGCTCGGCATCGGCTTCGTGCCGTACTCCCCGCTCGGGCGCGGGTTCCTCTCGGGCCGGTTCACGTCGCCGGATGAGCTCGACGAGGGCGACTTCCGACGCAGCGGACCCCGGTTCACCGGTGAGAACCTCGAGGCGAACCTGCGGCTCGCGGCGAAGGTCGAGGAGATCGCGGCCGACAAGGGGATTACGCCAGCGCAACTCGCGCTCGCGTGGATCCTCGCTCAGGGGGACGACCTCGCACCGATCCCGGGGACGAAGCGCCGCACATACCTCGAGCAGAACGCCGCAGCCGTTGAGGTCGAGCTGACGGACGAGGACCTCGCGCGAATTGCGGCCCAGCTCCCCGAGGCCTCCGGCGCGCGTTACGACGAGGCCGGGATGGCCTCCGTGAACCTGTAGCTCTGACGTCCGCAGCCGCCGTTGAAATGACGGTGTGACCGATGAGCCGCGGCTGCGCGAGTACGAGAGCCGCTTCCGGCGCGCGGGCCTACCGCTGTGGATCGAGGGGTATTCAGCTTCGAGGGACGTCTTCAACCGCGCAGTCCCGCTGCTCGCCCTCGTGTTCTTCGGGGAGATGCTCGGCGCGACCAGCCTCGACTGGTCGCTCGGGGCCAACGTCGCCGCCGCGCTCGGCGGCCTCGCGATCCTCCTCGCCGCGGGAGCCGTCGTCAACCGGACCCGAGGCAGGCCCGCGCTGGCGCTGCCCGAGGAGGTGGGGCGCGTCGAGCTGGCGGCGTTCGTCGTGCTGCCGGCGCTCCTTCCGCTCGCGTTCGGAGGCCAGTGGCGAAGCGCGCTCGTCACAGCGGCCGCGAATGCAGCCCTCCTCGGCCTGATCTATGCGGTGGTGGGCTACGGCCTCCTGTCGATCCTGCGGTGGGCGCTCGCGCGTCTATTGAGCCAGCTCGTCTCCTCGCTCGCGCTGCTGACCCGGGCGATCCCCCTGCTCATGATCTTCTCCGTCGTCCTCTTCCTGACCACCGAGATGTGGCAGGTCTTCTCGGAGGCCTCGGTCGCGTCGCTGATCATCCTCGCGATCCTCTTCATCGCCCTCGGGACGTCGTTCCTGATCGCGCGCCTGCCAGGCGAGGTTCGCTCGCTGGAGCGCGAGGCGGGCGGTGCCGCGGCCGAGCTCGACCGGCGGCAGCGACTGAACGTCGGGCTCGTGATGTTCGTCGGTCAGGCGCTTCAGGTCCTCTTCGTGAGCCTCGCCGTGGGCGCGTTCTTCGTCGTGTTCGGGACGCTGCTCGTCGATTCGGGAGTGCTCGAGTCGTGGATCGGCTCCAGCGGCCACGTGCTGGTGAGCATCAACTTCCTCGGCTACGACGGGATCGTCACCGAGGAGCTCCTCCGTGTCTCGGGAGCGCTCGCCGCCTTCACCGGCCTCTACTTCGGCATCTCGATGCTGACCGACGACCTCTACCGCCGCGAGTTCCTCGACGGGCTGACGTCGGAGATGCGCGAGACGTTCCGCGCCCGGGCCGAGTATCTGCGACTGCGATCGGGCACCGCCACCGCTCGCTCCTAGGGAAGCCGCGCGGCGCCCAGCGCCCTGAAAAGATGTCGCCGTGGGCACCGACCAGTATCACGAGCCCGCTTCCGAGCTCCCGGCGCCGACGCGCACGTTCGCTCGGCTGTGCGCCTCGTTGACCGAGGAGGCCGAGGCCATCGGCTGGTACGAGCAGCGGCTCGCGATCGAGCCGGACCGCGACGCGCGGGCGATCATGCGCGATGCCCAGGGCGAGGAGTTCAAGCACTTCTCCATGGACCTCGAGTTCCTCCTGCGCCGCAGCCCGTTATGGCGGGAGATCGCGGAGGGGATTCTCTTCCAGCAGGGCGACATCGTGGAGCACGGCGAGGAGGCCGAGGAGGAGGCGGTCGAGGGCGAGGCAGCTCGCGGAGCGCCGCTCAGCACCGGGGAGTCGCTGGGCATCGGGAGCCTGAGGGAGGGGTCGCCATGAGCGTCAGCCACCTGCTGCGCGAGCGTGCGCCGATCACCGAGGAGGGCTGGAGCAGGCTCGACGACGAGGCGCGCGAGCGGGTCGTCCCGGCGCTGGCCGCGCGCAAGCTCATCGACTTCGCCGGGCCCCACGGCTGGAAATACTCGGCGACGAACCTTGGCCGCACGGAGCGCGTATCGGGTGCGCCTGAGGGAATCGAGGCCGAGGTCCGTCGCGTGATGCCGCTCGTCGAGGCGCGGGCGCCGTTCGCGGTCGCCCGCACTGAGCTCGCCGACGCGGACCGCGGGGCCGAGGACATCGACCTCGACGAGCTCGACACCGCCGCGCTTCGTATCGCGACCGCCGAGAACGCCGCCGTGTTCCACGGATGGAGCGCTGCTGGGATCACGAGCATCGCCGAGGCCTCCACTCACGATCCCTTTCCCTTGGGCGAGGACTGCGAGCGCTACCCGCGCCACGTCTCCAAGGCCGTCGACGCGCTGCGCGGTGCGGGCATCGACGGGCCCTACGGCATGGCGCTCGGCCCCGCGGCGCACACGAACGTGCTCGAGACGAGCCAGCACGGGGGCTACCCGCTGCTGGAGCATCTGCGCGAGATCCTGGGCGGGCCGCTCGTCTGGGCCCCGGGAGTCGACGGCGCGGTCGTCCTGAGCACGGGCGGTGGACACTTCCTCTTCGAGTCGGGCCAGGATCTCTCGATCGGGTACGGGAGCCACGACGCCCAGTCGGTCCAGCTCTATCTGGAGGAGAGCTTCAGCTTCCGCGTCGCGACTCCCGAGGCCGCGGTCGCGCTGACGCCCTGAGCGGCTGCCCAGGCCGTGGAGGCTGGCGACGCAACCCGGTTCTCGGGGCGGACGGCGTGGGCTCGAAGCCTCGAGACGCCGCTCAGCTCCTTCCTGCGAACCGAGACGGGGAGCGCCACGATCCTGCTCGGCGCGGTCGTCGCCGCGCTGATCTGGGCGAACGCGGACGCGACCTCGTACCGCGACGTCTGGGAGACGAACCTGTCAATCCAGATCGGGGACGAGGGCGTCTCGCAGACGCTCGGCTACTGGGTGAACAGCGGCCTCATGGCCTTCTTCTTCTTCGTCATCGGGTTGGAGGCCCGACGGGAGTTCGACTTGGGCGAGCTGCGGGACCGCCAGATGGTGGCGCTGCCCGTGCTCGCCGGGCTGGCCGGCATGGCGGTGACCGCGGGCATCTTCGTGGCGATCAACGCCGGGCACGCGTCGGCTCAGGGCTGGGGCGTCGCGATGTCGACCGACACGGCGTTCGCTCTGGGAGCGATCGCGCTGGTCGGGCCGCGCTTCTCCGACCGGTTGCGCGCGTTCATCCTCACCGTCTCGGTCATGGACGACCTCGCAGCCCTGGTGGTCATCGCGACCGTCTACACCGATGCCGTGCAGGTCGACGCGCTCCTGATCGCCGCCGGCTTGTTCTCCGTGATCGCCATCGCGGCGCGCCTGCGGGTCGGGACGGGGCTGATGTATCTCTTCCTGGGGGTCGTGACCTGGGTCGCCCTGTTCAAGTCGGGCGTGGACCCGATCGTGGTCGGCCTCGCAATGGGCCTGCTCACCTATGCGGCCCCGGCCGAACGCGGGGATCTCGAGCGGGCGACGGACCTGTTTCGCCGGTTTCGCGAGCAGCCCACCCCCGAGTTGGCCCGCTCTGCGGCCATCGGGCTGGAGTCGGCCGTGTCGCCGAACGAGCGGCTGCAGCATCGCTTCCACCCCTGGACCGGTTACGTGATCGTGCCGCTGTTCGCGCTCGCCAACGCCGGGATCACGATCGACGGCGACCTCCTCTCACGAGCGATCACCTCGCCGATCACGCTGGGGATCGTCGTCGGCTACATCGTCGGCAAGCCGCTGGGAATCGCCGGGACCGCGTGGATCCTGACGCGCGTGACGCGTGGCCGGGTTCGCCCGCCGGTGGGCCCGGCCGCAGTGTTGGGAGCGGGGACGGTGGCCGGGATCGGGTTCACGATCTCGCTGCTGATCGCGGCGCTCGCGTTCAGGGGGAGCGAGCTCGAACAGGCGAAGCTCGGCGTGCTCATCGCCGCCGTGGGCGCGGTGCTCGTGACCGCCGCCGTGTACCGGGTCACGCTGCTCCTCCCGCGCCGATGGCGCCTGCGCGCCATGTACGGCCCACCCGAGACGATCGTTGATCTGGCCGTGCCGGTGGATCCGGAGGTCGACCACATCCGCGGGGCGCGGGACGCTCCAGTCACGATCGTCGAGTACGGCGACTTCGAGTGCCCATACTGCGGGCGCGCGGAGCCCGTGATCCGGGAGCTGCTCCGCGACTATGGGGACATCGCCTATGTGTGGCGCCAACTTCCGCTCACCGACGTTCACTCCCACGCCCAGCTCGCCGCCGAGGCGTCAGAGGCGGCCGACCGGCAGCGGCGCTTCTGGGAGATGCACGATCGGCTCCTGGACGATCAGGACGCACTTCGCCCTCGAGATCTGATCCGCCACGCGGAGGAGCTCGGGCTCGACGTCGAGCGCTTCGAGAGCGACCTTCGAGAACACCGCGGGGCGGCGCGCGTCGCTCGGGACGTCGACAGCGCCGACCTCAGCGGCGTGTCCGGAACGCCGACCTTCTTCATCAACGGCCGTCGCCACTACGGCCCCTACGACATCGAGACCCTCTCGAAGGTGGCGCGGCTCGCCGGCGCCAGGGTCGCCGCGGCCGCCGCCTAACGCGAGGCAGCCTCGACTCGGTGGCCGAGATCCCGCCACGTACCCACGCCGCCGTGACCCACGTGGATCAGCTGCACGAACCCCTCTCGCTGGAGCAGCGATGCCGCCAGCCCGCTGCGCTTGCCGCCGCTGCAGATCGTCGCGATCGTGCGATCCCTCGGGAGCTCGGAGAGCCGATCGACTAGATCGCCGTAAGGGATGTGGACCGCTCCTGGGACGTGGCCCGATGCGAACTCATCGCCGTCGCGGACGTCGATGACGGCGATCTCGTCGCTGTCCCGCAAGAGCTCCGCGAGCCCGACGGGGTCGATCAGCGGAATCCTCGAAACCGGGCGCTCCTCGGAGCGCCACGCCGTCATGCCGCCCTTCAGGTAGCCGCGGACGCGCAGGCCCACCGAGGCCAGCAGCTCTGCGGCCTCGAGCTCGTACCCGTCGGAGGCAGCCACGACGATGAGCTCCACCTCGGTATCCACCACCCGCGCGACCTTGGTCGCGAATCCCGTGTCATAGGCGGAGGCGCTGATCGCGCCTGGGATGTGCGCCTCGTCGAACTGCTCATTCGTGCGGGCGTCGACCAGGACGGCGCCCTCGGCGATCGCCACGTCCACCGCGCGCGGGGACAGCGGGACCGGGGCGCCGAGCTCCTCCATGAGCGGCCCCCTGTTCAGGGAGACGATGTGCTCGACGTGCGGCGGCCGTTCTCCGATCGAGCCGACCGAAGCCTCGACGAACGATTCCCGACTCGGGTACCCGAGCGCGTCGTTGTGGCGGCGCTCGGCGCCGATGGTCGATGCTGCGGCGTTCTCGATCGCGGAGGACCCGCAGAGCGAGCCGCCCAGGTGCCCCGGGAAGACCGCGACGTCGTCGTCGAGGCTCAGGAGCCGGTCGTGCAGCGATCGGTAGATCTCCGCCGCGCCGGCCCGCGGCTCCACCGCCAGGTCCGGGCGCGCCACATCGCCGATGAAGAGGGAATCGCCCGTGAGGACGGCCCAGAGACGCCCGCTCGCAAGGTCGCGGACGGCGAACGACGTGTGTTCCGGTCGGTGCCCTGGGGTGTGGAGGGCCTCGATCTCGACCGCGCCGAGGCGAAGCTTCCATCCGTCGACGATCGTCTCGTGCGGATACTCGACCTCCGCCAGCTCATGGATGTGGATGGTGGCTCCGGTCGCGTGCGCGAGCCGACCATGTCCCGAGACATGGTCGGCGTGGTTATGCGTTTCGAGCACGTGCTCGATGCGAACCCCGTGAAGGCGGCTCAGCCGCAGGTAGGGGCCGATGTCCCACTGGGGGTCGACCACCGCGGCAACACCGGCGGACGTGTCGCCCACCACGTAGGAGCCGCAACCGAGGTCCTCGTGGATGATCTGGCGAAAGAGCGTGGACAAGGCGCGCCTACCCTCTCACGCGGAGGACGAGGACCGTGACGTCGTCACGGGCGCCGTCGCCGCTGCCGTCGAGGGCGACGCGCTGGACGTCGGCCGCGATCTCCGCTGCCCCGCGCCCGGCGCACGAGGTGAGCGCCGTGGTGAGCTCCTCGACGCTGACGATGCGTTGCGGCGCGTACGCGTCCGTTAACCCGTCCGTGTACAGGAGAAGGGCGTCACCCGGAGCCAGGAGGGTTCGGTGATCCGCCAGCAGCGGCTCCGGGATCGCGCCCAGGAGGTTGCCCGCCGCGCCGAGCTGCTCGACCGCGCCGTCCCCTCTCACGACCAGGGGTAGCGGGTGCCCCGCGAGGGAGAGGATGAGCTCGGCACCCTCCCGTCGCCGCAGGATGAGCCGGGCGTAGGCAACGGTGCACGTTTCCCCCGGAGCCTGCCGGCGCAGGGCGCCATTGAGCAGCGCGAGGATCCGGCTCGGGCGATCCTCGTGTACGGCGTCGGCCCGGAGGGTGTAGCGGGCGAGCGCCGTCGTGCGCGCGGCGGCCGGGCCCTTGCCGCCGATGTCCCCCAGCATCACGTCCCAGCTCCGGCCGCCGGTGCCGAACCAGTCGTAGAAGTCGCCGCTGACGATGGCGCCGTCGCCCGCCGGCTGGGACTTCACCGCGGCCTCGATTCCGGGGATCTCCGGCAGGTGGGCGGGGAGCAACCCGCGCTGGAGTGTCTCCGAGATGTACCGGGCCGCGTCCTCGATCCGTTGCCGCTCGGTCATGACCGCGGCCAGGATCAGGGCCGAGATCGAGGTGATCCCGACGAACGTCTGCGCGAGCTGAAGGCGGTCATCGAGGTTGAGACCCGCGAACGAGCCATGGTCGTTGGCGGTCAACGGAATCGCGAAGCCGGCGACGATGAGGCCGGCCAACACTGCGCCCGGCTGCCAGAACCGCAGGGCCGCCCAGATCATGAACGGGAAGACGATGAACGCCCGCGGGACGTCGAAGTAGAAGGCGACGAACGCCGCGCCGGCCAGCCCGATTCCCGCCGCCACCGCCTCGATCGCCCTCCCCGGTGCCCGCCGATAGGGCCAGTGCGTGATCGCGACCATGATCGCCGGAGCGACGACAAGGTTGCCGCCCATGTCGCCGAGCCACCACGTGCGCCACGCGGTCCACAGGCCGTCGCCGCTGAGCTGGTCGGAGATCAGGAGGCTCATGACGCCGACCGTGGCGCTGATCATCGTGCTGAGGACGCCCGCGAGAAGCGCGAGGGCGACCACGTCCCGCACCCGCTCGAGCGAAGGCCGAAAATCCGCGACGCGCCGCAGGAGATACGCACCGGCCAGGGCCTCGCAGGTGTTGCCTGCGGCGATCCCCGCGACGCCGTAGAGGGGGACGCCCGTCCAGGTGTTGGCGAGGAAGGCGCCGAGCAGGACCGCGGGCCACATGCGGTATCCCCAGAAGATCAGGGCCGCGAGCGCGATCCCGGTCGGGGGCCAGACGGCGCTGATGCTCGAGTTCAGGAAGGTGAGGCTCAGGCCCAGCTTCGCCGTGCCGTAGTAGACGGCGGCGAGGCCGACGAGCTTGAGCGCGTAGATTCTGCGCCCTTCCGGGATCGCATACCCCCCGAGCACGGTCGTCACTATGGCGCACCCGCTTCGGCGGGAGTGGCGAGGGACTCCCTCGCCCGATGCGCGTGGTCCTCCGGTTCGCGAGGCCGGTCGCGCCGCAGCCGGAGGCCGAGCAGCGGGAAAGCCAGGGTCGAGATGATCGCCGCGCCGACCAGGGCGGTGGCCGTTGACGCCCGCATCTCGCCCGCGTTCTGCGCGAGGATGACGAGAAACGACGTCGCGTCGACGCTGATCACCGGGTGCTCTCCGTGCGGGTGATACGGAAAATGTACGTGGAGCCTGGCGACCTCGCCAGCCGGCTATTCGAGATCCCGCGGCCTGACGAAGGCGGTGAGCCGGGCGCCGTCAGCGTCGAGATCACCCCAGGAGCCCTCCAGCCTCAGCACCGCCAGGGCGCCGGTGGGGTACTTGCGAGCCAGCTCCGCGAGATCCGGGCCGCCCGAGGCGAGGTCGAGCGCGAGGCGCTCGATCGCGGGGTTGTGACCGACGATCATGGCCGACGGGACGTCATCGGGGATCCGGCGAAGCCGCTCCAGGAGCTCGGCCGCGGAGGCCTCGTAGAGCTCGGATTCGAACCGCGCGTCGGCGGATGCTCCGGGCCCGGCCGTGGAGGGGTCGAGGGTCTGACGGGCGCGGATCGCCGACGAGCACAGGACGAGCGCGGGCTCGAGCTCGCGCTCGCGCATGTAGCGCGCCATCGCGGCCGCCGCGCGCTTGCCGCGCGGCGCGAGCGGGCGGTCGTGGTCGGCGAGCTCCGGCTGGTCGTGGCTGGACTTCGCGTGACGCAGGAGTAAGAGCTGCTTGGCGGCGATGATCTGCACCATGACGGATGCAAGCGAGAGACGCCGGTTGGGCGCGCGCGGCAGAATCCTGGTCGCGCCCGACTCGTACAAGGGGACGCTGAGCGCGTCCGAAGTCGTCGCCGCGCTGGCCGGCCCGCTTCGGGAGGCGGGATACGAGGTGGAGGGGCTCCCCCTTGGCGACGGCGGCGAGGGGACGGCGGAGGCGCTGCTCGCCACCGCCGGCGGTCGGCGCGTCGACGCCGGTGCACACGACGCTCTCGGGCGGCCGCTGAGATCGTGGTACGCGCTGGTTGGGGAGGGCGAGGCAATGGTGGAGACCGCGGCCGCGAGCGGGCTGAGCCTGATCGCCGAGTCCGAGCGCGATCCGGAAGGGGCGACGACGCACGGCACCGGTGAGCTGATCGTCGACGCGGCGAGGCGCGCCCCTACGGTCCTCGTGGGCATCGGCGGGAGCGCCACCACCGATGGCGGGCGCGGCGCTCTCGAGGCGATCGCCGCCGCCGGCGGGCTGGGGGAGGCACGGCTCGTGTGCCTGTGCGACGTCCGGATCCCGTGGGAGCTCGCGGCGCGCGCGTTCGCACCGCAGAAGGGCGCCGATCAGGCGGCCGTCGCCAGGCTCTCGGCGCGGCTGAAGAGGTACGCGGCGGAGCTGCCCCGCGATCCGACCGGCATCCCGCTCACCGGCGCGGCGGGCGGGCTCGCGGGGGGTCTGTGGGCGACCTACGGTGCGGAGCTCGCCGACGGCGCGCGGTACATCGCGGAACGGGTGGGCCTGGACGACAAGATGCGGGATGCGGTCGCGGTCGTGACCGGGGAGGGCCGCCTGGACGCCACGACGCTGGAGGGCAAGACCGTGAGCGAGGTCGCCCGACGAGCGGCGGCCGCCCGGGTCCCGGTTCACGCGGTCGTCGGCCAGGACGCTTCGACCGAGGCGGAGCGGCGCGCGCTCGCCCTCGCCTCGGTCCGCCCGGCGTCCACGAGCGAGGAGCTCGCGCGTGCTGCGGCCGCTCTCGCGCGCGAGCTGGCTGAGGCGGCGAGATAGATTCAGGTCATGTCCGGTGACGGCGAGACGCCCACGCTGTACGAGTGGGCGGGTGGCGAGGACGCGATCCGCCGGATGATCAACGCGTTCTACGACCGAGTGGAGCGCGACGAGCTGATCTCGCCCTTCTTCCCGGGCGGGGTGCGTGCGGAACATCGGGACCACGTCGCAGCCTGGTGGTCGGAGGTCTTCGGTGGGCCCGATCGGTACACGCGCGAACTCGGGGGCTACGAGCGAATGCTCGCCAGGCACCGCGGCCTGGGGATCGGCGCCGAGCAGCGCCGCCGCTTCGTCTCGCTGATGAGCATGGCCGCGGACGACGCGGGGCTCCCGGACGATCCCGAGTTTCGCTCGGCGCTCCTCGCCTACCTGGAATGGGGGACGCGCCTCGCCATGCACAACTCCCAGCCGGACGCGGAATTGGCCGAGCATGCCCCCGTCCCGCGCTGGGGATGGGGCGTCGCGCCGCCCTTCCACGGGTAAACGAGTCATCATTTAGGCTGTGTCGCAAATGGGGGCGAGCAGACGGCCATGGATCGGGCTCGTGCTTCTCATTGGCGCCGGCGCCATGCTCGCCTTCGCCTCAACGGCATCGGCCACGCCGCAGGTCCGATGGATGCGCGGCTTCGACGCGCTCCAGACGCCGAGCCGATTCGACCGGGTGGGCGTACTTTCGTTTGGGCCGTCCAAGGCCCCCAACATCCTCGTCCTGAACCCGGGGACATCCGCCGGATCCGCCTACTTCGCGCCCCTCGCGCGGCGGATCGTGAAGCGGACGAGAGGTTGGCAGGTCTGGTCGGTCGAGCGACGCGAGAACCTCCTCGAGGACCAGTCGATCTTCAACCGGGCGAAGCGGGGGGATGCCTCCCCCGCTGAGGTGTTCGACTACTACCTGCGCTGGCTCACCGACCACAGCATCACCAATCACGTCCAGCCGGTCGCGGACGGCGACGTCCAGTTCGCCAAGCACTGGGGGATGCGAGTCGAGGTCCACGACCTGCGGCAGGTGGTCCGCGCAGCCGAGCGGCAAGGGCACCATGTCGTCGTGGGAGGCCACTCCCTCGGCGGGTCGATCACGACCGCCTATGCCACGTGGGACTTCCACGGCAAACCCGGTTCGAAGGGGCTGTCGGGCCTCGTGTTCATCGACGGCGGTTCGAGCCCCGATCCGGTGAGCGTGGCGGAGGCGAAGAACTCGCTCAACGACCTGCGCCACGGGTCCTCGCCCTGGCTTTCCTTCGGTGGCATCACGGCGCCCCTCGCCGGCCTCTTCGGCGAGTCAGGGGCCTTGGCCACCAAGATGGCGCCGAATGCGCGGTCGCTGGGCCAGGCCTGGGTAGGCCTGCCGAGCAACCTCAAGCCGCCGGTTCCGGTGACCAACCAGGCGCAGTTGGGGTACGCGGCCGACGTTGCGACCTCGCCGGCGTCGCTCGCCGCCTTCCAGGTCCACGCCGGGCACGTCGAGCGGGGCAACTGCGACCCGTGCCGCTGGGTCAGGGGCGACGCGATCACGCCGCTCCAGCGCTACGCCACGATGATCTCGGGCTGGGGCCTGCGGAGCGTCGACGGCACCGCCTGGTATCACCCGATGCGCCTCTCGATCGACTCGGGCGCCGTCGCCGATGGCAACCGCAACGCCGCGCAGAAGGTGCTCCACGTCAAGGCGATCCACGGCGACGACGTCCACGTCCCGATCTATGCGTTCGCGGCCGCGCTCGGGGACGGACGCGTGGTCCAGGGCGCGCGGGCGCTCGCCCGGCAGTCAGACCTCCCGCGGCGTAAGGTCGAGATCGTCGACCGTCACCGCGCCTACGCGCACAACGACCCGAGCTCCGCCGCCCCGCGCAACGCGTTCGTGAAGCACCTGCTGCCCTTCCTCAGCGCCATTCGACGCGGCTAGGTCGCGTCAGCCGAGCACGGGAACCGTTCGGTCCGCCGACAGCTCGTCCAGCGCCTCCTGCATCTCGGCCGTCAGGCGGTCATAGACCTCGTCGGGGTCCGGGTGCGCGCCGAACCGGTCGCGCAGCGGGATCGGCTCCAGGACCTCGATCTCGATCTTCGCGGGAAGCGGCAGCCGCGGCGGGATGTCGAGCACGCTGACGCCGAAGGGCGGGCCGAGCGACACGGGCAGTACCTTGATCCGCGCGGCGCGGTCGAGACCGGTGAGCCGGGCCGCGCGCTCGCCGCGCGTCAGGAACAGGGCGGTCTCCTGGCCGCCGATCGAGACCACGGGCACGATCGGCACGTCCGCCTCGCATGCGAGGTGGATGAATCCCTTGCGATCGGCCAGGTCGATGCGGTCCGTTTGCCAGCTGGGACGGAACGTCTCCCAGTCGCCCCCGGGGTACACGAGCACGGGTGCGCCGAGCGCGAACGCCTTCTTCGCGTTCTCGTGGGAGGCCCTGACGGTTCCCCACGGCCGGATCCCGAGGCCGGGCAGCCGGGCGGCGAGGTCGTGCGCGAGCTGATGGAAACGCCGCTCCGGGCCGAACCGCTGGTAGAAGCAGGTCGCGAAGACGAACGTGTCGGCGATCATCGTCCCGCCCGAGTGGTTGCCGACGAGGAGCGCCGGCCCGTCCGGGATGCGGTCCAGTCCTTGGACCTCGCCGCGGAAGTAGGTCCGGAACAGCCTCCCCAGGATCGGAAGGGTCCGCCGGATGTACTCCGGGTCCCACGCGTCGAGGTCGTCGCCCCGCGCCCCGCTCAGCGCCTCCCGCCACTCGTGGGCGACGTTGGCGCCGATCTCGGCGAGTCCGTCCAGCGGTCGCGGGACGGCCCGCGCCACGCGTCGCGTGAGGCTCATGTCCGGCACACAAAGAGGCTGCCCGCCCCCGCGCAGCCCAAACGGCGCTCAGGACGGGCAGGCTTACGCGGGCGTCGGGAGATCCAGCCTTCCCTCCGCCTCGGCGCGCGACCCGACCATTGGAACGACCTTGTCCAGGGCCACGAGGCGCAGGAGCCTGGCGACGTGATCGCGCGCGACCACCACCAGCTGATGCGTCCCCACCCCGTTCTCGGAAAGCGCATGCTGCGCCCGCAGGAGCAGGCGAATGCCGGAGGAGTCGATGAACACGCAGTCGCTCAGATCCAGGATCACCGGGCGCCGACCCTGCTCGATCGCCCGGATGACCGGTTCCTCGAGATCACCCACCGTGGCGATGTCGATGTCGCCCTCGACCTCCACGACGTATGGCGTCCCATCCGTCGCCTCGGGTATTCGAACTTCCATATGACAGGGCCTCCCCCCGGATACCTACTGATCGGCTCGCAAGCCCAACCGGCGACCGTTCAGATCGGGGGAAGTGCCGTAGAGAAATGCCACAGCCGAGGTCCGCATAGCAGTCCCCGTGGCTGTCGGCCCAGTGTACTGCGCCGGGCCTGGCCGTCTCAGCTGTGGGGCTCGAGCCGAAAGATCTCGACGGCGAACCGTGGCTCGTCGAGCTGGACGTGGCTTGCGAATCCGATGACCCGGCGACCGGTGGCCCGCTCCACTGCGGCCCGGAAGGTCGATTGGATCGCCTGCTGGAAATGCTCGCGGAGTTCGCGGACCGCGCTGGCCTGGCCATGCTCGATCATGAACTCCTCGTTGGGGAGCAACTCGAGACCCTCCAGGATGACGATCACGGTGTCGTCCAGCACATGCGCCTTGGCGTGCTCGGCGCCCCGACCGTAGGAATCGTGCTGGATGGCGAGGACGTCCCGACACACGGCGTCCGCCACGGCCTCTGGCGTTGGGGCGATCGCCTCCTCCGGATGCGGATCCGGGTCCGACGGCCCAATCTCACGCTTCGGATCCTCCAAGACGACTCCTCTGATCGGATGGTGTTGTCTCGAGGGCCCGGTCGCTCGTCGGCGGTGCGCAGAGCAGTCCGTTGAATCTCGATGCCGGGACGACCGCCCGCATCGCGGATCGCGCTGCCGGCGACGTACGAAGCATGATACCCGTGCCGGCACAGGAGCGCTTCCCGCCCGCCCGCGATCGGTGGTAGCCTGAATGTTCGCGCGCCTGTTGGATCTCCGACGACTCTACCTCTCGGGTGCCACGCCTATAGAGACGTCAAGGAGGCGCGTGTGAGCGCCAGCGACAGGACGGAGGCGGGAGCTCTAGCGGACGTGACGCGCGACTTGGTTCGCCTCCATCGGGAGTACTACGGCAAGGGGCCGACCAAAGCCCGCAGCTACATGATCAGCGACACGTTGATCTCGATCCTCGAGGGTGGCTTCACGACCGTCGAGGCGACGTTGATCGATGAGGGGAAGTCCGACGCGGTCCACGACATGCGGCGGAGCTTCCAGATGGCGATGGAGGAGCGCTTTCGCGGAGTGGTCGAGGAGGCCACTCGCCGCAAGGTGATCGCGTACATGAGTCAGATCCACACGGATCCGGACATGGCGGTCGAGCTCTTCGTGCTGGAGCCCGCCGGCGAGGACGTCGTCGCCGAGCTCGAGGTGGACCTGGGCGACCGGGCGGAACGGAGTCGCGGCCCGAACTAGACTTTCATGCGCCCGTTGGGTCTTGCCGCAACTCTTCCCTTCGCGCGTCGTCACTCAAGGGGGGCGGATCCACGCAAAGGCGACGCGAAGGAGGTGGGTGCAACCCATGGAAGGCATGCGGCACGAACGCTCGAGCGGCGAGAGCCTCGCGCAGATTTCGACTGGTCTGGTGCAGCTCCACAGCCGCTACTACGGCAAGGGACCGACGAAGGCGAAGACCCACATGGTCAACGACACCGTGATCTCGATCCTGCGCGGCGGATTCACCACGGTCGAGCGGACGCTGATCGACGAGGGCGACGTCGACACCGTCTACGCCATGCGCCGCAGCTTCCAGCGGGTGATGGAGGAGCAGTTCACCCTCGTGGTCGAGGAGGCCACGGGTCGCAAGGTGATCGCGTACATGAGCCAGATCCACGAAGACCCGGATCTTGCGATCGAGATCTTCGTGCTCGAGCCGAGCGAGGAGCACTCGCCGGTCGCGCCTGAGGTGCCGGACCTGCCCGAGGTCGTCTAAGGTCGCCAGGTCCAAACCCAGAAGGGAGCGACGGGTGCTGGCGATCAGCGAGGACGCCGCGGCGGCGATCAGGGGCATAGTGGAATCCCAGGGCGTTCCCGAGGGGGCGGGCCTCCGGATCACGCGGGAGGAGAGCACCGACGCCAGGGGCGGAACCCGGACGGACCTGCGGCTCTCGGTCGTCGCGGGACCGCAGGAGGGGGACGAGGTCCTGGAGGCGGAGCGGATATTCGTCGATCCGGATGCCGCCGACCTCCTCGACGACAAGCTGCTCGACGCCGACTACGTCGACGACGACCTGCGATTCAGCCTCGACATCCAGGCCGAGGCCCGATAGCCGCGACGCCACCGATAAGCATCGGTTAGGTTCCAGCCCGAAACCGATCGGAGGGAGCTTTGGACGTAAGCCTGCTGAAGACGATTCCCGCTGTTCGCCGAGGTGCCCGACGAGAAGCTCCGCAAGATCGCGCCGTTCGCGGAGACCGACGAGTTCGCCGAGGGGCAGGTGGTCGTCAAGGAGGGCGGATACTCGAATCACTTCTTCGCGATCGAGGAGGGAACCGCCAAGGTCGAGCGCGGGGGAGAGCACCTGGCGGATCTCGGCCCCGGCGACGTGTTCGGAGAGCAGGGTCTGCTCGAGAAGCAGGAGCGATCCGCGACCGTGAGCGCCACCTCACGCCTGCGAGTGATCAAGATCGAGCACTGGGAGCTCTCGCGGATGCGCAAGACGATGCCCGAGGTGGTCGAGGAGCTCCAGCGCAAGGTCGCCGAGCGCCAGGGCTAGACACGCCCGATACCGAGGGATAGACTGCCGCCCCACATAAGGGCCGGTGGTCAAGGGAAGTCCGGTGAGAAGCCGGCGCGGTCCCGCCACTGTGACCGGGTAGCACGGCGCCGCGAGGCCCATGCGGCCAGCCACTGGGGACGCCCCAGCGTCCCTGGGAAGGCGCGAAGCCGAGATCCCGGAAGCCAGGAGACCTGTCCACGCGGCCAGCCCATTCGACCCTCGAGGAAGGGGTGGCGTGCATGTTCAGACCTCGTTTCCGGCTCGGAGCCGCGATCGCGGCTGCCGTAGCCGTCTTCGTGTCCGCGGCCCGGATCCGCCGCCGCTGAGACCCACTGCGCCGACCTGCGGGTGGTGACGCACACCGGCCGCACGCTCGCGGAGTTCCGCCAGTACACGGGACCCGTCACCGTCCGGTCGAGCAAGCAGGGCGATTGCTTCGGCAGCGCCCAGCAGGGACAAGCGGTACCGGCTCGACAGCGCGACCGCCCTTGGAATCCTCGAGGACGCGCTCGCGTCGGACGCGGACCTGCGACCGCTCGTCCTGAGCGATGCGTTCGTCGACGACGGGTTCGGGCTCGGTGTGTGCTGCATCGGAGGCTTTACGACGGTTCGGGTTCCGCTACTGGGACCTCATCACCAACGACAAGACCTCCTCGACCGGCGCGAGCCTCACCCCGGTGCGAAACGGCGACGACGTCCTGTGGTACTTCACCTCCGGCTCCGAGCCGTCGTCCGGCCCGCGGGAGCTGGCGCTGAGGGCGCCGGCATCGGCCGGCGCCGGGAGAGCCGTTCACCGTCAAGGTCGTCCGGTTCACCGGACAGGGCAGGTCGAGCCCGGCTAGCGGCGTCGGGGTCTATTCCGGAAGCCGCCGCGTCGGCACGACGGGGACGGACGGGGAATTGCGGGTACGGCTCGGCTCCTCGGCGGTCCTCGACGCTGCTGGGACCCCGAACGACATCCCCTCGAACCACGTGGCCGTTTGCGTGAGCGCCAGTCCGAGCAGATGCCCGGACGCGCACGGCAAGCGCATCTTCGGCTCGAACCACGCCGACCGGATCAAGGGAACGCGCGGCTGTGATCGCATCAACGCCCGCGGAGGCGCGGACCTCGTCGACCTGCGCACAGGGGGGCGGGACCGCGTCAGCTGCGGCGGCGGCCGCGATCAGGTGATCCTCGGCCGCGGTGACCACGAACGACCAGATCGCCCCGAGTTGCGAGCGGGTGCGGAGGCGCTGATGGGATGACGAGTGCAACTGCACGGCTCGCCGTCGTGACGGCGCTGGCCGCCTCGGCGGCGGGCTGCGGCCTCGGCCCCGGAGCGTCCTCGTCGACGGCACCGCGACGCTGACCGTCACCCGCGACTACGGCTCGAAGACGCTGGTTTCGGCGCACCAGGACGATCCGCCGTCATCCGAGACGGTGATCCGCTTCCTCGACCGCGAGGCCGAGATCAGCACTCGCTACGGCGGCGGCTTCGTTCAGTCCATCAACGGCCTGGCCGGCACCGAGGCGCGACGCACGACTGGTTCTTCTACGTCAACGGCACGAGTCCCCGGTCGGATCGGCCGATGTCCACGTCAACGGCGGTGATCGCATCTGGTGGGACTACCGCGACTGGACGGGGGCGATGAGCGTCCCGGCGGTCGTCGGGTCGTGGCCGGAGCCCTTCGCGCAGGCCTCTTCCGATCGGCCGAAGCCGGTCGCCGTGGAGTGCGCGGACGTCCACGCCGCGTGTGAGATGGCGAAGTCGAGGCTCTCGGCGGCTGGATCGCGGGCCACCATCACCGGCGGGACCTGCCAGCAATGCCGCGCCTCCGGCTCCTCGTCGGGACCGTGGACGAGGGTCCGTCGGGATCCAGCCGTCGATGCAGTTCCGGGGCGGCCCCGCGAGCAACGGCGTGTTCGCGACGTTCAAGGGATCGCGTCGAGAGGATCGCTGGCACCTCATCGGTCTCGACCCGAGCGGAACGCCGGCCCGGGACTTCGGCACCCGAGCGGGCCTCGTCGCGGCGCTCGGGCGGGCGGGCGCGCCCCAGACCTGGATCGTCACCGGGTCCGGCGCCGGCGCCGTCCTTCAGGCGGCGAAGCTACTCGATGGGCGCCGACTCCGCAACCACTACGCGATCGCCGCCCTGCCGAGGAGGGCAGCGCCCCTTCCGATTCTTCGCCGAGGCAGCTCGGATGAGGTCGCCGCTGGCATACGTGCCTCGGCGCACCCGCCTCGGTCGGACCGATGCCCTGTCGGCCACGGTGCTACCTGGGGTCGCTCGCGCTCGTCGCGTTCCTCTACTCGAACCCGATCGTCCTCGCAGCGGCGGGGGCCGGAGCGGTCATCGCCGGGCTCGCGAGCCGCGCCGGGCGGGCGCTCGCGGTCACAGCTCAAGTGGGGTATGGCGCTGGGCGTCTTCATCGTCATCGTCAACGGGCTCGTCGCGCAGCGTGGCGACACGGTGGTGGTCAACGGACTGTGGCTTCCCCTCCTCGGCCCGACGGACGTGACGGCCGAGGCGCTGGCGGAGGGCGCTGTGCTGGCGCTGCGGATCGTGGTGGTGATGCTGGCGTTCGCGGTGCACTCGGCCTGCGTCGATCCCGACCGCGTTCTTCGAATGCTGCGGCCACTCGCACGGCGCTCCGCGCTGACCGCAACGCTGATCTCACGGCTCGTCCCGGTGGCGGCGGCGGACTACGCGCGCCTTGGTGAGGCGGCGGCGCTGCGAGGGCCGGCGGCCGCCCCGGTCGGCCGGGCGGCGATGGCGCGCAGGCTGGTCGCGGGATCCCTCGATCGCGCCGTGGATGTCGCGGCGACGCTGGAGCTGCGAGGCTACGCGCGGGGAGCACCCGGCTCGGCTCGGGGCGCCCCGCGCACCCGGTACGGGCTGCGGTTCATGGCCGCCGGACTCGGGATCGGTGCCATCGGGATCGCCGGACGCATCGCCGGCGTCGGCGGGTTCGATGCCTACCCGAGGCTCAGCATCGCCGCCGACGGCCCCACGCTTGCTCCTGGCCGCGGCGATCGTCGCCGCGGCAGTGCTGCCGCTGCCGGAGGCGCGCGCCGGAGGCGCCATGGCTGATCCGCTGGTCAGCGTCGCGCCGCCTCACGTACCGCTATCCGCAGGCCGCGCGCGATGCCCTGCGCGGGATCGACATCGACATCGATCCGGGCGAGCTGGTCGTCATCGCGGGACGGTCCGGCTCGGGCAAGACGACGCTCCTGCGTGCCTGCTGCGGCCTCGTGCCGCACTACCACGGCGGCGAGGTCGCGGGCTCGCTCGAGGTCGTCGGGATGGACGTGCGCGAGCACGGGCCGGCGGACCTCGGCGCGCGCCGTCGGGCTGGTGGCGCAGGACCCGGAGACGCAGGTCGTGTCGACCACCGTGAGGGCGGAGCTCGAGTTGCCGCTGGAGATGCGCGCGGAGTCGGCCGCGGCCCGGGCCCGGGCGGTCGAGGAGGTGGCGCTGGCGCTCGCGATGCCACACCTGCTGGACCGGACGGTCGACACCCTGTCGGGAGGCGAGCTGCAGCGGGTCGCGCTCGCCGCGGCGCTCGTCGGACGCCCCCGCCTCGTGTTGCTGGACGAGCCGACGTCCCAGCTCGATCCGGTCGCCGGCGACGAGCTGATCGGCCTGCTCCGGCGGCTGAACGAGGAATGGGGGACGCGCCGTCGTGCTCGCGGAGCATCGCCTCGAGAGTGTCTGGCGGCCGCCGACCGCGCGATCGCGCTGGCCGATGGACGGATCGCCTTCGATGGGAGCCCGCGTGAGTTCGTGCGCTGGGCGCTCGATAACGATCCGGCGCTGGCGACGCCAGGAGCGAGGCTGTTCGAGCTCGCGGGCGTGCGGCCGCCGCCGGTGGGCGTGAAGGAGGCCCGGCGCATGCTGCGCCATCGCGGCCTCGACCTGAGCGGGCCGCCGGCGGCACGGAAACCAATCCGCCGGCCGGGAGGGGCGAGGGAGCCGCGCTTGTCGCAAAGGGAGCGTGGGTCGAGCTGGACGACGGCACGGGGGGTCGCGACGCCCTGCGCGGCCTCGACCTGCGGGTATCGCGGGGCGAGCGCGTCGCGCTCATGGGCCGAAACGGTGCCGGGAAGACCACGCTGCTCAGGTCCGCGGCCGGCCGGCTACGGACCTCACGCGGGAAGGTTCTCGCTCCCGCCGGTTGCGCGCTGCTCCCCCAGGCTCCCGGCGACCTGCTGGTCCGCGAGCGGGTGGGGAAGAGCTTCCGGGGGAGGCGGGCGCTCGGGCGCTCGAAGCGGTGGGCCTGGAATGGGCGGCCGGCGCGGATCCCCGGGACCTTTCGGGCGGCGAGCGCCAGCGGCTCGCGCTCGCCATCGTGATGGCCGGCCGAGGGGCCGACGGCGATCGCCCGGGGCTCGTCTGCCTGGACGAGCCGACCCGCGGTCTCGACCGCGCGCGCAAGGACTCGCTCGCGAGGTGGACGCGGGACCTGTCGACGCGGCGAGCGGCCGTCGTCATCGCGACCCACGACGTGGAGTTCGCGGCCGCGTTCGCCGAGCGCGTCGTGCTCCTTGGGCGCCGGCGAGACGATCGCGGACGGGCCCGTCGCGGATGTGCTCGCGGGCGGCTGGTACTTCGCGACTGAGGTGGCGCGGATCCTCGGGTCGGGCGGGGCCATCCTGCCGGAGCGGGGCGCCGAGATCCTCCGCGGACGCTCGCAGGCGGCCGTCCGGGAGACCATCAGGGAGGCGCGGTGACCTGGGAGGCGTACGCGTATCTGCTGCTCGCCGCCGTCCTCGTTGGAGGCTTCGCCTGGTACGAGCGCTCCCATCCGCCCGCGCGGTTGGTGGCCCTGGTCGCCGCACTCGCCGCACTCGCGGTCGCCGGCCGGCTCGTCCTCACGCCGATCCCGAACGTGGTCGCGACCACCGACATCGTCCTGATCACCGGGCTCGCGCTCGGCGCGGCGCCGGGATTCGCGGTGGGCGCGCTGGCGGCGCTCGTCTCCAACATGTGGCTCGGACAGGGGCCGTGGACCCCGTGGGAGATGGCGGGATGGGGAATGGTTGGACTGGGGGGGCGGCGCTGGGCGTCCTCACCCGGGGCCGGGTCGGTCGCATCGGGCTGGCAGTGGCATGCGGCCTCGCCGGCTTCGCGTACGGCGCGCTGCTCGACCTCTCCGTCATGGTGAGCTACGGCGGGGAGCAGTCGCTCGATCGCTACCTGGCGATCTCGGCCCGTGGCGTCCCGTTCAACGTGGCTCACGCGACGGGAAACGTCGTCTTCGCCCTGGCGGGCGGGCCCGCGCTCGCCCGCATGATCGCCCGCTACCGGGAGCGCTTCGAGTTCCGGTGGCGCGCGGCGGGCGCCGCTCCACTCGCCCTGCTGCTCGCGGTGGCCGGCCTGGGGGTCGTCTCCGCGGCCCGCGCCGACGCGAGCCCGGGAGCGGCCGTCGCCTGGCTCGAGCGGGCGCAGAACTCCGACGGCGGCTTCGGCGTCGACCCAGGCGACTCCTCCAGCGCCACGATGACCGGATGGGCGGCCCTCGGGCTGGAGGCCGCCGGTCGGAACCCACTGGCGGTCAGGACCGGAGGGTCAACGCCGATCCAATACCTCCGCGATCAGATCGAGCACGTGCGCTCGGTCGGCGACCTTGAGCGCACGATCCTGGCGCTCGAGGGCGCGAGCGTCTGCTCCCGCCATTTCGCCGGGCGAACCTGCCGGCCGAGCTTCGCCGCCGCCGGGCAAGCGGCGGATCCTTCAGCGGGCAGGTCAACCTCACCGCGTTCGGGATCCTGGCGCTCCGCGCCTCCGGCTCGTCGAGCTCGGCAGTGGCGCGACCCGCTGATTGGCTGCGGGGTGCGCAGAACGGTGACGGCGGGTGGGGATTTCAGTCCAGCGCCCCGAGCGATGCCGACAGCACCGGCGCCGGTCTTCAGGGCCTCGCAGCCGCGAGGGGTAGCGGCCATGCGATACGGCATGGCGTCGCCTACCTGCGTCGCACGCAGCGGCGTGACGGTGGGTTTGCGCTCGGCGGCGGAGGCAGCTCGAACAGCCAGTCAACCGCCTGGGCGATCCAGGGGCTCGTCGCCGCCGGCGTCAACCCGGCGCGGGTTCGCGAGCACCGCCACTCACCGCTCGAGTACCTCGCGAAGCGGCAGCGAGGCGATGGCCACTACACCTATTCCGCCTCAAGCGACCAGACTCCGGTCTGGGTGACCGGGCAGGCGCTGGTGGCCGCCAGGCGAAGCGCGTTTCCGCTGAATCCGGTGGCGCGGCCGCCACGGCGCCACACCCACAGGCGGCATCATGGCGGCGGCCGTGGGCCGAGCTCGAGCTCCTCCCCACCGTCGGACCCGGCGCCGGCCACGACAACGACGTCCTCCGGAGGTCGCGCGCCCCCCGGCGGCGCGTCGTCGACAACGGCGACACCGGCCGACGGCGCCCATCGGTCCGGTGATAGCAGCGAGGGCGGGGGCGGATCGCCTTCCGGGCACCCCGCCAGGGGGACCGAACCGGGACCGTGCCGCTGAGCGCATCGGTCGAGCCCGGGAGCGCGGCCGTTTCGGGCGACGGTCGCTCGCACACGGTCGCCTACGTCCTCGGCGGCCTCGGCGCTGTGGCCCTCGCACTCGCGGCCGGCTTCCTCTGGTACCGGCGCCGCCTTCCCTGAAGGTCTGGATACGGTGTTCGGGCAATGGACACCGCCACCGCGATCCGCACGCGCCGCACGCACAAGGCGTTCAAATCGGAGCCAGTACCGCGGGAGACCCTCGAGGAACTGTTCGAGCTCGCCCGCTGGGCCCCGAACCACAACCTGACCAATCCGTGGCGCTTTCGGGTCATCGGCCCGCATGCGATGGACCGTTTGAAGGCGGCGGCCGGCTCCGAGGCTGCGCCCAAACTCGATCGCGCGCCGACCCTGGTCGTGTGCTCCTGCGTCGCGTCCGGCGACGACGTCCAACGCGAGGAGGACCTGCTCGCAACCGCGTGCGCGGCGTACATCGTCCTGCTCGCCGCCCACGATCGTGGGCTGGCCGGCTACTGGCGGACCCCCGCCGTTCTGCGGACCGCCGAGGGCCGCGCGGCGGTCCGGCTCGGCGACGACGAGCGCTTCGTCAGCCTGATCCACCTGGGGCAGCCGGTACAGCACAAGGTCGCGCCCGAGCGCACCCCGGTCGGCGAGATCGCCACCTACCTCGACTGATGCTCTCCCGCGCCGACGCCCTCGAGGCCCTCAGCACGGACAGCTTCGACGTCGTCATCATCGGCGGTGGGATCACCGGCGCCGGCGTGGCTCTCGACGCGGCCTCCCGTGGCTACTCGGTTGCTCTGGTGGAGCGCGACGACTACGCGGTGGGAACCTCCAGCCGCTCCTCGAAGATGATCCACGGGGGCCTCCGCTACCTGCAGAACTTCGATCTCGGCCTCGTGCGGGAGGCTCTCCTGGAGCGCCAGCTCATGGTCCGGCTCGCTCCGCACCTCGTATACCCGACGCCGTTCCTCGTCCCCACGCTGGGTGAGGCGCGCCGCAGCCGCCGAATCGGGATCGGGCTGAACATGTACGACGTGATGGCCACCAGCCGCGTCGGTCAGGGGCGGCGGGACCGCCAGGCGAGGGAGCGCTCGCGTGAGCGCGCGCACTTCGACCCGCCTGCCGAGGAGGACTGGGCGCCGGACCGCCACCGCACGATTCCGGGCGCGGACGCCGCGGAGCTCGTCCCCGCCCTGACCGGACGCGACCCCAAGGAGGCTTACCTCTTCTACGACTGCCAGACGGACGATGCCCGGCTCGTGCTCACGGTGCTGGGTGAGGCGGAGCGGTTCGGCGCCCTGTTCGCGAACGGCGCCGAGGTCATCGAGCTGCGCTCGGAGGCGGGCCGCGCGGCGGGCGTCGTCTGCACGGACGTCGATACGGGGGAGCGCTTCGAGGTGCGGGCCACGAACGTGGTGAACGCCACCGGCGTGTGGGCGGACCGGATAAGGCCCGAGGAGATCCTCACCGAGGAAGAGGTTCCCCGCATCGCGCCGAGCCGCGGTACCCACGTCACCATCTCCCAGGAGCTCCTGCCGCTCGGGGGCGGTGCTTGCATCGTGCCCGCGGGCGGGGAGCGCACCATCTTCGCGCTGCCGTGGTACGGGCGGGCGCTCATCGGCACGACCGACAACGACTACGAGGGCGATCTGGCAAGGGTTCAGCCCTCGAGCGAGGACATCGAGTATCTGCTCGACGCGACGAACTCCTTCTTCGGTACCGACATCGGCCCGAGCGACCTAACCGGTGCCTACGCCGGCGTCCGCCCGCTGATATCGACCGGGGACCCGCGGAAATCGGTCGACATCTCCCGGACGGCGGAGCTCTATGAGACGTCATCCGGACTGTTGACGATCACGGGCGGCAAGCTCACGACCTGGCGCCGGATGGCGAAGCAGGTGGTGGACCGGATCGCGGAGCGGGAGGGGCGCGAGGCGCCGTGCCAGACGTCGGAGATACCGCTCGGGATGCCCGCTTCGGAGGGGGACCTGAAACCGCCGACCGGGTTGGACGAAGGAACTCTGCCGGACGGCTGGCGCGAGCTCCTCGCGTTCCGCTACGGTCACGCGGCGCGCCACGTCCTCGCGCTCGCCGGCGAGCGACCCGAGCTCGCACGGCCGATCGTCCCCGGCCAGCCGGATCTGGTCGCCGAGGCCGCGACCGCCGCCCGTCTCGAGCAGGCGCGCTCCGTCGCCGACGTGCTGCTGCGGCGGACTCGTCTCGGCCTGCTGGCCGCGCCCGCCCTCCGGACGAGCGACTCGGCCACGCGGGTTGCGGAGGCCATGGGCCGAGAGCTCGGCTGGAGCCGGGGGCGCGTAGGTAGGGAGGCCGAGGCCTGGGTGGACGTCGCCGCGGCCGAGGGCATCGACCCCTCGCGCGGGATCGGTGTGGGCGGCCGATAGGCGTCGCGGATATCCTGCCGCCGCCATGGCGGAGAAGCTGGAAGAGCTGCACCTCGCGGATCTGCACGAGCGCGCGGCGAACCTGGGGATCCCACGCTATCGCCGCCTTCGCCGCGAGCAGCTGATCGCCGAAATCGAGGGGCGGGACGGCGAGCCGCCGGAGGCGCCCGAGCCCGAGCGCGAGCATCTAGAGGAGCCTGAGACCACCGACGTCGTCGGCGTGCTCGAGGTGACGCCGCAGCGCTACGGCTTCCTTCGCTTCGGAGGGACGGCGGCGCGGCCCGACGACGTCTACGTATCGGCGTCGCAGATCCGACGCTGCGAGCTGCGGCCGGGCGACGAGGTCGCGGGGCCCGCGCGGGCGCCGCGGCGCGGCGAGCGGCATCGCGCGCTTGTGCACGTGGACCGGGTCAACGGGGGCGAGCCCCTCACCGAGGGGCGCCCGGCGTTCGAGGCCCTGACGCCGGTGCTCCCCACGCGGCGCCTGCCCCTGGGCGATGCCGGCGACGTCCTGGCGCGGGCGGTCGACCTCCTGACCCCGCTGGTGCTCGGTCAGCGGGTGCTCGTGATGGCCGCCCCGCGGTCCGGTCGCACCACCCTGTTGCGCCACCTGGCGCGCGCGATCGAGGGTCGTGAGGGCACCGAGCTCATCGTCCTGCTGATCGACGAACGACCCGAGGAGGCGACGGCGTGGCGCGAGGCCCTGCCGCGGAGCGAGGTCGCGACCGCCACCGCGGATCTGGCACCGGAGGACCAGGTGCAGGTCGCCGAGTTGACGCGCGAGCGTGCGCAGCGATTGGCCGAATCCGGCAGGGATGCGGTGCTCGTCGTCGACTCGCTCTCGCGCCTTGCGGTCGCCTCCGCCTCCGCGGCCGGACGCGGGCCCGTGGGGGACGTCGCGGAGGTCAAGGCGCTCTTCGGCTCTGCCCGCGAGCTCGCCGAGGAGGGGACTGGGTCGCTAACGGTGATCGCGACGGTAGTTGAAGGGGCGGAGGACGACGGCGCTGCTGAGCGCGCGGTCGTGACGACCGAGAGCTCGCTCATCACGCTCGATGCCGGCCTGGCTTCCGCGGGAACCTTCCCTGCCATGCGGACGGCCGAATGCCGGATCTCCAATGAGGACCAGCTTCGCGATCCGGACGAGCTCACTGCGATCAGGCGCCTGCGCTCGCTGCTTGCCGACCTTGACCCGGCCGAGGCCGCGAACCTCCTGCGGGAGCGGATCGAGGGCTCGGCCTCGAACGCCGAGCTGCTGGCGAGCCTGTAGGAACTAGCGGCGGTACGCGAGGCGGGCCCAGGAGGGCTCACGCGAGAGCTCGATAGGCTCGGAGTCGCGCTCCGGCTGCACGTACCCGAAGCTCTGGGTCTCCGGGTCGAAGACGATGTCGAGCTCACCCTCCTTGACGCGCTGGTCCAGCCAGGCGCCGCGGAACACGAGCCGCCGGATCCAGTGGACCAGGCTGCGACTGGCCGGCCCGACGAGCTCGGTCCAGTGCTGGTTTATGTGCTCGCCGAGCGATGAGGTGGGCTCGCGGATCTCGCCGTTCACGGCGAGCTCGAGCAGATCGGTGACCTCATCGCCCTGGAGCCCCTGGTCGACGAAGTCGAGCTTGACCGCGGCCTGCTCCACCCGCTGCGCGAAGTCCTCCTCGTTGAACGAAAACCGGAGCTCGCCGTACTCGAGGACGTAGTCGGAGCCCGAGTCGTAGTTCCCTCTGCGAGTTGCCTTCTCCACAGCGTTCGTATCCCGGCCCCGATCTGACCCATGTCCGCGGCCGCCCGGACCGCTCGAATCTTTCACGATGCGACGCGGAGTTGGGCGGTAGGCGGCGACGCTGAACGGCGGTTTGCAACTCAACCCGCCGGGCCCCACGGAGGCATCGCGGCCAGCGCGCGCATCCGGGCCCACAGGCCGCGACGGGCGGCGAGGTCGCGGCGCATGGCTCGCCGGTCCCGGGAGGTTGGCGGCCCGATCGCCCCGACTCCGTAGCGGACCTCGCGGAGCCGCGCGAGGTATTCGGCGGCGGCCGGACCACCCTCGGCCCGAAGGCGTCGCTCCAGCCCCAGGAGCGTCGTGCCTCGCAAATCCCATGATCGGAGGCGCCGGAGCGCGGCCATTGCCTCGCGGAGGTATGCATCGTCGAGATCGTCGACGACGGACCGCCGTCGGCGAAGCGTCACCACCCCGGCGACGGCAAGGCCGGCGAGCAGCCCGCCCCAGACCCAAGCCGATAGGAGCAGCGGTGACCCGCCTGGGCTCGACCCGTCGAGGGCGGCGCCCGGGCTGGCGCCGTTGGTCTTGCGGCGGCGATCACCCTTGAGGTCAGCCTGCGAGCTCGCCGGCGAAGCGATCGAGGCGCCCAGCCCGCTCGTGCGAGATTGCGCCGGGGACCCAGGAGGAGTCGGGTCGAACGTCACCCAGCCGATGCCGTTGAAGTACACCTCGACCCATGAGTGGGAGTCGAAGTCGGTCACCTCATAGTTGCCGTCGGAGTCCGGCCGACCGGGGCTGAACCCCGCCGCGACCCGCGCGGGAACGCCCACCATCCTGAGCATCAAGGCCATCGCGCCGGAGAAGTGCTGGCAGTACCCCCGGTGCACATCGAGCAGGAACGTCCGGAGGGCGAGACGCTCGATGGGGGCGAATTCGCTGTAGCGGTACTGCTCGCCGAGATAGCTCTCGATCGCCTTGACTGCGCCGTATTCCGTGGTCTGGCCGGCGGTGATCCGGCGCGCGAGCGAATAGACGCCCCCATACGCGGAGGCAGCGAGCTCCCGATCCGCACTACCGCCGGTGGGTGCTCCCCAGAGCGGCACGTCGACTGACCTGCCTCCCGGCAGCGTGAGCTCGGTGTCCCGCGCAAGCGCCCCCGGCAATCGCCGAGGCGTCCGCCGCATCTGGCTCGGCGTCGGGTCGGGTATGTAGCTGCGGACGGTGTACGAGTCTCCCGCGGAGAGCGTCCGGTTCGAGGGAAGGAGCAGCCCGCGGTCGACCACGGTCAAGCCGTCGAGCTGGGGCGGCGCGAGCGGGGTGCCGGCGACGACCGCGAGGTCGCTGCGAAGGTGGTCGATCGTGTACGTGACTTCGTGGATCCAGGCGGGATTCAGACGCGCTTCCGATCCCCGCGGCAGCTGGAGCGGCGCGATCCCCTCGCCAGTCGACTGGACCCAGCTCGTGCCGTCGAAGTCGTCCAGTACCGCCGCCCGCCAGTAGTACGGGTGCGGGCTCTGAACGGTGAGCATCTGCCGGCCGGCGCGTGGCCATGTCAGCGGGCCGTACGCCTGGTCCCAGGTGAACGACTCCGTCGGTCCCGCGGCCCGGCTCGATCCCCAGTGCTGGTAGTCCAGCCACGGCTGCTTGCCGTCGAGCACCGACGCCACCGGAAGAGCGATCAGGCCGCACCCGGCCACGAGCACGACGCCGAGGGCGCCCCGGCGCGGGCCGGAGGCCGGCAGCCAAAGCCACGCGGAGGCGAGCAGCAGGAGCCCAAGACCGTGGAGCAGCGGGTCGCTCGACGGAGCGACCGCCATGGCCGTGCCGTACGCGACCAGGAGCGCGACCAGCGCGGCGATGCGGAGGCGAGGCCGCGGCGCGCGAGTCGGCCAGAATCCCAAAGCCAGCGAGACCCCCAGCACTGCGGGGAGCCCCAGCAGGAGTGCGAGGCGCGTCCACCCGGTGCTGCCCGTGTAGGGATAGTCGGCCGTCCAGAGCCCCCCGAGGCCCGTCCCGAGGTTGGCGGCGAGCTCGCCCCAGTGCCAGGGTAGGACGAGTCGCGCGGGCACCCCGATCGCAATCGTGCCGAGCGCGACCACGCCCACCGCGATGGTCGCCGCGAGCACCTGAGCGGCCAGGCGGGGCATGCGGCGATCCCGGAGCAGCGACATCGCGGCGGCCCCCGCCACCGCGACGACGATGACGAGCGCCGTCCGTCCGGGCGCTGGGTTGACCACCATCCCCACCCAGGCCGCGCCGACGTAGGACGCGAGCGCTGCAAACGCGATCACGCGAAGCGGCGCCTCGAGCTCTCGGGACGCGGTCCATTCCGCGAGCCGGTGCGCCGGCGCACGCCGGCCAACGGTGGCGGCGGCGCTCACGCAGCCCGCGCCCCCGCGCGGAGCCTTGCTCTTTCGAGTGCGTGACCCTCGCAGCCCGCCACCTCGAAGGCTCGCGCGCCCACCCCTGGCGGGAATGCCGCGACCAGATATGACCGGGCTCCCGAGAGCAAGGGTGGGAGAGGCGGGACGTGTGCGGCTGCGGTCACCCAGAACACGGTTCCAACCAGCCCCCTGATCCGAGGGTTGAGCGGCGAAGCGCACGCTTCCACCAGCGCGAGGCTGGCATGAGCCTGAGGCCAAGATCGGAGCTGCGGGTCGATCCACAGCGGCGACCGCTGCTCGGGCAGGATCAGCGCGCAACCGCGCGAGGACGCGAGATGGAAGCAGAGGGACGCCGCTGCGCGAACGGCGCGGTCGAGCGCGATCGCATCGCGGGGTTGATGAGCATCCACGACCACGACCGGGGAGCCATCGCCACCGCCCACGAGGCGGCGCTCCATCAGCTCCCCGGTTCGCGCCAGGATCGGCCAGTGGATCCGCGACGCCGGTGTTCCCGGCCGGTAATTCCGCAGCCCATCGATTTCGAAGTCGAGCGACCGCTTGCCGAGCTCGGCGCCGTGACCGTCGTCCGCTCCGGCGGATACCGCCTGCTCGCCGCCCTTCTCCCCACCGGCCTCGAGAACGATGTCTTCGACCCGTGGGAGCACGAGCACCGAGGGTTGATCGGCTGACTGGACCCCGGCGCTGGCCAGTCCGAGGGGGTCCCCGAGGACGAGCGTGGCGGGCTTGATCCGTTGCCACCCGCGCTTGAGCCCGGAGATCTGGAGCTCGGCCGGCGCGTCCGGCCGCCGACCGATGGGAACCGGCCCGGCCGCGAGAGGATGGGTGACGGTCGCGGCTGCGAGTCGCACGCGGCCGCCGCGAACGGCCACCCGCATGGGATACGTCTCCCCCTCGATGATGGTTCGTGGCCCCGTCGTGTGGTCGAGACCAGCCCCAGACGCTGCAAGTCGCACCCACAGCCGCGCCGCCGCCAGTGCCAGGAGCAGCCCGACTCCCACAACGTAGAGCGCGGGAGCGTCGAACATCGCCGCGGCGAGCACGATCGCCACGGCGAGGAGGAGCGTGGCGCGTCGTGACGGCATGGTCTAGAGCCCCGGAACCCGCTCCAGGGCGTCGGCGATGGCCGTCCGGCGGTCCGCCCCGGTCGCTCCCGGGGCCAAGAGCAGCCGGTGCTCGAGCACCGACGGCGCGAGCGCCTGGACGTCGTCCGGCAACGCGTGGTCGCGGCCCTCGAGCGCGGCAAGCGCCTTCGCGGCGCGGAACAACAGGAGCGCGGCACGCGGGCTGGCGCCGAGCTCGACACGGGAGTCCTCCCGCGTGACACCGCACAGGGCGACGACGTAGCGCCGCAGCGCCTCCGAGCCGTGGACGGCGGCGGCGGCCGCCTGC
Organism: uncultured Actinomycetes bacterium; assembly: GCA_963797665.1. Lineage (GTDB taxonomy): Bacteria > Actinomycetota > Thermoleophilia > Solirubrobacterales > 70-9 > AC-56. The sequence continues at coordinate 51,607 of CAWCQE010000009.1, read as the reverse complement.
GCCGCAAGGACGGTGCCGACGTCCGCGACCGACTCGAGGTCCTGTACGACGTCGCGGCCCCCGTGTGCCGCGAGCATGTCGGCCTCGTCCGCGGCACCGGGGTAGCCGAGCACGAGCTGGACCATGAAGCGATCGAGCTGCGCCTCCGGCAGCGGGTAGGTGCCCTCGTACTCGATCGGGTTCTGGGTCGCGACGACGATGAACGGACGGGCGAGCTCGTGAACCTGCTTGTCGAGCGTGACCTGCCGCTCCTGCATGCACTCGAGCAGGCCGGACTGGGTCTTCGGTGACGTGCGGTTGATCTCGTCGACCAGCACGATGTTCGCGAAGACCGGCCCCGGGCGGAAGTCGAATCGCGCCTCGCGCTGGTTGAAGAGGTTGGTGCCGATGACGTCAGCCGGCAGCAGGTCCACGGTGCACTGGATCCGCGCATATTCGGCGCCCAACGAGCGGGCGAGGGCGCGCGCCAGGGCGGTCTTCCCAACTCCCGGGTAATCCTCGATCAGGACGTGGCCCTCGGCCAGGAGTGCGACGAGGAGATCCCTCACGACCTCGTCGCGGACCTTCACTGCCCGCTGGATGTTCGCGCGCAGCCCGGCGCCGGTCTCCGCTACCGCCATCGGATCGAGCTTCGGCAGCGTGGCCACCTAAGCATGTTACGGCCGCAGGGGTCCGATAGGTTCAGATCGGCCTTCGGTGCCGGGGCGTTCCGGGGCGGAATGGGGTTGTAGGTGGCGTGTCAGACACCCGGCAACAGGTGGCCGCGCGGTTCCGCGGATTGCCCACCAGGGAGGTGTGCGGCCGGAGGGTGCCCGTGGCCGCGACCCGGGGATCCCGCCTTCTCGGATTGGCCCATCTCGACCTGGATGCGGCGGGGCCCGGGCTCTTGCTCCCGCGCTGCCGCTGCGTCCACACGTTCGGGATGCGGTTCGCCCTGGACCTCATCTTCCTCGGCGAGGCGTTGCAGCCGGTCTCCCTGCGCCACCACGTGCCGCCTCGCCGCATCGCGGTGGAACGCCGCGCCCGGGCGGTCCTCGAGCTTCCGGCGGCGGCGGCGTGATGCTGCCGCGGTCCGTCCCCGAGGCGACGGTCATCGTCTGCGAGGACGACGTGCCGACGCTCGACCTCCTGTGCGATCACCTGCACGCCGATCGGTTCCGGGCCCTCGCGGCGCCCTCGGCGGCCGACGCGCTTCGCCTCTGCCACTACAACGACCCCGACCTCCTGCTGCTCGACCTACGGCTGCCCGACGCTTCCGGCCTCGACGTGCTCCGCGAGATCCGCGCCTCCGCCGGACCGACGGGGCGATTCGACCCGGCGCTTCCGGTCATCGTCCTGTCCGGCAGGTCCACGGAGGTCGACCGGATCCGCGGGTTCGGGGAGGGCGCGGACGACTACGTCACCAAGCCGTTCCACTACCAGGAGGTTGCCGCGCGCATCCGCGCCGTGCTCCGCCGTCGAGACAGCCGCCGCGAGGGGCCACGACGCATCGGCGACCTCTTCATCGATCCATCGCGACGGGAGGTCCGGATAGGCGACCGCGAGGTGCACCTCGCAAACAAGGAGTTCTCACTGCTGCGCGCGCTCGCCACGGATCCGTATCGCGTGTTCACCAAGGAGGACCTGCTGCGCGAGGTCTGGGGCTTTCGGTCGATGGGGCGAACCCGGACGCTGGATTCGCACGCCAGCCGCCTGCGGCGAAAGCTCGATCCCAAGACCGGCCGCTACGTCGTCAATTGCTGGGGAGTCGGTTACCGGCTGCTCGAGGGGTGATCGAGGGAGGATGATGATCGTCGATCTCGGCCTTGCCTGCTGGCCGGTGGGAGTGACCATCGCAGCCGCCGCTGCCGGCCTCCGCTTCCGCGATTCCCGCCGCCGCAACGCCCTCAATCGCGCGCTGCACGAGCTCCGCCGCCCGCTGCACGCGCTCGTCCTCTCATCCGGATCGGGCCAGGGCCCGGGCGCCCACGCACTGCGCGTCGCGATCTGCGCGCTGGACGACCTCGATCGGGAGATCAACCGCACCGCCCGGCGGTTGGACCTGAGGCCGGTGGACTGCCGGGCGCTCGTCCAGCCCGCGGTCGAGCGATGGCGCGGCATCGCCGCGGCCATGCGCCGCTCGCTCGTCCTGCGCTGGCGGGCGGGCACGGTCACCATCCTGGCCGATCCGGACCGCGTCGCCCAGGCGCTCGACAACCTCATCGACAACGCGCTCCGCCACGGCGGGCTGCGCGTCTCAGTCGACGCCGAGGTCTGCGCGGGCGGCGTGCGGATCACGGTGCGGGACAGCGGCGGAGGGCGCCAGCGCCCCGCGAGGTCGGTGGACGCGCGCCACGGCCATGGGCTTGCGATCGCCTCCCGGGTGGCAGCCGAGCACGGCGGGAGCTTCCGGATGGTGCGAAGTCCCGCGGGGGCGACGGCGGTGCTCGAGCTGCCGCTCGCCCCCCGTGCGCTCCACCTGGCGAAGCGGGCATTGGACACGGGGTCGGCGGTCTCTGACGCCAAACGCCCAGCGCTCCGAACCGCAGCATGAGAAGGCGCGCGCGGGCGGTCGCCTTCGGATGTGCCGCACTCGCCTGCGCCGGCGTCGCCGCCGCCATGGCCAGCGGGTACCGCTCGGACATCCGCAGTGAGCTCGGGCCGCTTCGCTCGGTGGTCGTTGCGACGGCGCGCATCCCGGCCCATCAGGAGATCCCCGCGAAAGGGGTCGACAAGCTTCTGGAGACGAGACGCGTGCCGGCGCGATTCGCTCCCCCGGGGGCGCTCTCCGAACCCGATGAGGCCGCCGGCCGGGCGCCCGCGTCCGCGATACCGGTCGGGTCATACGTCCTCGCCTCTCAGCTGAGAGACCCGGGCTCCGGTCGGGAACGGCCGTCGGGCCACGCCCGCATCGGGGTGGGGCGCAAGCCGGTCCAGATCACGGTCACCGGAGCCGAGGCACTCGCCGCGTCGGGTCCGGATCCGGTCGGGACGCGGGTGGACGTGGTCGTCACGACGGAGCCCGGCCCCGGCGGCGGCAGCGGCCGCACCTACGTGGCGGCGAGTGAGGTGAGGCTCCTGGCCCTATCGCAGGCTGGCGAATCGTCTGTCAACGACTACTCGCCCTCCGACGACGATCGGTGGACGGCGACTCTCGCGCTGACCAAGCCGCAGGCCCTGAGACTGATCCAGGCCGAGAGCTTCGCGCGCGGCGTTCGCCTGATCGCGCATTGACGTTCGGCGTCGATAGCGTGCCGCCGTGGACGTCGCCATTCGATCGCTCCACCTCATCGGCGCCGCTGTCTGGACGGGCGGGCTCGTGTTCCTCGGGATCGCCGCAGCCGTCGCACGGAGGACGATCCCCCCGGCAGAGCGGACCGCATTCTTTCGGGCACTGGGGCGTCGCTTCGCCGCCGTCGCCGCCGTGGCAGCTGCGGCGATCGCGGCCACCGGGATCGACATGGCCACCGACCGGCTGACGAGCTGGGGCGCGCTCCTCGATACCGGTTATGGGCGGATCCTGTTTGCGAAGATCGTTCTGTTCGCGCTGGCGCTGGTGGAAGCGGCCGTCCACAGCCTCGTGCTCGGACCCCGGCTGGGGAGGCTGCGACAGGCCCTCCTCGACGCGCCGGACGATGACGCCCTCCGAGACAGCCTGCGCCGCACGGCGGCGATCTCGGGCGCCGTCTCCGCGCTGATGCTGCTCCAAACGCTCGCGATCCTGGTGCTGGCTGCGGACCTCGTCAGCTAGCCAGCGCCTGCTCGAAGGCGGATCGCGCGTCGGAGCCGAATACGCAGAAGACGACCCGCTCGAGCCCGGTGCCGCCCTCCAGGTGGCGGCGGACCTCCTCGACCTCGATCCGCGCTGCGTCCTCCACCGGGAAGCCGCCGACGCCCGTCCCGAACGCGACCAGGCCGAGCGACTTCGCGCCCAACTCGTCGGCCGTGTCCAACGTGCTCGCCGTCGCCCTGCGGATGACGTCGGCCGACGTCGAGCCGCCGAGGTGCATCGTCGCCGCGTGGATGACCCAGCGAGCGGGAAGCTCGCCGGCGCCGGTTGCGACGGCCTTGCCGAGCCCGATCGGGGCCACCCGGTCGCTCTCATCCTGGATGCTCCGGCCGCCGGCTCGGGCGATCGCGGCGGCGACCCCGCCGCCGTGGCGCAGGTTGGTGTTCGCCGCGTTCGCGATCGCGTCGACCTCGAGCTTGGTTATGTCCGCCTGCTGGACCTCGACGTCGGCCACCGGTACCAAGCGTAATCGACCCCCGCGGCCATTCGGGGGCGCGTAGGTGGGCATGGGGGTTGACATGACCGTGGACGTCACCGAACGCCACGTCGAATCCCTGGCAGCGGAGCTTCGCCACCGCCTGCTCGAGCGCCGGCGGGCCGAGGCGGCGGCAGGGCGGCCCACCGAGCAGGGCCTGGAGGCGGCCGTCGCCGAGCTCGTCGACGACCACGCGGCACCGTTGTCGGCCGCCAGGCGCGGGCAGGTTCGTGAGTTGATACTGCGCGAGGCGGTCGGGCTCGGACCGCTGGAGGAGCTCCTGGCGGACCCACGGGTCGAGGAGGTGATGGTCAACGGACCCGACCGCGTTTACGTCGAGCGCGGGGGGCGCATCGAGCCGACCCAGATCGCCTTCGAATCGGAGCGCGCGCTGCGCGACTCGATCGAGCGGATCCTCGCGCCGCTGGGTCGCCGCGTCGACGAGCTCAGCCCGATGGCCGACGCCCGGCTCGCGGACGGGTCGCGCGTAAACGTGGTCATCCCGCCGCTCGCGGTAGACGGGCCGGCGCTCTCGATCCGCCGCTTCACCGCGCTGCGCCCGGACCCGGACGAGCTTGTGGCGTCGGGCACGCTGACGGCCGACCTCCGCGAGGTCCTCGCCGGCGCCGTCCGCGAGCGCCGCAGCCTCCTCGTCTCCGGCGGCACCGGGTCGGGGAAGACGACGCTGCTGAACGCGCTCTCTTCCTACGTCGACCCCCTCGAGCGCGTGGTGACGATCGAGGACGCCGCCGAGCTTCGCCTGCGCCAGCCGCACGTCGTGCGCTTGGAGTCGCGGCCGGCGAGCGTCGAGGGCCGCGGCGAGGTGACGATCCGCGACCTGCTGCGAAACGCGTTGCGCATGCGTCCCGATCGCATCGTGATCGGCGAGGTGCGCGGTCCCGAGGCGCTCGACCTCCTGACCGCCCTCAACACCGGCCACGATGGCGCGCTCTCGACAGTGCACGCGAACTCGCCCGAGGACGCGCTGCGGCGGATAGAGACGCTCGCGCTCATGGCGGGAATCGGGCTTCCGCACGCCGCGATCCGCGACCAGGTTGGGCGCGGGATCGATCTCGTGGTCCACCTCGTCCGGGACGGCGAGGGCGCGAGGAGGGTCACCGCCGTGGGCGAGGTCACGACCGTCGCCGCGGGCGTGGGGGTGCGCGAGGTGTGGATGCGGTAGTGGATGGAATCCTGGGAACGCCGGCTCTGCTTGCCGCCGCCGCCGGAGGCATGGCGGCGGTCGCGGTGCGCGAGGCGATCGCCGCAAGCCCCGCGCTCGGCCGCTGGCTCGCCGCGACCGTCGAGCCGCTGCGGCGCGCGGGCCGCGAGGGCTATGCGCCGACCGAGTCCGAGCGGCGCCGGCTCGCAGTGCTCGGTACCGTCGCGCTCGTCCTCGCCGGGTTCATGATCGGCGGCCCAGGCCCGGCGCCGTTCCTCGGCCTCGCGGGCCCGAGCGCGGCCGCATGGATGCTCGGTAGCCGGCGGGCCCGCTACCGGCGTGCGGTCGAGCGCGGGATGTCGCAGATCGCGACCGCCGTCGCTGACGCACTGGCGGGCGGGCGGTCGGTCCGGGCGGCCCTGGCGGGGGCCACGAGCTCGGTCGAGGGGCCGCCGGCGGCGGAGCTGGCGCGGCTGCGGGCGGATCTGGAGCTCGGCACCTCGACCGCGAAAGCCCTCCGCGCGCTCCAGGCTCGGCTGCGGTCGCCGCGCGTCGATTCATTCGCCGCTGTCCTCCTCTCGCAACAGCTCGGCGGCGGCGACCTCGCGGGCCTGCTGCGGCGGTTCGCGGTCTCGGCGGCCGAGCGCGATCGCGTGGTCGCCGACGCCCGCTCGGCGACCGCCCAGGCCCGGTTCACCGGGCTCCTGGTGGTCGCGATGCCGGCCGGCGCGGCGCTGTTCGCCGAGCTGATCCAGCCGGGGTTCGTCGGCAGCCTGCTCGCGAACGAGGCCGCGCTCGCCCTGCTCGCGGTCGCCGCGGTCCTTCAGGCATGCGGCTTCGCGGCAATCAGGCGTCTCAGCCGCATGGAGGAACTCTGACCGTGCCGGGTGGCGCCGCCGCCCTGATCGCCCTGGCGGTGCTCCTCGCCGCCGTCGGACTGTGGGAGCTGGCCGGGACCAGGGGGGAGGAGGTGAGCAGGGCGTTCTGGTCGAGCGCCGCAGTGCTGAGCGGCGGCCGGCTGCGCACCCTGGCCGAGGCCGCCCTGTGGCTCCGAATTCCGGAGCGCATCGAGCGAGCCGGCCTCGCGAACAGCGTCTCGATCGGCGCCGTGCTGGCGGGAAAGCTCGCGGCCGCGGCGCTCGGCGCGCTCCTGGGCACGCTCGCCGCACCGGCCGCGCCAGGCCGGCTCGGGATCGTCGTGTTGCTCGCGCTCCCCGCGGCCGGCTTCGTGGCTCCGGAGGCGCTGCTGGAGCGGGCGGCGAGGCGACGCGCCTCCCGCCTCCGTGCCGCGCTGCCCGATGCGCTCGACCTGCTGGCGGTCGGCACCGCCGCCGGCCGCAGCCCGCAGCGCGTCCTCGGAGAAATCTCGAGCGCCGGTACGCGGGGCGAGCCGCTCGTTGCCGAGCTGGCGGTTGCGGTGACGGAGATCGAATGCGGCACGCCGCAGCGCGACGCTATCGCGCGGCTTCGCGACCGCGTGCCGGGCGCGGGCCTGGGCGCGCTGGCGGCGGCGCTCGAGCGCTCTCGCCGCTTCGGCTCGCCGCTCGCGGACCAGCTGCACGAGCAGGCCGCGTCGATGCGGCGCGATGCCCGCCGACGGATCGAGGAGCGGGCGGCGCGGGCAGCGCCGAAGATCCAGCTCGTCGTCGCGCTGGTGCTCGTCCCCTCGGTGCTGCTGGTGATCGTCGCCGGGCTCGTGGCGAACTCGGACGCGCTGTTCGGGGCGCTCTAGCGCCCCCGGCCGCTCCCCGGCTCCAACCGTGGGCGGCAATGGGGCGGCCCATCAGATCGTTCGGGCCGCGTGTTGGCCACTTTGTTTCGCTATGTGAAACGAAATGGCACCGGCGGGGATTTCGTCTGCGCGAGGGCTCGTCGGGAACTGCGCCGACCCTCGCGCCGGCAGGGGTCGGAGCGGATTACGCGTCTCAGCCGGCTCCGTGGAGCGTGCAGAGAGGGCAGCGAGGAAGCCGCGCGCCCGCAAATGATGCGACCCGGCGCCGGCATGCCGGCGCCCGATAACTCTTCAATCGAACCCCATCCCAGCCTCGGTTGAAGAGTTGTTCTTCCTATGAGCGGTCAACTCTTCACTGGCGCCGAACTCGCACCGCGGTTGAAGACTTATCGGCGGCCTTCCATCGCTGCGGCCGGCCGCAGCCAGGTTCTGGGGCTGCAACGGCAGTTGCAGATTCGGCGCCTTCTTCCCTCGCCGCCGTCCCACCGTCGGTGCCGCAGAAGCCGCTTGAACAAGCCGTTCCCGCCGATTCCTCCCCGCCGGTAGCAGTTCCGTCCGACGGATCCTGTCCCATTTGCGCCCAGATTGTGTTGCAAAGTGGGGCGCTGTGGGGTAGCGTGGCGAATCGATCTGACCCAGGGACCGGGGTGGTGAGGCTCCTCCCACCTCGCCACTCCGGTCCAAATCTCTCTCAGAGGACCATCACTTGGCGTTTCGCGGCCACTATGAGCACAGCCTCGACTCCAAGGATCGACTCACGGTCCCGGCCCGCTTCCGCGCGGCGCTCGCGGACGGCATGGTTCTATCCGCGGGGCTCGATCCCTGCGTCGAGGCCTACCCCACGGCGGCTTATGCCCGGTTCGAGGAGCAGGTCCTCGGCGAGCTCAATCCCCTCAGCCGCCACGGGCGGATGATGCGGCGGCGCTTCCACGGCCGCTCGCACGACGAGACGCTGGACTCCGCGGGCAGGGTCAGGATCCCCAAGCACCTCATCGAGCATGCGGGCCTGAAGGAGGGCCCCTGCGTCGTCATCGGGGTCGCCGACCACCTGGAGATCTGGAACACGGGGGCCTGGGATCAGCACGACGCCGAGATCGACGAGACCGCAACCGAGATCGCCGAGGAGCTCGCGGGCGGCGGGCCCGGCGCCGGCTGAAGTCCCCTCGCCCGATGGCCACACTCACATACATGCCCACCGAGCACGTACCAGTCCTGGCCACCGAGCTGATCGACCTCCTCGACCCGCACCCCGCGGAGACCGCGGTCGACTGCACCTTCGGGGGTGGCGGCCACGCCGCGCTCGTCTCCGAGCGGATCGGAGGGAGCGGGACGCTGATCGCGATCGATCGCGACCCTGCCGCCGAGCGTCGGTTCATCGAGATGGCCGGTGACCTGAAGTCCGAGGCACGCTTCCTGCGCGCCGACTTCGCCGACGCCCTCGAGAACCTGCGCGAAGAGGGGGTTCGCGCGGACGTCGTCTACCTCGACCTCGGGGTCTCCTCGCTTCAGCTCGACACGGCGGAGCGCGGGTTCTCCTACTCCTACGACGCGCCCCTCGACATGCGTATGGACCCGGATCAGGGCGCGTCGGCCGCCGACCTGGTCAACGAATGGCCCGCCGACCGGCTGGCAGCCGCCATCCGGGACTACGGCGAGGAGCGCCACGCGCGCTCGATCGCGGGCGAGATCACACGCCGCAGGCCCCTCCAGACCACCGCGGAGCTGGTGGACGCGATCCGGGCGGCGGTCCCGCCGGCATACCGGTTCGGCCGCGGCCATCCCGCGAAGCGGACCTTCCAGGCGCTGCGGATTGCGGTGAACGACGAGCTCGACTCGCTCGACCGTGCCCTCCCCGCGGCGTGGGAGATCCTGCGCGAGCGGGGCCGGATCGCGGTGATCTCGTTCCATTCGCTGGAGGACCGTCGCGTGAAGCGCTTCCTCGCGGATCGGGTTCGCGGCTGCGTGTGCCCGCCCGAGCTCCCGGTCTGCGTCTGCGGGAGGGAGCCCGAGGCGGAGCCACTCAGCCGGCGGGCGCTCGCGGCGACCCCCGAGGAGGTCGAGCGAAATCCGCGGTCGCACTCCGCACGCCTGCGCGCCGCCCGCAAGCTGCCGAGGGGTCTCGGTGTCGATGCCGAAGGGAACGGGGCCTGATGCCACCGGTCGCCACCCAAGCAGCCCGCACTGCCACCGCGCCGGCCCCGAGGCCCAGGGTTCCCCCCCGTCGCGCACCCGCCCGACGCACCGCTTCGCCCCGACCGGGAACCTCCAGACCCCGGCGTCCGCGCACGGCCCGCCCGTATGCCGGGACCCCGATGCCGGCGCGGCTCGTCCCGATCGCGGTCGGGCGCACGGCCGGGGCCGTGTCGGGCCTCGCCGAGTCGGGGCTCGTTCATCGCCTGACCCGCGGACGGCTTTGGATCGGCGTCCTGATGACCTTCCTCGTGGGCATCGTCGCGCTGAACGTCTTGGCGCTCAGCTTCAACGCGTCCTCGAGCAAAGCGACTCGCCAGACCGATGTCCTGAATCGCCAGATCTCCACGTTACGCGCCCAGATCGCGGCCGCCGGCATCTCGAACGAGCACGTCCAGTCCCAGGCGAATCAGCAGGGCATGGTCGCACCGCAGCCCGGGTCGATCGGCTACCTGAGCGCGACCCGGAAGAACGCCGCGAGGGCGGCCAAGCGCCTCCAGTCCGGCCAGGTGACCGCCGGGACGCCGGCGACCGGCTCGTCCGCCGTGACCGCGCCGCCAACGACGACCACCACCACCGACCCCGGGCTCACGACCGCTCCGGGCACCACCCCGTAGCGCCCCGATGATCGATCGGCGGATCGGGCTCCTCTTCGCGAGCTTTCTGATTCTCCTGTGCCTGGCGTTCGGCCGTGCCGCGTGGGTGCAGGGAATCCAGGGCGCGGGGCTCTCCGCCGATGCCCGGAGCCAGCAGACGGAGACGGTGCCGGTACCCGGGCTTCGGGGCTCGATACTCGATCGCAGGGGGAGGGAGCTGGCGGTGTCGGAGGACGCTGCCGATGTGGTCGCGACCCCCTACCAGGTCAAGGATCCCGACCGGGCCGCCAAGCAACTCGCGCCGATCCTCCACACGAGCCAGGCGGACCTTCTGAAGGCGCTCGGGGGCGGATCGCCCGGGTTCGCCTATCTCGCGCGCAACGTCGACCTCTCGGCAGCGGGGCGGATCCGCAAGCTCGACCTGCCCGGGATCACCACCGTCCCGGACAGTCGCCGCACCTATCCCGAGGGGAAGCTCGCCGCGCAGGTAATCGGGACGGTCGGAACCGACGGCCAGGGGCTCAGCGGCCTGGAGGGCGCCGACAACGACCTGCTCGGCGCATCGAACGGCGAGCAACAGGTCGTCCTCGACGGGCTCGGCAAGGCGATCGAGCGGAACACAACGTCGACCGCCTCCGACGGCGAGAACGTCCGCTTGACAATCGACGCCGCCATCCAGGCCCGAACGGAGGAGGTGCTCGCGAACGTCGCCCGGACCTTCCAGCCCGAGAACGCCACCGCGATCGTCATGAATCCTCAGAACGCGCAGGTACTGGCGATGGCGAACTGGCCGAGCCTCGACCCGAGCGACCCGGGAAGCGCGGACCCTCAGGCCCTGCAGAACACCGCGACCGGGTTCACGTACGAGCCCGGCTCGACCTTCAAGGCCTTCACGGTCGCGGGTGCCCTGATGGAGCACCTGGTGACGCCCAGCACGGTGTTCTATCTCCCCACCCAGCTCCAGGTGGCCGACCGGACGATCACGGACGCCGAGGCGCGCCCAGCGGAGAGCCTGACGGTGGCACAGATCCTGGCCCAGTCGTCGAACATCGGCGCGATCAAGATCGGTCTCGAGCTCGGAGCCCAGCGGTTCTACGACTGGGTCCGGCGGTTCGGCTTCAGCGAGCCGACCGGCATCGCGTTCCCGGGCGAGGAGCAGGGAATCGTCCCGGCGCCGTCGGAGTTCTCCGGCTCCACGATGGGCAACCTCCCGATGGGCCAGGGGTTGTCGGTGACGCCGATCCAAATGGCGGCCGGGTATTCCGCGATCGCGAACGGCGGCATCCTTCGCACGCCACAGCTCGTCCTGGATCAGGGCAACGACCCCATCCCCGAGCCGCAGGGGCACCGGGTGATCAGCGAGAAGGCGTCCTCGCAGCTGCGGACGATGCTGGAGGGCGTGCTCGCCCCCGGCGGCACCGCGTCCGAGGTCAGCGTTCCCGGCTACACCCTGGCCGGCAAGACCGGGACCGCCCAGGTCGCGGAAAACGGCACCTACTCCCAGACGGACTACGTAGCGTCCTTCGTCGGCTTCGCGCCGGCCCAGGATCCGCGCCTGCTCGTCGCCGTGGTCGTGAACAAACCACGCGGCGACATCTATGGCGGGTCCGTCGCGGCGCCGGCGTTCGGCCAGATCGCCAAGTTCGCGCTGAACTACCTCCACATCCCCCCGGATCAGGGAACCGCGGGCTGACCTTCATACAATCGCGCCGATGAAGCTCCGGGAGCTGCTCGCCGGCACGGACCTCGCCGGCGTCGAGGGGGACGCGGACACGGAAATCATCTCCCTGGCCTACGACTCGAGTGAAGTGGAGCGCGGCACGCTCTTCTTCTGCGTGCGGGGCCAGCGCGCCGATGGCCACGACTTCGCACCCATCGCCGTCGAGCGCGGCGCCACGGCGCTCGTCGTCGAACGCCGCCTCGAGCTCCCCGTCCCACAGGCGATCGTCGCCAACGCCCGCGCCGCGATGGCGCCGATCGCGGTCCGCTTCTGGGGCGATCCGACCGCGACGCTCAGGGTCGCGGGCATCACCGGGACCAACGGCAAAACGACCACAGCGTTTCTCGTGCGCCATGTGCTCGAGGCTCGGGGGATCCGGACGGGGCTCCTCGGGACCGTCAAGAGCATCGTCGGCGGAGTCGAAGAGGAGGTCGAGCGTACGACTCCGGAGGCCATCGACCTCCAGCGGACGTTCCACCGGATGCTCGATGCGGGGGATGAGGCGTGCGCGATGGAGGTCTCGTCCCACGCCCTCGCGCAGAACAGGGCGGACGGCGTTCGCTTCGCCGTGGCGGTCTTCACGAACCTGACGCAGGACCACCTGGACTATCACGCCGACATGGAGGACTACTTCGGCGCGAAGCGCCGGCTCTTCGTTCCCGGGGGCGGACATCGGGCGCCTGATAGGGCCCTCGTGAACGTCGACGACCCGTACGGGGCGCGGCTGGCGGGTGAGCTTCACCGGTCCAGTACGCCGCCCCTTCGCACCTTCTCGTCCGTGGGCGCGGCGGAGGCCGACTACCGCGCCCTGGACGCCGCCTTCGACGCGTCGGGCTCGCGGTTTCGCTGCGTGGGGCCGGAGGGCGCGGTCGAGGTGCGGACGCCGCTCGCGGGTCACTTCAACGTCGAGAACGCTCTGGCAGCGATCGCGGCCTGTGACATGCTCGGGGTCCCGGTGTCGGCCGCAGCGACGGCGCTCGCCGACTCCGAACGCGCCCCCGGCCGGTTCGAGCCGGTGGAGGCGGGGCAGCCGTTCGCGGTGCTCGTCGATTACGCGCACACCCCGGACTCGCTCGAGAACGTGCTGGGAGCAGCGCGGCGCCTGACCGAGGGGCGGCTCGTGTGCGTGTTCGGATGCGGCGGTGATCGTGATCGCGACAAGCGGCCGAAGATGGGGGAGATCGCGGCCAGACTCGCGGACCGGTGCGTCGTCACCTCCGACAACCCGCGCTCCGAGGAGCCGGAGGCGATCATCGCCGACATCCTGGCGGGGATCCCCGGCTATGCGAAGGGCGACGGGCGCGAGGACATCGCCATCGAGCCGGACCGGCGCGGGGCTATCGCGCTCGCGCTTGCGGACGCCGAGCCGGGCGACACGGTAGTGATCGCCGGCAAGGGCCACGAGCAGGGCCAGGAGTTCGCCGGCGGCCGCAAGGTCCCGTTCGACGACCGGACCGTAGCCTCGGAGCTGCTCGCTCGGATGCCCGCGCGATGATCGAGCTCTCGCCCGAGCGCATCGTGGAGGCAGCGAGAGCGAGCGTCGCCGCGGAGGGCCGAGGCGGCCGGCCGGAGCGCGCGGCGATCGACTCCCGCGAGGTGCGCCCAGGCGACCTGTTCGTCGCGCTACCCGGCGAGCGGACGGACGGTGGGGAGTTCGCGGCGGACGCGCTCGCGGCCGGGGCCTGGGGCGTCCTGGCTGATCCGGCGCGTGCCCGCAAGCTGACCGCGGAGGGCGAGGCCAAGGGCGATGGCTGGGTGCTGGCGGCCGATGAGCCGCTGGCAGCCCTGCAGGGCCTAGCGACGGCCTGGCGCCGGGAGCTCGGCTGCCCCGTGGTGGGCATCACCGGCTCGGTCGGCAAGACCTCGGTCAAGGACATCTGCCGGGCGATCCTGCCGCTCCGGGTCCACGCCAGCCGCGACAACTTCAACACCGAGATCGGGCTGCCCCTCGCGATCTGCGAGGCGCCGCCGGAAACCGAGGCGCTCGTGCTGGAGATGGCGATGCGGGGCCGTGGGCAGATCGCGGAGCTGTGCCGCATCGCCGAACCGGACGTGGGCGCGATCACCAACATCGGCCCCGTTCACCTGGAGCTCCTGGGGACGATGGAGGCCATCGCGGAAGCGAAGGCGGAGGTCGTCGGCGGGCTGCGCGACCGCGGGCGGGCGGTCATCCCCGCCGACGAGGAGGCGCTGGAGCCGCATCTCCAGGAGAGCCTCGTGACGATCACATTCGGGCCGGGCGGCGACGTCTTCTGCCCGAGCTACGAGAGCGATGGCAGGTCGATCGACGCGGCCATCGGGACTCCCGACGGCGAGGAGACCTTTCGCTTCCCGTTCGGCGAGCTCCACAATCTCCAGAATGCGCTGGCCGCGATTGCCATCGGCATCGCGTTGGAGGCGCCGCTGCCCGAGATGTCGCGTCGGGCCTCGGGGATAACCTTCGCGCGCCTGAGGGGCGAGCTGATCGAGCTGCCGGGCGAGATCGTCCTCGTGAACGACTGCTACAACGCGAATCCCGTTTCCATGCGCGCCGCGCTGGATCACCTCGCTTCCCTCGGGCGGAGAGAGCGCCGCGTCGCGGTCCTGGGCGAGATGCTCGAGCTGGGCTCCGACGCCGGGCAGTACCACCGTGAGGTTGGCGCTCACGCTCGCCGACTCGGCATCGGCCCGATCCTGGGAGTCGGCGAGCTCGGGCGCGATTACGCGCCGGACGCGTGGGCGCCGGACGCGGGGACGGCGATCCCGCTCGCCGAGGCCATGGTCGAGCCCGGCGACGCCGTCCTGATCAAGGGGTCCCGGGGAGTCGGCCTCGAGCTCGTGACCGACGAGCTCGTCGCGCGGCGGAGAGCCGAGGGCGCGTGATTCCGGTCGCCATCGCGTCGTCCGCGGTCGACCGCGGGCAGATCCTGATCGCCGGAATCGCGGCGATGCTCATCACGATCTTCCTCGGCCCGAAGTTCATCGAGTTGCTGCGCGAGCGCGAGTTCGGGCAGCAGATTCGAGAGGAGGGCCCGCAGGAGCACGCGTCCAAGGCGGGAACGCCGACGATGGGCGGGCTGATCCTCTTCATCGCCATCGCGGTGCCGTACCTCGTGCTCGGTCCGCGCGACACCGCGAGCCTGGCGGTCTTCGGTGTCGCCCTGGGCGCAGCCGCGCTCGGGTTCGCCGACGACTACATCAAGGTCACGAAGCGGCGGTCGCTCGGCCTCCCGGCTCGATGGAAGCTCCTCGTGCAGATCGGCCTCGCCGTGGGGCTGTGGTGGGTCGCGACCGACCAGGTGGGTCTCGATCCGCGCCTCCAGGTGCGGATCTTCGACGCGCAGCTCTACATCGGGCCCGTGCTCTACGTGATCCTCGTGTTCCTCGTGATCGCGGGCGCCTCGAACGCCGTCAACCTCACCGATGGTCTCGACGGGCTGGCGGCGGGCTCCTGCGCGATCGTCCTGTTGGCCTACACGGCGATCACGATCATCAGCGGCCAGAAGGGCCTCGCCCTGCTGTCGGCGTGCCTCGTCGGCGCCTCGGTTGGTTTTCTGTGGTTCAACTCGTTCCCGGCAGCGATCTTCATGGGAGACACGGGCTCGCTGGGATTGGGCGCGGCGATCGGTGCCCTCGCAGTGATGACCCAGACGGAGCTCCTCCTCATCATCCTGGGGGGCATCTTCGTGATCGAGGCGCTCTCCGTCGCGGTCCAGGTGCTGAGCTTCAAGATGTTTCGCCGCCGCGTCCTGCTGATGGCCCCGGTCCACCACCACTTCGAGATGATGGCCTGGTCGGAGACGAAGATCATGCTGCGGTTCTGGATCATCGCCGCCGTCTGCGCGGGCATCGGGTTCACGCTGTACCAGCACTCGATCGGCTGAGATGCCGGCGGCGCTTGGGTGGGGCGCGCTCGCGGCCTGCTCGCTCGTGCTCGGGGCCCTGCTGGCGTTCGTGCGGCGCTGGCCGATTCAGTGGGTGGGCCTGGTGCTCGCGTTCGGGGCCGGCGCACTCATCAGCTCGATCAGCTTCGAGCTCGCGCTCGAGGGCGCGAAGGCGGGCGGTTTCGGTGCGACCGCGATCGGGCTCGGCGTCGGGGCGCTGACCTACTTCTTCCTGGATGGGGTCATCGCGCGGCGATTCGCGGCCGGTCGCGGTCGCCCGGGGCGCGCGGCTGCTTCCAGTGCGGGCCCGGCGCTTGCCCTGGGGGCCTTCCTCGACGGCGTGCCCGAGCAGATGGCGCTGGGCATCGGGCTCGCGGCCGGCCAGGGGATCAGCGTGGGACTCCTGGTCGCGATCTTCGTCTCCAACCTGCCCGAGGCGATCGGCTCAGCGACCGAAATGCATCGAAGCGGGACCCATCGAAGGACGATCATGCGGCTTTGGCTGGCGGTGGCGGGGATCTGCACCCTCGCCACCGTGGCCGGCTACGCAGTGGCGAACGCGACCGGTGGCCACTTCGAGGCGCTCATCAACGGCTTCGCCGCGGGCGCACTGATCGTGATGTTGATCGACTCGATGATCCCGGAGGCCACCCGGGAGGCGGGTCGCACGGCCGGCCTCGTCACAACGCTGGGGTTCGCGGTCGCCACCGCGCTGTCGGCGGTGTCATAGCTCCGGCTCTGCCAGCGCGACGCACGACGAAGGTTCCCACGCCCCCGGCAACGAAACTACGGGCATGAGCAGCCAGAGGTCGAGCCCGCACCGGTCTCACCCCAGGCCGCCGGTCCCCGGCGGGCCGTACGTCGTCGTCGGCCTTGCCCGCTCCGGGCAGGCGGCCGCCCGGCTGCTCGCGTCGCGCGCCGCAAGTGTCGTCGGCTGCGACTCGGGGTCGCCGGACGGCGCGGAAGGGCTTCGGGACGCCGGCGTCGAAGTTCACCTGGATACGGATGGAGTCGCCCTGCTCGAACGTGCCCGCTGCCTGGTCAAGAGCCCCGGCGTTCCCCGCGAGGCACCCGTCGTCCAGGCGGCCGGGCAGCGTGGCATCCCGGTGCTCGCGGAGCTGGAGCTCGGCTGGCGTCTCCTGGACAACCCCTTCGTCGCCGTGACCGGGACGAACGGCAAGACGACGGTGACCGAGCTCTTGGGCCACGTCTGGCGCACCGCCGGGCGGCCGGTGGCGGTCGCGGGCAACGTCGGGACGCCGCTCGCGTCGCTCGTCGGCGAGGTGTCGGAGGAAGTGACAGTGGCGTGCGAGTGCTCGAGCTTCCAGCTCGAGGACGCGGACGCGTTCGCTCCGGAGTGCGCCGTGCTCCTGAACGTGACCCCGGACCACCTGGATCGCCACCACGACTTCGAGGACTACATGCGCGCCAAGCTGCGTGTCTTCGCCCACCAGGGGAACGACGACGTCGCCGTCTTCAATGCCGCCGAGGCGGCGCTCGCGGGCCGCGATCTACCCGGCTGCGCCCGGCGCGTCCGCTACTGCCGCGGAGCGGATCCCGACTGCGCGGTCTCCCTCAACAAGGGGGCGATCTTCGTCGGCTCGGAGGCGCTGATCCAGGTGAGCGAGCTATCGCTGCTTGGCCCGCACAACGCCGACAACGCGATGGCCGCCGCCGCGGCGGCGAGCGCGATGGGCATCGACCGCGAGGCGATTCACGAGGCGCTGCGGACCTTCCCCGGAGTCCCGCACCGCCTCGAGCGGGTGGCGGAGGCTGACGGAATCCTCTACGTCAACGACTCCAAGGCGACGAACGTCGCCGCGGCGGCGGCTGCGCTGCGGTCGTTCGACGGCGGCGTGCGGGCGATCATGGGAGGATCGCGAAAGGGCGGCGACTTCGCGGCCCTGGTCGAGCCGGTCGCCGAGCGCTGCCTCGCCTGCTACCTGATCGGCGACGCGGCCGAGACACTCGAGCGCGACCTCGAGCTGGTCCGGCGCTCCGGCGTGGAGCTGCGTCGCAGCGGTGACCTGGCCCGGGCGGTCCGCGAGGCGAGCGCGGCGGCGAACGCCGGTGAGGTCGTGCTGCTGGCTCCCGCGTGCGCGAGCTTCGACGCCTATCGTGACTTCGAGGAGCGCGGCGAGCATTTCCGTGCGTTGGTGGAGGGCCTCACCCGGTGAGCGCGCTCTCGCTGAGGCGGATCGCTCCGGGCGCCGGCCGCTCGGGCACCCAGCCGATCGAGTACAACCTCCTGCTCACCGCGGCGCTGTGCCTGGTCGCCTTCGGGATCGTGATGGTGTTCAGCGCGAGCTCCACCACGGCGCTGCTCACGGGCAGCGGCGACAGCGCCTACTACCTCAAGCGGACGCTCGTGGTCGGGGCGATCGGTCTCGTGCTGATGCGCTTGATGTCGGTGCGCGGCGCCCGGATCATGCGCCCGCTGACGGGGTTCTTGCTGGTCGCGTCGTTCGGGCTCCTCGTGGCGGTGATGGTCCCGGGGCTCGGCAGCTCGGCGAACGGCGCCCAGCGCTGGATCGGCGCGGGACCGTTTCAGATCCAGCCGTCGGAGCTGGCGAAGCTCGCGCTGGTCCTGTATGGCGCCAACCTGCTCGCCCTGCGGCCGCAGATGACGCGGCACATCCGGACGCTGGTGCCCTTCCTCACGGTCGTGAGTCTCGGCTGCCTGTTGATGCTGGTCGAGCCGGACCTGGGGACGGCGATCGTCGTCTGCCTCAGCACGGCGGCCCTGCTGGTCGCCGCCGGGGTGAAGCTCCGACACCTCCTGGTGCTCGCGGTCGGCCGTCGGCGCGGTCGTTCTCCTCGCGATCCTCGATCGAGCCGTACCGGACGCAGCGACTGACCGGCTTCCTCCATCCCGCCGTGCGATCCGAGCGGCGCCGGCTTTCAGGCGATCCAGGCGAAGATCGCGATCGGATCAGGCGGCTTCTTCGGGGTCGGGCTCGGCCAGAGCCTCCAGAAGGCCTTCTACCTGCCGGAGGCCCACACCGACATGATCGCCGCCGTCATCGGCGAGGAACTGGGCTTCGTGGGGATCGCGGCGCTCCTGGGACTCTTCGGCCTCTTCGGCTACGCCGGGCTGCGCACCGCGCAGCGGGCCCGCGACCGCTACGCGAAGCTGCTCGCCGCCGGCCTGACGTCGATGGTCCTGATCCAGGCGATCGTCAACCTGTTCGCGGTCATGGGGCTGGCGCCGCTCACCGGTGTGCCGCTGCCGTTCGTCTCCTACGGCAACTCGAGCCTCCTGGTGATGCTCGCCTCGACGGGCCTGCTCCTGAACATCGCGAAAGGTGGAACGGCGGCCGCGCCCGGGCGGCATGATGCCGGCGCTGCGAGACTGCGCCTCGTCAACGGCGGCCGGTCGGCTCGCGGCGGCGCGAGCGCCGCCGCAGGAAGGAGCGCGTCGAGCCGTGCCAAGAGTCGTGATAGCCGCGGGGGGAACCGCGGGACACGTCGTGCCGGCGCTGGCCGTCGCCGACGCGTTGCGCGATAGCGGCGCCGAGGTCTCGTTTCTCGGGACGCGCGAGGGCCCCGAGGGCCGGCTGGTGCCGGCCACGGGTTATGAGATCGACTACGTTCGCGCCCGCGGCATCGAGCGCCGCTCGCCGCTGAGAGCGCTCGCGGCGGGCGCCCTCGCCGCGAGGGCCACCGTGGAAGCCCGGGCGGCGATTCGCCGGCGGCGCGCGGGCGCCGTGCTGGGGGCGGCGGTTACGTCGCGGGCCCCGCCGGTCTGGCGGCGCTCTCCCTGCGCGTGCCGCTGGTGCTCGACGGAGGTCGATCGCCGCCTCGGGCTCGCCAACCGCGTGCTCGCCCGGTGGGCCCGGCGTGTCTGCCTTGCGTTCCCGATCGCGGGACGGGAGGGGACCCGGTATCTCGTCACCGGCCGCCCCGTGCCCGGCGACCATCGCGAAAGCCGATCGTGGTGCCGCGAGGCGGCGGTTCGGGATCGGCGCCGATGAACGCTGCCTGCTCGTGTTCGGCGGCAGCCAGGGCGCGCGCTCGATCAACCTCTGCGCGCTCGATGCCTTCGTCGGGGAGGGACCCGCCGCGCGGGGCCGCGGGTACCACGTCCTGCACATCGCCGGACCACGGGACTACCGGCCGGCGCGCCAGCGGATCGGCGAGGCCGGCGGCGCGGAGTCCTACACGCTGCTGGAGTATGAGCCGGACCTCGCGGACGTCCTCGCCGCCTGCGACCTGGCCCTGGCCCGCGCCGGCGGCTCAGTGTTCGAGCTGGCGGCGGCGGGACGCCCAGCGATCCTGGTGCCCTACCCGCACGCGACCGCCCGCCATCAGCACGCGAACGCCGACTGGATGGCGGAAGCGGGCGCGGCGGAGGTGATCGAGGACGCCGATCTCGAGCCCGCGGAGCTCGCACGGAGGGTGTGGGAGCTCTTCTCCCATCCCCGACGGCTCGAGGCGATGGCTGTCGCGTCGCGCTCGCTGGCTCGGCCGGACGCGGCGCAGCGGATCGCGGCGGAGATCCGCGACGCTGCGCGATCCTTAGCCCGATGACGGACTGGAGCGAACGGAGGCTTCACTTCATCGCGATCGGCGGCGCCGGGATGAGCGCGCTCGCGCTCGTCTCTGACCGGCTCGGCGCCCGAGTGACGGGCTCCGACCGCTCGGACGGCCCGTACATGGGCCACCTGCGGGCGGCCGGGCTGGACCCCCGGGTGGGACACGACCCCGGAGCGGTCCCTGAGGACGCGGACGTCGTCGTCTCGACGGCCGTGGCGGACGACAACCCGGAGCTGGCTCGGGCGCGCGAGCGCGGTCAGCGAGTACTGCACAGGGGCGAGCTGCTCGCCGAGATCTGCCTGATGAAGCGCCTGATCGCGGTCGCGGGGACTCACGGCAAGACGACGACGGCGGGCATGCTCGCCTACGCGCTCCGAGCGATCGGGGCCGACCCGGCGTTCCTCCTGGGAGGCGAGCTGCCGGAGTCCTCGGGGCTGGCCGCGAACGCCGGCTGGGGCGGGGGTGAATGGATCGTCGCCGAGGCCGACGAGTCCGACGCCAGCTTCCTGCGCCTGCGGCCCGACGTCGCCGTGGTCACCAACGTCGAGCTCGATCATCACTCTCACTGGTCGTCCCGCGCGGAGCTGATGGAGGCCTTCCGGGAGTTCTGTGCGCCGGCGAACGGGCTCGCCCTGCCGGCCGACTGGAGCCTCGACGAGCTCGCCGAAGGCCAGCGAATCGTCGGCTTCGACGCCGGGCGGCCGGGGCCGCGCCTGGATCTGGCGATCCCGGGCCGCCACAACCTGGCGAACGCGAGGGCGGCGCTGGCGGCCCTGGAGCTCGCCGGCTTCGACCTCGAGGCCGCGGCCGGCGCGCTCTCGTCCTTCCCCGGCATGCTTCGTCGGCTGGAGCTGAAGGGGCAGCGGGCTGGCGCCGTGATCTACGACGACTACGCGCACCATCCCACGGAGGTCGCGGCGACCCTGTCGGCGCTTCGTGAGCTCGAGCCCAAGCGGTTGATCGCCGTCTTCCAGCCGCACCTCTACTCCCGCACGAAGGCCCTGGCCGGCGGATTCGGCCGAGCCCTCGCATCCGCCGACGAGATCGCGGTGCTCGACGTCTACCCCGCCCGCGAGGAGCCGGTCGGGCCGCTCGCGGGCGTAAGCGGTCTCGACGTCGCGCGCGCCGCGGCCGACCGAGCCGGCGGCAAGCCGGTGTGGTGGCTCGTCGACGCGGATCGCGCCGCGAGCGCACTGGCTCCGCGCCTGCGGGAGGGCGATTTGCTCGTCACGATCGGGGCGGGTGACATCTACCGGCTGGCCGAACGCCTGGTGGCGGGGCAGCAGGGGCATGCTTAGACCGTGGAGATTCCCGAAAACGTCCAGACCGACTATCCGCTCGCGCGCCTGACGACGGTGCGCGCCGGCGGGCCGGCCGACCTGTTCGCGCGGCCGATGGAGCGAGGCGGAGCTCGTCGAGCTCCTGCGGTGGGCCGCGGGGGCGGGGATCGAGGTGGCGATCGTCGGTTCCGGCTCGAACCTCCTGGTCTCCGACGAGGGGTTCCGGGGCCTCGTGCTGAAGCTCGACGGGAAGCTCGCGTCGGTCGATCGCGAGGGCACCCGCGTCGTCTGCGGCGGCGGCGCGAGGCTACCGTCCGCGACGGCGAAGGTGGCCCGCTGGGGCCTGACCGGCCTGGAGTTCGGAATCAACATCCCCGGTACGGTCGGTGGCGCGGTGCGGATGAACGCCAACGCCTACGGCGGCGAGCTCGGACGAGTCCTCGAGTGGGTCGAAATCTGCACCGCACAGGGGCCGGAGCGGCGCGGGCCGGGGGAGCTGGGGTTCGCGTACCGGCGCTCCAACCTGCGCCCTGGCGAGGTCGTGGCGCGTGCCTCCTTCCGGCTCTCCGAGGGCAACGTCGCCGAGATCAAGGCGACCCTCGCTCGCATGCGCGGTCAGCGGCTGGACGCGCAGCCCTCGGGCATCAAGACCTTTGGCTCGACGTTCAAAAACCCGGACGCCCATGCCCGCGCGGAGGGCCGGACGGCTGGTCAGCTCCTGGAGGCGGCCGGTTGCCGGGGGCTTCAGGTCGGCGGAGCCCGCTTCTCGGCCAAGCATGCGAACTTCGTCGAGAACGCCGGCGAGGCGACGACGGCGGACATCCTCGCCCTGATGGCGGAAGGCCGCCGCCGGGTCCGCGACCGTTTCGGTGTCGTGCTCGAACCGGAGGTTCAGGTCCTCGGGACCGTCGCGTGGCCGGACGCCGGTCTCGAGAGCGACGGCTGAGTCCCTAGGCAGGAGCGGGCCCCGGCGAGGGCGAATAGGGTGGCGTGAGCACCTCCGCCGCAACGGCCGCGGGCAGGCGGCGCACGAGCGCGGGCGCATCCCGCTCCGCCCCGCCACGGTCGAGGAGGACCCGGCCCACGCCGCCCCGCGAGCCCTCGCGGCGCAGGTCGGTCCCCAGGGTGCGGCTGTCCGTTCCCGCCGCCTGGCGGCTGTGGCTCCTCGCGGCTGCGATCGTCGCCGGCGGCCTGGCGATCGCCTACTTCGCCTGGTTTCGCCATTCATCCCTCGTCGCGGTCAGGGACGTCAAGGTCGAGGGGGTGCAGTCGCCCGATCGCGAGCAGGTCACTGCGGCGCTCACCAGGGCCGCGCAGGGCATGACGACGCTCGACGTAGACGCCTCGAAGCTCGCGAGCGCGGTGAGCGGATTTCCGGCGGTGGCGTCGGTGACCGCCGATGCGAGCTTCCCTCACGGCCTCACCGTGCGGGTCACCGAGCGACGCCCGGTGCTCGTCGCGAGCGACGGCGACCGAAAGGTCGCGGTGGCGGCCGACGGCTCTCTCCTTCCCGCCCTGAACACGGACGGAACCAATCTTCCGGCCCTCCGCGTCGATCAGCTTCCGGACGGCGGTCGCCTCGACGGGCAAGCGCTCGACGACGCGCGGGTCGTGGGAGCCGCCCCCGGTCCACTAAGACCGCTGATCGATGGCGTGGCCACCACCGAGGATCACGGCATCGTCGCCACCCTGCGGGCGGGCATCGACCTGCGCTTCGGCACAGCTGGGAAGGCGCCCGCCAAATGGGCCGCGGCGGCGGCCGTGCTGGCCGATCCGAAGGTCTCGAGCCTCGAATACCTCGACATCCAGGTCCCGTCGCGCCCCGCGATCGGGGGCTGAGCCATTTCTCAACCGGCACCTGAGCCTTTGCGAATAATGTAAACCCTCGACCCATGCTTGAGACTCGGCGCTTGCACGATTCCGTGCCGTAAGCTGACCCGTGCGTTGACACGAAATCCACAATGCCTTACCTTCGTGTAACGCTTGAGGCTGAAAGAGAGCGAAAACACTCAACTGTTCCTTTAGCCTCGAACGGGTCAGACAAACGGGAGAACAAAGGCGCAAGCCATGGTCGAATCCTCGTATCTCGCGGTCATCAAGGTGGTCGGTGCCGGCGGCGGCGGCACGAACGCCGTCAGCCGGATGGTCGACGCCGGTCTGCGCGGCGTCGAGTTCATCGCGATCAACACGGACGTCCAGGCCCTGCAGGCATGCGAGGCCGACATCAAGCTTTCGATCGGGCACGAGCTGACCAAGGGCCTGGGCGCGGGCGCGAACCCCGAGATCGGAGCGGGCGCGGCCGCCGAGAGCCGCGATGACATCAAGGAGGCCCTCAAGGGTGCCGACATGGTCTTCGTCACCGCGGGCGAGGGCGGCGGAACCGGAACGGGGGCGGCGCCGGTCATCGCCGAGATCGCGAGGGAGGAGATTGGCGCGCTCACAGTCGGCGTCGTCACCAAGCCGTTCGAGTTCGAGGGCGGCCGCCGGATGCAGCAGGCGCTGGAGGGCATCGACAAGCTCCGCTCCCAGGTCGACACGCTGATCATCGTCCCGAACCAGAAGCTGCTCGAGGTGGTCGAGCGGCGCACCTCGATCAGCGAGGCCTTCCGCATGGCCGACGACATCCTGGGTCAGGGCGTGCAGGGGATCACCGACCTCATCACGACGCCGGGCCAGATCAATCTGGATTTCGCCGACGTCCGCGCGGTCATGTCGCAGGCGGGCTCGGCGATGATGGGCGTGGGATCCGCCTCCGGGGAGAACCGGGCGGCCGAGGCGGCGAAGATGGCGGTGTCGTCCCCGCTCATGGAGGAGTCGATCGAGGGTGCGACCGGCATGCTCCTGAACTTCACCGGCTCGGAGGACCTGAACCTCTTCGAGGTCCACGAGGCCGCCGACATCGTCGTCTCGAATGCCGACAAGGGCGCGAACATCATCTTCGGGACCGTCATCGACCCGACGATGGGCGACGAGGTCCGCGTGACGGTGATCGCGACCGGCTTCGAGGGCTTCGAGACGCTCGCCCGCCGTCCGATTCAGGTCCGCGACCGCGCGCGCCGGCGCGGCGTCAGCGGGCTGGAGGACCGCGAGCGGCGGGAGCTGCAGGTCTCCGAGGGCGACATCGACGTCCCGGACTTCCTGCGCGGGCGCTAGGCACCCGGAACCCACTAGCCTCACCGCCATGAACGGCACCTGTCCGTCACGGAGCTAAAGCTCCGCGCGATCAGACCCTTGGCCACCACGGCGCTCAAGCGCACGCCGCTGTACGAGGAGCACGCGAAGGCCGGGGCGAAGCTCGTCCCGTTCGCGGGTTGGGAGATGCCGGTCTCGTACCAGGGAGTGCGCCAGGAGCACATCGCGGTGCGCACGGCGTGCGGGGTCTTCGATGTCTCCCACATGGGCGAGATCCAGACGTCCGGGCCGCAGGCGGGCGACCTGCTCCAGCGGCTGTTCTCCAACGACGTCTCCAAGATCGACGTCGGTGGCGCTCAGTACTCGGTGCTGTGCCAGGACGATGGGGGAATCCTCGACGACCTGTTCACGTACCGCCTTGGCGCCGAGAGCTACCTGACGGTCACCAACGCCGCCAACCACGAGGGCGACTTCACGTGGTTCGCCGACCATGCGCAGGGCTTCGACGCCGAGGTGACCGACGCCATCGACCGCTACGTGATGCTGGCGGTCCAGGGGCCGCAGGCACGGCCCATCCTCAAGGACCTCGCCGCGGACGACCTGCCGAAGCGAATGCGGACCGAGCGCCTCGAGGTTGCCGGGAGCGACGCCCTCGTCTGCGGCACCGGCTACACCGGCGAGGACGGAGTCGAGCTCCTGCTGGCACCGGATGGCGCGGCCGCCGTGTGGACCGCGCTGCTCGATGCCGGAGCCGTGCGGGCCGGGCTGGGCGCCCGCGACACGCTGCGGCTGGAGGTCTGCTTTCACCTCTACGGCAACGACATGGACACCAGTCGCAACCCGATCGAGGCCGGCCTGGGCTGGTGCTGCAAGGAGGACACCGGCTTCATCGGCGCCGAGGCGGTCGCCGCCGCGCGTGAACGTGGGACCGAGCAGAAGCTCGCCCCGTTCCTCCTCACGGGGCAGGGCATCCCCCGGCAGGGGAACCCGGTGATCAAGGACGACGGCCAGGTCGGCGTCGTGACCAGTGGGACCCTTTCTCCGTGCCTCGAGGCCGGGATCGGGATGGCATACGTCGCCGCTGAGCTCGCTGACCCCGGCACCGAGGTGGAGATCGACGTCCGCGGCAAACGTCGCGCAGCGCGCATCGAATCGAAACCCCTCTACCGAAAGGAGACGTAGTTCCCACATGGCCGATGAGAGCTATCCCGAGGACCTTCGCTATCACCGCGAGCACGACTGGGCCCGAGTGGAGGAGGAGGAGGCGACGTTCGGCATCACCTGGTACGCGCAGGATGCCCTCGGCGAGGTCGTCTTCTACGAGCCTCCGGAGACCGGCGCGGAGGTCACCAAGGACCAGGCCTACGCGGAGGTCGAGTCGGTGAAGGCCGTCTCCGATGTCTACGCGCCGCTGTCCGGCGAGATCGTCGCGGTCAACGACGCGGTCTCCGACAAGCCCGAGCTGATCAACGAGGACCCGTACGGCGACGGCTGGCTCGTACGGGTGAAGCTCTCGAATCCGTCCGAGGCCGACGAGCTGATGGACGTCCCCTCCTATCGCAGGCTCCTCGAGGACGAATAGGAGTCACCGCGCCTCACTAAGCTCAGTCGCGATGACGAGGTACACCTCAGTCACCGACGCGGACCGCCGGGCGATGCTCGACGCGATCGGGGCGGGGTCGATCGACGAGCTGTTCGAGCAGATCCCGGCGGAGGTGCGGCTCGACCGCGACCTGGAGCTCCCGCCGGGCCTAACCGAGACCGAGTGCCTGGACCATCTGGCCGAGCTCGCCGGGCGAAACGCCGATGCGGACGCCGAGATCTGCTTCCTGGGCGCGGGGATGTACGACCACTACGTCCCGGCGATCGTCGACGCGATCACCCAGCGTTCGGAGTTCCTCACCCCGTACACGCCCTACCAGCCGGAGGTCTCGCAGGGCGGGCTCCAGGTCATGTTCGAGTTCCAGACCGCGATCTCGGAGCTGACGGGCCTGCCGGTCGCCAACGCCTCGCTGTATGAGGGCCCCTCCTCGGTCGCCTCCGCGGCCTACCTGGCGATCGGGGCCACGAAGGGGCGGCGGAAGCTCGTCGCCTCGCGCGGCCTGCATCCCCATAGTCGAGAGACGCTGCGGACCTATGCCCGCGGCTTCGGCGCCGAGGTCGTCGAGGTGGGGCTCGACGACGGCGTCACCGATGCGGGCGAGCTCGCCGACGCTGTCGACGCCGACACGGCCGCGGTCTTTCTCCAGAACCCGAACTTCCTGGGCGCGGTGGAGGACCTGGAGACGCTGGCCGCGCCGGCGAAGGAGGCCGGCGCGCTCTCGGTCGCCGCCGTGGATCCGCTCACGCTGGGCGTCCTGCGGGCCCCCGGTGAGAGCGGCATCGATGTCGCGCTTGGTGAGGGGCAGTCGCTCGGCGGGCGCCTCGACTTCGGCGGCCCGTCGTTCGGCTTCTTCGCCGCCACGGAGGAACACCTGCGCCGCATGCCTGGCCGAATCGCCGGCGAGACCACCGACGCGGACGGACGGCGCGGCTTCGTCCTCGCCCTCCAGACCCGCGAGCAGCACATCCGGCGCGAGAAGGCGACGCACAACATCTGCACGTCGCAGGCGCTGAACGCCCTGGGCGGGGTGATCTACCTGGCGTGGCTGGGAAAGCAGGGGATCGTCGAGATCGGCGAGCTCATGGCGCAGCGGACGGCCTACGCGCGTGAGCGCCTGGCGGCGCTCGAGGGCATGGAGCTCCTGCATGAAGCCCCGGTCGTCCGCGAGTTCGCCGTCCGGCTCGACGCGCCCGCCGATCAGGTGCTCGATCGGGTCGCCGAGGACGGCATCGCGGCGGGGTATCCGCTCGCTCGCGACTACCCGGAGTACGAGCAGGGCCTGCTCGTAGCCATCACGGAGCGCCGCTCGAAGAGCGACATCGACCGGCTGGCGGAGTCGCTGGGACAGGCGGTGAGGGCAAGTAGGGGCGCGCGCGAGCGGGAGGAGGTTCCGGCATGAACGGGGCGATCCCGCGGGCAATTGGCCACCTTGTTTCGCATCGCGAAACAAACCGTCCACTCGTGATGGCGAGGGACCGATGACGCCCGTGGCCACCCCCTCGCCGCCCCCGACCAACGCCGACACCCCCACGGCGCAGCAGAGGGAGGCCGCAACCACCATCTTCGAGCGCAGCGTGGAGGGCCGCCGCGCCGGGACGGTCCCCGCCTGCGACGTCCCGGAACGCCCGCTCGACGAGCTGATCCCGCAGAAGCTCCGCCGCGAGCGGGGGGTGCAGCTGCCCGAGGTCTCCGAGCCGGAGATCGTCCGCCATTACAACCGGCTGTCGCGGCGCAACTTCGACCTCGACACCGGCCCGTATCCGCTCGGCTCGTGCACGATGAAGCACAACCCGCGCCTGAACGAGCGCGTGGCCGCGCTCCCGGGGCACGCCCGCCTGCACCCCGCCCAGTCGCCGAAGCGGGCCCAGGGGGCGCTCGAGCTGATGTGGCGGCTGGAGCGCGCCCTCGCCGAGATCTGCGGTTTGCCGCACGTGAGCCTTCAGCCGTCGGCCGGATCGCACGGCGAGCTCGCGGGCCTGCTCCTGACGAGGGCGTACCACTCGGACCGCGGTGAGGACCGCACCCGGGTGCTCACGCCGGACACCGCGCACGGTACGAATCCGGCCTCGGTCACGATGGCCGGCTACGAGGTGGTGAAGGTGGCCACCGACGATCGCGGCGGCATTGACGTCGACGACCTGCGATCGAAGATCGACGACGACGTTGCCTGCCTGATGCTCACCAACCCGAACACGCTGGGTGTGTTCGACGAGAACATCCGCGAGATCACGGAGCTCGTCCGCGACGCCGGGGGGACCCTCTATTACGACGGCGCGAACCTGAACGCGATCATGGGCCGCAGCCGGCCGGGGGACATGGGCTTCGACATCGTCCACGTGAACCTCCACAAGTCGTTCTCCCAACCGCATGGCGGCGGGGGCCCGGGGGCGGGGCCGATCGCGGTCTCAGACCGGATCGAGCCATACCTCCCGGTGCCGCGAGTGGTCCGCTCGGGGGGCGGCAACGCGGCTGCTCCCGCGTTCGACTTCGAATACTCCAAGCCGAAGTCGATCGGCCGCCTGCGCGGTTTCGCCGGCAACTTCGGCGTCTTCGCCCGCTCCTACGCGTACATGAGGAGCCTGGGCGGCGACGGGCTCGCCGAGGCATCCGAGGCCGCAGTGCTGAACGCCAACTACCTCCTGGCGAGGCTCAGGAAGGGGAGGACGGGCAGGTACCTGCCGCTCGCCTTCGACCGGACCTGCATGCACGAGTTCGTCCTCTCCGGCGCGCCGGCCAAGCGGGAGCTCGGGGTGAAGACGCTCGATGTGGCGAAGCGCCTGCTCGACTTCGGATTCCACCCGCCGACGATCTACTTCCCGTTGCTGGTCGACGAGGCGCTCATGGTCGAGCCCACCGAGACCGAGACGAAGGAGGATCTCGATGCGCTCGCGGATGCGTTCGAGGAGATCCTGACCGAGGCCGAGCGTGATCCCGAGATCGCGCGGGCGGCGCCCTACACGACGCCAGTGCGGCGGCTCGACGAGGCGAGCGCGAGCCGCCGGCCCGTCGTGCGCCAGGCGCTGTAGTCGGGCCTTCCGAGCCCGCGCCGCCGCGGCTCCTCCACCGAGGAGAGGTGGAGCTGCGACGCCCGCAGCTCGAGCAGACGCCGCAGCTCCAGGGTGGGAACGAAGGGGTCAGCGAACGAATCCCCCGAGAGGACCGAGATCGCCGCGACGGGTTGGCCGGCGATCTCCGCCATCAGGATGGGACCGTCGGGGACCCGCGTCGAGTCAAGGTCGGCCAGCCGCCTGAGCGCGGCCTCATCGTCGGCCGCGGCGGTGCGAATGGTCACCGAGTCGGAGCCGAAATCCCTCTGGGTGTCGCGATTCTCTGACATGTCCATTCCCGTAACTGGGGCGTGCGGTTGAACGTGACTTCGTTCCCGGAACACTATCAAAAACCGTTTGCTGGTGTTGCGCGGTTCATACATACACAGGACGGCCGGTTGTCGTACAATCCACCCTTCGCCCTGCACGCTACGCGCTTCACGCGGGAGTGTCAATGTCGTACAAAGATCGATTGTCTGATATCAATCGCGACGCCGACGCTTCGGTAACCAGCCAGATCGTGGATATCTTCGCCGCGGCCATCGCCGCCGGCGAGCTCGGACCCGACGACAAGCTGCCGCCGACGCGCGAGCTGGCCGAAATCGCCGAGGTCAATCACCTGACGGCCGCCCGGGCCTACCGGCGGCTGGCCGAGGTCGGGCTCGTGACGGCCCGCGTCGGACAGGGCACGTTCGTCCGCGTCGGTGCCCAATACGGGGCGGGCGCCCGGGAGGACACTGACTGGCAGCTGTACGCGCTGCCGGAGCAGCTCGAGACGTACGGTGACCGGATCCTGGCCGAGATGTTCCGCCAGGCGGGGCGCGACGACGTGATCCCGCTGATGGTCGGCTATCCGGCCGACAAGCTGCTCCCCGCCGACGTGCTGGCGCGGGTCACCGCGGCGACGCTGGAGGAGCACGGCGCTCGCGTCCACCAGTACACGGACATCGAGGGAGCCGCGGAGCTGAGGGAGCAGCTCGCCGCGGTGCATCGCGCAGAGGGCTGCGACGACTCGCCCGAGCAGATCGTCGTGACGACGGGTGCCCATCAGGCCATGACTCTCACGGCGAGGGCGATCCTGCGGCCCGGCGACGCGGTGGCATGCGAGTCGCCCACCTTCCCGGGCTCGATCGAGGCGCTGCGCAGGACCGGTTCGTCGGTACTCCCCGTACCGGTGGACGAAGGGGGCCTCGACATCGACGCGCTCGAGCTGTTGCTGCGCCGCCGCGACATCCGCCTGTTGACGCTCCAGCCCCGGCTCCACAACCCGACGGGCCGCGATCTCGCTCCCGAGCGACGTGACCGGCTGTGCGAGCTGGCGCTGCGGTACGGGTTCTTCATCGTCGAGGACGAGGCGTACGGACCCCTGCGCTTCGAGGGCGAGGATCCGGGGCCGCTCCGGGCGGTGTTGCCGAGCCACGTCATCTTCCTCTCGTCCCTCTCCAAGACGGTGAGCCCCGGCATGCGTACGGGCTGGGTCGCCGCGAGCGGCCCGGTCCTCGACCGGATCGTCCACGAGAAGCGAAACGACGACATGCACAGCGCGACGCTGACCCAGCTCGTGGCGGCCCGCTTCCTCGCCGACGGCCATTACGAGTCCCAGATCGAGCGCTCGATCTCCTTCTACCGCGAGCGCTGCGAGGTCCTCCTCGCCGCGGTCGAGCGCCAGCTCGAGCCCGTCATGACGGTGGTTCGGCCGCAGGGAGGGGGACACCTGTGGCTCACGTTCCGCGACCCGCTCGACGAGCGCGACCTCTACGACGAGGCCGTCCGCCAGGGCGTCACCTTCCTTCCCGGCGGGGCGATGATGGCCGAGCGCCCGCGCGCGACCCACATCCGCCTGTCCTGCGGCTACCTGGACCCGGACGAGCTGACCGAGGGTGTACGCCGCCTGGCCGTGGCGGTCCGGGCTGTCCGGCCGCGCCCGCGGCGCGAGGCGCTCCCGATCACCTAGCGCGGTTCGGTCGCTGCCTTCAGGTCCGGCAGCCTCTGCTTGAGCTTCAGGACCGGCTCGAACACGTCACCGCGCCGCTTGACGCGCTTCAGCACATCGGCGGCCTCGAAGTGCAGGAGATCCGGGTCTGAGCGCTTCGCCGCCCGCTCGACGTCCTTCCATTCGACCGGCGTCGAGACCGTCGGGTGCTCCCTCGCGCGCAGCGAGTACACGGACACGGTCGTCTTGTGCTGGTCGTTCTGGCTCCAGTCGACGAGGACCTTGCCCTTGCGGAGGTTCTTGGCCATCCGCGAGACGATCAGATCGGGGTCCGCGCGCTCGAGCACCTGCGCGACCGCGTGGGCGAACGGCTTCGTCTCGTCGTAGGTGACCTTGACGTTGAGCGGAACGTAGACCTGGAGACCCTTCGACCCCGATGTCTTCGGGAAGCTCTCCAATCCGAGGTCGCCGAAGAGCTCGCGCAGCCGGAGGCCGACGGTGCAGCACTCGAGGATCCCCGCCGGGGGCCCGGGGTCGAGGTCGAACGCGAGGACCGTGGGCCGCTCGATCTCCTTCGCACGGGACAGCGACGGATGCAGCTCGAGCGACGCGAGCTGGGCGACCCAGATGAGCGTGGCGCGATCGTCGCAGACGCAGTAGTCGATCTCGCCCTCGTTGCGTCCGCTCCAGATCGGCGCCGTGTGGACCCAATCCGGACGGTGCTTGGGGCAGCGCTTCTCGTAGAAGAAGCCCTCGTCGACGCCGTTCGGGTAGCGCTTCAGCGTCAACGGGCGTCCGCGAAGGTGAGGGAGGAGGACGTCGGCAACCCGGGCGTAGTAGTCGATCATCTCGCCCTTCGTGAACCCGGGTTCGGGCCACAGCACCTTGTCGAGGTTGGTGAGCTCGAGCTGGTGCCGGTCGACGTCTACTTGGCGGCTTTGGCCTTGCTTCGCGATCGCGACTTGGACTGGGAGGTCTTCGAACGGGACCGTGACTTGGATGCTGTCGAGCGCTTGCTCTTCTTGCCACCGCCGTCACCGCCGGCCGCGAGCGGCTCTCCGCGAACGGCCGCCAGGCTCTCCTCCAACGCCGCCATGAGGTCCGGCGTCTTGGTCGGCTTGGGCTCTTCGGAGACCGGCTCGACGACGGACTCGCCCTGGGCCTTGCGGTCGATCAGCGAGAGGAGCTCCTCGCGATACTCGTCGCGGTACTTGCCGGGATCGAAGTCCGAGGTCAGCGAGTCGATCAGCTGCTTCGCCATGTCGACCTCGCGCTTCTCCAGCTTGCGCCCGTCCTGCGGGACCACGTCCTCGCCGAGCTCGTCGGGCGCCACCACCTCGTCGGCGAAGCGCATCGTCGCCATCGTCAGGACGTTGTCTGCGGGGCGAATCGCGGCCAGGTGCTCGCGGTTTCGCAGCACGAAGCGGGCGACGGCCACCTTCCTCGCATCGCTCATCGCCTTCACGAGGAGGGCGTAGGCCTTCTCGGCGCCCTTGTCCGGGCCGAGGTAGTACGGGTGGTCGAAGTAGATGGGGTCGATGTCGTCGAGGTCCACGAAGTCCTGGATCTCGATCGCCCGTGTCCTCTTGGGATCGATCTCCTCGAGCTCGTCGCGCGTCACGACGACGTATTGCTCGGGCGAGACCTCATAGCCCTTGACGATGTCCTCGTAGGCCACCTCCTCGCCGTCGGCCTCCGCAACTCGCTTGTGGCGGATGCGCGAACCGTCGCTCTCGCGCAGCTCGCGGAAGCTCACGTTCTTGCGCGAAACCGCGCTGTACAGCTTGACGGGCACGTTCAGGAGCCCGAAGCTGATCGATCCGCTCCAGATCGCTCTAGGCATCGTCCTCAACCATGACCCTGATCGGTGGCAGAAATCATCGCTTTATCAGTTTCCCAACTTAGCGCGACTTCCTCGGATGCTCGCGGGCACCGGCACGAATCTTGCGCTCCCACCTAGCTTCCACCCGTTGCGGTGCAACACCAGCCGACCGGGCGAGGGGCCGCCGCGGCGGTGGTGGATCCCGGGCTGAACTGCCGGGAGATCTGCCCAGCCGTCTCCACGTCGCCGGGGTGCTGAGGACGCAGGAATAGCCATGCGTCGGCGTCGCGCCAAGCAACGAGGAGCCAGTGGCCGTCCGGCGACCACGACAGGGCGTTGAATGTCCCGGGATCCGCGAGCAACGGTCTTGCCTTCGGATGATCGGCGCCCAGCGCAACCATGAACAGCTCACTCCGCCGGGCGTTGGCCCGGACGGCGGTCGCGCTGACCGCGAACGACTTGCCGGTGGGCGCGAACGTGCCGTCGGTCGCATTCATTCCCGAGGGCAGGCGAACTGTCCGCAGCAGCCTTCCTCTCCCCGAGAAGACCCGCAATTCGGAGCCGGAGAGGGCGACCAGCCGAGACGCGTCCGCTGACCAGGCGAGGTCGGAGGGCACTGGGCCCGGCGCGGTGCGCCAGTAGACCGTGAGTGTGTCGGCGTCGATCATCTCGATGCTCCCATCGGGCTGCACGACAGCCACGACATTCGCTCCGGCCTCGCCTTCACTCGCCTTTGCGCGGGCGAGTGGGACCGGCCGCCACGCCGGCGCGGTCTTGGCCACGCTGGGGTCGAGCACGTGATCATCGACACCGTTCCCGGCAACGACCCGCATCGACGAGCCGGTGCGGTAGGCGATGCGATACCCGGTATCCGGCACCCATCGCGGATCGCGCGGATCTGCCCGGTTGAGCGACCAGTGCACGGCGCCATCCGGCTCGACGGCGCTCAGTTGGTGGTCGCTCGTGACGGCCACGTAGTACCCGTGCGGCGACCATTCCGCCTGGCGGTAGTCACCCAGCAACCGCTGCGAGCCGTCCTCCTGAACGACCCAAGGCCCGGGTGGGGAGTCGACGAGCAGACTTCCAGATGTTGGCAGCGAGGTGAGCGGCTTCGCCTGCCTGGCACTCGGGTGAACCACGTCACGGACGAAGTCGAGGACCTTCGCGCCGGCCGGGGTGAGTACGAGCGCCAGCGCGAGTGCCGCGAGGCCCGCGACAACTGCGACACGCACCCGAATGCGGGCGGGCTGTGGCGCCGGCTGGCGCTCCGCGTAGGCGGCGCGCACCACCCGCCACCCACGCTCGCGAGCCTCGTGCTCGTCGGGGATCGGCGCCTCGCGGAGGCGGTCCCGGAGCTGGGTCGTCCTCATCGCTCCATCTCCATCTCCGCACCGAGCCGGTCCAGCGCGCGCCGGAGCCTCGAGTTGACGGTTCCCCGGGGGAGCCCGAGCGTCTTCGAGATCTCGCCCGGCGTGTAGTCGAGGAGGTAGCGAAGGACGACGACCGCCCGGTGCTCGGGCGAGAGGGTCCGCAACGCCGCCACCACCTCGTCGGAGTAGACGGCCGAGTCGACCTCAGGCGCGGCCGGTTCGACCGCTCCGGGCACGTCGATATCGCGCTCCGTGGCCGTCTCCCGCCGTAGCGACCGAGCGCGCGCCCAATCGATGGCGCGGTTCACCACGATGCGGTTCAGCCACGGTCCGAACGGCCGCGCGCGGTCGAATCGATCCAGCGACCGGATCGCCGAGAGAAAGGCCTCCTGAGCGATGTCCTCGGCCGCGGCGGCGTCGTGGACGACGAGGTAGGCGGCGCGATGCGCCCACGGCCAGTGGCGTCGGTATAGGTGCTCGAGCGCCTGGTCCGAGCCGGACTGCGCCGCCTTGATCCAGCGGCGCTCCCGCCGCCGCTCGAGTGCCTTCGACGGCGAGGTGGCGCGCGTCAACCGGAGCGGTACCGCGACGCTCTCCGTGCTCCCGTCAGCAGCCAATTGGATCTCCTCCCCGGGGCCTGCGGCAACGGCCCGCAGCCCGAGCACAACCATCTTCTCTCGAACGCCCACGCGTGGCGACATTCGTGCAATACGGACTGCGGGGCCTCAGAGGTCCCTGGCAATCTCTCGCCGGGCGGGTGGCGCCGCCCGTTACGCGTCCGGCGTCGCCAATCCCGTACGGCGGTGGCGGGCTGCCAGGAAGGCACCGCCCCCGACGAGCCCAAGCACGCCGGCCACGAGCACTGGAACCCACGGGAATCCCGCGCTTCGATCGGTGTCGTTGGATACGGAGGCGGGCGGCGCGCTCGCCTCCAGCGTGGCCGTGTCGACGACCGCGATCGGCGCTTTTCTCGCGGTCAGCATGAGCTGATCGCCCAGCGGAGCCATCGCGATGCTCACATCTCGAACCTCAGCCGGCGTAACCAGTCCGTCGAGATCGACGCACACTGCGCGGCCTTCGACCGTGTCGAGGGCGTGGATGAATGGCTTGCCGTCGCCGCCGTCATACAGCGTGTAGGCCCACCGCCGGTCCGGGCTCTGGACGCGGCGGAGCGGATAGCCCCGCATCTCGCCGGCGTGCTCGTCCGGATCGACGATCGGATCCCGCAGCAGTCGCCCCTCCTGAACGTCGTATGCGCGAACCGCGTACTTGGTTCGATCGCGAGGCGAGAGATACTGGATGAAGTAGATCGTTGACCCGTCAGGCGATATGGCATCGAAGGTGAATGCGCCCTGGAGCGCGAACCGCCGGTCGATCCGGAGGCTGCGGGTGTCGAGGACCCGGACCCGGGTAGGGCCGTAGGTGACCTGCCGACGCGGTCCGACTAGTACGAGCCTTCGACCGTCCGGCGAGAGGCCATCAGCCTCGCCGCGAAGCGTCACCGCCGGAACGGCAAAGCGACCGCCCAATTTCCTCGAAGCGATGGTTTCCTTGCCGTCGAGCTTTCGGACCGTCGTGGTGCCATGCTGGCCGGGCGTCGCCATGTACTCGACTCCATGAGACCCGGATATGCCGAACGTCGTAAACGGTGCCGGCGCCCCGGCTCCGGCGGCATTCCCCGGCAGGGTGAGCGTCGCGCCCAGCGCGATCGCTGCGATCATCGGTCCAAGGGTCCGTCGAGCCATCTCGGTCCTCCTCGTCGGGGGTCTGCGATCACTACGCCGCATGCCGACCAACAGGTCCCGCGATAATCGCCCCATGCTCTTCGAGCTCGATTGGGTGACGATGGAGCGGGATGGGAAGGTCGTCCTCCAGGACGTGAGCGCTTCCCTTCCGAAGGGCGCGAGCTGCGTCGCCGGGCCATCCGGCAGCGGGAAGTCGAGCCTGCTGCGGCTGCTGAACCGCCTCGCGGACCCGGCGTCGGGGACCGTGCGCTACGGCGGCGCCGACGTGCGCCAAGGTGACCCGTTGGAGCTGCGGCGCGAGGTGTGCCTGGTGCCCCAGCTGCCGGCGCTGCTCGAGGGGACGGTGGAGGACAACATCCTCTTCGCGGCCCAGCTGGCCGAGCGCCAGCCCGACGTACCGCGGCTCCTCGACCTCGCCGGGCTCGATTCCTCCTTCGCGGGACGAACGGCGAGCCGGCTCTCGGTGGGGGAACAGCAGCGCGCCATGCTCGCGCGGTCGCTGGCGCTCGACCCCCGTGTGCTGCTTCTCGACGAGCCGACGTCGGCGCTGGACGAGGCCGCACGCGGGGCGGTCGAGGCGACGCTGCTTCATCTGCGCGAGCGCGTGGACGTGTCGATCGTCCTCGTGACTCACGACCTGGCTCAGGCGCGGCGGATGGCCGACTGGGTGGTGCGGCTCGACGAGGGACGGATCGTGGGGGAGGGGCACGTCCGCGAGCAACTCGCGGTCTGACGTGATGGCCGGCTACTCGGGGACGCCGCTTCCGCGCAAGCCCGGAATCAAGGCCGATCGCCGACGATGATCGCGCCGGCGGCCAGCTCCATCCACGTCAGCCTCGGCGAGGTCGCGGCGACGCTCGTCCTGGTCGCGCTCGCCGTCGCCGTGTCCTTCTGGCGTCGGGCCGACCTGGAGGCGGACATCGGGATAGCGGTCGTGCGCTCGGCGATCCAGCTCACGGCGATCGGCTACGTCATCAAGTTCATCTTCGACCAGGACAGCCTGTGGTTCGTGGTTCTCCTGATCGCGATCATGGTGCTGTTCGGGGCGTTCACGGCGCAGCGCCGAGCGAGACAGGTCCCAAACGCCTTCTGGCCACTGCTGCTCGCGCTCGCGATCGCGGGCGCGACCACCCTGGGCCTCGTCGTGGCCTTGGGCATCTTCAAGGCGCAGCCGCGCTACCTCGTCCCGGTGGGAGGAATGGTCGTCGGCAACGCGATGACTGCCGCCGCCGTCACCCTCAACCGCCTCGGCGACGAGATGACCCGCCATGCGCGAGAGGTCGAGGCGACGCTCGCCCTCGGGGCGACGTCGACCCAGGCCGCGGCGCCCATCGTCCGGCGCAGCCTGCGCTCCGGGATGATCGCCCTCGTCGATTCGACGAAGACGACCGGCCTCATCTTCTTTCCCGGGACGATGGTCGGGATGCTCCTCGCGGGTGCGAGCCCGACCGACGCCGTGCGCCTGCAGCTCATCCTGCTCTGGACTCTGCTGGGGAGCGTCGCCCTCGCCGGGCTGATCGCCGTGACGCTGGCCTACCGCAACTTCTTCACGCCTGCGCACCAGCTCCGCGAGCAGCCGGAGCCCTGATCGGCATGAGCACATGACCCGCGGACAGCGCCTGACCCTCGTCGCGACGATCCTCGCGTCGACCGTAGTCTTCCTGGACGCCACCGTCGTCAACGTCGCGCTGCCCGCGATGGAGCGGGACCTCGGAATGGGGCTCGCCGGGCAGCAGTGGGTGGTCGAGGCCTACCTGCTGGCGCTCGTGTCGTTGCTGCTCGTGGGAGGCTCCCTCGCCGATCACTTCGGACGGCGGCGTATCTTCACCCTGGGCCTCGCGGGGTTCGGCGTGACCTCGATTCTCTGCGCGCTGGCGCCGAA
The DNA here is from genome assembly GCA_963797665.1 of uncultured Actinomycetes bacterium. Taxonomy (GTDB): domain Bacteria; phylum Actinomycetota; class Thermoleophilia; order Solirubrobacterales; family 70-9; genus AC-56. Next base: position 13,750 of record CAWCQE010000009.1, on the reverse strand, counting down.
CACCGGCGTCCTGATCGCCTTCCGTGGGCTGCAGGGGCTTGCGGGCGCGTTGCTGGTGCCGGGGTCGCTGGCGATCCTCACGTCCACCTTCAACGGCGAGGCGAGGGGTCGGGCGATCGGGACCTGGACCGCCTGGAGCGGGATCTCGACGATCGCCGGGCCCGCGGCGGGTGGGTTCCTGACCGAGACTCTGTCATGGCGATTCGTGTTCTGGATCAACGTGCCGCTGATCGCTGCGACGCTGGTGCTCACGGCGCACTCGGTCGCCGAGAGCCGTGATCCCGACGCGGTTCGGGGGTTCGACGTCCCCGGGGTGGCGCTGTCGGCCCTCGGCCTCGGCGGCCCCGTGTTCGCCCTGATCGAGGAGCCCGCCTACGGGTGGAGCGATCCGCGGGTGTTCGTTCCGCTCGTGACGGGTGTGGTCTGCTTCGCGGCATTCATCTGGCGTGAGGCCATCGCGAGAGCGCCGATGCTCCCCCTCTCACTGTTTCGGGTGCGGAACTTCGCGGTGGCGAACGCCGCGACCCTCACGACCTACGCCGGACTCATCGGGACCTCGTTCTTCCTGACGCTCTACCTGCAGCAGGTGGGCGGCTACAGTCCCCTGGCCGCGGGCCTCGCGTCGGTGCCGGTGTCGCTCTTGATGTTCTTTCTCTCGCCGCGCTTCGGCCAGTTCACCGCCGGCGTCGGCCCGCGCCTGCCGATGTCGGTGGGGCCCATCGTGGGCGGCCTCGGCCTGCTGTTGCTCCTCGTGCGCGTCGGCGTCCATCCCGACTACCTGACCGAGGTCCTCCCGGCGCTCGTTCTCTTCGGGCTCGGTCTGTCCGCGACCGTCGCGCCGCTCACGACGACGGTGCTGAACGCTGTGGACGAGCGCAACGCCGGGATCGCCTCGGGAACGAACAACGCGGTCGCACGTGTGGCCGGACTGCTCGCGATTGCGGTGATGGGCGCGGCGGTGTCCAGCCAGTTCGACTCCGGTGTCTCCGATCGCATCGCCACGGGCAGTCTCTCCCCGCGGGCGGAACAGGTCGTGTCGTCCGCGAACTCGCGGCCCCTCGCCGGCGGGGACGAGGCGAACAGGCTCTCGGGCTCCGAGCGCGCCACGGTGGGGTCCGCCATCGAGGAGTCCTCGCGTGCCGCCTTCCAACTCGCCGCCCTGATCGGAGCGTGTCTGATGTTCGCCGGCGGCCTCACGTCCGCCGTGGGGATCCAAAACCCGCGGCGGCGAGATGCCATCACACCGCACGCTGCCCGGGCAGCCACCGCGGGCGAGTGTGGCCGGGGGACACCCTTCCACGATGCCGAGCCGATTCCGGGAGCGCTCGAGCCGGCGTCGAGCGCGGCCGAGGCTCCCCTGTAGCGCGGACGTTTCGATCCGGCGCCTGCGGGGAAGTTGCGGGGACGCGATGACGACCCCTCCGCAGCCAGCCGAAGCGACGCCCCGGTTCCAATCGCGAAACGCGGCCGGCGACCGCACCGAACCGCGGGAGCGGCTGGCGCCCTACATGCTGCTTAACGGCGTGTACGCGGCCGCCCTGGGCGCCTTCGTGTGGCGCTTCCGGGGCCGGCTCCCCGAGGAGATCTCCCCGCGCGACCTGGCGCTGATCGGCGTCGCGAGCCACAAGACGAGCCGGACGATCGCGAAGGACAAGGTCACAGCGCCCCTGCGGGCGCCGTTCACCGACCACGAGGGTGACGGCGGGCCCGGCGAGCTCGAGGAGAGCCCGCGCGGCGAGGGGCTGCGACACACGGTGGGCGAGCTGCTCGTGTGCCCCTTCTGCCTCGACCAGTGGGTCGCCACCGGCTACGCGGCGGGACTCGTGGTCGCGCCGCGAGCGACGCGTTTCGTCGCCTCGATCATGGCCACCGTGGCGATCTCGGATTTCCTGCAGATCGGGTACAAGGCGTCGGAGCAGCGGCTCTGAGGTCCCGGCGCGCGGGGAGGCGGCGTCTATAGTCCGCGCCCGCCATGGCCGGCCGGGAACGGATCTTCAGCGGCATCCAGCCCACGGGTCGCAAGCACCTGGGCAACTACATCGGGGCGATCCGCCAGTACGTCGAGGGGCAGGACCGCGGCGAGGGCATCTACTGCATCGTCGACCTGCACGCGATCACAGTCCCGCACGATCCGGCCGAGCTTCGCGAGCGCCTGTACGACACCACCGCGATCCTGATCGCCGCCGGACTCGACCCGGAGCGCTGCATCCTGTTTCGCCAGTCCGACGTCAAGGAGCACACCGAGCTCTCCTGGCTCCTCGCCGCGGTGACGGCCTGGGGCGACCTGAACCGGATGCACCAGTTCAAGGAGAAATCCGAGCAGCAGCGCGAGCTGGTCTCGGCGGGACTCTTCTTCTATCCCGTCCTCATGGCCGCGGACGTCCTGGCCTATCGCGCCACCGAGGTCCCCGTGGGCGACGACCAGCGTCAGCACATCGAGCTGATGCGCGACGTCGCCGAGCGCTTCAATGCCCGGTTCGGCGACCTGCTCGTGGTGCCGACCGGCCGGTACCCGGAGGTCGGCGCCCGGATCATGAACCTCCAGGAGCCGGCCTCGCGGATGTCCACGACCTACGGCCCCGAGCAGGGCACCGTCTACATCCTCGACGAGCCGGAGGCCGTCCGGAAGAAGGTCAGGAGCGCCGTCACCGACTCCGGGACCGAGGTGCGCCGGGGGCCGGACAAGGCCGGGATCACGAACCTGATCGAGATCGTCTCCGTCATTCGGGACCGCGGTCCGGAGGAGATCGAGCGCGAGTTCGAGGGCTCGGGCTACGGCGACTTCAAGGGGGTCGTCGCCGACGCGGTCGTGGAATACCTCGCGCCCGTCAGCCAGCGCTACACGGAGCTCCGGCCGGACGAGGGGGCGATCGAGGAGACGCTCGCCGCCGGCGCCGAGAAGGCCCGCGCGATCGCGCGCGAGACCCTCGCCGACGTTCGAGACGCGATGGGTGTCGGTCCGCCCCGCCGCTGAGGCGGCCGGACCACCTTCTACATTGCGGACGATGAGAGCCGCCGAGCTCGACCTGGATCTCGACGTCTTCGCGGGCCCGTTCGACCTCCTGATGGCGGTCGTGCTGCGCGAGGAGATCTCGCTCGCCGAGGTGTCGCTGGGGGAGATCGTCGTCGCCTACATCGAGCATCTCGAGCGCTCGGGCGAGCTCGATCTGGATTCCGCGACCGAGTTCCTCGTCCTGATCGCGTCGCTCCTGGAGCTGAAGTCGCGTCTGCTGCTGCCGGCGGCTGAGGAGGAGCAGCTCGAGTTGGGGCCCGAGGAGGCGGCCGACGAGCTCCTGGCGCGGATGCTCGAGTACCGGCGCTTTCGCGAGGCGGCAGCGCACCTGGCCGGCCTGTTCGCCGACGGACGCCGCTACCTGTATCGAGCGGCTCCCCTCCCGCCGGAGCTGCGCCGCGCGTCGCTGGGCGCGGCGAGGATGGCGTACGAGCCGGTTCGGCTCGGGGAGGCGCTGGGGGATCTCCTGCGCGTACCGCCCGAGCCCGACACGAGCCACATTCGCCCAACGGTCTCCCTGGAGCGCCGGCTCGACGTGCTCCGCGAGCTCCTGGTGCGGCGCGGTCGCTTCGATTTCGACGAGGTGTTCGCCGACGAGGACCGCCTCACCCAGGCGGTGACGCTGTTCGCCCTGCTCGAGATGCACAAGCGCGGGGAGGCGACCTGGAGCCAGCGCGACCTGTTCGGCCCGATCGAGGTGGAGGTGATGCATGACTGACCTGGAGCGGATCGTCGAGGCGCTCCTGTTCCTCTCGCCGCAGCCGGTGACGACGGCGGAGCTCGCGGAGGCGTGCGACGCGAGCGAGGCCGAGATCGACCGAGCCCTGGACGCCCTGGAGGGCGCGCTGGCCGAGGGGACGCGCGGGGTCGTCCTGCGCCACGTCGCGGGCGGGTACACGCTCGCGGCCGATCCGGTGGCCGAGGACGCCGCCCGCCGCCTGCTCTCGACCCCGCGCACGCCCCCGCTCACCCAGGCCCAGGCGGAGACCCTGGCGATCGTGTCGTATCTGCAGCCGGTCTCGCGGCCGGAGATCGCCCGGATCCGCGGCGTCTCGTCGGAGTCCGCCGTGGGCACGCTCACCGAGCGCGGCCTGATCGAGGAATCCGGGCGCTCGCGCTTCGGCGCGATCGTCTACCGGACGACCTCCCTGTTCGAGAAGCTCTTCGGCCTGGCCGGCCTCGAGCAGCTGCCGGACCCATCGCGGTTCGACCCGACGCCCGACGACGAGCGCGAGCTTCGCGAGCGGCTTCTGAAGGCGGGCGAGCAGCGGGCGGCCTAAGTGGCGACTCACGCAAGTACGACCTCGTTCTGGCGGCGTCTGGGCGCGCCTGGCGGCGCGCGCAGCCCCTCGCCAGAGCCGCAGCGTACTCGCGTGAGGCGCCGCTGAGCCCGCGGCGACGTGCGCCTCGCGAGGTACCTCGCCCATTCCGGGGTGGCATCGCGCCGCCGTGCCGAGGAGCTCGTCGCGGCCGGGCGGGTCACCGTTGCAGGCGATCGGGTCACCGACCCGGCGCGCGACGTCGATGAGTCGAGCGGCGTCGCCGTCGACGGCCGTCCCGTGCGCCCGGAGCCGCGCGAGGTGTGGATGGTCAACAAGCCGGCCGGCGTGGTCTCGACCGCGCGCGAGCCGGGGCGCCGCCACGCCGTGGTGGACCTCGTGGACTCGCGGCGCCGGCTGTACCCGGTGGGGCGCCTGGACGTGGACTCGACCGGGCTGATCGTGTTGACGAACGACGGCGACCTCGCCAATCGCCTCACGCATCCCCGGTACGGCCTGGCGCGGACCTATCGCGCCAGGCTGCGCCGGCCGGCGACCGAGTCGCAGCTCCGCCGGCTCCGTCGGGGCGTGGAGCTGGAGGACGGGCCGACGCGGCCCGCCAGGGCGCGCCGGATGTCGCCACGGGTAATCGAGATCACGATCGGCGAGGGACGAAACCGGCAGGTGAGGCGGATGTTCGAGGCGGTCGGAAACGAGGTGGTGGCGCTGGCTCGCACCGGGTTCGGCCCGTTGCGCCTCGGCACGTTGCAGGAGGGCAAGGCGCGGAGGCTGCGCCCGCCGGAGGTCAACCGGCTCTGGAAGGATGCCCGCCCATGAGCGAGCGTCTCTATGCGGTCCGCGGCGCCACGACCGTCGCGCGCAACGATGTGGGCGCGATCATCGACGCCACCGAAAAGCTCATGCGCGAGCTGATGAGCCGCAACGGGCTCGACGCCGAGCACATGGTGAGCTGCCTGTTCACCTCGACGGACGACCTCAACGCGGAGTTCCCGGCGGTGGCGGCGCGCCGCCTCGGGCTCGACCAGGTGCCGCTCCTCTGCACTCGCGAGCTGGACGTGCCGGGCGCGATGCGAAGCGTGATCCGGGTGCTGCTCCATTACTACGCCTCGGAGGGGCATTCGCCGTCGCATACGTACCTGGGCGAGGCACGGAAGCTCCGCACTGACCTGCAGTCCGCGCAGTGACGCGACCGGCACAATGAGGGCCGGATGACGATCACGTTCGCCCAGAAGCTCGAGCGGCTGCCGCAGTACGAGGCGGGCCTGCACGAGGACGCCGCCCGCGAGGCCTTCGGCGCCGAGGACATCGTCAAGCTCGCCTCGAACGAGTCGCCGTGGGGGCCGCATCCCGCGGTCGTCGACGCCGTGGCCGGGGCGGCCTTCCGGCTTCATCGTTACCCCGATCAGCACGCCAAGCGCCTCCGCCGGCGGATCGCGGAGCGGTTCGAGGTCGAGCCGGCGCAGGTGGCGGTCGGGAATGGATCCTGCGAGATCCTGCTGGCCGCGGCCGACGCCCTGTGCGAGCCCGGCGACGGAGATCGCCTTCGCCTGGCCCTCGTTCTCGATGTACCCGCATCTGGCGGCGCTCACCGGAGCGCGGGAGATCCGCGTTCCGCTCGTCGACGGCTACGTCCACGACCTCGACGCGATGGTGGAGGAGGTCACGGCCGCGACCCAGCTCGTCGTCGTCAACAACCCCAACAACCCGACGGGAACGCACCTGCCGGCGGCCCGTATAGCGGAGTTCTGCGAGCGGGTTCCGCGCCACGTGACGGTCGCGCTCGACGAGGCTTACATCGAGTTCCAGGTGAACGACGATCCCGACGAGACGGTCGACCTGCTTCGGGAGTTCCCGAACCTGGTCCTCCTGCGGACCTTCAGCAAGGTCTATGGCCTCGCCGGCCTGCGGTGCGGGTACGCGCTGGGCTCGGCGAGGTTCCGCGCGGCCGTCGATGCCGTCCGCCAGCCGTTCAGCGTCAACGAGCTCGCCCAGGTCGCGGCCGCTGAGGCGATCCTCCACGGCGACGATGTCATGAGCCGCGTCGAGCGCACGATCACGGAGAGGGTGTTCGTCGAGGAGGGCGTCCGAGAGCTGGGTCTCGACGCCCCGGAATCGCAGGCCAACTTCTCGTGGGTATCGCTTGACGATCGGGACGAAAGCGAGGTCATCAAGCGGTTGGGCGAACGCGGCGTCGTCGTGCGCAGCGGCGCGAGCCTGGGCGGCTCCGGCCACCTCCGCGTCACTTACGGGACCCGGCAGGAGAACGCGCGCTTCCTCGACGCGCTCGCCGCCGCGATTGCGTGAGCGCGCGGGCCGCTGGACTATTCAGCCTGCACCTGCTACAAAACTAAGTCAATGAACCGCGCGAGCACGTCGGCTTTCCCAATCGCTCCTCAGGGCGCGCGGCCGCGTGCATGGTTCTATTACTGGCGATTTAGCTAGGCGTCCGGCCCGGCCGCTCCAGGCCACCTAGCAGGAGAGCTCCGCCGGACGCCGTACCTGCGCCCGTATCCGGGCACCATGAACCGAGTTCGCAACAACTTCGAACCAAGACTCTGAAAGGCTTATCGAAACCATGATGATCGTGATGAAAGAGGGGGCGACGGAGGAGCAGATCCAGGCCGTCGTCGACCGGGTCGAGTCGGTCGGCTGCTCCGCCCACGTCTCCCAGGGCGAGGTCCTGACGGTGATCGGGGCGATCGGCGCCCGTGACCGGGTCGCGGCGCTCGGGCTCGAGGGCGCGCCGGGCGTCGACCACCTGGTGCCGATTCTCAAGCCGTACAAGCTGGCCTCGGCGCAGTTCCGCAAGGGCGAGCGAACCGTGATCGACGTCGACGGACGAAGAGTCGGCGGCGATCACTTCGCGATGATCGCGGGCCCGTGCACGGTCGAGGGACGCGACCAGACGCTCGAGGTCGCGCGCGTCGTGGCCGAGAACGGCGCAGCGATGCTGCGAGGCGGCGCCTACAAGCCGCGAACCTCGCCGTACTCGTTCCAGGGCCTCGGTGTCGAGGGGCTACGGCTTCTCGAGGAGGCCCGCGAGGAGACCGGCCTGCCGGTCGTGACCGAGCTGATGGATGTCCGGGACGTCGACGACATAGTCGAGGTCGCCGACGTCATCCAGATCGGCGCGCGCAACATGCAGAACTACCCGCTGCTCTCCGAGGTGGGGCGGACCGGGCTTCCGGTGCTGCTCAAGCGCGGCCTCTCGTCGACGCTCGAGGAGCTCCTCATGGCCGCTGAGTACATCCTCAAGGAGGGCAACGACCAGGTGATGCTGTGCGAGCGGGGCATCCGGACGTTCGAGACGACCTACCGGTTCACGCTCGATCTGCTCGCCATCCCGGCGTTGCGGGAGCTGACGCACCTGCCGGTCGTCGTCGATCCCTCTCACGCGGCCGGGCGCCGCGACTGGGTCGGGCCGATGTCGCTCGCGGCAGCGGCAGCGGGCGCGGACGGGATCATCGTCGAGGTCCACAACGAGCCGGATGAGGCGATCTGCGACGGTCCGCAGGCGCTCGCGACGGACGCCTTCGCCGATTACGCCGACCAGGTCCGCCGGGTCGCCGAGGTCGCCGGCAAGCAGCTCGCCGCGGTCTAAATGCTCGCTGGCGGGCACTAGCCGCCGATGCGCATCGCGGTCCTCGGCGTCGGGCTGATCGGCGGCTCGATCGGCCTGGCCGCGAAGCGCCGGCTCGGGGCCGAGGTGGCGGGCTTCGACGCCCAGGACGCGAACGCCGCACGCGGCCTGGAGCTGGGCGCGCTCGATCGGACGGCCGCGACGATCGGCGGCGCCGTCGAGGACGCGGAGATCGTCTTCTGCGCGGGGCCGGTGAGGGCGCTGCCGGAGCTGGTAGCCGCCGCTCTCGACGCGAGCGGTCCGGAGACGGTCGTCACCGACGTCGGCTCGACGAAGCGCGAGCTGATCGCGGGCGTGCCGCGCACGAAAAGCCTGGAGCGCTTCACCGGCGGCCATCCGGTGGCGGGCGCGGAGAGCGCTGGGGTCGAGAACGCCCGCGACGACCTCTTCGAGGGCGCGCGCTGGTACCTGACGCCGACCGAGCGCTCGAGCGGGATGCTCTACGACCGCCTGCAGCGGGCGATCGCCGACCTTGGGGCGCGCCCCCAGGCGATCGATGCCGAGACACATGATCGCCTGATGGCGGCCGTGAGCCACCTGCCTCACGTGATTGCGAACGTGCTGGTTCGGCAGGCAGCGGCCGCCGCGATGGAGGAATCCGAGCGCCTGCCGGAGGTCGGCCCCAGCTTTCGCGACACGACACGCGTCGCGGGCGCCAACCCCTCGATCTGGGGCGACATCTTCGCCACCAACAGCGAGGCCGTCGCGCGCGAGATCGACGCCGCCGCGGAGCGGCTGCGGGAGGCGGCGGAGATCATCCGCTCCGGGGACACGGGGCGGGTCGCGTCCTGGCACGGGGCGGCGCGCGAGGACCGCCGCCGCCTACTCGAGGCGGACCTGATCGGCGGCGAGCTGTTCGAGCTGCGCCTGAGCGTCGAGAACCGGCCCGGGACCGTGGCCGAGATCGCCCTCGCCCTCGGCCGCGCCGGCGTCAACATCGAGGACATGGCTCTCTACCCGGCGCCGGACATGCGCACGGGAGCGATCTCGCTCTGGGTCGCGGGAGAGGCCGAGGCCGATCGCACGGCGGAGATCGTCAGGGGGCTCGGCCACGCGGTCTCGATCTCGACGTGACCCGCTTCGCGCCGTCGGCGCCTCTGCGCGGCGAGCTGCGGCCGCCACCGGACAAGTCGATCAGCCACCGCGCAGCGCTTATAGGCGCGATGACGGCCGGCTCTGTCGAGGTGTCCGGCTACCTCGACTCGGCCGACACGAGGCGGACGCTGGACGCGGTGCGGGCGCTCGGCACGGGGGTCGAGGAACTGGGGGGCTCTGGGGTGCCCGGCCGGATTGACTTGCGGGTGCACGGAATCGGGCTGCGCGGGGCTGGCGAGCACTTTGATCCCGCGGCCGGGACGGTCGCGATCGATGTCGGAAACGCGGGGACGCTGTTGCGCCTGCTCCCCGGTTGGCTCGCCGGGCAGGGGATGGGTCACTGGGCTCTGGACGGCGACGAGTCGATCCGCCGCCGGCCCGTGGACCGCGTCGCCGAGCCGCTGAACGAGATGGGCGCGTCGGTGAGATGCCGCGAAGGGCGCTTGCCCCCGCTCGAGGTGTCCGCAGCGACCCTCCACGGCATTCGGTACCGGATGCCGGTCGCCAGCGCCCAGGTGAAGTCGTGCGTGCTCCTGGCCGGCCTGCTCGCCGACGGCCAGACGGAGATCACCGAGCCGGCGCTCACTCGCGATCACACCGAGCGCCTCCTCATGGCGTGGGGGGTGGACATCTCCACCGAGGAGCTGCGGACGATCCCCACCCTCGGCGGCGGCCCGGCCCGCCGCGTGACGATCCAGCCGCCCGAGCGCCTCGCGGGTGCCGCGCTCGACGTTCCCGGAGACTTCTCGTCCGCGGCGTTCATGATCGTCGCGGCGACCATCGTCGCCGGCAGCCGCGTGCGAACCGCCGGCGTCGGCCTGAACCCGACTCGGATCGGCCTGCTCGGCGTCCTGAATCGGATGGGGGCGGCGATTGAGGTCGACGAACACCCGGAGGCCCTCGAGCCCACGGGGGCGGTCGTGGCGCGCCACGGACCGCTCGAGGCCACGCGCGTCCACGCCGAGGAGGTGCCGCTGGCGATCGACGAGCTGCCGCTGGTCGCGCTGCTCGGCTGTTTCGCCGATGGGACCACGGTGGTGACGGGCGCGGAGGAGCTGCGCCACAAGGAGTCGGACCGGATCGCGACCGTAGTCGAGGGCCTTCGAGGGCTGGGCGCCGAAATCGAGGCAACGGAGGACGGCTTCGCCGTCACGGGCACGGGCGGCCTGCGAGGTGGCCGCATCCACGCACGCGGCGACCATCGCCTCGCGATGCTGGGCGCGACTGCCGGCCTCGCCTCCCGAGACGGGGTTGAGGTCGAGGGAATGGAGGCGGCCGCCGTCAGCTACCCGGGCTTCGAGGCGGACCTAAGGGCGCTGACGTAGGGCAACGAGGGGGCGGCCTGAGCGCTTCGACCTCCCCCGATCGAGAGTGGGATTGACCACCTGCGGCGCGCCCCCGCTACCGCTGGCTGGGATGCCCCTCGCCCGGCCAGGGTGAGAGCAGGAGCAGGATGCGGGAGTCGTCGTCCGCTCGGACCTCGCGGCGCTCGTTCGGATCGAACACGGCGAGCAGCCCGGCGCCGCCGGTGGTCGAGTCGCCGCCGGAGTCCTCGATCTCGATCGAGCCGCTGACGACCAGGAGCCACGCCCGCTCGTGCACCTGATGCTGCTGGAGTCGCTCGCCGGCCGGCAGGTGGATCAGGATCGCCCGACCCTCCTGCTCGGAGTCGAGAACGGTCGGGTTGTGGGCCTGAACGTCGAGCGTCGAGATGTCCCAGCTCCGCATGGAGCGCAACTCTATCCTCAGCGCCCGATCATGGTGATCGCGATCGATGGCCCGGCCGGGGCCGGAAAGTCGACCGTCGCGCGGGCGGTCGCGAGCGCCCTCGGCTTCACCTATCTCGACTCCGGCGCGATGTACCGGTGCGTGGCCCTGGCCGCCATTCGCGCCGGCGTGGACGCGGACGACGCTCCCGCGGTGGGCCGGCTCGCCGGGGAGCTCCGAATCGAGTTCGCCGCTCATCGCGTGCTGCTGGACGGCGAGGACGTAACCGAGGAGATCCGGGCGCCCGAGGTGACGTCGGCCGCATCGCGCGTCTCGGTCCACCCCGAGGTCCGCGAGGCGATGGTCGCGAGGCAGCGAGCCTTGATCGAGAACGGCGATTACGTGGCAGAGGGGCGGGACATCGGCACCGTGGTGAGCCCGGACGCGCCGCTCAAGGTCTTCCTCACGGCCTCGCCGGACGAGCGCGCTCGGCGCCGCGCGGCCGAGACGGGGGAGCGCTTGGAGACGGTTCTGGCGTCGCAGTCGGACCGGGACGCCAGGGACAGCGAGCGCAGACACGGCGCGCTCCGGTCCGCCGACGATTCCGTCGAGATCGACACGACAGGCCTGGATGCCGCGCAGGTCACCGCCCGCGTGGTGGCGCTCGCCCGCGAGCGCGGGCTGGTCACCTCGTGAACGGGCGGATCCCGCAGATCGCGGTCGTCGGCTTTCCCAACGTCGGCAAGTCCACGCTCGTCAACCGCCTCGCCGGCGGTCGGGACGCGGTCGTTCACCGGGAGGCCGGCGTCACCCGCGACCGCAAGGCGATCGACTGCGAGTGGAACGGCGTCGCCTTTCGCCTGATCGACACCGGTGGGGTGGACCTCGAGGCCGCGGACTCGGCTGTCGCGAGCTGTACAGCACCAGGCCCGCGAGGCGATCGCCGACGCGGAAGCCGCCGTGCTCGTAGTCGACGCACGCGCTGGACTGCGGCAGGGCGACGCGGAGGTCGCTGATCTCCTTCGGCGCTCCGAGATCCCGGTCGCGGTCGTCGCGAACAAGATCGACGAGCCGGCGGACGACTATCTGGCCGCCGAGTTCCATCGCCTGGGGATGGGGGACCCGTTTCCCGTCTCGGCGGCACAGGGCCACGGCTCCGGCGACCTCCTGGACCTGCTGGCCGAGTGGGCCCGCGCGGCAGGGCCGGAGGACGGCGAGGGCAGGACCGAGGAGGAGGTCGTGCGGATCGCCATCATCGGCCGCCCCAACGTCGGCAAATCCTCCCTGGTCAACCGGTTCCTGGGGTCCGAGCGCGTGATCGTCACCGATGTCGCAGGCACGACCCGCGATGCGATCGATACCGAGCTCGAGTTCGCCGATCGTCGCATCGTCCTCGTCGATACGGCGGGGCTTCGGCGGCGGACAAAGGTGGCGGGCACGGTGGCCTACTACGCCCAGCTTCGCTCAGAACGGGCGGCCGAGCGGGCGGACGTTGCGCTCGTGGTCTGCGACGCATCGGAGGGCGTCACCTCCGAGGACCTCCGAATCGCCGAGCTCGCGATGCGAACCGGCTGTGCGACGCTGATCGCCCTCAACAAGTGGGACATCGGCGAGACCGATCTCGAGGATGCGACGGCCCGGCTCGTCAAGCGCCTGCGTCAGCGCCCGCCCGTCGTTGCCTGCTCGGCGACGACGGGGCGCAACGTGAGGAAGCTGCTGCACGAGGCGATCGGGCTCGCGGATCGGCGCGCCTCCCGGATTCCGACGCCGGAGCTCAATCGCTTCGTGACCGATCTCATGGCGACCCGCCCGCCGCCGGCCAAGCGGGGTCGGCGGCTTCGCATCTACTACGCCGCGCAGGTCGGGCGCCGTCCGCCCCGCTTCGCCGCGCAGGTGAACGATCGCCGGCTGATCTCGCGCGAGTGGGCCTTTCACTTCGAGAACCGCCTGCGGGAGCACTACGGCCTCGTGGGCATCCCGCTGGTGATCGACTTCGTGCCCCATTCCCGCCGCCATAAGACCCGCTAGTGGCCAGGTTCCGACTCTCCCGGCGATCGTGGTCCACCATCTCGGCTCGAAACCGATGGCGTCTCGGGCTCGCCACCCTTGTCCTTGCGGCGCTCCTGGTCGTCGCATTCGTCGCCGTGCCGGCGCTGCCGTGCGGGGCGCCCGGCGGGGACGCGTGCCCGCCATCAGACGACGCGATCGCGCTCGTCCCGGACGACGCGCTCGCCTACCTGCACGTGAACGTGGACCCCGGCACGCAGCAGTACCAGCGGGCCAGCGAGGTCGCGGCGCGCGTGCCGACGATCGCGCAGCAAGTCACATCCCGCCTGCTGGACCGTGTTCCCGGCCCCGGCGGCCGTCCACCGGACTTCGCGCGAGACATCCAACCATGGTTCGGCGGGCAGGCCGCGCTCGCAGTCATTCCGGCAGGCGAGCGGGCTGCGGAGGAGGTCCAGACTGCTCCAGGTCAGCGACGACGACGGGGCGAGGAGGTTTGCGGATTCGATCGCGACTGGGACGCCCCAGACGACCGACTACCGCCACGTGCCCATGGCCGTGGACCGGCGCGGTCTGGCCACGGCCGAGGTCGGCGGCTTTCTGGCCATCGGGCGCGAAAGCGGTGTCCGCGACGTCATCGACGCCCAGAGCGGCGCCGACGGTACCGGCTCCCTCGAAGGCGAGCCCGCGGCGGCTTCGGCTTTCGACCAGCTTCCGGACGACCGGCTGGCGGACGCCTACCTGTCGCCCGACGGCATCGACAGGCTGATCGGAAACCCGCGCGGGCACTGGCGACGCTGGACGCGGTCGTGGACCCGGGCGCGAGCGACGGGGCGGCCATCGCACTCGTGGCCGGAGACATGGGCATCGAGGTCGATATCCGCTCCGAGCTGGACGAGGCTCGCGCCAGGGCGCAGCCCGGGTTCTTCGCGGCGTTTCCGCCCTTCGACCCGTCGCTCAGCGCTTCCCTGCCGCCCGATTCCCTGGGCTATGTGGGGATGGCGGAACCGG
>CAWCQE010000008.1:0-236825 GCA_963797665.1 uncultured Actinomycetes bacterium | reverse complement strand
TCCCGAGGTAGATGCCGAGCCGATCGGCCGCGTCCTGTGCGTCGGTGCCGTTCGCCTCAGCGCTGGCCCCTGCCTGCTCCACGCTCTGCGAGGCGCTGCTCACGTCCCCTCCCACCAGCGGGACCGATCCGATGACGCCCCCCACGTCCCTCATCGCGGCACCGGTTTGCGAGACGGTTCCGCCGAGCTTCGCCACGTCGCGTGTGTTCACGGCGACGGCAACCGCAAGCGCGATCCACAGCGCCACCCAGAGCGCCAGCGCCAGATCCTGCGGCGTGATCCGATCCGTAGCGGGGATCCGCAGCGTCCTCCTCCACATGGATTCCTCCGATCGTGTTCGTGCGTGGGCGACCGACTGACTGAGCGCCCTCCGGATACCCGCCACGGGGCGCGCAACGCCGGTTCGGTCCCTCGGGCGAGGGTTTCTTCAGGTGTGGCCCGACGCGAACGCGCTACGGGGAGCTCAGCCGCTCGAACTCCTCGTCCGTGAGGTCGATCTCGAGCGCGGCGAGGTTCTCCTTCAGATGGTCGAGCGAGAGGGTGCCCGGGATCGGCACCATCACCGGAGAGCGGCGAAGCAACCACGCGAGCCTGATCTGGCCGGGCGTGGCGCCGTGGCGCTCGGCGACCTCAGCCAGAGCCGGCGGGTCCTCGCCGCGGAGCGGGAAGTAGGGCACGAAGACGATGCCCTCGGCCTCGCAGTAGTCGACCACGTCGTCGTGCCCTCGGCGGACGAGGCTGTACTCGTTCTGGACCACGTCCACGGGCGCCACCGCCCGCGCCCGCTCGATCTGCTTGACGCTCACCGCGGAGACCCCGATGTGCGTGATGCGCCCGGCGTCGCGGTACTCCTTCAGCAGGCCCATCGCGTCCTCGACCTCGAGGTCCGGGTGCACGCGGTGCTGGTAGTAGAGGGGGATCGTGTCGGTGCGGAGCCGCTCGAAGCTCTCCTCGAGCTCCGCGCGCAGCCCCTCGACGCCGACGCCGGCGTTGTAGCCGCCCTTCGTCGCCACGACGAGGTCGTCCGGGAACGGCGCGAGCGCGGCGCCGATCGTCCGCTCGCTCTCGCCGCCCGCGTAGAGGTGGGCGGTGTCGATGAAGTTGAGCTCCGTCGCGGCCGCGGCCTCGAGGAAGGAGCGGTGCTCCGGCGTGTCGGTGAGGCGGTTGGTGCCGAGGCCGATCCGGGTGAGCTCGACGCCTCCCAGCGAGACGGTCGCGGGCATCACCGATTTCCTCAGCCGCCGACGCTGAGCACGAGCTTGCCGCGGGTGTGGCCGGCCTCGCTCAGCTCATGCGCTCTCTTGACGTCCTCGAGCGGGATCACCTCCGCGATCTCGACCTCGAGCTCGCCGATCACGCCCACCTCACCGATGTGAACGAGCGCCTCGGGGTCCTCCCCGCTTGATCATTTGCAGCTCAGAGCGCGGGCGCCGCGCTCCTCCGCCGCCTCCTCGGGCGGGGCGTTGGCGATGGCGTCACCAGCACGCCCCCCTCGCCCAGGGTGGGAACGAGCGACCCGGTCACCTCGCCCCCAACCGCTGTCGAAGGCGACGTCGACGTCGCTCACGGCCTCGCCGACGTCCTGCTCGGTGTAGTCGACGGTGGCCTCGGCGCCGAGGCCGAGGACGAAGTCGCGGTTGTGCGCCGACCCGGTGCCGGTCACCTTCCCGCGGGCGAGGTTTGCGAGCTGCACCCCAAAGTGGCCGACGCCGCCCGCGGCGCCTGCGACGACGGCGCTCTGGCCGCTCTCCCCAGGCCGCCCGTGTCGAAGAGCGCGTGCTGCGCCGTCCCGCCCGCAACGGGGGATCGCCGCCGCCTGCTCGTGGCTCAGTCCGCCTCCGGCTTGCGGAGCGATCGCGCCCGCCCCCGTGCGGCGACCAGCTCCGCCTAGCGCGCCCGTGAGGGCCCAGCCGAAGACCTCATCGCCTTCATCGAAGCCGTCGGCCTTCGACTCCTCCACCACGCCCGGAGAAGTCATAGCCGAGCACCATCGGGAGCGGCACCCCGTCGCGGAGGTCACTGCGAGGGAATCTTGTAGTCGAGCGGGTTGATCGAAGGCCGCGATGGACCCTGACCAGCACCTCGCCGTGCTCCGGCGTGGTCGGGTCGGTCCCTCGACCTGCCCCTCTCGGAAGACCTCCGGGCCTCCGGTCTCATGGATGACGACGGCCTTCATTCGCCTCTCCTTTCGGCGTGGGCGGACCACAGCTCAGGCTACTCGGCAGCCGTCGCCGCCTCGAATACTTCCGCGGAGCATTGACGGGGTTAAGGGTGCTATAGGGCACCTAACCCCGTCAAAGCGCGCCAGAGGTGCGTGGCCCGCCCCCGCGCGCAAGGCGATCGAGGAGATCGGCGAGCCGCTCGGGGTTCTCGATCATCTGGAAGTGGCCGCCGGGGATCTCGATTGGCTCGACGCCAAGGAGCTCACGCGCCATGAAGCGCTCCCACTCGGGCTCGAAGAACTCGTCCTCGGCCGCGTAGATCAGTGCAGTCGGCACGTCGGGATGGCCGTCCAGCGGGAACTCGTCCGATGGCGGCGCGGTGGGGCGAAGCCGGTCCGCCAGCTCCTCCGCGACGCTCGCGGGGAAGCCGCGGATACATCGCCGCGATCGCCGCCTCGCGCTCCCACACGTTCGCCCCGTCGGGGCGGCGGGGCGGGAACGGAAACCCCGGCCGGAAGGGCTCGGGGGCGCCCGGCGGCGAGCGGGAACGGATTGAGCCGCGGGCACAGGTAGACCAGCAGCGGATCGTCGAGCCGGGCCGCGACCAGCGCCCCGTATCCCGAGGCCCCCGAGTGCGGCGACGACCGCTACGGGTCCCTCCACGCCGTCGAGCGCCCGCAGCGCCGGCTCCACTCGCTCCTGCCAGCTGGTCGCGGGGTCGTCGATCGGGAGATCGGGCGCCACGACATCGTGGCCCCGCTCCTCGAGCGGGCGGCGCAGCGGCTCCCAGGAGTAGCCGTCGTGCCAGCTGCCGTGGATCAGGCAGAACGTGGCCATCGGTCTATTCAATCGCGAGGTGGGGCGATCAAGGGCTGCGCGGAAGTCTGCCAAGCCCATAGCGATTTGCTGTGATGGGCCGAACGACGCAGCAAGGAGGTACCGGATGAGCCAAGACGGAGACGTCCGCACGATCCCGGTAGAAGATCTTCCGAGCGGGGAGAATGCGGAAACCTTCAACGGCCACGAGCACGGCGCGAGCGTGTCGATGTTCCTCAGCCACAACCGGCCCGAAACCGGCCCCGAGCTCCATCGCCACCCGTACCGGGGTGTTCCCCATCGTTGAGGAGGGGGACGTCCTCTTCACTGTTGGCGAACGGACGATCGAGGCCGGGCCGGGGGGCAACATCGTCGTCCCGGCCGGCGCCCCGCACAAGTTCCTGAGCCGCGGCCATCGCCGCCGGCAGGTGAGCATCCACCCGGCCGCGCGTATGGAGACCGAATGGCTCGAGTGAGCGATTCGGCCGCCTATATCGGCTCAATTACCCACTCGAGCGGCGAATGAGTGGTTGTCGCCGCCCGGGCGGAGATACTCCGCCCATGTCGCAGG
Source organism: uncultured Actinomycetes bacterium (assembly GCA_963797665.1). Classification (GTDB taxonomy): domain Bacteria; phylum Actinomycetota; class Thermoleophilia; order Solirubrobacterales; family 70-9; genus AC-56. The sequence continues at coordinate 233,276 of CAWCQE010000008.1, read as the reverse complement.
AGAACGTCAAGCTCGTCCGCGCCGTGTTCGGGCCGTTCGAGGGCATCAACGTCGCGACGATCGACTGGAGCGCGGACACCATGCGCGAACTGTTCGAGCCCCGATTCTCCCCTGATGTCGAGCTAACCACGCTCGCGTCGGGCCTCGGCAGCGGCGTCGGCGAGCACTACAGCGGGTGGGACGGGCTGATCCGTTATCTCACGGAATGGATGGAGCCCTTCAGCGAGTACCAGGTGGAAAACCTCGACTACATCGACGCCGGCGACTTCGTCCTCATCCCGAGCCGGCAGTGGGGCATTGGCAGCGGCAGCGGCGTCAAGGCCGAGATCGAGCTGACCACCCTCTATGAGGTGCGCGACGGCAGGATCGCGCGAATCCACCAGTTCGACACGCTGGATGAGGCGCGGGCGGCCGCCGGGGCGTCAGAATGACAGTGTCGCACGACAGGGTTGAGATCGTGCGCTCCATCTACGACCGCTGGCGCGAGGGCGACTTCCAGACCCCGTCCAAGCTGTTCGACCGAAACGTCATCTTCGTGATGCCCCCGGAACTCCCCGACGCCGGGACGTACCTCGGCACTGATGCGCTCGCGGACTACACCCGCCAGTTCCTAGAGCCGTGGACGCACCTGACGATCGACGGGCACGATCTCGTTGCGGCGGGAGACGCGGTCCTCGCGAGCGTGGTCCAACGCGGCGCGGGAGACGCGAGCGGCGCCGAGACCGAGATCCGCTACTTCCAGCTGTGGTCCTTCCGCGGCGACAGGGTGATCCGCCTCGAGAACTTCCGCGACCGCGGCGACGCGCTGGAGGCCGGCGGGCTCGCTTGATCTGGCTGGAGGCGTCGGATGATGGCTTGACGGGCGAGAGCGGGAGTGGCACTGTCGATGCGGCAGCGTTAGGTTGGGCCCATGGCACGGGAGCGACGCCATCGCCCGCGCCTGCAGCGAGATGTCGAGCAGTGAAGTGAATCCAGTGAAGCAAAACGCCAAAGGCACTCGCTACCTCCGTTGAAGACGGTGGATGAGCTCCTGGAGTACTGGCGCGTTCGGATCATCATGCTCATGGACGCCCACTTGCATGCAGTGGATAGCCTCACCTGGCGCAACTTTTCGCTGGGCGGGACGGCCACGATTCTCGCCGCGATCGTCAGTAGCAGCATCTTCGCGACGCTGCAGAGCTGGGTCGCCACCGGACTCCGAGTGGCTGTGGGGTCGGTGAGCTTGCTATCGGCCTCTCTAATCGGGCTGAAGACGTATCTCAAGTACGGGGAGCGGGTCGAGGCGCATCGGCGCGTGGGCCGTAGGTACGGAGCGCTCATCCACTGGATCACCGAGCTCCAAGCGACGCCACCTCCGGAGCCGGAGTTGAGAGAGTGCGTCGAGAAGATCCGCCGCACGTTCGACGAAATAGATATGCAGTCGCCAAATGTTTCCAATCGCATCTGGAAGCGGACGGTTGCTGCTGTGGAGCAAGAGGTAGCTGGCGAGGTGACGGAGGCATTTCGGGCACGTGTCGGCCTGTTTTCTCGGTTGCGTGGTGAGCGCCGCCAGCACGGCGATCAGCGCGCCCTCGCTCGCTCAGATGACCCGAGCGTGGGCCGTTAAGCTTCCTCGCTTGCCGGGGGCTGGCTGGAGAGGGCTTAAGCCCGCGGTTGGGGCGAACCGCACTAGTAGTCGACTGTGAACTTGACGAGGTGGGTGGGGGTGGGAACGAACTGGTGCTCGGTCCCCGTACGCGGAAACGGACCTCGCCGGGCGGTAGGTTGTGCACTGGTGCCGGGGCGCCGGGAGACGAAGCGGAGGCTTGCCAGCGGGATCGCGAGGTACGTGGTCAATCCCATCGTCCGCGGGCTGTTTCGCGTCGGGGTTCCGGCGCCGGGGACCGCGATCCTGGAGACCATCGGCCGCAAGTCCGGGCGGCCGAGACGCAACCCGGTTACCAACGGTCTTGACGACGGGGTCTTCTGGATCGTCGCCGAGCACGGGCGCCGGGCGAGCTACGTCAGGAATATCGAGGCGAACCCCCGCGTTCGCATTCGCATCGGCCGACGATGGCGCGAGGGCACCGCCCGGCTCGTCCCCGATGATGATCCACGAGAAAGGCTGCGGTACATCGCTTCGAGGCGCCCGATCACGAGACTGAATACGGCGACCGTACGCCTCATGCAGACGGATCTGATGACGGTCCGGATTGACCTGGATGGCGAGCAGCGGTAGCGCCGAATCGCGCGCCAATGCCCAATACCCGTCGATGAGCCAGCAGGCAGGCGCGCTCGCCTTGGCCGAGGCGCAGGTCGCGGCCGCGCGCGACGATCCAGCGGCACGCCTGGCGTTGATGGCACGCCTGTTCCACGGGCCGACGGGCAGCGCGCCGCGGCACCTGCCGTTCCGACGGGCGGCGTTGTCGTTCATGCGCTGGCAGGCGCAGCGCGGCGTGCTCAATTCGCTCTACGCGTCACCGCCCGGCAGTGTGTGGTGGCGGGGGGTCAACGAGCGCCTGCTCCGGGACGGGTGCGAAACGGTCGCGCTTCTTGGTGGCCTTGCAGGAGAGCCGTCGTCGCAGGCCGTGCGGCTTTGGCTGGAGTTCAGCGCGAGACCGACGGGGCGTAACTGGTACCGAGCACACAACGCGAGCATCGTGGGCGGTTACCTGGAGCATCGGGGGCTCGCCGAGGCGGAGAGTGCGCCTGAGCGATTCTTCATGAACGTCGCGCTGCTGCGCGTGCTGTACGCGCACGCGCTCGTCGCAGCACCGGACCTGGCGCTGGGACGGTTGGCGCCGCTCGGCCGCGTGGTGGGCGATCCGCGCCTTGGGGCGGCTGGAGTGTTCCTCTCGCTCCGGCGTGTGCTGCCGAACCGCTATCCGCTCGACCGCGACGTCGAGCGCTACATCGCCGATGAGCAGCGCCTTGGCCGGATGCTCGACTACGCGGTGATCGCTCCGCGGCTGCAACACCTGTACGAGTGGTCGGTCGACGAGCTCGCCGAACCGCGCCTGCTGCGGCTGGTTCGCGAGGGCAACCCCATCTACGCCTGGCCCTTCGAGGAGCGACACGTGTGGCGCTCTCGGCACATGCCATTCGCAGCCCGCGTGCTGGCACGCGTCACGCGAAGCGTGCGCACTTGAACGGCCGGAGCACACCTGCCAGTCAGATTGCAGACTTGGACCTGGGCCGATTTGTGAGAGGTTTGTCTTCGAATTGTCGGACCAGATCCTCGATCCTGAGCTCGACCTCGACGCGAGCGGCTCGCGCTGCTCGAGCGGCATAAACCGCTCCTTCGCTTCGACCCTCAATACGACTACCGCTTCCTCGCGGTCGAGGCGGCGGTCGAGAACCACGAGAACGTCCTGCGCACCGACGACGGCGAGGTGCTCGCCCGGGTCAGCGGCTCGCCCTAGCTTTCCCTCGAAACCTGAGCGCGTATCCGCCCGGGACGGCGCCCAGCGACGACGACTCCATCGCCTTCGCCCCCGATCTCCAGGGCGACGCCCGCCGGATGGAGTACCCGCGCGCTTCGCCGGCCGCATCTACGGCCGAGTCGTCGACGGCAGCGACGGCCGCACGTGGCTTCAGTACTGGTTCTGGCTGTATTACAACCCGAAGAACCTCTTCGGGTTCGGCAAGCACGAGGGCGACTGGGAGATGGTCCAGGTCGGCCTGGGCCGACGAAACGCCCGAGCTGCTGACCTATGCGCAGCACAAGGGGGACGCCCGCGAGTGGAGCGACCGACGTCTCGTTCGCGTCGCCGGAGCGGCTACGGCCGGTCGTCTACATCGCGCAGGGATCCCACGCCTCCTACTTCGAGCCGCGCACCCATCCGTTGCTGACCGGCCCGCTGCTCATCGGAATCGATCATCCGCGCGCCGACGGCCCGGCCGGCGAATACCCCATCGCGGCGTTCGGGCGCTGGGCGCGGTGGCCGGGGCATTGGGGGAGTTCCGAGCGGGCGATCTTCGGCGAGGGGAAGGGCCCGCCCAGTCCCGGCAACAGGGCTGGAAATGGACCGACCCGGCGGGCTGGCACCGGAAGCTCAGAGTCCAACGGTTCCGCTACTTCATTGGACAGCTGATCTGGTTGCTTGGCCGGCTGACCTTCCCGAAGACGCCGGAGATCACCCACGCCACCTCCGACGGTCACCGGGTGAGGATCGGCTGGAACATGAGCAGCTTCGCCCCCGCAGGCACCTCTACATCACCCTCAACGACGGCGACCGGGTTGTCGCCAGCCGGATCATCAAGAGCGCGGAGGGATACGGCGCGACGACGATGCCGCTGCCCGAGGGCGAGGAGGCCGACCGGGTCATCGCGAGCGCCTTCAACGTCCTCCGCCAGCGAAGCGACCTCGCTCGCGCGCGGATCGAGCGGCGCCCGCCGCCCCGGTCGCCGATCTGCACGCCCACTACGCGATGCACCTGGTGCCGCCCCCGCCGCGCGGCCTTAGGGGCCTCATCTTCAGCGAGCACGCGCGGCTGAGCGACCGCCTGCGCGCCCTGCTGGTGGGGCTGGCGAGCCGGTTCGGGAACTACCGGTCGTTCTGGTCCGGCCCCCGGGTGACGATCGGGTCGCTGCGCTCCGGCGAGGTCCGGGTCGCCCTGTCGGTCCTCTACTCGTTCTTCGACGAGCTCGCGCTCGGCCAGCGCTACCCCGCGCTCCGAGCCCCGAGTACACCGAGGCGCTGTTGCGACAGGCCGACCTCGTCGAGCGCAACATCGCCGAGCACCACGTCCGAGGCGCTCGTCGCGCACAACCCCGACGACCTCGATCGCGGCCAGCGCGAGGGCAAGGTCGCCCTCATCCACTGCGTGGAGGGCGGCTTCCACCTCGGCGCCACCGAGGACGAGGTCACGGATGCCGTACGCGGCTCGCGCGCCGCGGGGTCGCCTACGTCACGCTCGCCCACCTCGTGTGGCGCCACATCGCGACCGACGCGCCTGCGATCCCCTTCCTCCCCGACTGGCTCTACCGCGGCTGTTTCCGCAGCCCGAGGAGGGGCTCTCGAACCTGGGCCGCGCGGCGGTGGAGGCGATGGTGAGGGAGCGCGTCCTGATCGACCTCTCCCACATGAGCGAGCGGTCGGTCAGCGACGTGCTCGATCACCTCGACGCGGCGGCCGGAGGACGACGCCGCCGTGATCGCCACCCATTCCGGCTTTCGCTTCGGCTCGCAGGAGTACATGCTCAGCGAGGAGACGATCGGTCGGATCGCCGACCGCGACGGCGTGGTCGGCCTGATCATGGCCCAGCACCAGCTCTGCGACGGGCTCAACCGGCTGCGGGTTCGCAGCCTCGACCGCTCCATCGAGATCATCTGCAACCACATCGACCGCATCGCCGGGTCACCGACGGCTACGACCACCTCGCGATCGGCTCCGACCTCGACGGCTTCATCAAGCCGACGATGGGAGGGATCGAGTCATCGCCGACATGGCGCGGCTCGCGCGCGAGCTCCGGCGCCGCTACGGCGAGGAGGTCGCGCACAAGATCTGCTTCGCCAACGCGATGCGCGTCCTGCGGGCCGGGTGGGGCGGCGGCACGGCAGGCGCCGAGGCCGTCGGCGACGGCGCGGGGGGAGAGGCGCCACGCCTGGGGGCGCCGCCGCAGCGGATCTAGCTTCGATGTCCGCGCCCGAGGGAGACGTAGCCCCGACCGACAGGTTCCGGATCCTCTCCGTCGACGGCGGCGGAATGCGCGGCCTGATCCCGGCGCTCGTCATCGCGGACCTCGAGCGCCGGCTGCAGGAGGAGGCGGGCGCGGACGCTCGGGCGGCCGACTACTTCCACATGTTCGCGGGGACCTCAACCGGCGGATTGGTCGCCCTGAGCCTCACCGTGCCGGACTTGCCGAGCCGGCCGGACCGCCCGCTCATTACCGCGGCGACCCTTGCCGACCTCTATACGACCGACGGCCCGAAGATCTTCCACCGCAGCCTCCTGCAGAAGCTGAGGACCCTGTGGGGGTGGATCGGCCCCAAGTACACGCTGGAGCCGCTGGAGGAGGCGGTCACGCACCGGCTCGGCACCACGGCAACGCTCGCCGACGCGCTGCGCGACTGGTCGTGACCGCGTACGACATGACCGACCGCGAGCCCTACTTCTTCGAGGCGCTGGCGGGCGCGCGAGGAGGCAGGGAGCGAGCCGATAGTCGACGCCGCCCTCGCGACCTCCGCCGCGCCGACCTACTTTCCATCGCACGAGGTCGACGGTCACGCGCTGGTGGACGGCGGCGTCTTCGCACCCAACCCGGCGATCGCGGCAATCGTCGAGGCGCTCGAGCGACGCGGCGATGAGCCGCACCACCTGGATATGGATTACTGCTCGTCGTCTCCATCGGCACCGGCCTGCACGAGACGCACTACATCCAGGCCGAGGTCAGCGGCTGGGGCAGGCTTGGCTGGATCATCCCGGTGGACGGCGAGCCGCCGATCCTGGCGACGGTCTGGGCGGCTGATCCGATGGGGTCGACCACTACGCGGACACGCTCCTGAACGACCCGCCGACCCGCACGTCCCGAGCAGGGAGATCGGTCGCGGCCCGCGATTCTTCCGCCTCCAGGTCCCGCTCGATCCGCCGATCGCGCTGGACGATGCGAGCGCTAGCGCGATCGCGGCGCTCGAGGCGGCAGCGAACACGCTCATCGCCGAACACGAGGCCGAGCTGTCGGAGATCACCGCCCGACTGCTGGCGCACCGGCCCGATCCCGCCGGACCCGCCTCCATGAGGCTCGCGACGCTGTCGCGCACGGCCCCGCGGGATTTCGAGCCGGGCCTTGACGGGAGCCGGGTGGGGAGAGAGGATGGCCTTGCGGCCAGGAGGCTGCGGGCGTTTGTCGCTCCAGGCGAAGGGCGACCCCGCTTGAAGATTCGAATCGCTGCTCGTCCGAGGAGCGGACAACCTCGCCGTGAGGCGAGAGGGGAGGTCAGGATGAGTCCAGCACCAAGACGCAAATGTGGAGCGATGGAGGTACACGAGCGCCTAAGCGAGGAGTACGCCTCCTACCGCGCCAACCAGCTGCGGATCGACGAGTTCACGGAGCGCGCCCTGCAGACCGGCGAGGCGCAGCGGGCGATGCGCAGGCTGATCACGATCCCAGTCGTCGTCCACGTCGTCTACAGGAGCGACGTCGAGAACATCTCGAAGCAGCAGATCAACACGCAAATCACCGTTCTCAACCGCGACTACCGGGCAACGAATCCGGATAAGAGCAACGTTCCGGCGCCGTTCCAAAGCCTGGTGGCCGACTCCAAGGTGGAGTTCGCGCTGGCCAAGAGGGACCCGGACGGAAAGCAGACAGACGGAGTCACGCGCACGAAGACCAACGTGCAGGCCTTCGGCGCCGACGACTCCGTCAAGAAGGCGTCGCAGGGTGGCGTGACGGCCTGGCCGGCCAACCGCTACCTCAACATCTGGGTCTGCAATCTCGGGGGTGGCCTGCTCGGCTACGCCCAGTTCCCCGGTGGACCGGCACGCACCGACGGCGTCGTGATCCTGCACTCCGCGTTCGGGACTACGGGGACCGCCAAGGCGCCCTTCGCCCTCGGTCGCACCGCCACGCACGAGGTCGGCCACTGGCTCAACCTGCGCCACATCTGGGCCGACACGATGGACTGCTCGGGCGGAGACCGGGTGGCGGATACGCCGAACGCCGCCGGCCCCAACTACAACAAGCCGACCTTCCCGCACATCACCTGCAACAACGGTCCGAACGGCGACATGTTCATGAACTACATGGACTACGTTGACGATGCGGCGATGTTCATGTTCTCGGCCGGGCAGGTGGGACGGATGAACGCCACGCTCGCGGGTCCAAGGAAGTCACTCGCCTAATCACGATGGCCATCGAGCGGACAGCGCTCCGCGGGCGTTGGCTTCACGCCCACGAGCGAGACAGCGGGGACGAGATGGTCTTCGTCCCCGCTGACACCGAGCTCCCGCCATCCCGCGGGCGCCGGGAAATCGAGCTCGGTGAAGGGGGCGAGGCGAGCGAGGGCGGCCCCGGGCCCACGGACCGACCCGAAGTGCGGGCGGCGAGGTGGGAGCTCACCGACGATGATGACTTGATCATCCGCACGCCGGACGGAGAGGAGGCATGGCGGGCGAGGGTCGTCTCCGCCGACGCGGATCGCCTGGTGCTCGACAAGCGATCGATTCGCTAGGGCCTGAGGCTTCCGTTCGGCGACCGACGGCGACCCTCCATACCCTCCGTCCGCAATGGAGGTCGGCTCGCACAGGGTGGTGGTCGTCGGGGGAGGGTTCGGAGGCCTCCAGGCAGCGGTCCACCTCGCCCGCGCGCCGGTCCAGCTGACCCTGATCGACCGGCGCAACTTCCACCTCTTCCAGCCGCTGACCTACCAGGTGGCGACGGGGCGCTCTCCCCCGAGGAGGTCTGCTATCCGCTGCGCGCGATCTTCAAGCGGCGGCGCAACGTGCGGGTGGTGATGGGCGAGGTGACCGAGCTCGACCTCGAGGCGCGCGCCGTGCGCGTGGAGCCCGGCGGGCGGGAGGGGGACCCGTTCTCGGTCGACTACGACACCCTGATCGTCGCCGGCGGCTCCGCCTACTCCTACTTCGGCCACGACGAGTGGCGGGACGTGGCCCCCGAGGTGAAGTCGCTGGAGAGCGCGCTCGAGGTCCGCGGGCGCATCCTCAGCGCCTTCGAGGCGGCCGAGGTGGAGCCCGACGAGGATCGCCGGCGCGCGCTGCTCACCTTCGTCGTCGTCGGCGCCGGGCCGACCGGCGTCGAGATGGCCGGCCAGATCGCCGAGCTCGCCCGCGACACGCTGCGCAGCGACTTCCGCGCGATCGACCCGGCGAGGGCCGGGTCCTGCTGGTCGAGATGGCCGACCGGGTCCTGACCGGCTTCCCGCCCTCGCTCTCGGCGCAGCGCGGCGCGCTAGCTCGAGCACCTGGGGGTGACGCCGCTGCTGGAGCGCCACGGTCGTCGGCATCGACGAGCACTCGGTGACGGTCGAGGCGCCGGACGGCGGCGCCACGAGCGCATCCCGCGCCCACCGTGATCTGGGCCGCCGGGGTGACCGCCTCCGCGCTCGCGGCCCGCCTCGCCGAGCGGGCGGGAGCCGAGCTCGACCGCGCCGGCCGCGTGACGGTCGAGCCCGACCTCACCCTGCCGGGCCACCCGGAGGTGTTCGCGCTCGGCGACATGGTCCGCGTGCGCGGCGAGGACGGCGAGCCCGTGACCTACCCGGGCGTCGCGCCGGTGGCGATGCAGCAGGGCCGCTACGCGGCCAAGGCGGTGCGCGCCCGGCTACGCGGGCGAGACAGCCGGCCCTTCCACTACCGCGACAAGGGCAACCTGGCGACGATCGGCCGCGCCCGCGCGGTCGCCGACCTCCACGTCGTCCGCCTCAGCGGCTTCCCGGCCTGGCTCACCTGGCTCGTCGTCCACCTCTGGTACCTGATCGGCTTCCAGAACCGCCTGCTGGTCCTCATCCGCTGGTCGTTCAGCTTCTTCACCCGCGGCCGCGGCGGCCGCCTGATCGAGTTCGTCAACCCCCCGTGAGGATCGCCACGCGGGCGGCTCGCCTACCCCGCACCGGCCGCGCCGTCGGCGCGTGGGTCGGCGCCCGCCGAGAGCACTCCGCCTGATCGCCGGATCACCTGCGCGTGGCCAACGACCTCCGACAGCGGTGGGAGAGGATGGACCGCGAAACCGGTGGCACGAAGACCATCCCTGGCCGCCGGCTCGAGGTCGGCCTCGGCGTACGCGTCGCCCCCGGTAGCGCCCGCGCCCGGCTCGGCGACGACCCAGCGCGGAGCGGCCACCGCCGGGGCGGGATCCATGCCTTCCCGCATGCGCAGGAGCATTTGCGCGTGGATCTGCGGCTGAGCCGGGCCGCCCATCGTCCCCTGGAACCCCACGACGCGACCCTCCTCCCGCAGCATCACCGGCATCAGCGTGTGCGTCGGTCGCTTGCCGCCCTCCAGGGCGTTCGGCGAGCCCGGATCGAGCGAGAAGAACGCGCCTCGGTTGTGGCAGATGATGCCGCTCGCCGGGTCCAGGATCCCCGCCCCGAACGCCGCGAACACGCTCTGCACGACGACGGCGCCGTGCCCGCTCGCGTCCGCGGCGACCAGGGCGATCGTGTCGCCGGACGACGAGCCCGAGAAGCCTTCGACCTTGGCCGCTGGCGCGCGACGGTCCCCCGCGCTGGCCGCGAGCTCAGCGGCATGCGCGCGCGATAGAAGCTCCTCGACGGGCACCCGGCGGAATCGCGGGTCACCCAGATGGCGATCGCGCTCCGCGGCGGTGAGGCGGAAGAGCTCGCCGAGCAGCCCGGCATCGGCGCCGAGGTAGTCACCGGGCCCCAGCTCCTCCAATCCGGCCAGCGTCTCCAGGAGCACCAGGCCCTGGCTGTTCGGCGGCGCGGTGAGGACCTCGCATCCCCCGATCTGCAGCCCGATCGGCTCGCAGACCTCGGTCCGATGGGCCCGAAGGTCGTCGATGGCGATGGTCGAGCCGAGCTCCCTCAGGCAGCTGACGAGCGCTTCCCCGACAGCGCCTCCGTACAGCGCTGCCGCGCCGCGGTCCGCGATCCGGGCCAGCGACCGCGCCAGCGCCGGTTGCCGAAGCACGGCGCCCTCGGGCAGCGGGGCACCGTCGGGCATGAGGACCTCGCGCATCCCACGGTCGGCGGCGATCCGGCTCGAGTTGTCGGCGATCGCGTTGGCCAGTGAGCGCGCCACCGGAACCCCCTCCGCCGCCAGCCGCACCGCGGGATCGATGAGCGCCGCCCATGGCAGCGAGCCCCCGTGCTCGTGCATCGTCTGCCACGCCGCGACGACGCCCGGGACGGTCACGGTATGGGGCCCGTCGTAGGGCATGCGGGACCATCCCGCCGCGGCCGAGGCGATCGCCCGCGGGGCCGCCCCGCTTCCGTTGATCACCCGAACCCCACCGTCGGGCGTCGCGAGCAGGCCGATCAGGTCGCCGCCGGGGCGCACATGTGCGGGTAGACGACCGCCAGCGCGGTGGCGGCCGCGATCGCGGCATCGATGGCGTTGCCGCCCTCGCGCAACACCCGGACAGCAACGTCGGTCGCCTGCCAGTGCGGCGTTGCGACCGCGTAGCTGGCTCCGTGGGCTTCGAGCCGCGGCTCAGGCGTCTGCTGGATGCCTGCGACCATAGCTCCGCGAAGTCCCGCCAGGGAGTCGGCGGCGGCGGGCGGTCGTAACGCAGCGGGTCGCCACTGGACATAACGGGGACGGCATCCAGCAATTGCGAAGGAGGACGCCATGACAGCTTCGAGCTCCGGCGGGGGGACGGCAGGACGTTTGGACTCAGCGGCGGATGAGGGCGGCGCCGACGGCTCGACGCGCCTCGCGTACATCCTCGGCGTCCCGCTTGCGGAGGCGGTCGTTCGGGAATGGCCGCAGATGGGGGAGGTCGTCCGGGGACGAGACCTGATCGGCGCGGTCGAGGGGAGCTTCGAAGAGCTCACGCTCGCGGTTGGGAAGCGCCATCGCTTTGGCGACTTCCTGCTCGTCGAGTGGAGTGCCGACTACGGCGACGGGGCCATCTACCGCAACGCGACCATCGCCGAAATCGAGGACGGTGAGGCGGTGCGGGTGACCGACTACTGGGGCAAGCCGTTCGAGACCCCGGAATCGCGCAAGGGCAGGACCGACCGGCTCGACATGCCGCCCGGCGGCCGTTGGCCGGCACCCGACCGGCTGGAGCACCGCTGAGCGCGGGCTGACCTCGCCGCCCCGCCGGCGGCCACTCTCGCAGCCGGGCTACGATCGCGGCGCTCGATGCCGCCGCAGCCCCCTTCGACCTCACATCCCGCCACGCCCTCGTCACGGGGAGCGGGAGCGCGGACGGAATCGGGTTCGCGAGCGCCCGGATGCTCGCCAGGCTCGGCGCGCGAATCTCGATTACATCGACCACCGATCGGATTCAGGAGCGCCCTGTGGAGCTGGAAGGTGAGGCCTTCTCGTTCATCGCCGACCTCACCGACCGCGCGCAGGCCTCCGCCCTGGTCGCCGGCGCGCGCGAGGCGCACGGCCCGATCGACATCGTTGTCAACGCGGCGGGAATGGTGCAGACCGGCGTCGCCGCGGGCGAATCGCCGTTCGCCGAGCTCTCACCGGCGGCCCTCGACCACCAGCTCGAGATCACGTTGAAGACCGCGTTCAACGCGACCCAGGCGGTGCTCCCGGAGATGGTCGAGCGCGGGCACGGCCGGATCGTGATGGTCTCCTCGGTCACCGGGCCACTGGTGACGGCGCCCGGGTCGACGGCATACGCGACCGCCAAGGATCAGCGCGTGCGCCTTGGCGGTCGCGTATGCAGTCGATCCGGGCGCCGTCACCAGCGGCCCGGTTACCGAGGAGACCATCACGATCCGCCCGTGCCCGCGCTCGATCATCTCCGGGAGCACGGCCTGGGTCGCGTTGAACGCAGTCTTCAGCGTGATCTCGAGCTGGTGGTCGAGGGCCGCCGGCGAGAGCTCGGCGAACAGCGATTCGCCCGCGGCGACGCCGGTCTGCACCATTCCCGCCGCGTTGACGACGATGTCGATCGGGCCGTGCGCCTCGCGTGCGCCGGCGACCAGGGCGGAGGCCTGCGCGCGGTCGGTGAGGTCGGCGACGAACGAGAAGGCCTCACCTTCCAGCTCCGCAGCGCGCTCGTGAATCCGATCGGTCGTCGAGGTGATCGAGATTCGCGCGCCGAGCCGGGCGAGCATCCGGGCGCTCGCGAACCCGATTCCGTGCGCGCTCCCGCACCCCGTGACGAGGGCGTGGCGGGATGTGAGGTCGAAGGGGGGCTGCGGCGGCATCGAGCGCCGCGATCGTAGCCCGGCTGCGAGAAGGGCCGCCCGCGGGACGGCGAGGTCAGCCCGCGCTCAGCGGTGCTCCAGCCGATCGGATGCCGGCCAACGGCCGCCGGGCGGCATGTCGAGCCGGTCGGTCCTGCCCTTGCGCCATTCCGGGGTCTCGAACGGCTTGCCCCAGTAGTCGGTCACCCGCACCGCCTCACCGTCCTCGATTTCGGCGATGGTCACGTTGCGGTAGATGGCCCCGTCGCCGTAGTCGGCACTCCACTCGACGAGCAGGAAGTCGCCAAAGCGATGGCGTTTCCCAACCGCGAGCGTGAGCTCTTCGAAGTTCCCCTCGACCGCGCCGATCAGGTCTCGTCCCCGGACGACCTCCCCCATCTGCGGCCATTCCCGAACGACCGCCTCCGCAAGCGGGACGCCGAGGATGTACGCGAGGCGCGTCGAGCCATCGGCGCCGCCCTCATCCGCCGCTGAATCCGAACGTCCTGGCGTCACCCCGCCAGAGCTTGAAGCTGTCATGGCGTCCTCCTTCGGAGTTGCTGGATGCCGTCCCCGTTATGTCCAGTGGCGACCCGCTGCGTTACGGCCGCTCGCCGCCGGCGACCCTGGCGGGACTTCGCGGAGCTATGGTCGCGGGCATCCAGCAGACGCCTGAGCCGCCGCTCGAAGCCCAAGGAGCCAGCTACGCGGTCGCCACGCCGCACTGGCAGGCGACCGACGTCGCTGTCCGGGCGTTGCGGCAGGGCGGCAACGCCGTCGATGCCGCGATCGCGGCCGCCGCCGCGCTGGCGGTCGTCTACCCGCACATGTGCAGCCCCGGCGGCGACCTGATCGGCCTGCTCGCGACGCCCGACGGTGGGGTTCGGGTGATCAACGGAAGCGGGGCGGCCCCGCGGGCGATCGCCTCCGCCGCGGAGGGATGGTCCCGCATGCCCTACGACGGGCCCCACACCGTGACCGTGCCGGGCGCCGTCGCCGCGTGGCAGGCGATGCACGAGCACGGCGGCTCGCTGCCGTGGGAGGCGCTCATCGATCCCGCGGTGCGGCTGGCGGCGGATGGGGTTCCGGTGGCGCGCTCGCTGGCCAGCGCCATCGCCGACAACTCGAGTCGAATCGCCGCCGACCGCGGGATGCGCGAGGTCCTCATGCCCGATGGTGCCCCACTGCCCGAGGGCGCCGCGCTTCGGCAACCGGCGCTGGCGCGCTCGCTGGCCCGGATCGCGGACGGCGGGGCGGCGGCGCTGTACGGAGGCGATGTCGGGGAAGCGCTCGTGGCCTGTTTGAGCGCGCTCGGCTCGACCATCGCCATCGACGACCTTCGGGCCCATCGGACCGAGGTCTGTGAGCCGATCGGGCTGCGGACCGGAGGATGCGAGGTCCTCACCGCGCCGCCGAACAGCCAGGGCCTGCTGCTCCTGCAGACGCTGGCCGGCTTGGAGGAACTGGGGCCCGGTGACTACCTCGGCGCGGATGCCGGCCTGCTCGGCGAGCTCTTCCGTCTCGCGGCCGCGGAGCGCGATCGCCATCTGGGCGACCCGCGCTTCAGCCGGGTGCCCGTCGAGGAGCTTCTATCGCGCGAGCATGCCGCCGAGCTCGCGGCCAGCGCGCGGGACCGTCGCGCGCCCGCAGTCAAGGCCGAAGGCCTCTCCGGCACGTCGTCCGGCGACACCATCGCCCTCGTCGCCGCGGACGCAAGCGGGCACGGCGCCGTCGTCGTGCAGAGCGTGTTCGCGGCGTTCGGCGCGGGGATCCTGGACCCGGCGAGCGGCATCATCTGCCACAACCGCGGCGCGTTCTTCTCGCTCGATCCGGGCTCGCCGAACGCCCTGGAGGGCGGCAAGCGACCCACGCATACGCTGATGCCGGTGATGCTGCGGCAGGACGGTCGCGTGGTGGGGCTCCAGGGGACGATGGGCGGCCCGGCCCAGCCACAGATCCACGCGCAGGTGCTCCTGCGCATGCGGGGAGGCGTGGATCCCGCCCCGGCGGTGGCCGCTCCGCGCTGGGTCGTCGCCGAGCCGGCCGCGGGCGCCACCGGGCGCGACGCCTACGCCGAGGCCGACCTCGAGCCGGCGGCCAGGGATGGTCTTCGTGCCGCCGGTTTCGCGGTGCATCCTCTCCCGCCGCTGTCCGAGTTCGTCGGCCACGCGCAGGTGATCCGGCGATCAGGCGGAGTGCTCTCGGCGGGCGCCGACCCGCGCGCCGACGGCGCGGCCGGTGCGGGCTAGGCGAGCCGCCCGCGTGGCAGTCCTCACGGGGGGTTGACGAACTCGATCAGGCGGCCGCCGCGGCCGCGCGTGAGGAAGCTGAACGACCAGCGGATGAAGACCAGCAGGCGGTTCTGGAACCCGACCAGGTACCAGAGGTGGACGACGAGCCAGGTGACCCAGGCCGGAAAGCCGCTCAGGCGCACGACGTGCAGGTCGGCGACCGCTCGGGCGCGGCCGATCGTCGCCAGGTTGCCCTTGTCGCGGTAGTGGAAGGGACTGGCTGTCTCGCCCGCGCAGGCGCGCCCGCACCACCTTGGCCGCGTAGCGGCCCTGCTGCATCGCCACCGGCGCCACGCCCGGGTAGGTCACGGGCTCGCCGTCCTCGCCCCGCACCCGCACCATGTCGCCGAGCGCGAACACCTCCGGGTGCCCCGGGAGGGTGAGATCGGGCTCCACCGTCAGGCGCCCGGCGCGGTCGAGCTCGCCTCCCGCCCGCTCGGCCAGGCGGGAGGCGAGCGCCGAGGCGGTCACCCCGGCGGCCCAGATCACGGTGGTCGACGGAATGCGCTCGCTGGCGCCGCCGTCTGGCGCCTGGACCGTGACCGAGCGCTCGTCGATGCCGACGACCTGGCGTTCCAGCAGCGGGGTCACCCCCAGGTGCTCGAGCTGGCGGGCCGCGCTGAGCCGACAGCGAGGGCGGAAAGCCGGTCAGCACCCGATCGGCCATCTCCACCAGCAGGACGCGGCACTCGCCGGTGTCGATCGAGCGAAAGTCGCGGCGCAGCGTGTCCCTGGCGAGCTCGCCGATCTGGCCGGCCATCTCGACGCCGGTCGGCCCGGCGCCGACGACGACGAAGGTGAGCAGCTCGCGCCGGCGATCCTCGTCGGGCTCGACCTCGGCCTCCTCGAAGGCGCTCAGGATGCGCCCGCGAACCGCGACCGCGCTCTCCAGCGACTTCACCTCCGGGGCCACGTCCCGCCATTCGTCGTGGCCGAAGTAGGAGTAGGCAGAGCCGCCGGCGACGATCAGCGTGTCGTAGTCGACCGAGAACGGGTCCCCCTCCCGCCCGACGGGCTCCACGCGCACGGCGCGCGCCTCGAGGTCGAGCTCGGCCACCTCCCCCATCACCACGCGCACGTTGCGGCGCCGCTTGAAGATGGCGCGCAGCGGATAGCAGACCTCCTCGGGGGCGAGCGCCCCGGTCGCCACCTGGTAGGTCAGCGGCTGGAAGAGGTGGAAGTTGCGCCGGTCGATCAGCGTCAGCTGGACCGGCGCGCGGGCGAGGTGGACCGCTGCCTGGAGGCCTCCGAACCCTCCCCCGACGACCACCACCCTGTGCGAGCCAGCCTCCATTGCGGACGGAGGGTACGGAGGGTCGCCGTCGGTCGCCGAACGGAGCCCTCAGGCCCTAGCGAATTGATCTCTTGTCGAGCACCAGGCGATCCGCGTCGGCGGAGACGACCCTCGCCCGCCATGCCTCCTCTCCGTCCGGCGTGCGGATGATCAGGTCATCATCGTCGGTGAGCTCCCACCTCGCCGCCCGCACTTCGGGGCGGTCCGTGGGCCCGGGGCCGCCCTCGCTCGCCTCGCCCCCCTCGCCGAGCTCGATTTCCCGGCGCCCGCGCGATGGCGGGAGCTCGGTGTCAGCGGGGACGAAGACCATCTCGTCCCCGCTGTCTCGCTCGTGGGCATGAAGCCAACGCCCGCGGAGCGCTGTCCGCTCGATGGCCATCGTGATTAGGCGAGTGACTTCCTTGGACCCGCGAGCGTGGCGTTCATCCGTCCCACCTGCCCGGCCGAGAACATGAACATCGCCGCATCGTCGACGTAGTCCATGTAGTTCATGAACATGTCGCCGTTCGGACCGTTGTTGCAGGTGATGTGCGGGAAGGTCGGCTTGTTGTAGTTGGGGCCGGCGGCGTTCGGCGTATCCGCCACCCGGTCTCCACCCGAGCAGCCCATCGTGTCCGCCCAGATGTGGCGCAGGTTGAGCCAGTGGCCGACCTCGTGCGTGGCGGTGCGACCGAGGGCGAAGGGCGCCTTGGCGGTCCCCGTGGTCCCGAACGCGGAGTGCAGGATCACGACGCCGTCGGTGCGTGCCGGTCCACCCGGGAACTGGGCGTAGCCGAGCAGGCCACCCCCGAGATTGCAGACCCAGATGTTGAGGTAGCGGTTGGCCGGCCAGGCCGTCACGCCACCCTGCGACGCCTTCTTGACGGAGTCGTCGGCGCCGAAGGCCTGCACGTTGGTCTTCGTGCGCGTGACTCCGTCTGTCTGCTTTCCGTCCGGGTCCCTCTTGGCCAACGCGAACTCCACCTTGGAGTCGGCCACCAGGCTTTGGAACGGCGCCGGAACGTTGCTCTTATCCGGATTCGTTGCCCGGTAGTCGCGGTTGAGAACGGTGATCTGCGTGTTGATCTGCTGCTTCGAGATGTTCTCGACGTCGCTCCTGTAGACGACGTGGACGACGACTGGGATCGTGATCAGCCTGCGCATCGCCCGCTGCGCCTCGCCGGTCTGCAGGGCGCGCTCGGTGAACTCGTCGATCCGCAGCTGGTTGGCGCGGTAGGAGGCGTACTCCTCGCTCAGGCGCTCGTGTACCTCCATCGCTCCACATTTGCGTCTTGGTGCTGGACTCATCCTGACCTCCCCTCTCGCCTCACGGCGAGGTTGTCCGCTCCTCGGACGAGCAGCGATTCGAATCTTTCAAGCGGGGTCGCCCTTCGCCTGGAGCGACAAACGCCCGCAGCCTCCTGGCCGCAAGGCCATCCTCTCTCCCCGCCGGGCTCCCGTCAAGCCCCCTCCTGCAGCCGGCGCTCGAGGTCCGCGATGACGAGCGCCGGGATCAGGCCGCGCATTCCGCCGCCGTCGACGGAGAGGATCCGGAACCTGTCGGTCGGGGCTACGTCTCCCTCGGTCGCGGACATCGAAGCTAGATCCGCTGCGGCGGCGCCCCCAGGCGTGGCGCCTCTGCCCCCGCGCCGTCGCCGACGGCCTCGGCGCCTGCCGTGCCGCCGCCCCACCCGGCCCGCAGGACGCGCATCGCGTTCGCGAAGCAGATCTTGTGCGCAATCTCCTCGTCGTAGCGCAGCCGGAGCTCGCGCGCGAGCCGCGCCATGTCGGCGGATGACTCGATCCCTCCCATCGTCGGCTTGATGAAGCCGTCGAGGTCGGAGCCGATCGCGAGGTGGTCGTAGCCACGGGTGAGCCCGGCGATGCGATTGATGTGCTTGTCGATGATCTCCATCGAGCGGTCGAGGCTGCGAACCGGAAGCCGGGTGATCCCGTCGCAAAGCTGGTGCTGAGCCATGATCAGGCCGACCACGCCGTCCCGTTCGGCGATCCGCCGGATCGTCTCGTCGCTCAGCATGTACTCCTGCTTGCCGAAGCGATAGCCGGAATGCGTCGCGATCACCGGCGGCGTCGTCACTCCGGCCGCCTCGTCGAGGTGGTCCAGCACGTCGCTCACCGACCGGTCGCTCATGTGGGAGAGGTCGATCAGGACGCGCTCCCTCACCATCGCCTCCACCGCCGCGCGGCCGAGGTTCGAGAGCCCCTCGTCGGGCTGCGGGAACAGCCACCGATAGAGCCAGTCGGGAAGGAAGGGGATCGCCGGCGCGTCGGTCGCGATGTGTCGCCACACGAGGTGGGCGAGCGTCACGTAGGCAACCCCGCGGCGCGCGAGCCGGCGCACGGCATCGGTTACCTCGGCCTCGGTGGCGCCGAGGTGATAGCCGCCCTCCACGCAGTGGATGAGGGCGATCTTGCCCTCGCGCTGGGCGCGATCGAGGTCGTCCGGGTTGTGCGCGACGAGCGCCTCGGAGTCGTGGTGGTCGCGGATGTTTCGCTCGACGAGGTCGGCCTGTCGCAGGAGCGCCTCGGTGTACTCGGGGCTGGGAGGCGCCGGGTACTTCTGGCCGAGCGCGAGCTCGTCGAAGAACGAATAGAGCACCGACAGGGCGACCTGGACGTTGCCGGAGCGCAGCGACCCCATCGTCACCCGGGGGCCGGACCAGAAGGACCGGTAGTTCCCGAACCGGCTCGCCAGCCCCACCAGCAGGGCGCGCACGCGGTCGCTCAGCCGCGCGTGCTTGCTGAAGATGAGGCCTCGTAAGCGGCGCGGCGGCGGCGGCACCAGGTGCATCGCGTAATGGGCGTGCAGATCGGCGACCGGGGCGGGCGGGCGCCGCTCGATCCGCGCGCGAGCGAGGTCGCTTCGCTGGCGCAGGACGTTGAAGGCGCTCGCGATCACCCGGTCGGCCTCCTCGCCCTGGGGCACCGGCATCACCGTCTCGCCGTATCCCTCCGCGCTCTTGATGATGCGGCTGGCGATGACCCGGTCCCCGTCGTGCAGGGTGATGTAGAGGTGCCTGCGGGGGCGAAGCTTGCTCATGTTCCAGCCGATCCGCACTCGGTGGCCGTCGGAGGTGGCGTGCGTGATCTCGGGCGTCTTCGGGAAGGTCAGCCGCCCGAGGAAGTGGATCGCCTGCCCGAGGAAGTAGCGGAACCGTTGGACGCGGAGCTTCCGGTGCCAGGCGGCGGGGTCGGTCCATTTCGATCCCTGGTTGCCGGGACTGGGCGGGCCCTTCCCCTCGCCGAGGATCGCCCGCTCCGAACTTCCCCAATGCCCCGGCCACCGCGCCCAGCGGCCGAACGGCGCGATCGGGTATTCGGCGGCCGGGCCGTCGGCGCGCGGGTGATCGATCCCGATCAGGAGCGGGCCGGCCAGCAACGGGTGCGTGCGCGGCTCGAAGTAGGAGGCGTGCGATCCCTGCGCGATGTACACCACCGGTCGCAGGCGCTCCGGCGAGGCGAACGCGATGCTGCGGTCGCTCCACTCGCGCGCGTCGCCCTTGGCGTGCTGCGCGTACGTCACCGCCTCGGGCGTTTCGTCCTTGCCCAGGCCGACCTGGATCATCTCCCAGTCGCCCTCGTGCTTGCCGAACCCGAAGAGGTTCTTCGGGTTGTAGTGGAGCCAGAACCAGTACTGAAGCCACGTGCGCCCGTCGCTCCCGTCGACCACCCGCCCGTAGATGCGGCCGGCGCACCTCGACAGGTCCTCCATGCGGCGGGAGTCGCCCAAGAGGTCGGGGGCGAAGGCGATGCAGTCGTCCTCGCTGGGCACCGTGCCGGGCGGGTAGGCGCTCAAGGTGTCGAGGGACAGGGAGGGCGAGCCGCCGACCCGGGCGATCACGTCGCCGTCGTCGGTGCGCAGGACGTTCTCGTGGTTCTCGACCGCCGCCTCGACGGCGAGCAACCGGTAGTCGTACTGAGGGTCGAACCGAAGCAGCGGCTTATGCCGCTCGAGCAGCGCGAGCCGCTCGCGCGTCGAGGTCGAGCTCAGGATCGAGGATCTGGTCCGGCACCTCGGAGACAAACCTCTCACGAAATCGGCCGAGGTCCAAGTCTGCAATCTGACTGGCAGGTGTGCTCCGGCCGGTTCAAGTGCGCACGCTTCGCGTGACGCGTGCCAGTACACGGGCCGCGAATGGCATGTGCCGAGAGCGCCACACGTGTCGGTCCTCGAAGGGCCAAGCGTAAATGGGGTTGCCCTCGCGAACCAGCCGCAGCAGGCGCGGTTCGGCGAGCTCCTCGACCGACCACTCGTACAGGTGTTGCAGCCGTGGAGCGATCACCGCGTAGTCGAGCATCCGGCCAAGACGCTGCTCATCGGCGATGTAGCGCTCGACGTCGCGGTCTAGCGGATAGCGGTTCGGCAGCACACGTCTGAGTGAGAGGAACACTCCTGCGGCGCCAATGCGCGGATCCCCCACCACGCGTCCGACCGGCGCCAACCGCCCCAGCGCCAGGTCCGGTGCTGCGACGAGTGCGTGCGCGTAGAGCACGCGCAGCAGCGCGACGTTCATGAAGAACCGCTCGGGTGCACTCTCCGCCTTGGCGAGCGCCCAATGCTCCAGGTAAGCGCCCACAATGCTCGCGTTGTGTGCTCGGTACCAGTTACGCCCCGTCGGTCTCGCGCTGAATTCCAGCCAGAGCACCACTGCCTGTGACGACGGCTCTCCTTCAAGGCCACCAAGAAGCGCGACGGTTTCGCACCCATCTCGGAGCAGGCGCTCGTTGACCCCCCGCCACCACGCACTCCCTGGCGGTGACGCGGAGAGCGAATTGAGCACACCGCGCTGTGCCTGCCAGCGCATGAATGACAACGCCGCCCGTCGGAACGGCAGGTGCTGGGGCGCGCTTCCCGTCGGACCGTGGAACAGCCGCGCCATCAACGCAAGACGTGCCGCCGGATCGTCGCGGACGGCCGCGACCTGCACCTCGGCTGAGGCGAGCGCGCCTGCCCGATGGCTCATCGCCGGGGATTGGGCATCCGCGCGCGATCGCCGCTACCGCTGCTCGCCATTCAGGTCGATCCGGATCGTCATCAGATCCGTCTGCATGAGGCGGACGGTAGCCGTATTCAGTCTCGTGATCGGGCGCCTCGAGGCGATGTGCCGCAGTCGTTCTCGTGGATCATCGTCGGGGACGAGCCGTCCGGTGCCCTCGCGCCACCGTCGGCCGGTGTGAATGCGAACGCTGGGGTTCGCCTCGATATTCCTGACGTAGCTCGCCCGGCGCCCGTGCTCGGCGACGATCCAGAAGACGCCGTCGTCAAGACCGTTGGTAACCGGGTTGCGTCTCGGTCGCCCGGACTTGCGGCCGATGGTCTCGAGGATCGCGGTCCCCGGCGCCGGAATCCCGATGCGAAACAGCCCGCGGACGATGGGATTGAACGCGTACCTCGCTATTCCGCTGGCAAGCCTCCGCTTCGTCTCCCGGCGCCCCGGCACCAGTGCACAACCTACCGCCCGGCGAGGTCCGTTTCCGCGTACGGGGACCGAGCACCAGCTCGTTCCGCACCCGCACCCACCTCGTCAAGTTCACAGTCGACTACTAGTGCGGTTTCGCCCCACCGGTGGGCTTAGCCCTCTCCAGCCAGCCCGCGGCAAGCGAGGAAGCTCAACGGCCCACGCTCGGGTCATCTGAGCGAGTGAGGGCGCGCTGATCGCCGTGCTGGCGGCGCTCACCACGCAGCCGAGAAAACAGGCCGACACGTGCCCGAAATGCCTCCGTCACCTCGCCAGCTACCTCTTGCTCCACAGCAGCAACCGTCCGCTTCCAGATGCGATTGGAAACATTTGGCGACTGCATATCTATTTCGTCGAACGTGCGGCGGATCTTCTCGACGCACTCTCTCAACTCCGGCTCCGGAGGTGGCGTCGCTTGGAGCTCGGTGATCCAGTGGATGAGCGCTCCGTACCTACGGCCCACGCGCCGATGCGCCTCGACCCGCTCCCCGTACTTGAGATACGTCTTCAGCCCGATTAGAGAGGCCGATAGCAAGCTCACCGACCCCACAGCCACTCGGATTCCGGTGGCTACCGAGTCCTGCAGCGTGGCGAAGATGCTGCTACTGACGATCGCGGCGAGAATTGTGGCCGTCCCGCCCAGCCAAAAGTTGCGCCAGGTGAGGCTATCCACTGCATGCAAGTGGGCGTCCATGAGCATGATGATCCGAACGCGCCAGTACTCCAGGAGCTCATCCACCGTCTTCAACGGAGGTAGCGGAGTGCCTTTGGCGTTTTGCTCCACTGGATTCACTTCACTGCTCGACATCTCGCTGCAGGCGCGGGCGATGGCGTCGCTCCCGTGCCATGGGCCCAACCTAACGCTGCCGCATCGACAGTGCCACTCCCGCTCTCGCCCGTCAAGCCATCATCCGACGCCTCCAGCCGGATCAAGCGAGCCCGCCGGCCTCCAGCGCGTCGCCGCGGTCGCGGAAGTTCTCGAGGCGGATCACCCTGTCGCCGCGGAACGACCACAGCTGGAAGTAGCGGATCTCGGTCTCGGCGCCGCTCGCGTCTCCCGCGCCGCGTTGGACCACGCTCGCGAGGACCGTGTCTCCCGCCGCAACGAGATCGTGCCCGTCGATCGTCAGGTGCGTCCACGGCTCCAGGAACTGGCGGGTGTAGTCCGCGAGCGCATCAGTGCCGAGGTACGTCCCGGCGTCGGGGAGTTCCGGCGGCATCACGAAGATGACGTTTCGGTCGAACAGCTTGGACGGGGTCTGGAAGTCGCCCTCGCGCCAGCGGTCGTAGATGGAGCGCACGATCTCGACCCTGTCGTGCGACACCGTCATTCCGACGCCCCGGCGGCCGCCCGCGCCTCATCCAGCGTGTCGAACTGGTGGATTCGCGCGATCCTGCCGTCGCGCACCTCATAGAGGGTGGTCAGCTCGATCTCGGCCTTGACGCCGCTGCCGCTGCCAATGCCCCACTGCCGGCTGGGGATGAGGACGAAGTCGCCGGCGTCGATGTAGTCGAGGTTTTCCACCTGGTACTCGCTGAAGGGCTCCATCCATTCCGTGAGATAACGGATCAGCCCGTCCCACCCGCTGTAGTGCTCGCCGACGCCGCTGCCGAGGCCCGACGCGAGCGTGGTTAGCTCGACATCAGGGGAGAATCGGGGCTCGAACAGTTCGCGCATGGTGTCCGCGCTCCAGTCGATCGTCGCGACGTTGATGCCCTCGAACGGCCCGAACACGGCGCGGACGAGCTCGACGTTCTCCTGCGACATGGCCGCAGTATCTCCGTCCGGGCGGCGACACCGTCATTCGCCGTCGAGTGGGTGATTGAGCCGATATAGGCGGCCGAATCGCTCACTCGAGCCATTCGGTCTCCATACGCGCGGCCGGGTGGATGCTCACCTGCCGGTGGCGCTCGCCGCGGCTCAGGAACTTGTGCGGGGCGCCGGCCGGGACGACGATGATGTCGCCCGGCCCGGCCTCGATCGTCCGTTCGCCAACCGTGAAGAGGACGTCCCCCTCCTGAACGATGAAGATCTCCTCGTACGGGTGGCGATGGAGCTCGGGGCCGGTTCCGGGCCGGTTGTGGCTGAGGAACATCGACACGCTCGCGCCGTGCTCGTGGCCGTTGAAGGTTTCCGCATTCTCCCCGCCCGGAAGATCTTCGACCCTGATCGTGCGGACGTCTCCGTCTTGGCTCATCCGGTACCTCCTTGCTGCGTCGTTCGGCCCATCACAGCAAATCGCTATGGGCTTGGCAGACTTCCGCGCAGCCCTTGATCGCCCCACCTCGCGATTGAATAGACCGATGGCCACGTTCTGCCTGATCCACGGCAGCTGGCACGACGGCTACTCCTGGGAGCCGCTGCGCCGCCCGCTCGAGGAGCGGGGCCACGATGTCGTGGCGCCCGATCTCCCGATCGACGACCCCGCGACCAGCTGGCAGGAGCGAGTGGAGCCGGCGCTGCGGGCGCTCGACGGCGTGGAGGGACCCGTAGCGGTCGTGCCGCACTCGGGGGCCTCGGGATACGGGGCGCTGGTCGCGGCCCGGCTCGACGATCCGCTGCTGGTCTACCTGTGCCCGCGGCTCAATCCATTCCCGTCCCCGCCGGGCGCCCCCGAGCCCTTCAGGCCGGGGTTTCCGTTCCCGCCCCGCCGCCCCGACGGGGCGAACGTGTGGGAGCGCGAGGCGGCGATCGCGGCGATGTATCCGCGGCTTCCCCGAGGCGTCGCGGAGGAGCTGGCGGACCGGCTTCGCCCCACCGCGCCGCCATCGGACGAGTTCCCGCTGGACGGCCATCCCGACGTGCCGACTGCACTGATCTACGCGGCCGAGGACGAGTTCTTCGAGCCCGAGTGGGAGCGCTTCATGGCGCGTGAGCTCCTTGGCGTCGAGCCAATCGAGATCCCCGGCGGCCACTTCCAGATGATCGAGAACCCCGAGCGGCTCGCCGATCTACTCGATCGCCTTGCGCGCGGGGGCGGGCCACGCACCTTTGGCGCGCTTTGACGGGGTTAGGTGCCCTATAGCACCCTTAACCCCGTCAATGCTCCGCGGAAGTATTCGAGGCGGCGACGGCTGCCGAGTAGCCTGAGCTGTGGTCCGCCCACGCCGAAAGGAGACGCGATGAAGGCCGTCGTCATCCACGAGACGGGAGGTCCGGAGGTCCTGCGGTTGGAGGAGGTCGAGGATCCTCAGCCCGACGACGGCGAGGTGCTGATCCGGGTCCAGGCCGCCGGCGTCAACCCGGCCGACTGGAAGCGGCGCAGCGATAGGGGCGATCTGGAGCACCCGGTGATCCTCGGCTATGAGGCATCTGGCACGGTCGAGCAGTCGCGTGACGATCGCTTCGCCGAGGGCGACGAGGTCTTCGGCCGCGCGCTCAGCGGCGGCTACGCGGAGCTCGTAACCACGCCCGCGGACGCGATCGCCTACAAACCGGAGGCCGTCAGCCACGAGGAGGCAGCGACGATCCAGGTCTCCGCGCAGACCGCCTGGCAGGCGCTCCTCGACGTGGCCGGGCTCCGGGGCGGGCAGACGGCCCTGATCGCGGGCGCCGCGGGCGGCGTCGGCCACTTCGCGGTGCAGTTCGCGAAACTCGCGGGCGCGCGGGTGATCGGCATCGGCTCGGCTCGCAACCGCGACTTCGTGCTCGGCCTCGGCGCCGACGAGTACGTCGACTACACGGAGCAGGACGTCTCCGAGGCGGTCAGCGATGTCGATGTCGCCTTCGACATCGTGGGCGGGGACACGACCGGGTCCCTCGTCCCGACGGTGCGCCAGGGGGGCTTCCTCGTCGTCATCGCCTCCGGACCGCCGGAGGAGGCGGCGAAGGAGCGCGGGTTCCGCACGGCGCTGCACGTGACCGAGTCGAACCCGGATGAGATGGGCCAGATCGCAGACCTGATCGGGGCCGGCGACGTCCGGGTGGAGATCGCGGAGGTGATCCCGATCGCCGAGGTCCGGCGCGCACACGAGCTCAGCGAGTCGGGCCACGTGCGCGGCAAGCTCGTGCTCAGCGTCGGCGGCTGAGGAAATCGGTGATGCCCGCGACCGTCTCGCTGGGAGGCGTCGAGCTCACCCGGATCGGCCTCGGCACCAACCGCCTCACCGACACGCCGGAGCACCGCTCCTTCCTCGAGGCCGCGGCCGCGACGGAGCTCAACTTCATCGACACCGCCCACCTCTACGCGGGCGGCGAGAGCGAGCGGACGATCGGCGCCGCGCTCGCGCCGTTCACGGACGACCTCGTCGTGGCGACGAAGGGCGGCTACAACGCCGGCGTCGGCGTCGAGGGGCTGCGCGCGGAGCTCGAGGAGAGCTTCGAGCGGCTCCGCACCGACACGATCCCCCTCTACTACCAGCACCGCGTGCACCCGGACCTCGAGGTCGAGGACGCGATGGGCCTGCTGAAGGAGTACCGCGACGCCGGGCGCATCACGCACATCGGGGTCTCCGCGGTGAGCGTCAAGCAGATCGAGCGGGCGCGGGCGGTGGCGCCCGTGGACGTGGTCCAGAACGAGTACAGCCTCGTCCGCCGAGGGCACGACGACGTGGTCGACTACTGCGAGGCCGAGGGCATCGTCTTCGTGCCCTACTTCCCGCTCCGCGGCGAGGACCCGCCGGCTCTGGCTGAGGTCGCCGAGCGCCACGGCGCCACGCCCGGCCAGATCAGGCTCGCGTGGTTGCTTCGCCGCTCTCCGGTGATGGTGCCGATCCCGGGCACCCTCTCGCTCGACCATCTGAAGGAGAACCTCGCCGCGCTCGAGATCGACCTCACGGACGAGGAGTTCGAGCGGCTGAGCTCCCCGTAGCGCGTTCGCGTCGGGCCACACCTGAAGAAACCCTCGCCCGAGGGACCGAACCGGCGTTGCGCGCCCCGTGGCGGGTATCCGGAGGGCGCTCAGTCAGTCGGTCGCCCACGCACGAACACGATCGGAGGAATCCATGTGGAGGAGGACGCTGCGGATCCCCGCTACGGATCGGATCACGCCGCAGGATCTGGCGCTGGCGCTCTGGGTGGCGCTGTGGATCGCGCTTGCGGTTGCCGTCGCCGTGAACACACGCGACGTGGCGAAGCTCGGCGGAACCGTCTCGCAAACCGGTGCCGCGATGAGGGACGTGGGGGGCGTCATCGGATCGGTCCCGCTGGTGGGAGGGGACGTGAGCAGCGCCTCGCAGAGCGTGGAGCAGGCAGGGGCCAGCGCTGAGGCGAACGGCACCGACGCACAGGACGCGGCCGATCGGCTCGGCATCTACCTCGGGATCGCGATCGCGGTGATCCCGTCGGTCCCCGTCCTCGGGCTCTACCTCCCCATCAGGTTGGCTCGGATTCGCGAACGGCGCGTCGCCCGCAGGTCGCTGGCGACGTTCGGCGGCGACGCCCGCTTCCAGGAGTTCCTCGCCCGCCGCGCGCTCCAGCACCTCACCTACGAGGAGATCATGGCCGTGAGCGAGCAGCCGTGGGAGGACATGAGAACGGGGCGGTTCCGCGCCTTCGCCGCGGCGGAGCTCGACCGGCTCGAGATCGAGCACCCCTGCGCGCGCTCCCATCGGAGCCGATGTGAACGCTGACGGCGAACCAGCGCGCCGATCCAGAGGCGCGGACGCGGGCGCCGATCCGGCCGGTCCCGCGCACGTTGCGTGGCTGATCGTCTTCCTACGCTGGCCGATCATCCTCGCCTGGATAGCGGCGGCGGTCTTCGCGACGGTGAGCTTGCCGGGGCTCCCGGCGATGCCGACGGAGCAGGTTGGCGGCCTCGCCCCGCGAGCATTCCGAGGCGCTGCGGGCCGAGCAGGCCGTCGCTCGAGCAGTTTCAGCTTTCCGCTGAGCAGCCGCACGATGCTGATCGAGCGTGATCCCGGCGGCCTCTCGAAGGGGGCGCAGGCGACGATCGCGCGCAAGGACCTACGGATCGAGCTCAGTCGCCATGTGCCGCCGTTCAGCCGACCTCCAGGGCGCGCTCCCGGTGCCCGAACGCCCTCCCGCTGCTCCCGTTCGGCACCGAGCGCGGCACCGCCGTCCTCAGCTACCTGTTCCCGTCGCCGGACCTCGAGCGCGGACCAAGAGCACTGTCACTGGCCGAGCATCTGGCCGCGACTCGCAGGGCCGTGGGACCGGCCCCGGAAGTCGAGGCCACCGGCAGCATCCCCGCGCAGGTCGAGCAGGGCAACGTCATCTCGGACAACCTGATCTGGCTCGACATCGCGACCGTGCTGCTCGTGTTCGTGATCGTGGGGCTGCACTTCCGGGCGCTCCCACCGCCGCTGGTCTCCGTGGCAGCCGTGGCGATCGCGTTCCTGGTCTCGGACCCACGTCGTCGCTTGGGCTGCCGAGCACCTGCCGGCATCGCCGTCTCGAACGACGTTACGCCGGTGATGACGGTCCTGCTCTTCGGAGTCCTGACCGACTACTCGATCTTCTTCATGGCCCGCTTCCGGACGCCTGCTCGAGGAAGAGGGCATGGAGCGCCGTGCCGTGCCGCGCGTCGCTGCATGGGCGAGCTGCTGCCCGTGATCGTCAACCGCCGGCCTGGTGATCGCCCTCGCGACGGGCTCGCTCTATTTCGCCGCATCTCGGGTTCCTGCGCGGGCTCGGGCCCGGCCTGGCCTTGCCCGTTCTCGTCGCCACGTTGGTGGCGGCGACCTTCGTGCCCGCCGTGCTCGCGGTCGCCGGCAAAGCGATGCTCTGGCCCCGTCGGGTCCGCGGCACGACGATGCGCTCACGAAGCACACCCTCGGAGGGTCGGAGGACGCGCGCTCCGACTTCGCCGTGAGGCATCCCGTCATCGTCGCCGCCCGTCCTGGCGGCGCTCTGCTCCTCGGGGCGGCAAGCGGCCTGACTCGAGATCCGCACCGCGAATTCGCAGATGACGAATCTGCCCGCGGATTCTTCCGTTAACCGCGGCTACTCCTGGCGAGCCAGGCGTTTGTCCCGGGAATCGCCGCGCCGACGACCGTCGTCCTCGAGCGGCCCGGAATCGGCGACGACCGCCCCGCTTTGGGCAGAGCTCCAGCGGCTCCTGTCCCAGCAGCCTGACGTGGCGGGCGTGATCGGGCCGGGGACAACCCGCTCAGGAAGCCGCTGGGATGTGATGTCGCGACCAATGGCGACGCCGCCCGCTTTCTGGTCGTCTTCAAGACCGATCCGCTGGGAGCGCGAGCGATCAGCGCCGTCGAGTCGATCCGCTCGCGAATGCCGGACCTGCTTGCCATGGCGGGACTCGGCGACGCGCAAGTACTGGTCGGCGGCGATTCCGCGCTCTCCGCGGACACCGCGATCCGCCACTCAGTCCGACCTGCTTCGGGTCGCCCCGATCGCGCTGGCGGTGATCTTCTCATGCTCGCGCTGCTGCTTCGGGCGCTCGATCGCCCCGCTCTACCTGCTGATCGCGAGCCTTCTTGGGCTGCTTGCCGCGCTCGGGTGACCACCTACGTCTTCCAGGACCTGCTGGGCCACTCCGGCATCTCGCTCCTGTCCCCCTGACCATCGCCGTTCTGCTGCTGTCGCTGGGCTCCGACTACAACGTCTTCCTCGCCGCGCGCATCTGGCAGGAGGCGAGGGTCCGCCCGCTTCGTGAGGCGATCGACGTGGCGGGCGGCCGGTCGACCCGGGCCATCACCGTCGCCGGCCTCGTGCTCGCGGGGTCGTTCGGGGCCGCCGCGCTTGATCCCGCTGGACTCGTTTCGCGAGCTCGCCTTCGGCATGGCGGCGGGCCTGTTGATCGACACCTTCCTCGTGCGGACGCTGTTCGTCCCGGCGCTGATCAGCGCGTCGGACCGACCAGCGGCTGGCCCGGCAAGCGCCCGGGGAGCGCATCCGGCGGTCGCGGCCAGGGCGAACAGCCATCCGCGCCGCTGGAGCCCGGCGAGGCTCGCTATTCCGAGACGCGATAGTGCAGGATGGCCAGTCGGCCCGACGGGGTGATCGCGATCGGCTCGAGGTCGATTCTGCTGCGGCCGTCGGCGCCGAAGAGGCGCACGCCGTCGCCCAGGATCAGCGGCATGAGGAAGATCAGGATGTCGTCGACCAGCCCCTCGTCCAGGGCCTGGTTGGCGACGTCGGCGCCGAGGATCAGGAGGTCGCGCCCGTCGGCGGCCTCCAGCGCGGTGGTGACGGCCGTTCGGATGTCGCCGGAGATGAAGGTGATCGACGGATCCCGCTCGTCGTCGGGCGGATCGTGCGTGAGCACGTACTGCGGCCCGTTCCAGCGCCCGCCGAAGGGCTTACTCGTCTCCGGGCGGGTCGAGCGCCGGCCCACGTCGTAACTTCCCCGCCCGGCGAGGATCGCTCCGGTTGAGTCGATCACCTCCTGGATCAGATCGCCGGGCACATCGGACCCGTACTCGAAAACCCAGTCCATGTCCCCGCCGGCACCGGCGATATAGCCGTCCAGCGACATCGTCGTGCTCACCCGAACGATTCCCATAGGCACCTCCGTCTGAGTCGCTTTCCGGTTGAGACCTCCCGCGGGGTGCCGAATCATCGCGCCGCGGGCGCCGCATCGCTTGATCGGCCGGGCCCCGGGTCCATGTCGGCGGTCTGAATACGACCGGCGGGAGCGCTAGCTTCGCGGCGTGATGAACCCCGATGATGCGACCTATCGCTCGGATGACCTAGACGCCGTGGCACGCCGGCAAGGAGTGCTTCCGGTATTCAGATGGACGGACGAGGACGAGGGCGAGCTCGAGGGGTGCTTCCTCCGGATCCATCGGGACGACGAAGGCGCCAATGGTCTACTGGTCCTCGAGATCGGCGCCCTCGATGGCTCGTGGTCGGATCACTTCCTGGTGGGCGCTCAGACCTTCGACTCGGCGGCGTCCGGACTCGCCGAGCCCTGCCCGTCTGACTGACTAGGCGGCGGCCGGCTCGCGGGTCGCCTCGCGGCGCTGCGCTCGCGAGCGAGCGAGCTCCGGGACCGCGTGGGGGGCCAGCTCGGCGACGATCCCCTCGAGCGTCTCGCGGAGCTCCGCGACGCGCTCGCCGCCGAATCGCTCGGCCCAGCGGCCCTCGATCTCATGGATGAGGCCGAACCCCACGCGCTGAGCCTCGACGCCCTTCTCGGTCAGGCGGATGAGCTTCGCGCGGCGATCGGCGGGGTCGGGGAATCGCTCGACGTATCCGTGTTCGACCAGGTCGTCCACGATCTCGCCCACCGACTGCTTCGTCATCCCGGCGTGGGCGGCGAGCTCGGTCAGGCGCATGCCGTCGTCGCGAACGAAGCGAAAGACGCAGCCATGCGTCGGCCGGATGTCGGCGTATCCGGTCTCCTCCAGCTCCCGGCGGAACTCGCCCAGATAGGCCTCGGTCGCGGTGTCGAGCAGCCCCATCAGCGGGGCCCGGTCGCTTGTGTGTTTCGTGTCACTCATCAATAGTCAGGGTGTCTGATAAGGTCGCCTGAGCAGATGGACAGGTCGCCTTACAAGGTGCCCTGACAACTATAGCCGACGGAACGGAGGTAAAGGAGATGAATCGAAAGTGGTGGACGCTCGGGGTGGTGAGCGTGGCGACGTTCATGCTGCTCCTCGACATCACGGTGGTCAACACGGCGCTGCCCGCGATCCAGCAGGATCTCGGCGGCAGCTTCAGCGATCTGCAGTGGGTGATCGACGCCTACACGCTCTCGCTCGCGGCGCTGGTGCTGACGGCGGGATCTTTAGCCGACCGATTGGGGCGGCGGCGGCTGTTCGCGATCGGGCTGGGGATCTTCTCCATCGCCTCGCTCGTCGCGGCCCTGTCGCCCGATCCGACGTTCCTCAACGTCTCACGGGCCGTCCAGGGGATCGGCGGGGCGATCATGTTCGCCGTCTCGCTCGCGCTTGTCGCACAGGAGTTCCCCGCGGGACGCGAGCGCGGGATGGCGATGGGAATCTATGGCGCGACGATCGGCATCGCCGTGGCCATCGGACCGCTCGTCGGCGGGCTCCTGACGGACGGACTCGGCTGGGAGTCGGTGTTCCTCCTCAACGTGCCGATCGGCGTCGCGGCCATCGCGATCACCTACTGGAAGGTGCGTGAGTCGCGTGATCCGAACGCCACGCGCATCGACTGGTTGGGGCTCGCCACGTTCTCGACCGCCCTGTTCCTGCTCGTGCTCGCCTTTGTGCGCGGCAACGACGAGGGGTGGGGCAGCACGCTGATCGTCTCGCTGCTGGCGAGCTCGGGGGCGCTCCTCGCCGGCTTCATCGCGATCGAGCGCAGGGTCGCCGAGCCGATGCTGCCGCTCGGGCTGTTCCGTTCTCGGGCGTTCACCGGCGTGCAGCTGGCCGCCTTCGCGGTGTCCGGCTCCCTGTTCGCGCTGTTCCTGTACCTGACCCTCTACCTGCAGAACTTCCTCGGCTTCTCACCGGTCGAGGCCGGGGTGCGCTACCTGCCGATCACGGTCGCGTCGTTCCTGGTGGCCCCGCTGGCGGGCATGGCGCTCGCCCGGATCCAGGCGCGCTACCTGATGAGTGCGGGTCTCGCCCTGACCGGCGTCGGATTGGCGCTCATGGCCGGGCTGCACATGGACTCGGGTTGGACCGCGCTCCTGGCCGGCTTCCTCATCAGCGGCGTCGGCGTGGGGCTCCTGAACCCCGTCATCGCCGACGTCGCCCTGAGCGTCGTCCCGAAGGAGCGGAGCGGGATGGCCGCCGGAATCAACGACACGTTCCGCCAGGTGGGGATCGCCGTCGGCATCGCCGCCTGGGGCGCGATCTTCCTCGGCGTCGGATCGGCGAGGACCGAGGATGTCGCCGCCGGAGCTGTCAACGGCGATCAGGCCCGTGGGCTGGTCGAGGCGGCTTCGTCCGGTGGCCTTCACCAGGCCCTGGCGGGAGCTCCCCAGCAGGCCCAGGCGACGCTGGAGAACGCCGCCCAGCAGGGATTCCTGCACGGGATGAACGAGATCCTCGTCCTCGGAGCGATCCTGGCGTTCGCCGGATCGGTGCTGGCGCTCTTCCTCGTGCGCGAGCGCGAGATCGAGCGCGAGGCGGTACCGGCCGAGGCGATCGAGCTCCGGCCGGAGCCCGCCAAGGCCTGAGGAATGCGGTGGGCGCCGCGACGCGCGTCGCGGCGCCCACCTCGCTCAGACTGACGCCGAGCGACCGAACGGCATCCTCGGCAGCAGGCCCGCCTTTCGGGGAACCACTGCGAGCGCGAGCCTCCCCAGCGTGAGCGCCGCGAGCATCAGGCCGAAGTCGCGCAGCGCGATGTCGTAGTACTGGGGCGGGTTCTTCGTCAGCAGGTTGGTGACGATCCCCGCCAGCCACGCCGCCACGACGAACGCGCCGATCCGCGGAGCGAGCAGCACCAGGATGCCGGCGAAGATCTCCACTCCGCCCACGAAGTACATGAAGTCCTGACCGCTTCCCGGCGCGATGGTGTTGATCCAGTTCGCCAGGTAGTCCGGCCAGTTGACTGACCAGTTGAAGAACTTGTCGAGGCCGAACAGGATCGGGGCAACGGTGAACCCGATCCGCAACAGCCAGAACGCCTGGTGAGCCGCGGTCGAGATCGCCGTCGACTCGGCGGCCTCCGCGGACGCCGGTCGCCCGTTGGTCGTGCGACGGGGCGCATCAAGGGTCGTGCTCTCCATCGAGCCTCCTTCGGTTCGCAACCAGTCGCGCCCATTTCCCGATGGGCGCCGGGGCTGGTTTCTCACGCATTCGCCTTCCTGGCTCATTCGCGCCCGCGGTGTCGCGGACGCCTGGTGGGCCTACGAAGTGCTTAGCGTCGACGCGGAGGGCGCTCTTACGCCTCGGCGTCGACCAGCGCCTTGAGGCTCTCGTAGTCCTCCCGGCACGCGGGACAGCCCTCGAGGTGCGCTCGCATACCCGGAATCGCCTCGTCCGCGCCCCGGCCCGCGGACTCGAGCTCGACGAACCGGTCGAGCTGCTCGAAGCACTCCTCGCAGCCCAGCTCGGGCTCCGCCGGACCGAGCAGGCGTCCAACGAGGTCGTCTCTTGCCCGGGTCTCGTCAGTCATCTGCTTCCTCCTTCTCCTCGGCGGCCCGCGCCGCGCCCTCCTCAAGGTCGACCTTTCGGCGGAGCTTGCGTCGCGCGTCGTGGAGCGTCTTGTACAGGGCGCCGCGGGTCGTGCCGAGCCGCTCGGCCAGCACGTCGATCGGAACCTCGTTCAGGGCCAGGGCGACGAGCACCTCGCGCTGGTGCGGCGTGAGCTCCTCCTCGATCGCGCGAGCGATGTCGGCCAGAAGCTCGCCCCGCTCCACCTGCGTCGGGGGCGAGTCCTCCGGGTCGGCGATCCGCGGCCAATGGTCGGGCCCCAGCGGGATCTCCCGCCCCTGCCACGCCAGGCGCCGGACCTTGACCGCCGCCTCCAGCAGCGCGAACTTGTAGGCCCAGGTCGAGAAGCGGCTCTGGCGCCGGAAGCGGTCGAGCTTCGCGAGCACAGCCACGGCGGCGTCGTTCGCCGCCTGGTGGGCGACGTCGTCGAGGTCGCCGCCGCGAACGTGCGGGATGGCTCGCGCCCGGCGCGACACCTCGAAACGCGCCGCGCGCAGCAGCAACGTGTGAAGCCGCTCGACCGCCTCGGGGTGTCCCGGCCCCTGGCCCGAGAGCTCCGCGATCCACGCCTGCGACTCGCTGTCCGCGGTTGCCGGAGAGGGGCGGCGACCCGCCGACGGAGTCGCCGCGCTTTCCCGACCGGCTGCTCTGACGCCCGGCAGCTTCAACGACCCTCCGCGCCCGCTTCGTCGAGTGGAGCCAGGATCCGGGCCGCGAGATGGGGTGGACACCCGCGGTCGACCAGGTCCAAGAGCGCATGCAGGTCGACCCTGCGATCCGCGGCGAAGCTCGCCGCGACCTCGAGATCGAAACCGGCACGCTCGAGCCGCCGCCGTCGCCACTCGACGACGTCGGCGCTCCGGTACGGGACCGGCACTTCCCGATGGCTCGTCCCATGGCTCACTGCTTCCTTAGCGACGGTAGCGCGCGGTCCCTTACGCCTGGGGGATAGCGGCCCAAGCCTTGCATCGCGCCCAAACGGGTGTAGCGTGGACGGCGTCGAGGAAAACACCTGATCCGGGGGTGTGATGTTGTCCAAGTTCCGTTCCCACGGTCGCCGAAGCACGGACCGGCTGGGCCTCGGGGCTCTCCTCGTCCTCGTGCTCGCGCTCATCATTTCCGCGCCTGCCAATGCGGCTTATCCGCCCGCGATCGGTCGCGCCAACATCGATGGCGGCGGGGTCGACCAGAGCTTCATCACGGTCCCGGCGGGCTCGTTGGCCGTGAACGCGGGCCACATCTACTGGCTGAACGGCTCGGCCATCGCTCGCGCCAAGCTCAACGGCACCGGGGTGGATCAGAACTTCATCGGCAACCTGAGCGTGAATGCCCCCTACGCCGGCCTGGCGGTGGACTCGCAGCACATCTACTGGGCCAACGGGAACAATATCGGGCGGGCGAACCTCAACGGGAGCGGCGTTGACAAGAACTTCATCAGTGATCCCGACGGCGGCATTACCGGAGTGGCCGTCGACTCCGGCCACGTCTACTGGCAGAAGTACACATTGATCGGTCGCGCCAACATCAACGGTACCGGCGTCGATCCGAATTTCATCAATACCTACCGTACATAACTCGATGGTCTTCTCGGGCGGGATCGCCGTTGACCCCGCGCACATCTACTGGTCCTACCACGAGCAGGAGCTCGACATCGACCGATCACTCATCGGGCGGACGAACCTCAATGGCACCGGCTATGAGGACGAGTTCATCTTCGTTCCCACCTTCGCGTACCAACTGGCGGTCGATCCGACCCACATCTACTGGGCCAACGGCCCGACGGTCTCGCGCGCGAACCTCCAAGGACCCCAGGGCAACGTCGACTTCATCGGTGGCAGCTTCGGCGCATCGGGAGTCGCGGTGAACTCCGGCCACGTCTATTGGACCAACTCCGCCCGCCCCGGTATCAGGATCGGGAACGCGAAGCGACATCGGAGGCGCGGCACGGCGACGCTTCCCGTCACCGTCCCCGGCTCGGGAGAGATCGCCCTGGACGGAAAGGGGATCAACGCGGTTACGCAGAACGCTGCCTCGAGCGGCAAGTACCCGCTCGCCGTGGAGCCCAAGGGCGCAAAGAAGCGCAAGCTGAAGCGTCGCGGCTCGGTGAAAGTGACCGCCAACGTCACGTTCACACTCACCGGCGACGAGCCCCAGTCCAAGTCGACCTCGCTGAAGCTGATCGAGCACAAGCCCAGCGGCGGCCGATTCGACGCGAAGGCCGGCCGCTACAAGGGGTCGACGGGCTCGGGGTCTGAGCCCGTGCGCTTGAGGGTCACGAGGGACGACAGGGTCAAGAACCCCAGGTTCGAGCTGATCCTGACCTCCCAGAGCTCTTGCTTCACCCTGTTTACGATCAACGGCAGCGACAAGATCAACCGCCACGGCAAGTTCGAGCTCACGGACGACCACGGAAGTCTCAAGGCCACGATCAATGGCAGGTTCGTGAGCAGGACCAAGGTGAAGGGACGGCTGTACGGCGAGCGAACCCTCTGTGGCTCAGAGCGGGAGCGCTACACCGTGCACCGGTTAAGTCGGGGTGATGTGTGGCGCGCGGGCGCCCTTCGGCGCGGCTAAGCCGTCACCCTCCGCGCCAGGCCGGGGTAGTGGCGCACGAGGCCTTCGCCGTCGAGCTCGAGGTCGGCGGTGAAGGTCTCGCGCCCATCCTCGACGCTGGCGTACCTCACCGTCGCACCGTCGCTGTGGGCGCCCAGGTGCTCGTAGCGCTGGCGCAATGCGTGTACCCGGAGGTCGGGCACTGAAATCCAAGCCATCACGAAGTCCACCCGCCCCGGCTGCCGATGCAGGAGATGGCGCAGCACGGGCATCGTGTTGGTGAGCGGCGAGAAGCCGATGTCGCAGTCGAGCGCGCCGCCGAGACCGGGGTCATCGCCGCTCGGCGCGGGCAGGGCGGGTTCGCCCTCGCTGCCCATGTCCGCGGTCCACTCGCCGCTCGGCTCGCGCTCCAGGCGCAGCCGGCGCTCCCAGCCCTCGCCGGCAGCGGCGATCCGCAGCGAGCGCGTGATGAAGGCCGGGCCGGACGCATCGAGGCGGTAGTCGAGCCGATACGAGAGGGGATCGGTCGCGAGCTGGGTGCCGGTCGCGCGCAGCGCGCCCTCGCCGAGCTCGACTTCCGCGGCCTCGGTGCGCCAGCCGCCGGCCCAGCCCCGCTCCCCCGCCCAGATCAGCAGTCGGTCCACGCTCCTGGTTTCCCCCTCCGGATCATGCGGCCAAGCCGTGGCGCTAGCCGCCTCGTCTCACTACGTCAGCAGACGGGTGCCGTGCGCCTGGTCCCAGATGAGGGAACCGCCCTCGAAGTCCTGTCGGAGGCCGCCGTTCCAGCTGTAGCTCCCTGACGTCGGGTAGCCGAGGAACCCGGGCGCACCGCCGAGGTGGAGGTACTCGGACCGAAATGGAGCTCGCACTATGCGTACCGTGCTTTGTCCGTCCCGTCGCATCATGATGGTCCGCCCGAGATCGCCGTACCTGAAGTTCTGGGCCCAGCCCGATCCCCAGCGATGGGAGTTATCGACCGGATATCCGATTGCCGTCGTATCGGTTCCGAACCTGTTCCGGTAGTAAGACCAGAAGTAGTCGCCGACCCAGCACGCGTCCGGGGACCCCGTGTTGCACGAGACGCTGGCCCCTCCGCAGTGGGGCGACATGACGACCGCTGAGTGGAAGCCCGCGCGGTTACCGCCCTTATAGCGCTGGAGGCACCCGGGACCCGAATCGTGAACCGGCTCAACGGGCTGGCCCATCGCCGGCGGGTTGCCTCCGGCCACCACGGCGTTCTGGAACGCTTGGGCGAGCGCGCTGCCGGCTGGGCTCGGGGGGCCAACGCCGACGCCCGGCACGGAGTCGGGATACCCGACTGGTGTGGCATTACAGAGATTGTTGAACTGGAATCCGAGGTCCCCATCGGGACGCCAGGGCTCGAGGTTCCAGGGTCGCTTCCCAGGAACGAAGACGGCATGGCACTGAAACTGGTGGTACATCGAGGAGTTGGTGCTCGAACCGCTCGGGTTCGTCGGCAACCCTCCCGCCTTCGCCACCGCCTCATTGAACGCCGCCGTGGTGTGGTGCTTGGCATTGCTCTTGCCGCAGGGCGTCACAAACACAGCCAGGCTTGGCTGCTGATACTGGTCGAGCGTGACGCCCCAGTTGACGCTTTGGATGTAGGTCTGGTTCGGAAAGGCGGAGCCGGGACACGTGTCGTCAGCCCCATACGCGGTCCCGAGTCCCGATACCGGAACAAGGGTGGCAGCGCAGACACCCACCGCCACGAGCCAGAGGATCCACCGGCATCGGCGTCGGACCCGGTGGCGCGATCGGAGCTTCCTCCGCGTGGTGTTCTGATCTGTCAACTCGCCTGCCTTCAAGTAGGTGGGGATCATCGCGACAGTCCCCTCGTTCGTGCGACCCCGCCGTGCGGATCCCCTGCTTGCGGTGGCCCCGCTGCTGCGCTCGCCGGGGACACCAACGTGGCGCCTCAAGTGTTCTTGCGGGACCGAAAGCGCGCGTCGCCTTTTATTCGTACGCCACGAACCTCGTCGCCGGGGACACCAACGCGGCGGTGGACGCCTTCGTCCGCGGACCGCTTCCGTGAATACAGTCTTCGGTGAGCACCCGAGCTAGAGGATCCCTCGGGCCTCGAACGCCTGGCGGCATACCTGCGCGGCGCCCGACCCGTCGAGTCGCTGCGCTGTCCCTACCGTTGCTTGCGCTGCCGCCGCGAACGAGGTATCGGGGGCGAACTGGAATTGCGCCTCGAGGATGATGGTGTTCGCCTCGTCCCGCCCCAACCCCTGGTTGATGTCGTACAGGGCCCTCGACCAGATCTCGCCGTTGGCGTGGACATCCCCCTTGGGGTCGTTGTCCGCCATAGTCTTGTCCGTATCAACGCGGCGCAGGCAATGGGGCTCGGTCGACGTGTATGAGACCGAGTCCCAATCGGCGATGCACGCCAGTGGGGTGATCGCGGTATCGGGGCTATCAGCCTGGGACATGGTGAACGCCCAGTAGTCGCCGAACCCCTCCCCGATCGAGCCGGCTGGGTTGTTGGTCCCGAACCTGGGCACCTGGTCGTCTTGGATGGCGTGGCCGTACTCGTGCCAGGTCACCTCGGCATCCTCGGCGTCATCCACCCCTCCGGACCCCAGTGAGATCGTGTCCTGGCTGGGGATGTAGAAGGAGTTGTCCCCGTGGTACTTGTCAGTGATCAGATCCTGCGACTCGTTGTTCACGTTGGTGAACCCCAAGCTGTGGATGTAGGTCTGGGCCTGGGTAGCGTCGTAGTACGCCATCACCTGCTCGAACCGATCGTCGGTGCGGCCGAACGAGAACGTGAGCGAGGACGAGAACGCGGCCCGATTCTTTTTCAGCGCGATGTTGGCGAAGTCGCCGATCAGGAAACCGGAACCGTCCAGCTGCGCCAGGGACACGTTTTGGTACGCGGGCTGCAACTGCGGCGTAGTCGGCATCGTCCTGGTCCGTCAGCGACTCGTCCTGGAGCGTCACCACGGGGTTCGGATCGAACACCCGCCCCGATCCCGTGGCCTCCTTGATCAGGTTCTCCACCACGAGGACCGTGCCCGAGCGGGCATCCACAAGGACGCGTCGGTCCGAGGAGGGCGAGGTCACGGAGACCGCCCAAACCAGGCGTGCCGGGTCCCCGGGAAGCACCGCCAGATCGGCCCGGCTGGCGTGACCTTTCGCGCGCATGGTGGCCACCGTTGCGGCCCGGGAGCGGGGAACAGAGGGCACGGTCGAGGTCAGCGCCACTACCTGGCGGCGCCCATCCTGAACCAGGAACTCCCGGCCCTTCCGGTCGACGTGTCTTGCGTAGTAGCCCCCAAGGACCGGAAGACCCCGGTAGGTCTGCTGGTACCAATAGTGCGTGCCGAGCAGCGATCCGCGAACGCGGATCAGCTTGAGATCAGCGGTCGATGCTCCCGCCGACGTAGTCCCGAGCAGCGCAGCGACGAGCAGCCCAACGGTACCGAGCCAAAGAACCCTCCGAGCCCAATACATGAAACCCCCTCCCGGGTCGACCGAACGAGGGAGATCGTAACAAGAGGGGCCTGCCCATCCATACCTAAGCGGCGTCCGCGGGGGTGTTTGATTTCAGACCCGCTGCTCGCCTATCGCCCTTTCCCCTGGGCGTATCTTTCGCAAAGGCGTCAAGAGGAGGTAGGGATGAAGCTGATCGGAATCGTCGTCTGCGGGGCGCTGACGCTGGCGGTCGCCGTGCCGACCGGGGCCATCGCTCGGAGCGGGCACAAGACGCAGGTGGTCTGCGTCGGCCAGAACAACGGCAAGCGGCAAGCGCGTGTACCGCGTGACGCCGAGGCGCTGCACGTTCCACGAGCGCGGCAAGCCGCAGGCGGAGGCGTTCTACGTGCGCACGAAGCGCGACCGATGGGATGTCTGGCACCGCACGCACGCGCGTGGGAAGGGCAAGAACATCGCGAGCATGGGGGCGAAGTCCCGCGTTCGGATCAGGCTCAAGGACCCCGTGCAGCGCTGCGGTCATCGCGTCTTCTCCAAGGCCCGCTTCTTCTTCCCCGGCCAGGGCTCGGGGGGCACGATGAAGCTGGACCTCTGTGCGTAGCGCGAGACCCGGCCGCTAGCAGTGAACCCCGGCGGCGCTCATCGCGTCGTCGGGTTTGTTGAACCACTGGAACCGGATCACCTTGCCGTCGCGGAGCGTCCACACGTAGCCCTGGCGGCGCTCGACGTCGGCGCCACTGCCGCGCCCGCGGCCGCGCAGCGTTGCGAGGACGACGACCCGGTCGCCGGCGTCGAGGATCTCGTCGATGTCCACGCCGACTCCCTCGAAGGTGTCCGAGACGGCATCGACCGCGCCGGCAAAGGCGTCGAGGCCGCGGTGCGTTCCGCGCTCCACCGCGTCCGGCGGGTTGACCCATTCGATCTCGGGATCGAGCAATCCGGACGGAACGGGTGAACCCTCCTTCGCCCAGACCGCGTAGATCCGCCGGACCACGTCGACGTTCTCCTGCGACACTGCGATCAGTATCGCGCGATCGACCGGTCCTAACAGTCAAATGGCCTATGCGCCGACCGCCCGTCATCTGCTTCGCGCGAGGGACCTGGCCGACGCGCGCTACTTCGAGCCCCTGGACGTAAGCGACATGGCGCGCGCCGCGGGGCTGTCGCGCGCGCACTTCAGCCGGGAGTTCCGGCGGGCCTTCGGCGACCCGCCGCACGCGTACCTGCTCACGCGGCGGCTCGAGCGCGCCGCGGCGCTGCTTCGGAACACCGATCGCTCCGTGACGGACGTCTGTCTCTCGGTCGGGCTCCGGAGCCTCGCCTCGTTCACGACGAGCTTCACGCGCGCCTACGGGATGAGCCCCACCGCCTATCGCGCGAGCTTTCCACCAGCCTCCCATCGCGCCCGGATTCCGTGGTGCGTGCAGCGCGTGTACGGACGGCCGCGATACAGCACGTTTCGATAAGCGGACCGGGCCGGGCCCGGCTAGCTTCCGGCGGCGAGTACACGACCTCGATCAAAGGAGGACGCAGTGATCAAGATCTCCACCGCACAGCTCTGGGTCGACGACCAGGACGAGGCGCTCGAGTTCTGGACGAAGAAGGTCGGCATGGAGGTGCGCTCGGACGTGACCCTCCCGGAGCTGGGCGACTTCCGCTGGCTCACCGTTGGGCCCGCCGGGCAGCCGGACACAGCGAT
This sequence comes from uncultured Actinomycetes bacterium, assembly GCA_963797665.1. GTDB lineage: Bacteria > Actinomycetota > Thermoleophilia > Solirubrobacterales > 70-9 > AC-56. The sequence continues at coordinate 191,747 of CAWCQE010000008.1, read as the reverse complement.
CGTCCTGATGGCGATCCCGGGCCCACCCGTGATGGACGGCGAGACGGCCGAGCAGGTGCGCAACCTCATGGCCAAGGGCTTCGCCGGAACCATCTTCCTGACGACCGACGACGTTGAGTCCTCATACGAGGAGCTGAAGGGCCGCGGCGTCGAGTTCAGCGAGGAGCCGGAGGAGCGCCCGTACGGCGTCGACTCGGGCTTCCGCGACCCGTCCGGGAACTCGGTGCGGCTGACCCAGCCGCGGGAGGACCTCGGCTAAGGGGTGCCGAGGGGCGAGACGAGAAGACTGCCGAGCAGGGACTGCGAGGCGGCTTTAGCCCCCCGACCCACGGATGGGGAAGGGTCTTCTCGGCACGCCCCTCGGTACGCCGCGTCAATCGCCGGGCTTCGCGTCCTTCGGTGCGTAGCGGTGGTGGATCGCCAGGGTGTTGCCGTCGGGGTCCCGGAAGAAGGTCTGCAGGCAGACGCCAGAGTCGATGACGTCGCCCCTGAACTCGACCCCGCGCGACTCGAGCTCCGCCTTCGCGCCCTCGAAGTCGTCGACGTGGAACTCGATCGGGTGGTTGTTGGTGCGAAAGTCGACGCCGAAGGCGTCCGACTGCATGACGGCGATCGTGAGGTTGCCGGTCTCGAACTCACCGGCGGGCATGTCGCCCCAGCGCTTGCCGAACGGCAGGCCGAGCGTCTCGCCGTAGAACTGCGCGGCGCGGTCGTAGTCCTGCGTCGAGACGGTGATGAAGTCGACGCCGTTCAGGGGGCCGGACGCTTCGGGCATTCGCTATCTCCTTCGGGTGGGGACAGCCAGGAGTCTGCCACGGGGCGTGATCCCGCGAACCGCGCGGCCCTAGTCGCCGATGTAGCGGCGGTCCTTCTTGTTCTGGTCGCGGAGCGAGTACTTGGAGGGGTGGGTCGGCACGCTCGGGTTCTGGATCTCACCGATGCGACCGACGAGCTGCTTCCACTGGTCGGGTTTCAGGAGCGAGGCGGTCTGCTTGCCCTTAGAGGGCTCGCTGGAGCCCGAGGGGTAGTAGCCGACGTGGACGTGGTCGTAGTGGTCGGGTAGCGCAAAGCTGATCGGTCCGGGCAGGTCCTCCAGCGAGATCACCTGGTGCGGCTGCATCGTGCCCTGGAGCTCGAGCAGCGCGTTGATGAGCGAGTCCGCCAGTGATCCGGGGCCCTGGTGGCCCATGACCGGAACGCCGTTGATCTCGGCTATGTCCATCGCGTCGCCGGTCGAGTGCTCGCTCACGCTGCCCGCGGTCGTCATCGTGCTGTGGCCGCACTTGAGCGAGGTGATTGTGAGGGTGAAGCCCTTGTCGGCCAGGTACTCCATCGCCGCGAGGATGCGCTGATCGATCTGCCCCGTGCGGATGTCCGTCTGGCCGCAGGAGTAGATCGACAGGCGCGGGTCGGCGAGCACCCGGCGCTCGAGCTGCGGCTTGGGCATCAGCAGGTCCTGAGTGACGTTGGACTCGCCGCTGTCCGAGAACGGGTTCTGGCCAGCCGCCCGGTAGATCGCCGTCGCCTCGAGGAGCTTCCAACCGTCGAGGATGGGCTTGGGATCGATCCGGGGAGAGTTCTTTCCCGCCGGCCGGATCGCGAAGCTCACGTGCGGGGCGAGCGAACCCTGCTTTTCGATGTGGCCGAGCACCGTTCCCGCCACAACGTGGGATCCCTTGCGGAGCGGGCGCATGACCATCGACTTCGACTTCGTGTGGGACTTGCGATCGACGTACCCGCTGCTCGTCGAGTCGGGCGGCGTGAGCTGAGTGAGCTGTCCCGTGAACAGCGCCTGGTCGCGGTTGTTCGGCCGCATGGGCAGCGCGAACAGACGCCGTCCCACGTCCTTGGCATCCGCCTGGCGATCTGGCTTGGCCGCCTTCTGCTGGGCCTTGCCCTTCGTCTGCTGGGCCTTGCCCTTCGTCTGCGGGGCCTTGCCTTTGGTCTGCGAGGCGTCGCCCTTGGGCACCGGGTATGTCCGCGCGACCCGACCGAGCTCCGCGTAGGTGAACCGGTTGCCGTAGCTGTCGCGCAGCACGACGTAGTTGCCCAGCTTCTGGTCGTGGCCGATGCGCTGGATCGTGCCATCGTTGACGGCGACGACCGGAGCGCCGTCGCGGGAATAGATGTTGATCCCTCGACGTGTAGGTGAGCTTGAGACGACATCCGCAACGTTGCCGGTCGCGCCCTGCTTCGGCTTCGCGCGCTGCGCTGCCTGGCGCTCGGTGATGTCGTCCGCGTAGCTGACCTTCGCCGGGACGGGGAAGCGCGCCCCCTGGGTGAGCCCGGTCAGCGAGCCCACCAGGTCCTCCGGAAGCTTGCCGTACTGCTGCGCGTACAGGAGCACCTCGTCCACGTACCAGCCCGCGTTGTTGTAGGCGAACAGCGCTCCGCGGATGTCACTGTCACCCCCGTTGGCCTTCAGGTAGCGAGCTGCGGAGCAGATCGCATCGACCGGGTTGTAGGGGTCGCGGCGCCCGTCGCCGTTCGCATCGGTTCCGTACGCCTTCCACGTCTCCGGCATGAACTGCATCCAGCCCAGCGCGCCGGCACTCGAAACGTTGAGGTTGGTCCCGAAGGCGGTCTCGATCTTGTTGATGCCGGCGAGCACCTGCCACGGGATTCCGTACTGCGTCCCGCACGCCTGGTAGATCGGGAGCAGGAACGGAGGGATCTCGAACTGCTTGATGATGAAGCTCGGAACGCCCAGCGGCGCGGGACCGAAGGGGGCGAAGGTCGCCGTCGGGTTCGTCTTCGTCGGGCGCCCGCTCGGCTCTCGCAGCGGGGGCTTCGGGACGGACATGCTGGTTCGCCGGTGGTGTCTGCGCTCAGCCTTGCGCTCCTCCTGACGCTCCTTCTTACGCTGGGCTCTGCGCTCGGCCCTGGTCTTGCGGTCTCCGCCGGAGCCCCCGCTGCCGCCCGGCCCCGCCGCGCCGCCACCGTAGCCGGAGGTCGTGGTGCCGGTCGTGCCGGTGGTGCCCGTGGTCCCGGTCGTGCCCGTGGTCCCGGTCGTGCCCGTGGTGCTCGTGCTGGGAACGGTGCCAGTGCTGGGGACGGTGCCCGATGTGCTTCCGCCACCGGTCGTGCCGCTGACGGTGCCGGTCACGCTCCCGGTGGTGTCCCCCACGCTCCCGGTCGTGTCATTGACGGTTCCGGTGACGTTTCCGGTCGTGTCATTGACGGTTCCCGTGACGTCGCCGGTCGTGTCCTTGACCGTGCCCGTGGTGCCGCCGACGAGTCCACCGGCGCTTGCGTTCACGGCACCCGTCAGCCGTCGCCGCCATCGCGACGACGATGCCGATGCACACCAGATGCCTACGTCGCACTCTCTCCGTCCCTCCGTGGCGGCCCCGTCCGTCCTGATGGAGCGGTTGCCGCTTGCCAACGCCAGTACCCACCCGTTCTTAGCGGAAAACGGGAACCTGTGCGCCAGTTGGCCGGTTAGCCAGAGAGGAGTGGTTGAGCAGAGCCCAGCCTCATCCCTGGGCCAGGCTCGCTGATCAGGCCCGGGAGGCTACGCCGACGGTCTCCCGGCGATTGGGGCCGGAGTGGACCCTCGCGGCTCAGCGGCTCCGGTGGCCGCGCTCGCGCCGAGCAAGGCGACGGCATCACCGCGCTTCGCGAACACCGGAACGCTTCGGTCGATCGCGGTCAAGGAGAGGAGCTTCCGGACCTCGCCGCGACCGGCGACGACGGCCATCGCCTTTCCCTCCGCGGTAAGCGCGGAGTGAGTGCGAAGCACGAAGGCCAAGGCAGTCGAGTCGATGAACGGACACGCCGAGAGATCGAGCACGAGATGGCGTCCGTTGTCGACTGCCGCGGCGACGGGATCCGTCAGCCGCCCAACGGTCGCGATGTCCAGCTCGCCCTCGACCGAGACGATCAATCCGCCCTTGCCGTCGATCGGTGTGGTGCTGACCTGGAAGTCCAATCGGTCCTCCTCTCGTAATCCTTCCACTGGGAAGCCCGCGAGTCGAGCCCGGTCAGAGCACCGACTGGTTCTTCGGTCGGCAGACTATCCCCTCTCGCGTCCCAGTGTGCGCCTTACTTTCCGGGGCTTCCACCGATTCTGTGAGGGCGGGTCAGGCCAGAACGGCCTTGCGCGGGTAGACCACCTCCGGGTCAGTGAGGACGTTCACCAGCGCTGGGCGGCCGGCCGCGAACGCGCGCTCCAGGGCCGGGCGCAGCTCGTCGGGCCGCGACACGAGCTCCGCATGGCAGCCCAGTGCATCGGCGATCCGGTCGTAGCGGGTGGCGGGGCGGAGCTCGGCGGCAAGCGAGTAGCCGTAGAGGAACTTCATCGGGTGGTGCTCGAGCGCCCAGATGCCGTTGTTGCCGACGATGCCGACGACCGGAAGGTCGTGGCGGGCCATGGTGTCGAACTCGAGCCCGGAGAAGCCGAACGCACCGTCGCCCAGGAGCAGGCAGATCTGCCGGCCGGGATGCGCCTTCGCGGCGCCGATCGCCTGGCCGGGCCCGGCACCGAGGCAGCCGAACGGCCCGGGGTCCATCCACGCGCCCGGCACGTGGGTCTCGATGAAGCGGCCCGCGTAGGAGACGAAGTCGCCGCCGTCGCCGATCACGATCGCGTCCCGGTCGAGGAGGTCGTTCGAGCTCCCTGTAGACGCGCACCGGATGGAGGGGGGCGCGCTCGTCGTTGAGGTCGCCGCGCTCCCCCTCACGCCTCTCCGACTCCGTCTCGCGAAGCGCGGCGAGCCATGGATCGTCGCGGCGGCGCTCCCCACCGGCGGCCTCGGCGGACTCGCGAAGGGCGACGAGGGTGCTCGGGATGTCGCCGACGAGCTCGATCTCCGCCTGGCGCGTCGCCGCCAGCCGGCTGGGCTCGACATCGAGGAAGACGATCTTCGTCTCCTCGCCGAACGACGCCGCCGAAGCCCAGGCGGAAGTCCAGCGGCACCCCGACGACGAGCGCGACGTCCGCCTCCTTCAGCCCCTTGCCGCGTGCGCGCGAGAAGGACAGCTCGTGATCGGCCGGAAGGCACCCCCGCCCCATCCCGTTCAGGAAGACGGGGATACTCGAGCGCCTCCGCCAAACTCTGAAGCTCGACCTCAGCCTTAGCCCAGTAGAGGCCCGTGCCGGCCATGATCGCGGGGCGCTCGGCCGCCGGCCAACAGCGCCGCGGCCTCGTCGGAGCGGTCGGCGACGCCGCCGGCCGAACGCACCGGCGGCTCGGGGACCTCGGCGACCGCCTCCTGGAAGACGACGTCGAGCGGGTAGTCGACGAAGGTCGGGCCGCTCGGCTGCGCCAGCGCCTCGTCGATCGCGGTCGCCGTCAGCTCCGGGATCCGTGACGGTCTCCTTGACGGTCTGCGCTGACTTGGTCAGCGGCGCGACGAACGGCAAGTGGTCGATCTCCTGGAGCGATCCCGACCCCCAGCGCATCTCCGGCGCACGACCGCCCGAGCACCACCAGCGGCGAACGGTTCTGCTGCGCCCCGGCGAGCGGGCTCATCCCGTTGGTCACCCCCGGCCCGGCCGTCAGCGCGCACACGCCCGGGCGGCGCGTCGCCTTCGCAAACCCCTCGGCCGCCCAGGCCGCCGACGCCTCGTGGCGCGTGTCGACGACCTCGATCCCCTCCTCCCTGCACCCGTCGTAGATCGAGAAGAGGTGCCCGCCGGAGAGGCTGAACAGATGGCTGACCCCGCGCGAGGCGAGGGTCCGCGCGACCAGCCGTCCGCCATGAACGGCCCCGCCGGCCTCGTCGCCGGTTACCCGAGCGGTCTGCTCCGGCGTCGCCATCGGCGCGAGCGTACTACCCGCTCGCGCCGATCAGAGCGGAGCCAGGCCTCCGGTGCGCCTGCTCTCCCCGGCTCGCCCCGCGTCGGGTGGAGGTCGCCGCGCCCGCCGTCACCGCGCCCGGCCGCGAGCGGCTCCTCGCCGGGCTGCACGCCGGCGGCCTCGCGAATCCGCGGCGCGTACAGTCGCAGTGGCTCCGGCAGTCCCTTCAGCTCATGCATCCCGCAGTCGGTCAGCTCGATGTCGTCGGACAGCTCCCTCGCCGTGGCCTCGGTGATCAGGGCCTCCTCGTCAAGCTCGCGGGTCGCCGACTCGACCCGGGCGGCGACGTTGACGGCGTCGCCGATGATGCTGAAGTTGAGCCGCCCCGCGCCGCCGATGGACCCGGCGACGACGCGCCCGCTGTTCACGCCGACCCCGATGCGAAAGCCCGGCTCGTCCTCGGAGTTCACGACCCTCGCCATCTCGCACGCGGCGCGCACCGCGCGGTCGCCGTGGTCGGTGAAGGGCTCGGGAGCGCCGAACATCGCCAGGAGCCCGTCCCCGACGAACTTGTCGACGTGCCCGCCGTGCCGGTTGACGATCGGCACCACCACGGCGAACAGCGCGTTCAGGCGCATCACCACCTCCTTCGCGTCGGCCTGGGCCGCAAAGCTCGTGAAGTCACGCACGTCGCACACAGAGGATCGAGACCTCGGCCTCCTCCCCCTCCTCGCTGAACCCCTCGCTCAGGATGTACTCAGCGACCGACTTGTCGAGGTAGGTGCCGAAGGCCTCCCGCAGGCGCTCGCGCTCGGCGAGCCCCTCGACCATCTGGTTGAACGACGCCGCCAGCTCGCCCGAGCTCGTCACCGGTGGTGACGGGCACCGAGCCGTCGTAGCGGCCCTCGCGCACGGCCTCGGTGGCGCGCTGCAGGTCGGCGATCGGGCGGACGATCGACTTGGCGAACAGGACGGTCAGCTCCAGCGAGATCGTCGTCGCGACGCCGACGGCGATCAGGACATCCACGCCCAGCGCGGAGCCGCCGCCCCCGGACGAGCTCAAGGCGGCGACGACGAGCCCGGTGATGATGTTGATGAGCGGCAGCGCGGTCATCAGGCGCAGCCGCAGCGGGATCGCGGAGGCCGGCGGCGTTCATGCGCGGGGCCTCCTCGCACGCGTTGATGTCCAGCAGCACGGGCCGCAGCCCCGCCTCGAGGATCAGGTAGTGGAGGATCGCCGAGTACCCGAGCGCGACCATCGACCCCGCGAGCAGCGGGAAGAACGCCGGCCACGGAAGGTCCAGCACGACCACGGCCCATACGCAGGTCGGGACGATCGCGACGCCGACCGGGACCCAGAGGTCCCGCCGGATGAGGTTGAGGGGGAGCGCGACCGACGCGGCCCATGCGCGCATGGTGCTCTGCGGAATCGCGCTCGCCGTCCAGCCAGTCGCGGATCGGGCGCATCAGCGGGAACGTGCGGGCGAGCGTGATCGCCACGGCCGCGCCGGTCAGCACCAGCGCGACCACGGTGACCTTCACGTAGTCAGACGCCGAGGCGTTGTAGTAGAAGCTGAAGAGGGCGAGGGTCGCAGCCGTGATCACGAACGCGCTCTGCAGCTCGATCGTGAGGAAGGCGTACGGGTAGTGCCGGCCAAGCCGGCGATATAGGCGAGACAGCGCCGGCAGCGCCATGGACCGGAATTCTGGCAGCACCGCCGCCGCCAGGTGGCATTAGTCCACCGCCCAGAGCGGTGCTGCTCAGGCCGCGGCGGGCTCCCGCGAACCGGTTGGACGCAGGCCCAGCAACACGAGGTCGTCCCGGAGCTCGGTCCCGCCCCGGGCGACGGCATCGGCCCGCAGGCGCTCGAGCACCGTGTCGAGGTCGTCGTCTGCGATTGCGGCGAGCTCCCCGGCGAGCTCCTCGGGCGTGCGGTGGGCATCGACGGGGCCCGCCTCGAGCCAGCCGTCCGTGTAGAGGAGCAGCGTCTCGCTCGGCTCCACCGTGAAGCGATGAACGGCGACGTCCACCCGCTGCCACACCCCGACGATCGCGCCGCCGCTGAGCGTCTCGGTGGCGCCCTCGCGGCGCACGAGCACGGCCGGCGGGTGGGCGGCGCTCGCGAGCTCGACGTCGATGGCTCCGGACTCCCTCGTCTCGATGCGGGCTAGCTGGAGCGTGGCGAAGCGCTCGCCCGTGTCGGTCTCCAGGAGCACGGTGTTCACGCGCTCCACGATGTCCGCCGGGTCTGTGCCGAAGAGGGCGAGCGCCCGGACCGTGTGGCGGATCTGCGCCGTGTAGGCGGCCACCTCCGCGCCATGCCCGGCAACGTCGCCGACCAGCACGTAATGGGTGTCGCCGACGGGGATGACGTCGTAGAAGTCACCGCCGAGCTCCACCCCCTCGCCGGCGGCCTCGAACACCACCGAGAGCTCCAGGCCCGGAATGGGCTGTGGCTCGTCGGGGCGCAGCCCCCGCTGCAGCACCATGGCGATGCGATCCCGGTCCGCGTAGAGCCGCGCGTTGTCGAGGGCCATCGCGGATCGGGCGGCCAGGTCCTCGATCAGCTCGAGGTCGTCCTGGTCGTACCGCCGGTCGTTCGCGACGTGCAGGAACGAGAGCGCGCCCACCAGGCGCCCGCGAGCGAACATCGGCGCCACCGCGGCGGAGTTGTAGTCGGCTCGCGCCATGAACTCCTGATGCTCCTCGCTCTGGGCCACCTCGTTCTGGACCGAGGGCTCCTTCAGGTTGTGCAGCACCAGCGGTCTCCCTGTCTGCAGGACGCGAGCGACGGGGTGGTCCCCGTCGAGCTCGAGCGGGCGCTCGCGGCGAATGGCCTCGAGCTCCGCCGCGTTCCGCGGATCCGCCGCTGCGATGGTCGCCCGCCCGATGCTGCCGTCCTCCTCGAGGAGGTCGATCAGGCAGATCTCGGCCAGGTCGGGCACCGCCGTCTGGACGATGGTCTTGGCGATCTCGTCGAAGTCGAGCGAGGCCTCGAGTGCCGCCGCGGAGCGGCTGAGGAACTCCTGAGCGCTGCGGCGCCGCTTCTCCGCGGTGATGTTCCGGGCGACGATCGACGCGCCGGTGACGCCGAGGATCGGGTCCTTGATGGGCGAGACGGTGAGCGACACGTCGATCCGCACGTTGTCCTTGCGCATGCGCTCGGTCTCGTAGGGGTCGACGCGCTCGCCCCGGCGGATCCGGTCCAGGATCCGCCATTCCTCGGGGCCGTGGTCCGGCGGGATCAGGATCGAGATCGGCTCGCCGATCGCCTCCTCGGGCGTGTAGCCGTAGAGCCGCCGCGCTCCCTCGTTCCAGGAGGTGATGATGCCGTTCAGGTCCTTGCTCATCACCGCCTCCTGAGTGTCCTCGACGACCGCCGCCAGATGGGCGCGGATCCGCTCCGCCTCGATCCGGTCGCTGGTCTCGCGCACGTAGCCGGTGAATATCGGTGGATCGCTGTCCGGGATCTGCGTTATCGCCAGCTCGACCGGGATCGTGGAGCCGTCGCGGCGCATCGCCGTGAGCTCGATCCTCTCGTTCAGGATGCGGGACGCGGCCGGTCTCGAGGTAGCGCGCGAGTCCCTGCCGGTGACGCTCACGCAGGTCGGGCGGGATTAAGAGCTCCGCGAGCTCCTGGCCCATCACCTCGTCGCGGCTGTATCCGAACGTCTCTTCAGCGGCCTCGTTGAACTCCATGACCAGGCCGAGGTGATTCATGCCGATCACGCAGTCGTACGCCGACCCGAGCATGGCGGACTTGAGCGCCTCGCTCTCCCGCAGCGCGCTCTCAGCCCGGCGCCGGGTCATGAACATCGCGAGCTGATCGGTGAATCCGATCAACAGCCCCATGAGCTCGTCGTCGAAGGGGGAGGGTGTGGTCGTGTAGAACTCGGCGACGCCCAGCACGTTCTCGGGCGGTCCGACGGGCACCGGGATCGCGAGGGCCCCCTTCAGGCCCAGCTCGGCGAACAGATCGCCGCGGGGGAGCCCCTGCTCCGCCCTGGAGCTCGTCGACCCAGACGATCTCGCCGCGCTCCCACGCGCGGCCGGGAAGCCCGTCCCGCGACCCATTCGAAGCTGGCGACTCTCGGTCCAGAGGGTCTCGAGCTCAATCGTCCCGGGCTGCCAGCCGTGGACGAAATGGAACATCCGGTCGCGCTGCCGTATCTCCCACAGCGCCCCGGCGTCCCACCCCAGAAGGGTTCCGATCGCCGACAGATACACCGGCGCCGCCTGCTCGACCGTGTCGGACGCGAGGAGCTCCCGGGTCAGCGCGTGCTGCGCCGCCAGGCGAGTCTCGACGTCTGCTTGCGGCCTCTCCATCCCTTCGGAAGGATCGCATTTTGCCGCCGTCTTGCCTAGGTCACGGTGGTCGAATTTCAACTGTGGCCGCGGGTCGAGGCGATCGGGCGCCCACCGTCTGATGATCGAGCGCTGCCCACTACGATCCCGGTGATGTCCACCGCCACCGCCGACGCCCTCTCCCCGGCCGCCCGCCAGTTCGTCGACTCGAGCCCGAGGCTGCTTCTGATCGGTGGCGAGCACGTCGAGGGCGCCCGGGGAAACACGTTCGAGACGATCGATCCGGCGACCGGGGACGTGATCTGCGAGATCGCGCTCGCCGGACCCGAGGACGCGGCCCGGGCAGCCGCCGCCGCGCGCGACGCGCTGGACGGACCGCTCCGCAAGATCAACCCGGCCAAGCGCTCGAGCCTGATGCACGCGCTCGCGGAGCTGATCAAGGCAAACGGCGCCGAGCTGGCCGAGCTCGAGTCGCTCGACAACGGCAAGCCGCTCGCGGCCGCGAAGGGCGACATCGCGGCGACCGTCAACCACCTGCGCTACTACGCCGGCTGGCCGACCAAGATCGAGGGCGAGACGATCCCGGTCTCGGCCCGCGACGTCCTCTGCTACACGGTCCGCGAGCCCGTCGGGGTCTGCGCCGAGATCGTCCCGTGGAACTTCCCGCTCCTGATGGCGATGTGGAAGGTCGCCCCGGCGCTCGCGACGGGCTGCCCGACCATCCTCAAGCCCGCCGAGCAGACGCCGCTCACCGCCCTGCGGCTCGGCGAGCTCGCCCTCGAGGCGGGCTTCCCCGGGGGGACCCTCAACGTGCTGACCGGCGACGGCAGCACCGGCGCCGCGCTGGTGGACGAGCCGGGCGTCGACAAGGTCGCCTTCACCGGCTCGACCGAGGTCGGACGCGAGATCGGCGCGAAGTGCGGGCGCTCGCTGAAGCGCGTCACCCTCGAGCTCGGCGGAAAGAGCCCGAACATCATCCTCCCCGACGCCGACCTCGACCGGGCGATCAAGGGCTCCTACGAGGGCATCTACTTCAACTCCGGCCAGGCCTGCAACGCCGGCTCGCGCCTGTTCGTCCAGCGCGATCTCTTCGACGAGGTCACCCAGCGGCTCGCCGACTACGCCCGCGAGGCGAAGGTCGGCCCCGGCCTCGACCCCGAGACGCAGCTCGGCCCGCTGGTCTCCCGGGAGCAGTTCGACCGCGTGAAGGGCTACATCGACTCCGGCGTCCAGGACGGCGCCGAGCTCGCCGCCGGCGGCTCACCCGACGGCGCCGACGGTGGCGGCTACTTCGTCTCGCCCACCCTCTTCGTCGGCGTCGAGGACTCGATGCGCATCGCGCGAGAGGAGATCTTCGGCCCGGTCCTGGTCGCGATGCCGTTCGACGACCTCGAGGAGGTCGCCGGCCGCGCCAACGACACCGACTACGGCCTCGCCGCCGGCCTGTGGACCCGCGACGTCTCCAATGCGCACAGGCTCGCCTCGATGCTCCAAGCCGGCAACGTCTACGTCAACACCTGGGGCGGCGGCGACCCCGCGGCCCCGTTCGGCGGCTACAAGGCATCGGGCATCGGCCGCGAGAAGGGCCACGCCAACCTGGACGCATACCTGGAGACCAAGACGGTCTGGGTGCAGCTGTAGCGCGAAGCGGCCCTCCGCAGCGACGCTCTGGGGGACTTTGCCCCCCTATGGCGTGGTCAACTCCCCCAGTGCACCGAGGGGAGGCCCCGGCCGCCCCACTTGCTGACGCGCGGCCCCGCGGGGCCGCCACGGCCCGGCCCGGTGCCGCTAACCCTTCACTCGCCCGACCCGATGCAACCGATTGAAGAGTTGACCTCCCAGGAGAAGGTCAAGTCTTCAATCGCCGCCGGTGGGAGCAGCGATTGAAGAGTTAGCGGGGGCCGACGCACTCGCCGATCGTCCCCAACCTTGCTGCCCCTACTTGCCTGACTCGCCGCCCCCCTACTTGCTGACGCGGATCCCCGCGGGCGACGCACTGGCTGATCGTCCGCCACCTGCTCCCCCTACTTGCCTGACTCGCCGTCGCCCCCACCTGCTGACGCACGGCTCCGCACCGCCGCCCAGATAGGGTGGCGGGGTGCGGATCGGAGTGCTTGGAACCGGGGTTGTCGGGCGAACGCTCGCCGACAAGCTCGTCGAGCTCGGGCACGAGGTGCGGATGGGGTCGCGGCAGGGGGGCAACGAGGCGGCACTCGACTGGGCTCGGTCGGCCGGCGATCTCGCGAGCGAGGGGACCTTCGCCGATGCCGCCGAGTCCGCGGAGCTGGTGATCAACGCGACGAAGGGCGGCGCGTCGCTGGAGGCGCTGCAAGCGGCCGGGGCCGAGAACCTCGCCGGAAAGGTGCTCGTGGACGTCGCGAACGCACTCGAGTTCCACGAGGGGGGCCGCCCGACCCTCAGCGTGGCCAATGACGACAGCCTGGCCGAGCGCATTCAGCAGGCGTTTCCCGAGACGAAGGTCGTCAAGGCCTTCAACACCGTCACCGCGGCGGTGATGGTCGCGCCGGACTCGCTGAGCGAGTCGACCAACCTGTTCGTCTGCGGCAACGACGCGCGGGCGAAGGCCCAGGTGATCGAGCTCCTCGAGACGTTCGGCTGGCTCTCCGGGGACATCATCGACCTTGGCGACATCACGGCGGCGCGAGGCCCCGAGATGTACCTGATGCTGTGGATACGGCTGATGGGCGCTCAGGGCACCGCCGCAGTTCAACATCCGGGTGGTCCGCGGCGAGTAGGGACGGCCGTTCGGCGCGGCTACGATCTTCGGGCGCCCGGGTCGACAAACAGGTGAAGTCAGGCGGCCTTAAAAGCCGCCGCCCGAAAGGGCTTGCGGGTTCGAGTCCCGCCCCGGGCACTCCGTTTTCGGGCGACGCGCCTTGACAGCAACTATTTCGGCTGTAGCGTGTTCCAGGAGACGGGCATCCATGGAAGCCTCGGCCCTAACAACCGCCGGCCATAGCGGGCTGCTCGCGCGGCGTTCGCCGCTGCTTCGCCTGCAGAGCGACGAGAAGCTCGTCGCCCTGATTCGGCACGGCCATGACCGGGCGTTCGAGGTGCTGTTCGACCGGTATCAGGCGCGGCTGCTCAGTCTTCTGCCGGCACATGGTCGGCTCGAGCCAGGATGCGGAGGATCGTCCTCCAGGAGGTGTTCGTTGCGGCGCATACCGCGATGCTCGCGGATGGGCGGCCGATCAACGGCGCGGCCGTGGCTGTATCGGATCGCGCGGAACCGCTGCCTGAACCATCTGCGCAAGCCCGCCGCCGACGGGCAGGAGTCGATGGACGTCCATCCCTATGCGAACGGGACGACCGACGCTCGACCGGGTCCAGCGGCGAGAGGAGCTGCGGACGATCGTCGCCGACGTCCACGAGCTCCCCGAGACGCAGCGAAGCGCGCTCGTGCATGCGCGAGCTCGACGGCCTGAACTACACCGAGATCGCGCAGGCGATGGGGATCACGCTCGCCGGCCGTCAAGTCCCTCCTCGTCCGCGCGCGCATCTCGCTCGCCGAGGCGAGCGAGGCCCGGATCATCGCGTGCGACGATGTGCGGCTGGAGCTCGCCGAGGCCGCCGAGGGGCTGGGGAAGCTCTCCGGGCCCGGCGCGGCGCCACGTCAAGGAATGCCCCTCATGCCGGCGCTTCCGTGGCGCAGCTTCGCTCGACGTCCAGGTCGCTCGCCGGGCTCGCGCCGGTCGGGCTGCTCGCGGTAGTTCGGGAAGCTCTTCGGCTTCAAGCTCGGCAGCGGTGGGTCCGACGAGTTCTGCGAGCTCGGCGGTGGGACGGCAGGATCAGCCGGAGGCGCGGGCGGGGCCGCCGGGGGAGGCGCCGGCGCGGCGGGCGCCGGCGCCGCAGGATCGGTCGGCGCCGCGGGCTCCGTTGGCGGCGTCGCCGGTTCGGTCGGCGGGGTCGCAGCCGCTGCCGGCGGGTCCGGGCATCACGCTCGGCGGAGCGCTCGGCGCCGTGGGCGGCGTCGTCGGCGCGAAGGCCGCGGTCGGCGTGGCCACGGCAGCGCTCATCACGGCCGGTGCAGTGGGGGCCGACCATCTCAGCTCGGCAGGCCCCACGCCCCAGCACGCAACCGCCATCGCGCAGCCGGCAGACAACTGGACTGTGGAGCATTCTCGAGCAGACGCCGCCGCCGCGCCCGCGCCGGCCCCGAGCACTCCTCCCGCGCCCGCGCCGTCCGACCCGGCGGCGACGCCCGCCGCGTCCACGGAGCCCGCGCCGGCGGCGGATGCAGCACCGACCGACACGGCGCCCCCGGCCGACGACCACGACCACCGACGCCGGCTGCGACCGAGCCTGCCACCGCCCCCACCGACACCGGCGGGACCGAAACCACGACCACGGGCGACGGGACTACGACGGACGGGAGCGGGACTGGCGACGGGACCACGGCAGACGGCAGTGGGACGGGCGACCCACCGGCACCACCACCGGGCCAAATCCGCCGCCGGTCACTCCTCCCCCGGACACGGCCCCCCCGCCCACCGACACGGGCACCGGGTCGTACACGGACGGCGGGACGGCCCCCACCGGTCAGCGCCTAGGCGAGCCCGATCACCTTCATTCGCCGCGTGAGGCACTGGGCGGCGAAGGCGTGCGTCTCGGTCGCGCGAGTAGCCGAACAGCTCCCAGTCGTCCTCCTCGGCCCAAGGCGGGTCGAGAACCCCGTCGGCGATCGGGAGCGCCTCGCCCATCATGCGCTGGATCGCCTGCCGGTAGCGGTCGTCCTCGCGCGCCATGTCGGTCAGGAAGCGCACGCCGAACGCGATGTGACGGTGCTCGTCGCGGGCGACCTTGTTGAAGCCCTCGACGAAGGCGGGCAGGGTCTCCTGCTCGGTGTTGTACTCGATGATGAAGTGCTGGCCGGTCAGGGCCAGGGCCCCCTCGATGATCATGTGGTAGAGGGTCACCGCCTCGACGAGCGCCTCCGTGTCCTCCGGCTCCGCTGCGAGGCGGTCGACGCGATTGTGGAGGAGATCGTCGAAGAGCTGGCCGAATGACTCGTTCAGGTGCTCCTCGGTCATGCGCAACCGATCCGCAAGGTCGTCGGTGCCCTCGTAAACCCCGACCTCGCTGTAGAAGCGGTCGAAGAAACGGACGTGGCGGGCCTCGTCGGCGATCTGCGTCGAGAGGAAGATCCGCTGCTCCTCCTTGCGGGCAGGCCCG
Source organism: uncultured Actinomycetes bacterium (assembly GCA_963797665.1). Classification (GTDB taxonomy): domain Bacteria; phylum Actinomycetota; class Thermoleophilia; order Solirubrobacterales; family 70-9; genus AC-56. Next base: position 176,507 of record CAWCQE010000008.1, on the reverse strand, counting down.
CATGATCGGCCCCAGCTCGTCGGTCACCCGCTGCTCGCCGATGAAGAAGCCGGACAGTCCGTACATCCGCTGGAAGCGCTCCTCCGGAGGGATCCGCTCGTGCCAGTCGATGCGGTCCTGGCTGAAGTCGAGCTCCTGCGTCGCCCACTGCTGGCGCTCCCAGAGCAGGTAGAGCTCCTTGTAGGAGAGAAGCTTCGCCTGGCCGCGGTCCGCGGACTCCTGGAGCGCCGGATCGGAGGTCTCCTGGAAGCCTTCCTGCCGGGCGATCTCGCTGAGCGTCCGCGCCGTGCGCCTCGCGACCGCTTCCTCGGCCGTCTCGGTCCCCGTCTCGTCCGCCTCGAGCGGCTTCGCTTCCATCTCTATTGCGGCGGCTTCGCCGCCTGACCTGCCTGACTCGTCGCTAGACGCTCCTCGACCAACATCACCGCCCAGCCTAACACCCTTCCTGGCTGGCTGGCCAAATTCGTCTAAACCGAGTGCGTATCGCCCGGGTTCAGGATCACCACCTGGGACGAGGTCCTCGATTCGACGTCGGACTTGAACGCCTCGGCGTCGGCCTCGACCGCCGGGAACGTGTTGTAGTGCATGGGGATCACCGTCCCGGCGCCGACGAGCTCCGCCGCCACGGCCGCGTCGCGCCGGTCCATCGTGTAATGCCCGCCGATCGGCATCAGCGCGACGTCCACCGGCGTGCTCTCAGCGATCAGGCGCAGATCGCCGAACAGGCAGGTGTCGCCGAGGTGGTAGACGGTGGTACCGCCGATATTGATCACCAGCCCCGCCTGGCCGCCGACGGCTGTGCCGTCCGGCAGCGTGCCGGTGTGGAACGCTTGCACGAGCTTTACCCAGCCCCAGTCGAACTCGACCGTGCCGCCGAGATTCGGGTCCGACGTGTTCTCGACGCCCTGCTCTCCCAGCCAGGTGGCGAGCTCCACGAGGGCGACGCAGTGCGCGCCCGTCCGCGTCGCGACCGCAACGGCGTCCGCGACGTGATCGGCATGGCCGTGGGTGATCAGGATGTGCGTCGGATCGACGTCGTCGGCGCTCACGCCCGCGACCGGGTTATTGGGCGCGAGGAACGGGTCGATGAGCAGGCGACTGGAGTCGTCTGCGAGCTCGAACGTGGCGTGGCCAATGAAGCGGATGTCCATCCGATCAGTCCTCCTCCGTCGAATCGCTTGGATCGTCAAGTTCCCGGTGAAGCGCCCAGCCAACCGCGACACCGACCATCATGCCCATCCGCGCCTCCTCCGCGAGCAGGGTCCGCGATGGCCGTCGTGCGCTCGGAATCGCTGGACGCCGCGGCAGCCTTTCGCACCTCGGCCTCGCGGGCCTCACCGAACCACCCGCCCTCCTCGAGCGCCTCGGCCAGGATCCGCTGGAGCTTCGGCGCCGCGGCCGCCACGACCGACTCGGCGTCGCGGAATCGCTCCCGGTCGGTGAGCGCGTCGATCGCCGCATCCAGCCTGGCCTGGTCAACCGGCATCGCCCGCACGATATAGAGGGGGCGCCGAGCGGCGTGACGAGAAGGCCTTCCCCATCCATGGGCGGGGCCAAAGCCGCCTCGCAATCCCTGCTCGGCAGCCTTCTCGTTCCCGCCCCTCGGCGCCCTCAGCCGAGGGACCTTACTTCCGGCGCTCCCACATCTCCAGCCTGCAGATCGGTTCGTAGCCCAGGTGCGCGTAGACCGGGTAGCCCATCTGCGTGGCCTGCAGGCTCGAAACGGCGAGGCCGCGGTCGCGCGCCTCGAGCAGGGCCCGGTGCAACAGCCGGCGCGCGAGGCCCTTGCCGCGGTGCTCGGCCAGGGTCGCGACGAAGTACACCTCGCAATCGTCGCCGTTGTCGTAGGCGCCCAAGACGCTCACGGGCTCGCCGTCGACCCACGCCTGGTAGAGGCGCAGGCCGTGAACGGTCCCGAATCCGGCCATGGCCCCGGCGAAGGTTCCCACCGTCCAGCCGTACGCCTCGTCGTTGATCCGAGCGAGCACCTTCGGATCCGCGCGGACGTCCCAGTCGAGATCGTCCGGGTCGGCCTCGGGCAGCATCGCCAGATCGGCGATCATCGCCGTGGGGGTGGCGTCGAGCCTGTGGCCGGCCCCCTCCAGCAGCGCAGCGGCTTCCCGGTCGTCCTCCGGCACCCAGACCGTCCAGGCCCGGACGCCGGCCCTGGGGTACGCGTCCGCGAGCTCGTCGAGAACGGCCGCCAGCGCGCCGGCGTCACGGTAGGCGACCGAGTTCGGGATCGACCGGTCTGGGATGGCGGGCGTGACCGCGGCGACCACACCGTCGCGTTCGATCGCGGTGGAGCCATCGCCGCCCATGCCCAGGAGGCGCACGAACGACATCAGCGCACGGCGCTGTCGCTCTATCGCCTCGGCGCGATCCATGTTCGATCGTCCTCCCCGGGCGCTCAGCGTTTCAGGGCCAGGGTGATGCCGTCGGAGACGCCCAGCATCGCGACGTCGACGCGCTCATCTTCGATCGCGCGGTCGTTGACCTCACGGGTCGCGACGTTGCGGGGGTCGTCGTCGTCCCCGTCCAGGACGTGCCCCGCGCGCAGCACGTTGTCCAGCATGATCAGCGCCACCCGGCCGCAGGAGCCGCAGGCACTCCTCGTAGTAGTCCGGGTACTCGGCCTTGTCGGCATCGACGAAGGCGAAATCGAAAGGCTCGTCCGCCGGGAGCTCGCGGAGGGTGTCGAGCGCCGGCCCGAGGCGCAGGTCGACCCGGTCGGCCACGCCCGCCTCCCCGAAGTAGCGCCGCGCGACCTCGGTCCACTCGCCGTTGATGTCGCAGGTCACCAGGATCCCCTCCTCCGCGAGGCCGCGGGCGATGCAGATCGCCGAGTAGCCGGTGAACGTGCCGAGCTCGAGGGCCCGCCGGGCCCCCATCGCGCGGACGAGCAGGGTCATGAACGCGCCCTGCTCGGGCGCGATCTGCATGATCGCGATGTCGCCGAGCCCCTCGGTCTCGTCCGCCAGGCGCCGCAGCACGTCGTCCTGGCGCGCCCCGTGCTCGACCAGGTATTCGTAGAGCTCGGGCGTGAGGGTGACGTACTTGTCCGGCACCGAGCGCTGCCTACCGGCGCCCGAGGGTCGCCGAGAACCCCGCCGCCAGGCCGACCAGCCCGCCGACGATGCCCGCCCACTCGTTCGCCCAGTCGTCCACCACCGGCAGGAGCAGCAGCACGACCGCGGCGACGACGAGCGGGATCGTGTCGAGCTCCTCGGTGGGATCGTCGCGGGCGTCCGCGCGGCGGATCATGAACCAGGCGCAGAGCGCACCCAGCGCGACGCCGTTGCCGCCCGCCGCGACCGTGAACCCGTCGCCGAACACATCGTCGAGCCCCATGCGCCGCCAGCGCATCCGAGCGCGCCGCAGGCGATCAGCAGCAGCGCCGTCGGGACCGCTGCCGAGGCGCCGCTCGAGCCCGGGGCGAACAGCGCCATGGCGACCCCGATCGCGAACAGGTAGCCGATGTTGTCGTAGACGAAGGGCGCTGCGAGGTAGTGCCACCACGGAGTCGCCGACGCGATGTTCGAGATGGCGCCGATTTGCACCAGGCTGAGGTCCGCGGCGCGCTGCACGATGACCAAGGCGGCCGGGGCAGGATCGCCGCTAGGGTCACGTATGGGCGCTCGACCGTCAGCGAGAGGCGGCGCAACCGCTCCCGGCGTTCCCTGCGCTCAGCCGTGCGGCGGCGGCGCCGGTCGCGACGGGTCTCGCGCGGCTCGAGAACCTCGCCGCGCCGCTCGAGCTTGGGCGCGCGCTTACGCAGCCGGGTGCCGCAGTACGGGCATTCGGTGACGTACGAGCTCACCTCCGAACCGCAGCTCTTGCAAACGACGCTCAGCTCCGTCTCGGCCATGCCCACCAGAATAACCCGCGCGGCGGTGCTCGGGCGCCGGCGCCACCGGCTCAGCAGACGCGTGTCGGTGACCATCTCCCGGACGAGGTTCGACAGGTCCTCGTCGTGGCGCTCCCAGTAATGGAGCTGCCGCTGCGCCCCGGTGCGGCCGCGGAGCAGATCGTCGAGCAGGTCGAGCTCGGCCGAGCAGTCGAGCTGAGCGGCATCGTCGCCGAGCTCCTCGGCCAGCGCCGCCGCCATCCGCTCCGCCGGCAGCCGCTCGCCGCGGCGAAAGTCGATGAGCGTCCCGTCCATTCCGCGCAGGGCGGCGCGGACCTTGTTGTCGTCGATCAACTCGGTCGGGAAGCTCGCACCAGCGGCTCCTCGGCGTTGTAGAGCGCGTACATCCGGTGCGCCAGCGAGATGGTGAGCGCCGCGAGCGCGATCGTGTGCTCCAGCGACGTCTGCTGGTCGAAGATCCGCGTCTCGACGGTACCCAGGTTCGGATGTGGGCGGACGTCCCACCACAGGTAGGTGTAGTCCTCGATCGCGCCGCCGCGCATCATCTGCTCGACCCGGTTCGAGAAGATCTCCCAGGTCCCGTAGTGAGGCGGGACGCCGGCCCGCGGGAACGCGCGGAATACCGGCGTGCGCGAGGACATCATCCCCGTCAGCCGGCCACGCCAGAAGGGCGAGTTGGACGACAGCGCGAGGAGCAGTGGCAGGAACAGCCGGATCCCGTCGGCGACGTAGATGGCGCGGTCGGGCCCATCGATCGCCACGTGGACGTGCGTGCCGAAGATCAGCTCCTGGCGGGCGATGAAGCCGAGCTCATCGATCAGCTCCTCGTAGCGCTGGCGCTTGACGATCTTCTGGTCCTCCCACCGCGCGAACGGATGCGTGCCCGAGGCCGCGACTTGGAGACCCTGCTGGTCGGCGATTTCGACGAGGGCGTGCCGGAGCTTTCGCAGCTCGTCCCCCGCCTCGCGCACGGTCTGGCACGGCCTCGTCGCGATCTCGAGCACCGACTGCATGAGCTCGGGCTTCACCTGCCCGTCCAGCTCCTCGGGGACCGCCGCCAGGATCTCCTCGATCGCCTGCGCCAGGCTCAGATCGGACGGATCGAGGAGCATCAGCTCCTCCTCGATGCCGATCGTGAACGAGCGGGCCGTTGAACTGGTGGTCGAGCATGGATCAGGAGCGTCCCATAGCCGCGGCCGCCGGGCGCCCGTCGGGTGCGCTTTATTATCCGTCCCGGTCCCCCGGAAAACCGGGTAATAGGTTCTCGCAACTGGAGAGGAAGGGCCAACCACATGGAGATCAAGACCGCAACCGAGCAGAAATCACTCCTAGCGACGCTCACTCCGGGCAAGCGCACACGACTGCGGCGCCTTCTGTTCGAGTTCGGCCCCGGCCACGGGACCCTCCTGCTCCTGCCCATCGACCAGGGGATCGAGCACGGCCCGCGGGACTTCTTCCCCAACCCGGCGTCGAAGGACCCCGAATATCAGTTCCACCTCGCCGCCGAGGCGGGCTACTCCGCGATCGCCTGCCAGATCGGGCTGGCCACGAAGTACTACCCCGACTACGCCGGCCAGGTCCCGCTGATCCTCAAGGTCAACGGCAGGACCGACATCCCGCCCGCGGATGACGCGCTTTCGACCACCAACGCGTCCGTCGAGGACGCCGTGCGCCTGGGCGCCGACGCCGTGGGTTACACGCTCTACGTTGGATCGCCGCGCCAGGACGCCGACCTCCACCAGCTCAGGGGCGTCCGCGAGGACTGCGACCGCTACGGGATGCCGCTCATGATCTGGGCGTACCCGCGCGGATCGGCGATCGACAAGAAGGGCGGGCGGGATTCCTTCTACGCGATCGATTACGCGGCCCGGATGGCGATGGAGATGGGCGCCGACATCGTCAAGCTCAACCTCCCGAAGATCAACCCGGACAAGGACAAGGATTCCCCGGCGCCCTACAACGAGCTGAGTCTGGGCGAGGAGGAGGTCGTCCGCCATGTCGTGGCGTCCGCCGGGCGCTCGCTCGTCGTTCTCTCGGGCGGCTCGAAGATCGACGACGAGCACCTGCTCGAGCAGACCCGCTACATCCTGGAGGCGGGCGGCTCGGGCGTCGTCTACGGGCGCAACGTCTGGCAGCGCGAGCACTCCGAGGCGCTCGAGATCATCGAGCAGATCAAGGAAGTGCTGCTCTCGAGCGTGACGCGTATTCCGTAGGCGCGCGCGGGAGGGGCGCCGGGACGTCCGGAGCCCAGCTGAGGAAGCCCTTCCCCGTCCATGGGTCGGGGGCTAAAGCCGCCTCGCAGTCCCTGCTCGGCAGCTTCCTCATCTGGCCTCCGGACATCCCGCCGCTGCTTCCTGCTTGCCCTGCCCCAGTTCGGCAAGCCTGGCCCACGGCGGACCTCCCGTGGCTGCTTCCTACTTGCCCTGCCCTGGTTCGGGAAGCCAGTTCCCCTGTTCCATGCCCCATCTGACCCTCGCCCGGGGCGCGTCAGGGCCGTGAGCGGTTGGTAAAGGCCATGAAGCCCAAACCTGGTCTTGGGGCCGTCTTTCTCCTTGCCCTGGGTGCCTGGCTGCTCTTGCAGCCGGGCTGCGGCGCCGGTGGAGGATCGGGCAACGAGGGCGGGCCCGAAGCCGGCAGCTCCGTCACTGCACGGGTCGTCCGGGTCGTGGACGGCGACACCATCGTGGCCCGGGTCCGGGGCGAGGACGAGTACGTGCGCTACATCGGGGTCGATACGCCCGAGACCGTCAAGCCCGATACGCCGGTGCAGTGCTACGGCCCCAGGGCCAGCGACGAGAACCACCGCCTGGTCGAGGGGCGGACGGTGCGGCTCGTCTTCGATCGCGAGGCCCGCGATGACTACGGGCGGCTCCTGGCGTACGTCCACGCCGGCGATGAGTTCGTAAACGCCCACCTGGTCCGCGGCGGGTACGCGCGCACGCTCGCGATCGAGCCGAATACCTCGCACGCGGCGGAGTTCCGGCGGCTCGCCACCCGGGCGGCCAGGGCCGGGCGCGGATTGTGGGGCGCCTGCTGAGCCATGCGGGCACGACAGCAGGATCGACCACGGTATGCGTGGTCAAGTCCGGTTTCGATCCGCGTGCGGGCACCTCCGCGGCCCGTGCCCCTCCGTCGCGCCGCGAGGCGCGGCCCGCTAGCTCTTCATGGCCGCGGGTCCGAGCAGCGATTGAAGCTTTACGGGGCAAGTAGGCGGGAATCGGCCGATCCTGCGACGCCCAGACCCGCCAACCCTTCAATGGCCGAAGGTCCGGGTGGCGATTGAAGAGTTGTTCTCCTGTCAGAAGGTCAACGCTTCAATCGCCTCCAAGGCGGAGGGCGAGTGAAGAGTTAGCGGGGCGGGGGCCGCGGTACTGCGAGCCTGGGCGCTGCGGTACTTGCGAGCGGTGGGCGCTGCCCTACTTGCCTGCCGTGAGCGCCGCGCGCGCACGCTCGCGACCGAGCCGATTACGTCGCACGCGGCAGAGTTCCGGCGGCTCGCCGCCCGGGCGGCCAGGGACGGGCGCGGGTTTGTGGGGCGCCCGCTCACGCGGCGCTGATCGAACGCTGAAAGACCCGCTCGTAACGATCGGCTCTTGGCGAAGCGGTGTTCGGACCGGATGCGTCTGGTAATTTCGGGGTCCGTCGCGGACTTGGCTCAGCGCGACCCCCTGGCACAACCGCTCTTCCTGGAGCAGCGCGATGAGGATGCACGACAGCAGTACGCAGTTTGAGGTGGCGTTCGAGCAGGAGGCTGCGCTCGAACGGCGGCGCAGGCAGCAGCTTCGCCGGCGGGCGGTCAATCGCTCGCGCGCGCGGCGCATCCAGCGAACCGAACAGCACGGCAAGGTCGCGTTCGGCGTCCTGGTGGTCGCGCTGGCGCTCACCGTCGTCGTCGTGACCGTCGTGATGTTCGAGACGCTGGCCTGGCTGATGGGCTAGCCGGCCGCTAGCCCAAGCCCAACACGCCGTAGCCTCGGAGCCAGTCCTGCGTCGAGAGGTCGCCGAGCGCCCTGTCGACGTGCTTGTTCGCCGGGCCGTTCTCCGACATCTGCTCTTCCTTGATCGAGAGGTAAACCTCCTTGCGAAACACCGGAACGTCGCGCGGCGCGGTGATACCGAGCCGGATCTTGTCCCGGGACACGGCAAGGACGGAAACCTCCACGTTGTCCCCGATCATGATGCTCTGATTCGTCTTTCTCGTTAGAACGAGCATCTCGCCTCCATTCGAGCCATCCCGGCCCCTCTGGGCCGCCATCCGAATCCAGAGTAACCACTTTCCGCGCGCTCCGCCACCCACAACCGTCAGGCGGCCCCGTCGGTTAGCATCATCGCGGCCCCAGGGAGCCGCAAATGGCCAGAAAACCGCTTCGCTCACAGCTCAACCAAATCCGCGCCTGGGTGCGGCAGGGGCGCACCGACGCCTGGATCGCGCACCAGCTCGACGTCCCGGCGTCGGAGCTGCGCGAGTTCCGCCGCCGGCACGAGCTCTCGCCCGAGGACGAGGACGCCGGCGAGGTCGAGCTCCGCGACGAGATCGAGGCGGAGATCGAGGCGCTCAGCGAGGCGGAGGAGGAGGAGGAGGAGGAGGAGCCCGCAGCCGCGGAGGGCGAGGCCGAGGAGGCGGAGAGAGGCGGAGGAGGCTCGCGACGGGGAGCCGAGCGGCGGGCGGCGACGCCGGCGCCGGCGACGTCGCCGCGGGGGCGGTGGCGGCGATCGGGCCGGCGCGGCCATGCAGGCCACGTTCGACCACGGCGAGACGGACGGCTTCGGGCTGTGGCTGGATCCGGCGGTCGAGGACGACCCGGTCTACAGCGACACTGGGCAGGGCACCGGCGGGTCGAGGTGACGATCGAGCCCGACCGGATCGTCATCCGGCGCGTTTAGCACCCCGCCCGGCGCCTGGCAGCTGATCCACCAACGCGGTGGCTGATCGGCCGCCGCCGACGTCGACCTGGAGCCGCTGGCTAGCGGGAGGTGCCCCTGGCCGCGACCCCGGCGCCGGGCCGACCCAGGTTCGGGACCGCTCCGGCGCCCCTCCCGCGTCTTTTGCAGCTCCCAGACGGCGTCGTCGGCCTTGGCGAGCTCGTTACGAAGGTCCTCGAGGGTGCGGAGCTCGGATGCGTTCTCGCCGCTGGCCAGGAGCTGGCGCATCTGCCGAGCCGCACGGCGACCGGCTGGTCGGAGAACAGGAACAGCGAGATGCCGGCGTCGTACTCGCTCTCGCCGGACATCGGGATCCCGCCCTCGCCGGCGGCGCGGCGCAGCAGCCGCACGAGCCGGGCGCCCTCCGCCTCGGGATGCACCAGGGCGCCGAGGCGGGTGCTCTCCATCGGCGGACTCCGGTCGGGATCGACGTCTCGGCCGGGCATCCGGTCCACCACCGCGACCCGTAGCGCCTCCCGCTCATCGGAGCTCAGCGACCGCAACCCGGCGCGCCTCTTGAACGCACGCCGGATCGCCGCCCGGTCGCCGCGACGAACGATGTGCTTGATCGGCCCCCAGTGATGCCGGGGAATGATCCGCAGCAGGAAGAGGAGGCAGAACCACAGCAGCATCATCGCGGCGATGATCGGCAGCTGCACCCAGCTTGCCCGCCGGGTGGGCGAAGTGGTACGCGACCGCGATGGAGACCGCCACGATCGTCGCCTCCGACCATCGCGACGTAGGGGAACCTGATCGGCGTGCTTCGCCGAACTGCGAGAGCGCAGAACATCAGCGGTCGAGGGATCATGAACGCGGCGATCATCGCCGCTGGCGGCGCGTAGATCCCCGATGTTCGTGTAGCTCAGGAGGCCGACGCAGTCAGGCCGACGTACGCGATCGCGACGAAGATCGCCGAGCTCGATGAACATCTCTCCGGCGATTGCTGTACGTGGCGGACATCGCGATCGTTCGGATCAGCGCGGGCATCGACATGGCCGCCGCGGTGAGCGGCACCAGAGGCGCCACCGATGCGAACTTCGCGGCCGCCAACGGCGATCAGGATCTCCCCGCCGAGCGACCATCGCGAGGATCGCTGTCAGCGTGAGAAGCTAGAAGTACGCGAGCATCTGGCCCTGGGCGACGGCGATGCCGTACTCGCGGCGGAACGCCTCATACACCGCCGTCTTCCGGATCGGCCGCAGCGCCATCCGGAACCCCTGCGGCAGGAACGCGACCATGAAGCCGGTTCGCGAGGCCAGGTTGTAGAGGCCGATCGACTTGTGGTCGAGGAACCGCGAGAGGATGAACGAGTCGGAGTTCTGGACCACCCAGAGCGAAGTCGCGATCGGGATCCGGATCGCGCCGCGCTTCGAGGATCTCCTTCAGCTCGGTGAACGAGAAGACCTTCTGGAAGCTCTTCCAGATCAGAGCGCCACGCACACCGAGCGTCGCCGCGCACGGTGCCGATCGTCTGGCCGATGACGGCGCCCTTCACGCCGGCACCCATGGCGAGGATCACGATGATCGCGGCGAGGTTGAATGCGGGCCGGGCGGCGTCGATGAGGGCGAACGTCATCGCGCGGCCCTCGAACCAGATCACCATCTCGGCGAGCTTGAAGATCGCCCAGACGGCGCCGGTGATGGTCGCGAACAGACCACCGGCCCCTGGCTCGAGTCGCCGAAGCAGGAACGAGGCGATCTGCGTCTGGAAGATCGCGACCGGCGAGATGATCGCGGCCGAGAGGAAGAAGTGTCCAGACCATGCCGACGCCCAGGGTGTAGGTCGGCCGGTTCGAGCTGACCTCGCCCCCTTCGTCGTCCTCCCCGATGTCGTCGGCATCGTCGTCCGAGATCCCGAACGTCCGCATCATCGTCCCCGGCTTCGAGAGCATGTGGATGATCTGCGTGACCAGGCCGGTGAGGAAGAAGAGCAGCGCGTAGGAGCCGAGCGAGTCCGGGCCGAGGAACCGGGCCACGACGATGAGCGAGGAGTAGTGGAGGACGTTGGTGAGAACGAGCGAGACGCCCTGGAAGCTCGAGAACTTCGCCAGCTGGGTGCCGAGCGCCGCAGCCGGTGCCGCCCGGGATGGCTGTGCTCGAGCTTCTCCGGCTTGATCGCCTTGCTCTTGCCGCGCGCCCTTGCGGCGGCGCTGCCTCTATTCGGGTCTTCGGTTGTTTCCCATCAGGTCGTCCCAGATCGACCAAGCCGGACAGATCGAGTCCGGTCAGCGCCCGCAGCCGCTCGGCGTCGTCCCGCAGCGATCGCAGCGTCTCCGGCGGGCAGCGCGCCGCGGACATCCGGGACCTCGATCGCACGGCCGAAGGGAACACCGCCCCGGCGAGCGCCCGAAAGCGCCGCGCGGAGACGGTCCCCCGCCTGCGGTCGACGCGCTCGAGCACCCGGGTCAGCGGCGTGCCGCGCCGCTTGCGGGAGGTCCGGTGGCGCTGCGTGGCGAAGCCCGGGTGGGAGAAGCCGGGATCGACGCCCGCGAACTCGAAGACGCGGCGCAGCGTCTCGTGCCGGCTGTTGCGCAGCTCCTCCTGCTCGATGACGAGCACCTGCTCGCAGCGGGTAGAAGCCGCAGAAAGCGCTGCAGCTGAGCGTAGTAGTGGCTCCGGGCCAGGTAGGACGTATTCGGCGTGCAGGAGCGTGGAACGCAGATCGCCCTTCTCGCGCCGCTTGGCGTAGTTGTGCACCCAGTGGGCGGCGATCCGGTCGATGGGGTCGCGCACCATGTAGAGCAGCTTGGCGTCGGGCACCACGGAGTGCATGCGCTCCGGCACGTCGAGGTGCTGCGGATAGGCGGTGTAGTTGGGCGAGGCCTCGCTGCGGACCTTGGCGTTCGGGTCGAAGTGGCTGCGATACCAGTCGACGCCCATGCGGCCAGTTCCGCTCGGCGATGAAGAAGTTGAGCTCCTTCGGCCGCGAGACCGAGATCTCGGGATGCAGGCTCAGGTAGTAGTGGAGCCCGCTCGTCCCGCACTTCTGCGCGCCGATGACGATCAGATTCGGCAGCGCGCCGCGCCTCCGCGCGCGCGCCGTCGGTCGGCGCGGCGGCGGCATCTCGGGCGCGCACTGGCGGGAGTCGCCTCAGGCGTAGCCATGATGCCCGCGGAGGCCTCCATTGCACTCGGAGGGTACAAGCCGCGATCCCCGTTTATGCGGTCGGGATCCGGCTTGAACGCCTGCTTTACGGCTGATGGGTCTAGCTCAGCAGGCGCGCGCGGCGGCGGGGTGGCGCCGTTGCGGCCTCCACGCAGGTCCGCCGGAACCTCGCCCGCGTCGAGCGCATGACGCAGGCGCGAGCGGTGGGCCAGGATCAAGCCCAGGCGCCGGCGGCGAAACTCCTCGTAGTCGCGCCCGGAGAGCGCGGCCTGGCGCTCGCCCGGGCGCGGGGATGTGCTCAACGCCCGTGCCGGCCCGCCACACCTCGCGGATCGCCAGCGAGTCGGTGACCACCAGCACACGCTCGGGCGGGTCCTGGCGCCCTGAATCGCATCCAGGACGGCCCGCTCTTCGGCACCGAACGCGAGGACGATCGTGCTCGGGCGTGGCAGCGACAGCGTCTGCCCGATCAATCGCGCGAGCGTTCTCGGAATCGTGCGGACGAATACCCAGGCACGGGCGGCCCGGGCGGCCCGGGCGGAGCGCCGAGGGGCATGCCGAGAAGGCCCTTCCCCTTCTCCGCTATCGAGCGGTGCATTTTCCGCGGATAGCGCGGATTTTGCACCGCTCGACGGCTGGGGGGAGTCGCTCGTCTGGGGGGTCGCTCGCTGGGGAGTGCGGTCGAGCAGGCTCTGGAGCCAGGCGGCCGCCTCGGCGGCGCCGTTGTCCGGCCGGAGCTCCTCGCAGCCGCTCCCTCATCGCCCTGCGCCGGTCCGCGTCGAGGAGCTCGTCGAGGCGCTCTGTCATCCGAGCGTCCTCGGGCCCGTCGGCCGCGAGGCCGACCCCGGCGCTCGCCGCGTACCGCGCGCGCGCCGGCTGGTCATCGGTCTCACGCCGCATCGGGACGAACAGCGTCGGGACGGCGAACCGCACCATCTCGTGAAAGGCGTTGTATGCCGACGGCCGACACCGCCCCGTCGAACGCGGCGTAGTAGCGGCTCATCGGATAGCTGGACCGCAGGTGGACGATCCCGTCGGGAACGTCGAGCAGACCCGCGATCGCGGAGGACGCGGCCGCGACCTGGACGCCACCGGCGCCGGCGAGCGCGCGCAGGCACGCGATCGGTGGCGGCCGCGACCTCCGCGCCCTGCCCGAGCTGCACGAGGATCGTAGGCCTCCCCTCCTCGAGGCCGAGCTCCCGAGCGGCCTCGGCGCGGGGCAGGAGCTCGGAGTCGTCGAGGAAGACGATCGGCGCGACCTGGTGGGCCTCGTCGCGGCGGGCGCTCGTCGGTCCGGCGTCCTCGCCGGCCGCGAACTCGCCCGGCTCGAGGATGGCGTCGAAGAGGTCGCTCCGCGTCAGCGGCGCCGTGCTCGCGCGCCGCTGCCACAGCCCTCGCCGGCACCAGACGGTCGCCGGAACGCGCTTCATCGCCGCCAGCAACGGGTCGTACGGCAGGATCCCGTCGAAGACGAGGAGGTCCGCGGTCGCGCCTCGCCGATCGCGGCCTTGAGCCGAGCCGACGTCCGCCGCGACCAGCGGAAATCGGTCCCGGCGCCGACGCTGCCGTGGGAGGCCGCGTACTCGACCGGGAAGCCCATCTCCCGCACCACGGGGGCCGCGCGCGACAGCGTGACGAACAGCGACTCGATCCGCGTCGAGGCGACGCGCGATCGCCATCGACGCGAGTCAGGTGGCCGAGCCCGGTGCCGTTCGAGGACACGAACATGATTCGCTCCCTCACGCCATCATCCAAGCCGCTCATGCGCCGCCCGCAGCGCCGGCGCGGCGTGATTTCCCTCCGCCTCGAGCTCGGCCAGAGTGCGCTCGTAACGCCTGGCGAACCGCCAGCGACCGGGGCCGCGCACCGTGCTGCGCCAGCGCCCCAGGCCGATCGCGGACGGGTCCAGCATCATGGAATCGGGGGTTCGCACGGGCTCATCCTGCCCCAGCGGCAGGCGATCGAGCAGACGCCCGTACGCCGCGCCCGCTCCCGCGGTGGCGAGCTCGTCGACGACCACGACGGCCAGGCGCTCCGGTGGGATCGCGTAGGGCGCCCCGTCCTCCTCTCCCCTCACTCCGCGCTCGATCTCGCGCAGCTCACCCGCCCACCATTCGAGCGCCGCCGGGACCCGGCCCGCGCCAAAGCTTCGATTCCGACCTCGTCGGCGGCAACGTCGCGCCCGTCGCGCAGGACGTGCACAAACCTCGCCTGCGGGACCAGTCGCATGAGCGTCTGGGCCTCGACCAGATTGCCGGGGCTCGCGTCCACGAGCGCCCCGTCCCTGACCTCCCCCACCAGCTCGTCGAGGAGCGCCCAGAAGAGCTCGCGGCAGGACCCGAGGGGATCGGCCTGATACGAGGCCCCGAAGCGCGGCGAGCGCGCCCTCGAGCCGCGCCGCGGAACCCGCTGGGTTGCCTCGTTGGGCCCGCAGCCGGTCCGCGAAGTCGTCGAGCCCGATGCGCCCGTGAAGCAGCGCCGGCAAGCCCCACGGATCGCTGTGGAAGGACGCCGCGAGCGGCACCCCTGTCCGCGGCAGGACGCTCGAGCAACAGGGCAGGTCACCGCGTCCGCGCCGCTGAAGCGTGTCCCGCCCGACGAAGATGAGCTCGGGCCGATCGCGCCACGCTCACCCGCTGGGCTGCGAGACGAGGCTGCGCTCGAACGTGCGGCGAAGCAGCGGGGCGCAGTGGTACTCCTCGCGCTCCAGCCTGGCGAGGGTGGCCTCGTAGTGCGCGGTCACCTCCCGCTGCCCGTCTGCGTCCAGCCCTTCGCGCCAGCGGCCGCGGTTGGCGGCCTCGGCGGTCATGCGAGGTTCGAAGAACTCCCGTATCGCGCGGCTCGTCCTCGACCCCCAGGAACTCCATCAGCCCGCCGTAGGCGCCGTCGCGGTTCGACGATACGAGCTCGTCCAGGCTGATCAGGTGAAGCCGCTCCAGTCGTCCGCCGGCAGTCCCTTGACGCCGAGGTCCGCACGGCGCAGCCGGTCGGCCCAGAAGTCGATCCCCGAGATCGCGTCGGTCGGGTGGTGCTCCTTCTCGCGAAGGATCGTCTTCGAGGCGCCCGAGTCGCGCCCGTCGCGGACGCTGTGGACGAACCGTGCCTCGGGGAAGATCCGCGCCAGCTCGGGTGCGGCGGCGATCGTGAAGGTGCTCATCTCCACCAGCGCCGGCTTGCCGGACGCTCACGCACCGGCGCGAGCAGGTCGTAGAAGAGATCGGCGCGACGCCTCGAGAAGGTCGCTCGCGTGCGCGTCGCTCGAAGCGCGCGACCGCCTGCGTCGAAGCGATCGCGGTCGATGATCTGATGCAGTCCGCGGACCCGCGACCTCCTCGCGCGCCCGAGCCCCAGGCGCTGGCGCACCCGCGAGCGCCCAGCCGCGTCCGGCCGGCGACGCCCGCTGGGCACGATGACCCGGGAGCCGGTCCTCACGCGGTGCCACCAGTAGGTCCTGAGCTTGTCGCACGAACTCCTCGGGGGTGGCCCGCCCGCTGACGACGTCGGCGAGCCCGTTCGGGTTGCAGTGGAACCGGCACTCGATCGGCACGTCGCGAAGCGCGAGTGCCGGCCGAGGAGCTCGGCGAGCACCGTCGTGCCGCTGCGCCCGGTCCCACCGACGAAGACGAGCTCGCGCGGCTTCGGGTCCATCACGCCGGCACCCGCAGCGGGCTCCCGTCGCCGGCGAGGAACGCCGTGATCTCGTCATCCGTCCGGCGCGGAACCTGCGCGAGCGATCGAGCGTTCGGCGAAGCAGCGGCGCGCAGACGACGCCGTCCGCCTCGAGCCCGGCGACGATCTCCTCGTAGGCGCGCTGGAGCTCGGCCGCGCGGCGGTCGCTGAGCCCGCTCGCCAGCGCTCGGAGTGCGCGAGCTCGGGACTCATGCTGCGGCAGGAAGAACCGCTTCATCTTGCGCTGAGGGTAGATCCGCATGAAGCGGCAGAACGGCCGCAGCCCGCGATGGCGGCCGAGCAGGAGCAGCTCGTCCAGGCTCACGGTGAGCAGCCGGTCGCGCGGGATCGCGCGCGCGCCGGCGTCGATGGCTCCGGATGCGCTGCTCCCACCATTCGAGTCCCTGCCGGCGGGTCCGCGGGTAGACGAGGCCCGCGCGTCTGGCCGACCGCGCGAGGCCGAGGCGTCGCGGCCGTCGCGGACGGCGTGGATGAACTTGGCCTCGGGGAAGAGGCTGCGCGAGCGTCCCGCCCTCGGCGACCGTGTCGCAGCTCTGCTCGATCAGGCCGTCGGCGCCTCCGCCCGCTCCAGCCGCACGGCGAGCAGGTCGTAGAAGAGCGCGGCTGCACGCCGCCTCGGGGTCCTCGTCGAAGGCCGGCCTCGAACGCTCGCGACGGCCGCCTCGAACCGCTCCTCGGGGACGAAGCGGTACAGGCCGCGCATGCGCCGGGTCTGGAAGCCCCGCCACCAGAAGCCCCGCAGCCGCCGGAGGAACTCGTCCTTCGAGACGCTCCCCGACAGGAGACCGGGAAAGCCACCCGATTCGACGTGGAAGCGCACCTCCACGGGCACGAGCGCCATCTTCGAGTGCTTGCCGAGCAGCTTCGCCAGCACGTGCGTGCCGCTGCGACCGGTGCCGCCCACGAAGACCACGGGCGGCGGCTTGGCGACCGGCCGCCCGTCGTCGTTCGCGCGCGGCGTTGGGCAGCTTGACGGCTGGTTCGTCGGACATGGCAAGCCGGAAGTTAGTTGAGCGAATCGAGCCTAGCCCGATGAGGTGCTTCTTGGCCGCTCGCCTGGTCCCGGCTCGGCGCCGTGAACGATGTAGTGGTCGACGAACCGCGCGCACGATTCGTGCAGCGGCGCGGTCTGCGGCGCCGCCCCGCGGTGGCGGCGATCGATCCGAGCCAAACCTGGCGGCGCACGCCGACGAAGCGCTGGAACGAGCTCGGCTCCTCGCGCGGCGACCGTGATCTTCACCGTCCCGCCGCTCGAGCGCACGGTCCCGGCCCGCCAGAACGCCGCCCTTCCCTGCTCGGAGAGATACATCCCGTCGAGCGACGGCGGCAGCGTGAAGCTCGCCCGTCGCCGCCCGAGACGACGAGCGGGACCTGGCTGTCGTAGGAGAGCGAGAGCTCCCAGCGACCGCGCGGCAGGCGCATCCTGACCGTCGCTGTCCCCGGCGCGTCGAAGTGCCAGCTCGGCTTCCACTGCTCGGCCAGATGCCGCGACGATCGGGCCGGTCCATGAGCGCTGCCTCGCCCCCGCGGCTCGCCAGATCCGTGGCTCGGGCCGTCCGGGGCAGACGAGGACGCGGCCCGGCGTGCCGGCTTCTCGATGATCTGGTACGGCGGCGTCGGACCGTTGCGCTTCCAGAGGATGAACGAGGGGGTTCGGGCCACCGGGCTTGAAGTTCGGCGGGCGCGTGCTCTGGTAGCCGGCGCGGGTCGTGATCGCGTAGTCGGAACTCGTCCAGCCGGTTCGGGGGCAGCGTGTCGAAGTCCATCGGGAGGCCCTGGTCCCACGTCTTCTTCGGCCGGGCCTTGATCTCGGAGGGCACGTAGCCGCCGGGGCTCTTCATCAGCGTGCCGCGCAGCCAGTAGCCCGAGAAGCGATCGACGCCGAGGAAGACGACCGGTGTCGTTCGGGATCAGGCCCGGACAGGTGCTCGAGCTCGGCGCCGCGCTGGTCGAATCCGACCGGCGCCGCGCGCAGCGCCAGGAAGGTCGAGACGCCGCGAGGCGCGACGGCGACGACGCCGCCGAGCACGTACCGGGCCACCGTCATCGGGTCCGGTCGCGCAGTCGCCCTTCTTCGGCGGGCCGCTCGCGTCGCCCCGCTCGTACGGGACGGCTCGCGGACGCCGTCGGGAGCCCAATTCGGCGAGAAGCAGGGCCACCAGCATCGCCATCACCACAAGCGGGGCCATCACCGCCAGCGCCTTCGCCTCGACGTAGATCGACGCGAACAGGCGGGCGCCGATGTAGACGATCACCGTGCTCGCGCCCATGGCGACCAGGCCCCAATCGCGGCGCCGGAAGGCGGCGGACGCCGCCGATGCCGCCGCCAGCAGCCCGAGCGCGACGGCCGAGTAGGCGCCGGTCGACCTCGCCGCGGACGATCCGGAAGTCGCCCTCCGGCCAGATCCCGAGCGCCTCGCCGGGGAACACGGGCGAGGTGAGCCGGCCCGCCGACGCCTGCACCATGCCCACCTTGCTCGACGAACCCGAGAGCTGCGACGCCGAGAAGGCGACCACGGCGAGGACGAGCACGCCGCCACGATGACCACGCGCCGGCGGCTGCGTCATCGCGTCCCGCGCCGCGTCCAGATCGATCCGCATGCCACCGGTGAGCAGCTCCAGCACGAGCCAGATCGGCAGGGCGAGCGCGAACCAGACCAGGCCCGGGATGCTGTAGACGAAGACGCTCGACGCAGTCGAGCAGGATCAGGACGACGATCACGAGCGCCCGGCGCGGGTGCGCGCCGCCCCCGTAGTCGGGGTTGCGGTTGAGGAACGCCAGGTCGCGAAGCGTCACCGCGAACGCGAGCACCAGCAGCGCCATCGCGGTCTCCTTGAAGGCGCTCTGCGCCAGGAAGGACGCAGCCAGGAACGGCAGGCCGTCGAGCGACGCGGCGATCACTCGCCGCGCCGGCGACAGCCCCCCCATGACCCCGAGCGCGGTGAGCGCCGTCAGCACCGGAATCGCCAGCAGCAGCCCGTTGAACGCGTCCTGCAGGCTGGAGTTCGTGGCCTCGGCGACGGTCGCCGCCACCGATTGCGGCCCGGTCGGATAGCCGAAGCGCACGGCGTTCGGCTCCGGCCCGACGCCGTGCTGCAGCCAGTCCGTCCAGTAGAGCTGCGCCGCCTGATCGTTCGTGTAGATGCCCTCGCCCAGGACGCCGTTCCGCTCGTTGAAGGCGAAGGGAAGCGAGGCGACGACCACGACGATCAGCGCCACCAGGACGCCCGAGCGCCCAGCTCGATTCCGGATGCCCCTCGCCCGGGGGCCGCGGCCCCTCCTGGTCGCCACCGGAGCGCCCGGCGGGCGATCGGCGGGCCAGCAGGCGGCCGCCGCGATCCTCGCGCCACAGGTAGAGCATCGCCGCGACCGTGACCAGCGCGAGGACAACCGATACGGTCGTGCCCGCGTCCCGGCAGGCGAATGAGCAGCGGGCATGCGATCGTGAGCGCGGCGAAGCCGACGACGCCGCCGAGCCAGGTGTGAACACTCAGCCCGACGAGGTGGAGGAGCGCACTGCCCAGCACGAGCGAGGCAACGAGGATCACGACTGCCGAGGCGTAGACGCCGAGCATCTATTGCGGCGGCGCAGCCAGGTGCGCCGGGCGGCGAGCTTGTCGCCGCACATGCAGGTCAGGCGGCGGAGCCGCCGCAGATAACTTGGCCTGACTCGTCGCTAAACGCTCCTCGCTCAACACCACCGGCAGCCTAATCCGAGTTCCTAAGCGTCCGCCGCGCGGTTATTTGGCGGACCCCAGCGTCGAGTTGAGGTTCGGGACGCTGTGGAGCTTCGCTGGGCTCAGCGGCCTCTGGCCCGCGCAGCGGGCCGGGTCGAGCGGCCCACGGAGCTCGAACACTCGCACCGGGCCGTCGCGCAGCACCAGGTGGGCGTTCGGGTCCGATCCGGTCCAGCGTCCCTCCGGAGAGTTCCGCATCGTGCCCGGGAAGTACGGGTCGAAGGTGGTCACGACGTGCGTGAACCCGCCCGCGTTGATCGCGCGTCGCCACTGGCGGCAGTCGGGGATGCGGTTGTACGCGTCGTGTGGCCCCCGCTTGCCGAGCCACTGCACCTCGTTGGAGAGGTCGGTTCCGTAGAAGGGGTACTGGGTGAAGACACCCCGGATGCCGCCGATCGCGATCCGCGCGTCGCGGATGTCGCGCGCCCAGCGCAGCGCCGAGGCCAGATCCTGCGTCTGCCCCGTGTCCTCGTAGCGGTGCTCCAGGTAGTGCCGCTGGCCGACGTACCCGGCGGCGACGATCGCGATCGCGGCCGCGACGCCGACCGCGATCCGGGCCCACCACCGATCCGCTCCCTTGAGCCAGTACCAGCGATGGGCGAGCGCGATCGCGGCCGCCAGCACGACGACCAGGACGCCGGCCGCAACGGCTCCCTTGGTGTGCCCCTGCTTCCACTGCACCAGCGACCCCACCGTGAACGCCAGCACGATGCAGAGCGCGGTCAGCACCGCGACCCGCCGCCGCGCCGTTGCCCGGGCCGCAGGCAGGCAGGGCAGTATCGCAAGGCCGACGGTGATCGCAGGCGCCAGGTAGCGCACGTTCCACACGAACGAGATCGGCTGGCCCTGCTCGCCCGCCGCCGTGAGCGGCGTGAACACGTAGGCGACCGTGGTGACGATCACGAACGCGCCCAGCACGCGCAGGATCGGCTCCCGGCCCCGCCAGATCGCGAAGATCGCGGTCGCCAGCATTCCGATCAGGGTCGCCGGCCACAGGGTGCCGAACGATTCATGGAGGCCGGGCGCGAACCAGTGCGACCACACTCCGGTGTCGTTCCAGTAGTGGACGACCGCGTAGTCGGGGCGGAGCTCGAAGTCCCTGACCGGCGCGGGCAGGGAGATCGGGCCGATGTGCCCGATGTAGGGAATCGGGTTGCCGACGGCGATCAGGTTCCGCAGGTACCAGTAGCCGCCGGCGACGAGGCTCGGGATCCCGAATGCGAGCGTTGCCCGCAGGCGCGCGGAACCAGGGGCGATGACGATGACGCCCACGGTGAGCGCGGCGACCGGCGCGAGGAATGACAGCTTGACGCCGGCGGCGAACCCCGCCGCGATGCCGGCCATCGCCAGCGCCGCGGGCGCGATGTCACGCCCCGTCACCTGTGGGGTCGGGGGCTGGTCGTCCGGCGCCACCGGACGCCCGCGCCTCGCTGCCAAGGAGGCCGCGTAGCCGTTGACCAGGATCGCCACCGCAGCCAGGATGAATGCGACCCCCGTGATGTCGTTCAGCGCCTCGCCCGCCTGGAACTCCACCAGCGACTGCGAGCCCAGCGCGATCGACGATCCCATCAGCGCCTGCGGGCCCAGGCCGTAGGGGCGGCCGATGCAGTACGCGGCCAAAAGGGCGAGCGCGAGCCAGCCGAGGTTGATGACCGGCGAGACGATGTCGCGGGCGAAGAACAGCATCGGCACGGCGTGGATGACCTCGGAGTTCGCCGGGTAGAACGAGGCGAGGAAGACCGGATCGAAGAAGTAGATGTGCCCGAGGTAGCCCGTCTGGACGAACTTCGCTGCGAGCGGGAGGTGGTACCAGAGGCTGTCGGCCCGGTCCATGCCCGAGGCGAACGTGCCCAGTGTCGGCACCACCCAACCGGCGGCGACCGCGGCACACGCCAGCACCGCGACGACCTTGGCGACGTTCCAGGACCGGCGGGCGCGGGCGGCGCCGCGGATGCGGCGACGCGGCCCCGCGCGAGCCTCGTGGCGACAGCCCGGCGCCGAGCCCGACCACGATTCCGGCGCCCAGCACGGTGAACTCCTGGAACCAGCCGAAGGTTCCGAGGCCTCCTGATCCATAACAGGCCCGTGACGCCCAGGACGATCTCGCGAGGCGGGCCGGCGCGCCGAACCACGCCGGCAGCAGGAGCGCGCGGACC
Source organism: uncultured Actinomycetes bacterium (assembly GCA_963797665.1). Classification (GTDB taxonomy): domain Bacteria; phylum Actinomycetota; class Thermoleophilia; order Solirubrobacterales; family 70-9; genus AC-56. The sequence continues at coordinate 155,026 of CAWCQE010000008.1, read as the reverse complement.
CGGTACGCGCCGAACGCCAGCGCGGCGACCAGCGCGGAGAGCTCGCCGCCCCGATCAGGTAGTCGCCGGCCGTGAGGACGCGCTCGCTGCGGGCGGCGGTGTACGAACGCGAGTCGCTACGGTCACGCGTGGGGCGCCCGCGATCGCGCCAGCCGCGTGCGGCAGTGGGGAAGGTGCTTGACGACGAAGGACCGCTCGCCGTCCTGCACCATGCCCGAGCCTTCGCGCCTCCTCGATCTCGGCGTTCGGGTCTTCAGGGATGCCGCCTTCGCCTCGAGCTGGTTGTGCTCGCGCTGCAGCGACGCGAGATCGGCGTCCACTGGTGGGCCCCCCGCCAGGCGTCCAAGAAGTTGATCGACCGGGCTGATGTAGGAGAACAGGATCGCGAAGAACACCAGCACGAGCGCGATCCTGCCGAGCCGGTCCCAGTGGATCCTCGTCCGCCTGGCGCCGCTCGATCGGCGCGGGGATACGCGGTACCCGCGAGCACTCACGCCTCATGGTTCGCCAACGCGGAGGCTCTACCTTCCGGCGAACGCGCCGATCCCGGGGTAACGCGCCCATCTCCCCGAGCTCCTCGGAGATGCGGAGCAGCTGGTTGTACTTCGCCACGCGATCGGAGCGCGACGGGGCGCCGGTCTTGATCTGGCCGGCGCCGGTCGCCACCGCGATGTCCGCGATCGTCGTGTCCTCCGTCTCGCCCGAGCGATGGGAGATCACGGTCGTGTAGCCCGCGTCGCTGGCGATGGCGATCGTCTCCAGCGTCTCGCGTCAGCGTGCCGATCTGGTTCAGCTTCACCAGCATCGAGTTGCCGACGCCTTCCTCGATGCCGCGCTCAGGCGCTCGGCGTTGGTCACGAACAGGTCGTCGCCCACGAGCTGGATGCGGTCGCCGAGCCGCTCGGTGAGCGTCCGCCAGCCGTCCCAGTCCTCCTCCGCCATGCCGTCCTCGATCGACACCACCGGATACCGCCTCGCAGACGTCATCCCAGTAGTCGATGAGCTCGCTCGCCGAAAGCGAGCGCCCCTCGTGCTCGAGGACGTACGCGTCGCCCTGGTGCAGCTCGCTGGTCGCCGGGTCGAGCGCGATGTAGGCATGCTTCCCCGGCTCGTATCCCGCCGCCTCGATCCCGGCGATCAGGACCTCGAGGGCGGCCTCGTTGGAGTCCAGGTCGGGCGCGAACCCGCCCTCGTCGCCCACCGTCGTCCCGAGGCCCTGAGATTTGAGCGTCGACTTGAGGGCGTGAAAGACCTCCACGCCCATCCGCAGGCCGTCGGCGAACGTCGACGCGCCCGCCGGGACCACCATGAACTCCTGGAAGTCGATGTCGTTGTCTGCGTGGGCGCCCCCGTTCAGCACGTTCATCATCGGCACCGGTAGCGTCGTCTCGCCGGTGCCGCCCAGGAAGAGGTAGAGCGGCTCACCCGCCTCGGCCGCCGCTGCCTTCGCGACCGCAAGGGAGACGCCGAGGATCGCGTTCGCGCCCAGCCGAGCCTTGTTGGGCGTGCCGTCGAGGTCGATCAGCGTACGGTCGATGGCACCCTGCTCCGTGGCTCGGGCGCCCGTCAGGGCCCGGGCGATCTCGTCGTTGACGTTGGCGACCGCGCGGGACACCCCCTTGCCTGCCCATTCCGTACCGCCATCGCGCAGCTCGGTGGCCTCGAACTCCCCGGTCGAGGCGCCCGATGGCACGGCGGCCCGGCCCGAGGCGCCGGTGTCCAATTCAACCTCCACCTCGACGGTGGGATTGCCGCGGGAGTCGAGGATCTGGCGGGCGTGGATGCGCTCGATCGCGGGCATGGCGGCGGCATTGTGTCAGCCGCCTACAGCTCGTTGCGGAATCGGTCGGCCGCTGCCCGCAGCGCCAGCTCAGGGTCCACGCGCAGGCGCCGAGCCAGGTCGACGAGGCCGAACAAGGCCTCGCCGATCCAGCGCTCGGCCCCCTCGCGCAGCTCCAGCTCCGGCATCCGCTCGCTCGCCTGCTCCCCCGCGAGTCCGGCTGAAGCGGCGCGCCGCTGCATCTTTCGCGCGTAGAGGAGGGCGGGCAGGTTCTCGGGGACGTCCGCGAACGGCTCGCCGGCTCCTCGGCCCTCCTCCTCGCGCTTGATGCGGTCCCAGTTGCGGAGGACCTCGCCGGCGGTTTCGCGCCTCGGTCTCGCCGAACACATGCGGGTGGCGGCGGATGAGCTTCTGCGCCATCGACTCCGCGACGTCGGCGAGGCTGCCCGCACCACGCTCCTCCAACAGGAGCGCAAGGAAGTAGACCTGGAAGAGCACGTCGCCGAGCTCGTCGAGCAGCTTGGCGTCATCGGCGCTCGCCGCCGCGTCCGCCAGCTCGTACGCCTCCTCGACCGTGTGCGGCACGATCGAGCGCTCGTCCTGCTCGCGGTCCCACGGGCACTCGCGCCGCAGCCGGCGGGTGATCTCATCCAGTCGCATGAGCGCGGACGCGACGTCGCTCGCAGCGGCGGAGCGCGCGTGGTCGTCGCTCATCGCGCCCGCGGGCTAGCCGCCGGGAACGGTGCTTCCGCTGGGGGGCGGCGCTGCTCCGGAGGGCGGCGCGGCTCCGGACGGCGGCGGCGCTCCGGAGGGCGGCGCGGCTCCGGGCGGAAGCGCCGGCGCGCCGCCGGGCCCGATCACGGACGGCTGCTGCTTGGCACCGGGTACTGCGGCCCCTGCGGGCAGCGCCGCTGGCGCCTGCCCGGGGAAGACGGTGGCCGCGGGCCCGGATTGACGGCGCTGCTCGACTGCACCGGTGGAGCGCCCTGGGTCGCCGAGGCGGGCGGCGTGAAGTTCGAGCACTGCTGCACGACGTATGCGTCCGCGCAGAACGTACGCGAGGTCCACTTGGCGGTGATGGTCTCCTGGACCTCGCTCACGATCTCCTGCTGCACGCCCTGCGCCAGCTGCTGCTTGATCTGGCTCTCGACCTTCGAGAGCGGCGTGACGGACGCCGGGGTGACCTTGTCGACCTCGATCAGGTAGTAGCCGGCCTGACCCTTGAACGGCCCCACGAGCTGACCGATGGGTGCGGAGAAGATCTGCGCGTCGAGCGCCGGCTCGCTCTGGCCCTTGGCGACGCCCTTCCTCAGCCCACCGTTGACTCTCGTCGCCTTATCGGTCGAGAACTTCGCCGCCGCCTTCTTCCAGTTCGCGGCGGAGTCGCTCCTTCTCCAGCTGCGCCTTCGCCGCTCGACCTTCGCCTTGTCCTTGTTCACGATCTCGCGGACGTCCCGCGTCTCGGGCTGTGTGAACTGCGACTTGTTGGCCTCGTAGAAGTTGCTGGACCGTCTCCTCCGAGACGCTGGGCGGCGTGGTGGCCATGACGTCCTTCTGCAGGTCCTGCCCGAGACGATGATCAGCTGGATCTGGTCCTTCGCCTGCGCCGGTGGAAGCCAGCCTGCTTCGCCGCCTTCTTGAATTGCCGAGGGGCCGCCGATGTTCTGCTTGATCTAGTTCTGGATGTCCGTGTCGGTCGCGGTGATCCCACGATCGGCCGCCTCGCCCTGATCCACCCAGCGCTCAGGATCAGGTTCGCCATCGCGCTGTCCTTGAGACGTGGTGTACTTCGGGTCGGAGGTCTTGGGCACTTTGGTGATGCCCTGACCGAGCGCCGTCTGCTTCAGCGCCGTGTTGAACTCGATCGTCGGTGATATGCGCCGTCCGGGCGCATCCTGACCGACCGCCACGTCGCTCCGGACGGCACGCTCGGGTTGCCGATGCCCAGCGCGACCCGCCACGACCACGCGAAGAGGACCAGGAACACGACCGAAAACGGCCCCGGCGACGATCCTCCTGTCCCTAACTCTCGGCACGAGGCGCGTGAGAATAGCGGCAGCGGCCGCTTAAGTTTTGCGGCTGGCGCCTGCCTTATCGGATCGTCCACCCCTCTCCCGCGATTGTCGGATTCGTCGGATATATCGCTACGAATCCGACAACTCGGTGTTGGGCTACGCCGCGACCGGCTCGGGAACCGCGCCGCGCACGGCCTCCGCGAGCCCGAGAACCGCGGCGAGGCGTGCCTCCGGCTCGTCCGGGCACCCGCACCGAGAGCGTCTTGACGCGGGACTCGTACATCGCCTCCGGCATGCCCTCGCGCAGGCGCGCGACGGCGGCCGCGTCCATCTCGAGCGGGGTGACCGAGAGGCGTCCGCCGCGGAACTCCACCGTCCGCGCCCCCAGCACGCCCAGCTCGATCCGTGCGCGCTGGAGCTCCATGAGGTTCTCCACCGGCTCGGGCACGGGGCCGAACCGATCGCGAAGCTCGTCGCGCAGGATCCGCAGCTCGCCCACTCGCCGGCGCCGGAGATGCGGCGGTGCACGTCGATCTTCGCCGCCTCGAACGGGATGTAGTCCGCCGGCAGGTACGCGTCGACATCGACGTCCAGCCGCACGGCCGCCTCCGGCCTGCCCGGCGCCGTCCGCCGAGCGGAGCTCCTCGACGGCGTCGTCCAGGAGCGAGACGTAGAGCTCGAACCCGACCGCCGCAACGTGCCCGGACTGCTCGTCGCCCAGCAGGTTGCCGGCGCCGCGGAGCTCCAGGTCCCGCATCGCGATCGCGAAGCCGGACCCGAGCTCGGTGTAGTCCGAGCAGCGTCGCGAGCCTGGCGCCAGCCTCCGGTCTGAGCGCCTGGGCGGAGGGATAGTGCAGGTACGCGTAGGCGCGCTCGCGCGAGCGTCCCGACACGCCCCGGATCTGGTACGCCTGCGCGAGCCCGAGCTCGTCGGCGCGCTCGACGATCAGGGTGTTGGCCTGCGGGATGTCCAGGCCCGACTCGATGATCGTCGTCGCGACGAGGCAGTCGGCCTCGCCGCGCAGGAACTCGAGCATCGTGCGCTCCAGCTCGGCCTCCTCCATCTGCCCGTGCGCCTCGGCGAAGCGAACGCCCGGGCACAGCGCCCGCAGCCGCTCGGCCGTTTCGTGCAGGGTCTCGATGCGGTTGTGCAGGAAGAACGCCTGCCCGCCTCGCTCCTTCTCGCGCTCGATGGCGCGGCGGACCAGCTCCTCGTCGTAGGGCCCGACGTAGGTCCGGATCGGCCGGCGGCCCTCCGGTGGCGTCTCGATCACCGAGATGTCGCGAAGGCCTGCGAGGCTCATCTGAAGCGTGCTGCGGGATCGGCGTTGCCGAGAGCGAGAGCACGTCCACCTTCAGCTTCAGCTGGCGCAGCAGCTCCTTCTGGCGCACGCCGAAGCGCTGCTCCTCGTCCACGATCAGCAGGCCGAGGTCGCGCGCGCGGACGTCGCGCGAGAGCAGGCGGTGCGTGCCGATGAGGATGTCGACCTTGCCCTCGCCGAAGCGGGACGAGCGTCTGACGCACCTCGGCGGGCTTCGCAGTCGCGACACCAGATCGACCTCGATCGGGAACTCGGCCAGCCGCTCCCGGAAGGTGCCGAGGTGCTGCTGAGCCAGGATCGTCGTCGGCACGAGCATCATCACCTGCTTGCCGTCGGTGATCGCCTTGTGCGCGGCGCGCAGGGCAACCTCGGTCTTGCCGTAGCCGACGTCGCCGCAGATCAGCCGGTCCATCGGCCGGGTGGCCTCCATGTCCGCCTTGACCGCCTCGATCGCCTCGAGCTGGTCGGTGGTCTCGCGGTACGGGAAGGCGCGCTCGAGCTCCATCTGCCACTCGCCGTCGGGCGGGAACTCGTGTCCGGTCCGCGTCCGCCGCTCCGCGTAGAGGTTCAGGAGCTCGCCCGCCAGCTCGCGGGCCGCGCGCCGAGCCCGCGCCTTGACGCCCTCCCAGCGCTTGGAGCCCAGCGCCGACAGCTGCGGCGCGGCGCCCCGCCGTCCCGACGTACCGGGTGATCTTCGACAGCTGGTCCGTGGGCGCGAAGACGCGGTCCGAGCCGCGGTACTCGAGCTCCAGGTAGTCGCGCGTGACGCCCGCCGACGCGTCTTGGTCTCGAAGCCGGCGAAGCGGGCGATCCCGTGGTCCTCGTGAACGACGTGGTCGCCCACGCGCAGGTCGGTGAACGCCGCGAGCCGGCCCGCGTGCGGGCGCCGGCGCGGCGGCCCGTCGCCGGTGGACGAGCCGCCGGAAGGGGATGACGGCCAGCTTCAGGTCCGGCGAGACGAAGCCGTCCGAGAGCGCGGCCTCGGCAAACCACAAAGCGCGCTGCTCCGGCGGGCGGCGGCCGCCGCCGTTCAGGAACGCCGCCTCCGACGCTGCTGCGAGGTTGTAGCGGGCGCGCTCCGCCTCGCCCCGGTGCTCGAAGGCGACCACCACGCGGTAGCCGGACCGCAGCTCCTTCTCGAGCTGCTTCTCCGCCTCGCTGATGCTCCGTGCCGCTGAGCTGGGCGCCTGAGCGCGGAACGAGAGCTCCTGCCCCGCGTCGGCGTCGGAGATCCTCAACCGCGGCGCGCTCGTTCAGCGCGTCCGAGACGTCCACGTAGAGGCGCCTCGCGTCACTCGAGTGCATGGCGGCGGTCGCGTCCTCCCACTGGTCGCGGAGCGCGGACTCCATCTCGCCCGCCGCGGCGACCAGGATCGCGGTGTCGTCGGGGTATCAGGTCCAGCGGCGCACGGAAGCTGTCGAGCGGGAGCAGCTCCGCCGCCGATGCGCTCGGAGTCTGCGTCCGTCCGACTTCCTCGGATTCGTCCGCCGCCGGCGGATAGTCGTTCCGGAGAGAGAGCTCGGCGAGCTCGCGGTACTCGGACGCCGAGCTCCGCGGCCGGCGCGAGCTCGATCGCCTCCGCGTCGCCCAGCGACCGCTGGGTGAAGGTCGAGAACCACCGGATCTGCTCGATCTCGTCGCCGAAGAGCTCGAGGCGCGCGGCGCGGTCCTCGGTGGCGCCGAAGACGTCGAGGATGTCGCCGCGAATCGCGAACTGGCCTCGCTCCTCCACCTGGTCCGTCCGCTCGTAGCCGGCCTCCACGAGCCGGTCGCCCACCTCGCCGAGGTCGACCTCCTCGCCCTTCCGGAGGGTGAGCCCGGCCGGTCGCAGGGAGGCGTCCGGCACGGCCTCGGCCAGCGCGGCCGCGCTCGCGACCACCACCGCGCTTCCCTCGCTCAAGGAGTCCAGCGCGGCGATGCGCAGCCCCACGAGGTGCGGAGGGGGCGCGAGGTGCGACGCGTACCCGGTGCCGCGGGACGGGTAGTAGCGGACGCGCTGCGGCGCAAGGTAGGCGGCGAGGTCGCGCGCCAGGTCGCGCGCGGCGATGTCGTCGGGCGCGACGATCAGCGCGGGGCGGCCGCCCAGCCCGTCGTCGGAAGAGACCAGCGCCGCCAGAGGTAGGGCCGGATGGCGGCCGACATGTGCACGTCTGCGCTCGTCGCCTGCGCGCCGCCTCGCGAGCGCGCCGAAGCGCTCGTCCTCGGCGGCGATGTCGAGTAGCGGGCGAAGGCTCATCGCCCGATCGATGTTAGGCCGTCGCTCGCGTTCAGCCTGGGCTCCTCGAGGGAGCCAGCCGAAGATCGGCCGCGGCCTAGCCTACCCCGCGCGGGAGGCCGGGACCGGAGCGCTGCCACTCCACCTGGCCCGGCCCTCGACCCGCGAGCGGCCCTCGACGTCGTCCCACTCGTGGAGCATCCGCTTCAGGGTCGCCAGTCGGCCTCGGGCGGGTTCTGCGCGACGCTCGCCGCGAGCTCCAGCGCCGCCTCCTCGGTGCTGGCGGCCGGGCGCCACCCGGTGCACCAGCGCCCCAGCGGAGCGCCAGGTCGGCGCCCACCTCCTTGCCGGTCAGGAGCAGGTACTTCGCCACCGACAGGCCGCACAGCGTGACGAGCCGCGCGGGCCCCACCGGGACGCCCAGCGCGCCGCCGGGGAAGCGAAGGCGGAGGTTCGACCCGCCCACACGCAGATCGCAGGCGACAGCGACCTCCGCCCCGCCCCCGACGCAGGAGCCGTGGCAGGCGGCCACCGTCGGCTTCGGGAAGCCCGTGAGGTCGTCGTAGAGCTTCGCGAACAGCTCCATGCGGCGCACGCGGGCGTCGGCGTCGAGCTCCTCGCGCACGTCGGCGCCGGCCGACAGCCCCATGTGGTCGGTCGACGACAGCACCAGCACACGGACCGAGTCGTCCTCGCGCGCCGACGCCAGGTGCTCGAGCATCTCCTCCAGCATCTGTGTGTTCATGGCGTTGCGGGCCTCGGGACGGTCGAGGCGCAGGAGCGCGATGCCCGCCTCGTCGACGTCGTAGGTGGTCAGGGCGTCGGTCAATCGATCACCTCGCCGAGCGGGTCGGCAGCTCCTCGGAGGCGATCTCCTCGCACCAGCCGCTCGGTGTGCTCGGCGGCGCGCTCGATCAGCCGATCACCTCGTCGTCCGGCTCGGAGAAGCGCGAGAGCACGTAGCGAGCGACCACGTCAGGGTCCGTCGAATCGGGGCGGCCGACGCCCACGCGCACCCGCCAGAAGTCCGGCCCACCGAATCCCTGGGCGATGCTCTTCAGCCCGTTGTGGCCGGCCAGCCCGCCCCCGAGCCGGGTGCGGATCTCGCCGAACGGGAGGTCGATCTCGTCGTGGACGACGATCGTGTTCTCGAGCGGGACCTTGAGCGACCCGCGGGCCGGGCCCGCCGAGGTGCCGGAGTCGTTCATGTAGGTCTGCGGGCGAAGGACCGCCACGCGCGGGCCGCCCGCGCCGGCCCGCCCTTCGGCGATCAGGCCGCGGAAACCGCTCCTTCGGGCTCGCGCCAGGTCCCACCGGCGCTCGAGCTCCGCCGCGACCTCGAAAGCCGATGTTGTGGCGGCTGCGGTCGTACCGCGAGCCCGGATTGCCGAGGCCGACGACGAGCACACGCTCGTCCGCGCCGGGTGCATCGGTCTCCAAAGCGGCTCGGCCGCGTCGCAGCCGGCCAAGCAGCGACAGGGGTCGCTACTCCCCTTCGGAGTCCTCGCCCTCGGCGGGAGCCTCGCCCTCCGCCGGGGCCTCGCCCTCGGGCGCCTCCTCGCCCTCGGGCACCTCGCCCTCCTCGCCGACGAGCTCGGCCTCCTCCTCGACCTCGGGCTCGGGCTCCTCCTCGACGCGGGGCGGCGACAGTGTCGCGATCGTCACCTCGTCGGCATCGACGCCCTCGCCGAGCGCGAAGCTCGACGCCCTCGGGAGGCATCGACGCGCGCTGAGCTGAAGCGTGTCGCCGATGGACATGCCGGATACGTCGGCGGGGATGCTGTCGGGAATCGCGGTGGGCAGCGCCTCGATCGTGATCTGGTGGGTCACGTGCTCGAGCACGCCGCCCTCATTGACGCCGGGCGCCTCCTCGGCCCCCGAGCAGCTCGATCGTGACCTCGGCCTGGATCTCCTCGTCGAGCTTCACCTCGAGCAGGTCGAGATGGAGCAGCCCGTCCGCGGACCGGATCGCGCTGCTCCTCCTTGACGACGACGGGGGTCGCGCCGGAGCCGTCGAACTTCACGTCGATCAGCGCCCCGCCGTGAAGCAGGACTGTGCGGGCCTCACGCTCGGGACCTGGAAGTGGCGCGCGTCCTTGCCGCCGCCGTAGACGACGCCGGGAACGAGCCCGTCACGCCGGAGCCGCCGGGTCGTGCGAGAGCCGAACTCGGTGCGATCGGAGACGTTGAGGGTTGCGCGGTCCGAAGCCATGAGGCGTTGAGGATAGAGAAGCGTCCGATAGGCGCTGCAGCCTTACGCGGCCAGCCGCGGACTGCTGGCCGGCGTGGATTGGGCACGTAGGGCAGCCGCCGGCGCGCCGCACCTCGACGATGGTCGAAAAACGTCGCCCATATCGTCGTTTTCCGACCATCGCGTCCACCTCCGACGACAATGCGGGGGTCTCACGAAGGGCGCGTGGCTCCGCACGGAACGCCGGCGCCGCCTGCAGCCGCTTCCCCTACGTGCCCGCCCCCGTTTGCGCCCGCCTCCCGCGCTGGGCGTGCAATTCCCGGACTCGCCTACGCCTGAGGGCATGGCGGAGGACAAGATCCCGACAGGGCAGGATCCGGCGCTCGGCGAAGCTCGGCACCGCGATGGGCACGCAGGCCACGCGCTACGCGGGGACAAGGGCCGCCAACGTCGCCCGTGACAGCGAGAGGCCGAGCGGCGGCTCGAGGGCAGGCACCTCGAGACGGCCGTGAAGATGGCCTCGATCCTCGGCGAGATGAAGGGGGCGGCGATGAAGATCGGCCAGCTCGCCTCGTTCATCGACACCGAGTTCCTGCCGCCCGAGTACGCCGAGCTCTACCAGGAGCAGCTCGCCAAGCTGCGCACCTCGGCGCCCGCGATGCCGTGGGAGAAGGTGAGCAAGGTCCTCGACGAGGAGTACCTCGGCGAGCCGCTCGACGAGCTGTTCGAGACATCGAGGACGATGCCTTCGCCGCGGCGTCGATCGGCCAGGTGCACCGCGCGACGCTCCACGACGGCCGCGCCGTCGCGGTGAAGATCCAGTACCCGGGCATCGCCGAGGCCCTCGAATCGGACCTGCGCAACGCCGGCATGATCATGCGCCTGGCGCGGGCGATCGCGCCCGGGCCTCGACGCGAAGGCCGTGGCGCACGAGCTTCGCCTGCGGGTGATGGAGGAGCTCGACTACGAGTACGAAGCGCAGAGCCACCGCAGCTTCGCCCGCGCGTACCGAGGCCACCCGTTCATCCACGTGCCCGACGTCATCACCCGGCTCTCGCGCCGCCGCGTCCTCGTCACCGAGTACGTGGAGGGGATGGGGTTCGAGGAGGTGAGGCAGCTGCCGCAGGAGGACCGCGAACCGCTTCGGGGAGATCGTGTTCCGCTTCTGCTTCGGCTCGATCTACCACCTGCAGATGTTCAACGCCGACGCCCACCCCGGCAACTACATCCTCATGGGCGACGGGCGCGTCGCGTTCCTTGACTTCGGCATGACCAAGCGCCTCGACGCCGAGCAGATCGAGCTCGAGCAGCGGGCGATCGACGCCGCGGCGAGGCGGGACCCCGAGGCGCTGCGCGAGGCGCTGCACGACCTCGGTTTCGTCAAGAACCCCTCCAAGTTCGACGCCGAGCGGCTGATGGAGCACGTGATGGCGTCGGCGGCTGGTACATGGAGGACCGCGAGTCGAGCTCACGCCGGAGCGCGTGATGAAGGTCATCGAGTCGACGTCGGACCCGCGCTCCGAGTACTACGACCTCATGCGGCGCGAGAACCTGCCCGCCGACGAGCTGATGGGCCGCCGCATGGAGACCGGGGTGCTCGCGGTGCTCGCGCAGCTACGTCGCCGCCGCAACTGGCACCGGATCTCGCGCGAGTGGATCTACGGCGATCCGCCGGCCACCGAGCTCGGCGAGCTCGAGTGGGCCTACTTCGACGAGCGCGGCGAGCGACGGGTGCCGGGGCTCGCCGGCAGAGAACGTCAGCCTGGAGGGCCCTGCCTCCCTGCCTAAGCCACTTGGAACGGAAGTAGCCGGAGGGCCCCTGCCTCCCTCCTGGCTACCGACCGGTCACCCACATGATCGGCCCCACGGCCGGATTCGCCAATCCTCCGATCGGGGGTTCTTGAGGATGAATCTCGTCTCATCCGATCGGGGGACGCCGTATCCGCCGATCGGATGAGCGCCGGCGATGCCGGCTACGCCTCGGCCCTGCTCGGCGACCGCACCGCGGCGCTGCGGCAACAGGCGCCCGCCGACGAAGAACAGCGAGATCAGAAGCCGCCAGGACCGCGGCGATCGCCACGAACCGGAAGCCCGCCTGGACTCCGACGGCGAACGACTCACTTGATGATCCGGCACGATCATGTTCTGAGCCGATTGCGCGACGCCGCTTCAGCGCGTGCCGCCGCGGCATCGGTGCCGGCGAGCTGGCCGTGCAAGCACGGCCACCTGGTGTCGTCAGTGGTGGCGCTGGACCCGCCTGGCCGCCTTCTGAGTCGAGGTCGTTCTCGGAGGTGATCGTGAAGATCGTCGTGGTGATCGCGACCCCGATCGCGCCGCCGCCGATCTGGCACATGTAGACCAGGCCGCCGGCGAGGCTCGTGCGCGAGGGGTCGAGCGCCGTGACGCCCGCCGTCGTGACCGAGAGTAGAAGAGCCCGGCTCCCAGCCCGGTGAGCGCGAACCGACGATCAAGGCGCTGTAGTTCGAGCCGGCGTCGACCATCGACAGCAGGAATGGCCCGACGGTGAGGCCCACGGCGCCGGCCGTGATGGTGACCTTCGGCCCCAGGCGTCCGTACAGCGGCCCGGCGATGAACGACGTGATCGCGAACATGCCGAGCATCGGCAGCATTCCCGACGCCCCGCCTTCAGGGCGGAGTAGCCGAGGATCTTCTCCATGAACTGCGGCCCGTAGAGCACGGTGACGAAGAAGACCGCCGACATGAGCGTGACCGTGATGCACGCGTTGCGGAACTCCGTGTTCCTGCAACACGTCCACTGGGGATCAGGGCGCTCTTCTTCATGCGCGGCTCGATGAAGGCGAACGCGATGAGCAGCAGTGCCGCCACCACGAGCATCACGATCACCGCCGGTGCTGCCGAACCCCCAGTCCGCCGCCTGGTCGAACGCCAGCAGGATGAGGAACAGCCCGATCGAGAGCGTCGCGATCCCGGAGTAGTCGATTCGCTCGTCCTCGACCTCGGGCCGCGGCTGGTGGACCCTGGCCCAGGTCACGAGGACGGCGAACGATCGCGATCGGCACGTTGAGGAAGAAGATCCAGCGCCACGAGAGCTCGTCCGTCAGGACGCCGCCGAGCAGCGGCCCCATGGCGTTTCCGAGCCCCGCCGCGCCGAGGATCAGGCCGCCCGCCAGCCCCGCCTTCGACTCCGGCAGGGCCGCGTAGGTCATGCCCGAGGATCGCCGGCCACATCGAGTGCGCCCCCCACGCCCCATGCCGACCCGCATCGCGATCAGCCAGACCGCGTCCTGGCGCCAGGCCACCCAGCAGGGAGAAGCCGGCGAAGAGCGCCGACCCGAGGAAGAACGCGCGGCGGCGACCGAACAGGTCCGCCAGGCGCCCGCCGGTGACGATCGCCATTCCGAAGACCAGGCAGTAGGCGTTGATCACCCACTGCGCGGTCCCGACGTCGACGTTGAAGTCGTGCTCGATCGCGGGCAGCGCGACGTTCAGCGCCGTGAAGTCGTTCGCGATCACGATCACGCCGAGGCCCATCGCGAGCAGGGCCATCACGGTGCCGGGGGCGATCCGGTCCGGATCGGCCGCCTGGGCGGGCGCCGGGGTCACCGCCGCCTCCTTGGCGCGGGCGTGGAGATGGAGCGCCGACCGCAGTGCGCATGCTGGGACCCGCCAAACGGCACCCGGGGACTCTATCCCCGCGGCCGCTGCGCTCGCCGCGGATCAGAGCCCGGCGAACAGTCGCGGGTCGTTGGTGCAGATCCCGTCGACGCCCATCGCGGCGAGGGTGCGCATGCGAGGCAGGTCGTCGACGGTCCAGGCGATCAGCTCGAGGTCGACGTCGTGGCAGGCGTCGACGAGGCGACGGGTGACGGCGGGGTGGTAGGCCCAGATCGCGTTGACGCCGAGCTCGGGCGCACGCCGGCGGACGACGCCCGGAAGCCGCGCGCGCAGCGAGACCAGTCCGGCCGCGACCAGCGGTCGCGCCCACGGCATCGAGTTCCAGTCGCGCGTGACCTTGGGGAGCGTCCAGCCGCGGACGATCCCGGAATCGAGGTCGCGGAGCGTCATGAGGCTCGAGACCTCCATCGTCGAGATCTGCGCCCGGCCGAGCAGGTTCCGCGGTCGCGGAGGGCGGCGATCACCTCGTCCTCGCGACCGGCGATCTTCAGGTCGCAATCGATCGCGACGCGGTCGAGCGGCGGCCGCGTGAACGCGTCCATCGCCTCGTCGAGGCGCATCGGTTCGCGCCGCCCCGCGTCGCCCCAGTCGTGGGCGACGACCAGGGCGGCGCGCCGTCGCCGACCGGCCCTGCCCTCGCTCGGCGCCAGTCGGCGCCGTCGCGAAACTCGTCCTTCGGCCGCAGCACGTCGAGCTCGATCATCTCGGCGCCCGCCTCCACCGCCGCCTCGAAGCTCTCGAGCGTGTTCCCCGGCCGGATCAGGTCCGCGCCCTTGTGGCCGATGCGCTTCACCGGCCGGGGAGCGTATTGAGCCGAGCGGCCTATCCGGTCCCGGCCAGGAGCTCGGCCAGGCGATCGTGAGACTCGCTCATGCCGCTTTCCATGCCGGACGACAGCATTCCGTCACGCTCCTCAGTCGCATGGAACAGCAACGTCGTCGTGACCTTGGTCCGACCGCCGATGTCCTCGAAGTCCGCCGACTCGACGAGCACGTGGCCAAGCATCCCCTCCCACTCGAACGACTCTGAGATGCGCTCCGGCGGCGAGATCTCCCGGTACGCGCCCCGGAACGCTGTCTCGCCCTCGGGATCGCGGCAGACGAAGCGCCACTCGCCTCCGGGCCGTACGTCCATCTTGTCGATCGACGTGGTGACTCCCCGCGGGCCCCACCACTCGGGGATCAGCTTCGGGTCGGTATAGGCGGCGAAGACCCGCTCGCGGGGTGCGTCGAAGATCCGCTCGGCGACGATCTCTCGATCCGACGGGGTGGAGACGACGGTGCGGCTCCTCGCGTCCTGCTGGTCATTGCTCATGGCTCCTCTTCCTCTGCTGCGCCCCGACGTGCAGGGCGCTTTGAGTCTCGTGCCCGTTAGACCGCCCGGGCCCGCGAAAGTCATCGTCGGGCGTCGGCCGTGGGTTGGCTCGGCGCTACCGCACGCGGTTTCCCGTTCCCGGTGGGGCTTATGGGAAACGCCGCCAACTGCGTCATTCGCGGGTGTGGAGGGTTACGTTGGGGCCGTGGGGAGCCTGTCGGAATCCGCGCGGCGCCGGATCGCCGCGGTCATCCTGCTTGCGGGGATCGCGATCGCCGCCCTCGCGATCTGGGACGTCGGGCCGTTCGCGAACCCACCGACCGAGGCGGAGCGGGCGCAGAGCGCCGTCGAGGGCTTCTTCGCGGCCGCGCAGGACCACGATTTCAAGGTGGCGTGCGGGCAACTGACGAGCGACGAGCAGCAGGCGATCGAGCAGCGTGCCGCGAGCGTCGCCTCACGCGAGGGCCTTCACGGATGCGACGAGATCCTGAAGGTGTTCCTGGGCGATCAGCTCGCAGGCACGCGGATCGCCAAGGTCATCGATGTCCGCGTCAGCGGGAACCAGGCGGTCATGGACGCGAGCCTCCGAACGCCCGGATCGAAGGGCACGCAGTCGGCGATGTTCCACCTCTTCCTCATCAATGGCGACTGGAAGATCAACGACTTCGGGGTGTGAACGGCGATCCGATCGCATAGCCTCCACCTGATACTGGAGCGAAAGGAGGGGCGAGGATGCACGGAGTCGTCGTGAGGGTGACGATCAAGGATCTGGATCCGGCCGAGCAGGCGCTGCGCGAGCAGGTCGTGCCGCGCGTGTCGCAGGCGCCGGGATTCGTAACCGGCTACTGGCTGCGGAAGGACAACAACGGCCTGTCGTTCGTCATCTTCGAGTCGGAGGAGACCGCGCGGGCCGCCAGCGAGATGATCGAGTCGCCGAATCCGGACGCGGTCACGGTCGACGAGGTCGAGGTCCGCGAGGTCGTGGCCAACGCCTGACGCCTAGAAGAGCTGGTTCTCGCACCCGCTGTTCGTGCTCGGAATCGCTGATCAGCCCCTGAGCGAGGCGGGATAGCGCAGGATCCGAAGCGCGCAGCTTCCCGGCGAACAGGGCGCAATTTGGACGGCGTCGCCGGGCTGCGGCGCGCCGCCGATCGCCGATGTGCCGACGACCAGGTTCACGTACAGCTTCTTGGCATCCGCGGTGAGCCTGATCACCCCGGCCTTTTGCGCATGGCAGGGTGAATCCCACGGCGACATCGTTTTGTCGTGGTGGGTGCAGTTGAAGCCGTTTGCCTCGGTGATCTCGCCCTCCGAGGTGGACACCCTCTTCGCGAGGTCGCTGACCTTCGTCGATGTCGGTCTGCTGGTCAGGATGAGCCGCGGGCGGATCAGGACGTTGTAGGGAAGGTAATTCGGCGCGGTGGGGTCCTGGTCCTGACCAATATCGGTGTCGACGTTTGCAGCCACCTCCAGCTGCTCGTTTCTCTTTAGGCTGTCGAGCCGCCTGGAGAAGACGACGGTGTTTTCGATGGAACCGTTGCCGATCGGAAGGTTCGTCGCCACCGGAGTCGTCGAGCTGAGTGTCTGGACGGTGCCAACAGCGTTGGGATCGGGGCGCAGGCGAATCGCGTTCACCCGCCCCTTGTCACCGAGGATGCTGCCATCCGGCTCATTCTCGCCGACGAGGAGCCGGTCTCCCGGCTGCGCTTCGCTCTGTGGACTCCAAGCGCTTGCTACCAGGTTCACGTACCGACCCTGAGCACCGGATGGGACGTCGAACGTCGTGGAGGGGAATACGAGAACGCAGTGGTGATGCCTGTACGGGAGCTGCTGTCGGCACCGACGCTCGAGAACGCCCGTGATCGGATTGCCCGTGGTGGCGCTGCTGGTGGACGCCAAAACCAGCTGAGCGTCGACCAACGGGTTGTAGTCGTATGGGTGTCCGACTGCGCCGTCTGCGTAATTGCTGCAGCGGCCGGCGGCGTTGAGGCAATCGGTCGTGACCTGGAACTCCGAGCTGACCCTGAGGCGATCCCCGGCACGGACATTCGAGAGGGGCAGTGACATCACCGTCGCCGCACTTGCCCCCTGGGCGTCGGTGATGTCGAGGTGATCGGTGAGCTCGGAGTTGTCGCCGGTCGTCATGACGAGCGCTTTGTACGGCTCGCTGAAGCCCCCGGCCGATGCCGCGAGCGCCGCGAGGACGGCGACGGTGCATGCCAAAGCGATGGCGATCTGACCGCTCAGACGTCGCGGACCGCGCCCCACCCGATCGTCACAGGGCCTCCCCCTCACCCGGCCGAGAATAAAAGACTTCAACTGCCGCCACAAGGCGGAAAGGCAGCGCCGGGTTTGCTCCGTGACCGGGCTCCCACCACCTACGACCGGGCATGCTGCCTCTCGGTCTACGGCGCGGGTACCTGCTGCGGTTGGAGGACGGCGGCGAGCGTGAGCTGTCCGGCCTCGGCCTTCACGATCGTCACTTCCTTCTCGGGGATGTGGAGGCCCGGCCCGAAGGTGATCGCGCCCGTCACGCCGGGGAAGCCGTCGGTCGCCTCGAGGGCGGCCCGGACCGCCTTCCGCTTGGCGGATCCTGCCCGCTCGATCGCATCCGCGACCAGCATTACGGCGTCGTAGCCGAGGGCGGCGAAGGCCGTCTGCGGCGGCACGCCGTACTCGTCCCGGTAGTACGGCGATGAACTGCCGTTGGCGCGGTGTTCCCTGCTCAGGATCGAGAAACGCATGAGTTGTGAAGTAGACGTCATCGGCGCCCGTGCCGCCTTCCTCAAGGAGCAGCGGCGTGTCGTAGCTGTCGCCCCCGACGATGGGGAGGTCGATTCCCAGCATCGCGCAGTTGCTTGACCAGCCGGCCGATGTCGTCCGGGCCGGCCGAGCGTACAGCATGTCGGGCGATGCTGGGGAGCGCAAGGATGTGCTCGATCTGGGTTGTGAAATCGTTCGCTCCACCCGCGTACTGTCCTCGCCAACGATCTCGCCGCCGAGCTGCGTGTAGCGCTCCTTGAAGTAGCGCGCGAGGAGGCGCGTGTAATCGGTCGTGTCGTCGACCAGCAGCCACGCGCTCTGGGCACCGAGGTCGCTGTACGCGTACTCCGCACCGGCAGCAGCCTGGTGTTGTCGCCGAAGCAGGCCATGAAGTAGTAGTTGGGGACTAGCTCGGGACGAGCGGCGAGGTCGCTCCCGAGGTCAGGAAGACAGTCCGGGCCTTTTCGGCGATCGGCGCCGCGGCGAGCGCCATCGTCGTGTCGTTCCGTGCCGATGAGCGCGGCGAGATCGACGTGCGAACGAGCTCACGCGTCTGCGTCCACCACGGCCAGGGTCGTTTGCGTCCGTCGATCTGGGCTTCGAGCTCGACGGATCGCCCGTTGACTCGACCGCGATCTTTGAGCTGCTTGGCGGCCGGCTGACGCCGCGGGACGACGCCCGACCGAGCCCTAGAGCGTCACGGTGTGCAGGACGCCTGTCGTACCGCGCCTTGCTTCGCCTCGGCGTCCCTCGCTTGCGGCGAGCGCGCGAATATGGCCATCACCGCGACCGCCGGCGCATCAGCAGCCGAATCCCGCGACCCTTGATCGTGTGTCATCGTTCACTCCGGCTGCCTTTGGGCCTTCAGGCTGAATGCCTGCTTGGCTACGTAACCCCCGCATCCAGGGCTCCAGATAAGCACGGAGGGTCTCGACACTCGCCGAAGGCAGTTTGGCGTACGGTCGGGGCCCAGCTGCCCGCAGGGTCATGCCGACCGCTCGTGACCAGATACGTGCCCACTTCGGCGCCATTTACCGCTTGAAATAGCGGCTACTCGCTAGAACAGCTGGTTCTCGCCCGCGAAGATCTCGCTGACGCTGTCGTCGGCGAAGATGCGGCGGATCGAGTCGGCGAGCGTCTGCGCGGTCGAGAGCACGGTGATGTTGTCGGGCGCTCCGGGCCGCAGGGGGATCGTGTCCGTCACCAGGATCCGCTCGATCTGAGAGTTCTCGTAGGCGAGGCGCTCGTACGCCGGGCCGGAGAAGACCCCATGGGTGGCGGTGGCGATGACGCGGGCGGCGCCCTCCTCGAGCACCGTCTTGGCGGCCGCGCACAGCGTTCCCGCCGTGTCGATCATGTCGTCGACGAGCACCGCCGTCTTGCCGCGGACGTCACCGACCACGTAGCCGATCTCGGCGACCTGCTGGGCTGGGCGCTCCTTCTCCATCACGGCCCAGTGGACGCCGATCTTGCGTGCGAAGTTGCGCGCCACCTTGACGCGGCCGGCGTCGGGGGAGACGATGACGACCTCCTCGGGGAAGGCCTGGTCCATGAACCACTGGGTCAGCATCGGCATCGCCGTCATGTGGTCGACCGGGACCTCGAAGAAGCCCTGGATCTGGCCGGAGTGGAGGTCCATGGTCAGGACGCGGTCGACGCCCACGGCCTCCAGGCACTTCGCGACGACCCTGGCCGAGATGGGCTCGCGAGGCTGGGACTTCTTGTCCTGGCGCGCGTAGCCGAACCAGGGCATGACGGCGATGATGCGGTGCGCGGAGGCGCCCTGCGCGGCGTCGATCATCATCAGGAGCTCCGCCAATGCGTCGTTGGGGGTCATGTCGTTGGCGGCGTTGGCCGCCGTCGACTGGACGAGGAACACGTCGGCGCCGCGGATCGACTCGCGGTAGCGGCAGTAGACCTCGCCGTCGGCGAAGGTCCTGAGCTCGACCTCACCGACGTCGACGTTGAGATGCGCGGCGATCTTCGCGGCGAGCTCCATCGACGCGCGCCCGCCGAACACCATGAGGCGCTTCGTGTACTCCTGCGGAATCGAGCTGATGGTGCGGGGCCGTTCCTCGATCGTGGTCACGAGTCCTCCGAGTCTCCTTCGTCAGTCTGCTCGCGCGCCTTCTTGTCGGCGTAGCCCTCGATGTTCTCTTGTCTCGGCCTCGCGATGCCCAAGGCGCCGGGCGGCACGTCCTCGGTGATCGCGGAGTTGGCGCCAGTGTAGGCGCCGTCACCGATGCTTACCGGAGCGACCAGGGTCGTGTCAACGGAGGTGTGCACCCGGTGCCCGATCTTCGTCCGGTGTTTGCGGAATCCGTCGTAATTGGCGGTGACGGTCGCGGCGCCCAGGTTGGTCTCGTCGCCCACGTCCGCGTCGCCGAGATAGGACAGGTGGGGAACCTTTGTGCCGCGCCCGATGCGGGTGTTCTTGAGCTCGACGAAGGTGCCGACCTTCGAGCCCTCGCCGACGACGCTCCCGGGCCGCAGATAGGCGAATGGCCCGATGCTGCAGCCGTCGGCGATCTCGCTCTCGGTCACGTAGGAGTGCGGGGCGGTCACCTCCGCACCGATCGCCGAGTCGACCACGGTGGTGTGTGGTCCGATGATGCTCGCGCGGCCGACGCGGGTGCGCCCGCGCAGCGTGGTCCCCGGCTCGATGACGGTGTCGGGCTCGATGTCGACGTCGGCGTCGATCCAGGTGGCGGCCGGGTCGGTCACGGTGACCCCCGCGAGCATGTGGCCCTCGAGGATCCGGCGGCGGGCAATGGCGGTGACCCTGGCGAGCTCCGCGCGGTTGTTCACGCCGATGTTCACCGCGACGTCGGCGACCTTGTACGCGACAACGCGCTTGCCCTCGGCGCGGAGGAGGTTGAGCGCGTCGCCGATGTAGTACTCCCCCGCGGCGTTGTCGTTGTCGATCCGGCTGATCGCGTCCGCGAGCGCCGCGCCGTCGAAGGCGAAGGTGTTGGTGTTGACCTCACGGATGTCGAGAACCTCCGCCGGGATGCCCTCGGGGTGCTTGGTCTCCACGATTCGCTCGAAGTCGCCATTCCCGTCGCGGACGACGCGGCCCAGCCCCTCGGGGTCGGGTCGCTCGACGGTGACGACGGTGGCCGCGGCCCCGGCGTCACGGTGCGCCTGAGCGACCTCCCGCAGGTGCTCGGCGGTCACCAGCGGGTGGTCGCCGTTGATCACCACCACCGCGTCGGCGCCGGCGATCGCGCCAAGCGCGACGCGGACCGCTCCCCCGGTGCCATCGGAGTGGGATTGGATCACGGTCTCGGTCCCGTCGGGGAGGGCGTCCGAGAGGTTGCGCTCGGGCGACACGACGACGCACACATGCTCGGCGCCGGCGTCGTGGGCGGCGAGGACCGGCCAGGCGACCATGGGACGCCCGCAGATGGGATGCAGCATCTTCGGCACCGACGAGCGCATCCGGGTCCCCTCGCCGGCGGCCATGATCAGCACGGTGGGGCCGCTCACCTTCGGAATCGTAGAGCGCGGCGGCATCTATTACGGGTCCGGGAGCGTGAGCTGGGACCCGTTTGCAAGCTGGCCTTCCATGCGCTTGCGCTCCGCCTCACGCTCGTACCACCGAACCCACTTGTGAATCGCGGTGTCGGAGACGCCGTACTTGCGCCCGACGGCGAGGTAACTCGTCTCCTCGATCTCGCGAAGGAGCTGGTCGTACGAAGGCCGCTCGACCTTCCTGCGCTCACGAGCCGGTAAACCCAGCTGACCACGACCTTCTCGAGCAGCTCCCTCACGATCCCAGCGAATTCCGCACTCACGGGAGCAATAGCGATGCTTTCGGTACTTGACCCGGAACTCACGGCCGCATCGCAAGCAGTTGCGGGTGAAGGGGACCACCCTGCCGTTGCGTCCGCAGTGCGTGTCGAGAGTCGCGGCACAGTTCGGGCACACCATGCAGCGGGCTGAAGCAGCCCTTCTGGAGATTCGACCTGCTGTAAGTCGATACTTCTGCAGCGTCCTCGGATTTCCGCCGGTGTGGCAATAGCCCAGCTTGCGGAGCGCTTCAGCCCATGATCGGGAGCCCGCGATTGCCCGCTGCGCGTCGGATTCCGTGAACCTTGGCGCCACGAACATATGTTCGCATCTGAGCCGGACAGAACCGAGCTGGGGAGCCCGGAATCGAACCGGGGTTTGAGGCTCCAAAGGCCCCCGTCTTCGCCTAGCTAGACCACTCCCCAGTGGGGTATAAAGCTGACGATAGCCGGGCGAAGGGCTGATCCAACCGCACGCTGATTCCGTAAGCCCGCACAAGTGGCCGACGAGTACGTGTTCATCGACGAGTGGGAGGTCGAGGCGCCGCAGGAGGCCGTGTTCGACGCGCTCGCCCACGCGCGCAACCGGCGCCGAACTGAGGCGCCCGTGGACGTTGACTTGCGCATAGCGAAAGCGGACGTCCACGCCGGCGTAATTACGGGGATGCGGCGAGTGCGGCCGCCTGGCTAAGCCGGCCGCAGCAGCGCCCGGGCCGGGGCGCCGTCGCTGCCCACGAGCTTGATCGGCAGGCAGATCAGCTCGTAGTCGCCCGGCTCCACCTCCGAGAGGTCGAGGCCCTCGACGATCCACGCCCCTGCGCCGAGCAGCGCCCTGTGCGTCTCGGCGATGTGGGTTCGGTATCCGCCGACCGACAGGTAATCCACCCCCACGAGCGCCACGCCCACCTCGCCCAGGAGCTCCGCCGCCTCGAGCGAGACGCTGACGTACGCCGAATCGAAATCGCGCTCCCACCACGGCCGGTTCGAGTTCGCCGTTCTGAACAGGACCCGCTCGCCGCCCTGGATGTCCAGGCCCTCGAGCTGACCGCGGTCGATCGGCTCCTCCCCCTCGATCCGCACGACCCGCGCCGGTCCCAGCACGATGTCGAGCGGCAGCGCCTCGATCCCCGGGTCCTCGTCGAAGAAGTGAAGAGGCGCGTCCATGTGCGTGCCCGTGTGAGCGCTCATATCGATCCGCGTCAGGTTCGCCTCATCGCCCTTCGCGATACTCATCCGGCGCTCGAGCTTCACCTCGGGATCGCCGGGCCAATGGACCATCCCGGACCGCACCGGCACCGAGACGTCGATCCACTCCCCCGACCGCGCCATCGCTCCTCCGGCTCAGTCCTCCGCCGGCGGGCGCACCCGCCCGCCCTCCGCGCCGGGCTCCATCGCCGGCCCCGCGGCGCTCGCGATCCCCAGGACCCGCATCGCCTTCAGCCCCAGGCTCAGCTTCTCCCGTCCCTCGCTCGAACCGATGTCGTGGCCGGTGAGCTCCTTCACCCGCTCCAGCCGGTACCGCACCGTATGCCGGTGCGTGAACAGGCTCGCCGCCGTCTGCGCCACGTTTCCGTCGTTCTCGAGGTAGGTCTCGACGGTGTTCACCAGATCGGTCTCGTACTGCTCGTCGTAGGCCGCGAGCGGGGCCAGCGTCTCCTGGTAGAAGCGTTCGAGCTCGCCGGGCTGCTCGCTCATCGCCGGCAGGAGGAGCCTGTAGGCACCGGTGTCCTCGAACGCCAGCATGGTCCGCCCCTCGGCCTCCGCCACATTGGCCGCCAGCTCCGCCTCCTTTCCCGCCCGATACAGGTCGACGGGATCGTCCGCCAGCCGACTGCGTGCCACCGTGATGCTGAACCCGGACAGCGCCGCCTCCAGCTCGCGCTCGAGCGCTCGCGCGGCCCGCGCAAGCTGCGCGTCCTCGCCCGCGGGGACGATCGAGACCACCTCCGCCGCCTCGCCGTTACCGAGCGCCCCCACCGATCCGGGGCCCACCGACCGCACCGCCCGCAGCGCAACCGTCAGCACCCGACCGCGCCAGTCGCCCGCCTGGGCGGTGCGCGGCGCCGCCCGCGCGACGATCACGCCCGCACCGCGCTCGATCCCGGCCCCCAGCTCGGCGGCCCGCGCGACGATGTCGCCCGCGATCGGTCACATTCCGTCCCAGCAGCGCCCGCACGAACGCTGCCGCCGCCTCGTCGCTCGCCCACTCCGGCGAGCGGGACCGCTCGACCTCCAAGGCCAGCAGCGTGGAGACCATCCGCGTCACCGCGGCCGCCGGCTCCTCTCCGCGCGGCCGGTAGCGAAGCTCGCCCACGGCGGTGTCCGCGACCCGCAGCTCGGCCCGCACGACATCGTTCTCGCCCGCAAGCAGCTTCCGCTCCTCCGCCTGCGAGGAAGCGGCCACCCCCAGCACCGCGCTCGAGCGATCGATCAGCGCCACGCTCGCACCGAGCGCCTTGGCGGCCGCCCGAGTCAGCGCCGGGAGCCCGGCGCCCGACTCGATCGCCTCGGACAACTCGTCCAGCACGCTCTCGGTGCGCTCGTGTGCGGGAATTCTCTCGGTAGCGCGCTCCGGCATCCGACGCCACGGCATGGTAGGCGGAACCCGAAGTCCCGAAGGGAAGCCTCAGCCGAGTCCCGGGATCGCCCGCGTTATTTGCGGCCAGTAGTAGACGATCAGAACGCCGATCGCGACCCCGATCAAGACCAGCACCAGCAGGACGAACAGCGACAGCATCACCGCCGTCGCCTTCTCCCAGGTGCGCCCGTACGCGCCGATCGCGGGCACCAGGATCAACGCCGTGAAGGCGAGCAGGGTGACGACGCCCGCGCCGCCGAACAGCCAGTACTCAGTCCCGATCGCCAGAGACAGCATCACTGTCTGAATTCTGCCGTAAGTGCGTGACGACCATCGCGACCGCCGCGCACGCGCAGAAGGCGGCCGCGCCCAGCGCCCAGCCGCTCGTCACGTCGCTCATGTAGTGGACCCGAAGGTAGACGCGCGTGAGGCCCACGACGACCGCGATCACGAACCCCGTCACGAGCAATGCGGTGCCGCCGACCATCCCGGGGCGCAGCCGGATCGCCAGCGTCACTGCCAGCCAGGGGTAGAGCACCGCATGGGCGGCATGCCCGCTCGGAAAGCCCGAGCCGCTCGTATCTGTCAGCGGATCGGGCGGCCGCGGTCGATCCGTCAGTCCCTTCAGCTCGGCGACGCCGATGTAGATGATCGCCGCCGCGACGACCAGCACCACCGCCTCCGTCCACCGCCGCTGCCAGGCCAGGAGCAGCGTCGCGATCGCCAGGATCGGGGCGATCACCAGGGTCGACCCCAGCTCCGTCACCACCTTGGCCACGTCCACGAGCCAGACCGCCTGCAGCTTGTCCACCGTGTCGAGGACCGTCTGATCCCCAGCGGTCGGCCCCGGATGGTCGACCATCGTCGAGGTGTATGCGACGACCACGTACACGGCGACCGCCAGCACCGCGAGCACGGTCGTGAACTCCAGCCCCAGCCCGCCCGGTGTGATCCGGTCGAGGACGAAGCGCGCGTGCGGCTGCAGCGCCCGCCCGAGGACGAGCACTGGCCGCAGATACGGCCGGCGCTCCATCGCGGCGACGAGTCGCCGGCGGTTCGCCCCGTCACGCAGGAAGCGCACCGCCCACACGATCGCCACGATCACGGCAATCGCGATCCCGAAGAAGAGCGTCCCCTGCCCCGCGGCGTGGGCGGCCGCATCGAGGCTGCGCGACGCGAAGTATCCGAGCAGCACATAGGCCACCGACCACAGGCCGGTCCCCAGCACGCTGAACGGCAGGTAGTCCCGGTACCGCATCCCCGAGGTCCCCGCGGTGAACGGTGCGAGCGCTCGCACGAGCCCGATGAACCGCCCGATCAGGATCGTCTTGCCGCCGTGTCGATCGAAGTAGTCCTCGACTCGCGCGAACCGCTCCTCGGTGATCCGGAGCTTCGGTCCGTGCCGCATGATGAACTCGCGGCCCAGCCGGCGCCCGAGCAGGAAGCTCACCGAGTCGCCCGCGAACGCGCAGACCCACACGATCCCGATCGTGAGGATGACCGACGTCTCACCCTGCCCGGCGACCGCGCCACCGAGGATCACCACGGTCTCGCCCGGCAGCACCAGCCCGACGAACGCCCCGGTCTCCAGGAACGCCGCGAGCCCGACGAACAGGTAGGTCAGCTTCCCCACCTTGCTGGCGACGTCGTCGAGGGCGCTCTGGAGACTGATGTCGGGCGCGAGCTGGCTGAACGCCACCAGCGCGCCGGCGATCGCCACGACCGCGGCGATCTGCAGGATCCGGGTCCTGCGGTTGGCCTCGCTCATCGTCCGGGATCCGGCCCCGCGACGATCGCCCCCGCGAAGCGCGGGGCCGAGTCGCGCGGCCGCGGCGTCGGCCGCTGCGACGTCCGCGAACAGCCCGAATGCCGTCGGGCCCGACCCGGTCACCAACGCCACCTCCGCGCCGGCATCGCGCAACGCCTCGAGCGCCCCGCCGATCCGCGGCCGGAGCGATTCCGCCGCGCGCGCGAGGTCGTTCACCAGCAGCTCCCGATAGACGAGCGGCGACGCGCCGCCGCTCACGGCGCGCAGCAGGTCGGCCGCGATCTCGTCGAGCTCCGCCGGTTCCCGCCCCAGTCCCAGGCGGTCGGCCTCCGCGTAGACCTCCCCGGTCGACAGCCCCTCATCGTCCGGGATCGAGCACGATTCCGAAATCCGCCGGCGCCGAGAGCCGCTCGACGATCTCGCCGGCCCCGCCCGACGAGCGCGAAGGCCGGATCGAGCTGCGAGGGAACGTCGGCGCCGAGCTCCGCCGCGAGGGGATCGAGGTCACCGATGTCTTCCCGTGCGAGCCGAAGCACCGCCGCCGCGTCCGCGCTCCCACCCCCGAGGCCCGCCGCCACGGGGATTCGCTTCTCGATCTCCACCCGCAACGGGTTGCCGCGTCCACCCCCGATCGCGAAGCGCGGCCAGGGCCGCCTCCGCAATGTTCGGGCCGTCGACGCTGCGGGCACACCACCTCGTCGCGCTCGGCGTCGCTCACCACGATGCGGTCCGACAGCGTGATCGGGCAGAACAGCGATCGCAGCTCGTGCAGCCCGTCGTCGCGACGGCGGCCGAGGTACAGGCAGAGGTTGAGCTTGGCCGGCGCGCGAAGCGTCAAGCGACCCCCAACTCGGCCGCGAGCGCCGCGAACTGCCCCGGGGCCAGCCGCTCCGCGCGCGAGTCCGGCGCGCAGCCCGAGCCGTTCGAGCGCGCCCCGTGCGTCCGCGCGCGACGGCCATCCGCGCCAGCTCGAGCGAGCTCGCGAGCGGCTTTCGCCGGTGGGCGAAAGCCGCGCGCACCAGCCCAACCACCTCCGGGCCCGGCGCCGGCGCGACGCGCCGCAGCCTCACGAGCGCCGAGTCCACCCGCGGCCGGGGGCGGAACACCGCCCGGTTCACGTGGCGGATGAGCTCGACCTCGCATGAGAGCTGAACGACCACGCTGGGCGACCCGTAGGCCGTCGACCCCGGGTCCGCGCGCAGGCGGTCGGCGATCTCGCGCTGCACCATCACCGTCCAGCGTTGGAGAGTCGGAAGCTCCGCGATGGTCCGCAAGAGCACTGGCGTCGCGACGGAGTACGGCAGGTTCGAGGCCATGGTCGTCGGCAGGGGATCGAGCGACCCCAGGCCGACCCGCATCGCGTCCCCCCGGACGACCGAGACGTTGCCCGCCCGCTCGGCCAGCTCCTCGAGGCCCTCGGCGAGCCGCTCGTCGACCTCCACCACGTGCACGTGCGAGACGCGCTCCGCGATCCGTTCCGTCAGCGCCCCCTCCCCGCCACCGACCTCGAGCGCCACGTCGCGGGGCTCGAGCTGCGCGTCCCGCACGATCGCCTCCAGCAGGTTCGGGTCCGCTAGGAAGTTCTGCCCCAGCCTCACCACCGGCCGCCTCCTCGGCTGGGCGTCCGGGGGCGACCGGGTCTCGTGTCTGCCGCGCTCACCATCGGAAGATCCGCGCCGCATTCGGCTCGACCGTCCGCTCGAGCTCCTCATACGCGGCTCCCCGCTCCGCAGCCACCACCTCCGCAACCTCGACCACGTTCGCCGGCTGATTCGGCTTGCCCCGGACCGACTGGGGCGCGAGGAACGGCGAGTCCGTCTCCACCAGGAGCAGCTCGTCGGGGACCGAGCGTGCCGTCTCGCGCAGCTCATCCGACTTCGGAAAGGTGACGTTCCCGGCGAACGAGCAGTACCAGCCGTGCTCGGTCGCCTCCCCCAACCGATCCGGCGGAACGGAGCAGCAGTGGAGGATCACGGTCACCCCGTTCGCTTCCGCGGCGAGAGTCGCGAACACCTCCTCCATCGCGTCGCGGGTGCCGGCTTGGTCACGGAGGTGAATCACGAGCGGAAGGGCCGTTCGCCGGGCGATCTCGATCTGCGCCGGGAACGCCTCGCGCTGCGCATCGCGAGGGCTCGAATCACGGTAGTAGTCGAGACCGGTCTCGCCGATCGCCCGCACCCGCTCGTGCGCCGCAAGCTCCTCGATGTCCGCGGCGGCGGCTCCGTCGAACCCGACCGCGGAGTTCGGATGCCGGCCGACCGCGGCGAAGACCCCGTCGTGGGCCTCGGTGGCGGCAATCGCCTCGCGGTTGGAGCGCTCGTCCAGGCCGACGGTGAGGATCCGCCGCACGCCGGCCCGCCGGGCATCGGCCACGAGCTCGCCGTCGGCGGGTGTGCAGACACCGAGATGAGCATGCGTATCGACCATCTACTGCGGCGGCAGTCTAGGTGCGGCCCACGTGGGCGCTAGAGGTCCCGGCGTGAGAACGCAAGCGCCGCCCCGCCCGCCACCAGCGCCGTATACGCGAGCGCCCACAGGACGAGGAGCGGCCCCGCTCCCTCGGCGCCCCCGAACGGCCCCAGCTGAAGCACGAATCCCGTCAGCCCGGTGGTGTCGGAGATCAGCGCGTGCAGGCCGGCCTGGTAAAGGCCGTCGAACGGGAGCAGCCAGGTCGCGACGCGGCCGATTGCGTGCAGCGAATCCGAGTTCAGCGCCCGCCCGATCTGGTCCAGAAGCCCGGCGGTGAGGCCGGTGCCGAAGACCATGAAGACGGCGATCCCCTGCGCCGTCGCCGACATGAAGACCGAGGCCAACAGGGAGATCGCCGCGATCGTGACCACCGCCAGCGCCAACCCGAGCGCCGGGCCCACCACGTGGTCGGGAACCCAACCACCCTCCGCGACCGTGATCGCGAGCGCGATCGCGTAGACGACCAGCACGTACGCCGCCGCCACGGTGGCGGCGCCGGCGAGGCGCGCGAGCACGATCGTCCGCCTGCCGATGGGCCGCACGACGATCGGCTGCAGCAGCCCGGCCTCCGCATCGCCCCGGACCACCCCGAGCGTCAGAAAGATCGCGACCACGCCGCCGAGGAAGAGGATCGCGAACATCGCGAGGCCGAACACGGTCGCCCCGGTGAACGCGGTCGGGTCGAGGATGTTCTCGTCCGGCGGCGCGAAGCTCTTGACGTCGCGGAACGCGAAGTAGGCGCCGACGCCGTAGAGCGCCAGAAAGGCGGCCGTCAGCACGAGCACAACGAGGAACACGCGCCGGCGCAGGCTCTCGCGCAGCGCGTAGGCGACGATCACGAGGACGGCGCCCGCGCCCGTCATCCCGTCGCTCCCCCCACTGCCTCGAGGTACGTCTCCTCCAGGGTGCTCGCGAGCACCCGCGCCCCGTAGACCCGCTCGCCGGCCGCGACCAGCTCGGCGATGATTCGCGGGACGTCCTCGCGCGTCGCGCCTTCATACAGGCGGGTCCCGCCGTCGACATCCACCTCGACGCCGCGTGGCCGCGCGAGGTCGACCGGCCGGCCCTCCGTGACCACGCGCCCCCGGTTCAGGATCGCGACGCGGTCGCACACCCGCTCCACCTCGCTGAGGAGGTGGGAGTTCAGCAGCACCGACGTGCCACGGTTGCGCAGCTCGGCCAGCAGCTCGCGAACGATCCCGCGGCCGGCGGGATCGAGCGCGCTCGTCGGCTCATCCAGCAGCAGGAGCCGCGGCCCACTGACGAGTGCCTGGGCGATCCCGAGCCGCTGCTGCATCCCCTTCGACATCGCCTCGACGCGCGTCGAGGCGGCCGAGGAGAGCCCGACGAGCCCGAGCAGCTCCGCTCGCTCGTCGGCGTCTCCCGCCGATGCGCTGAGGCGCTGATGCAGGACCAGGACCTCGTCCGCCGTCATCCAGCGCGGGAAGCGAAACAGCTCGGCGAGGTAGCCGATGGTTCGGCGGGCGGCCCGCGATCCCGCGGGGTACCCGCCCACCTCCACGCTCCCGGAGGTGGGCCGCACCAGGCCGCAGGCGATCTTGGTCAGCGTCGACTTGCCGGCCCCGTTCGGGCCCAGCAGGCCCACGAGCTCGCCCTCGCCGACGTCCAGGCTCACCCCGGAGAGGGCGACCGTGGCGCCGTAGTCCTTTGCCACATCGCGGGCGACCAGGGCCATGCCGTCTCGGCCGCGGGTCATGCCGATGCCGCGGCTACGCGGCCGCGGTTTCGATCTTCGGGAACAGGGGCGGCAGCCTCTCGATGCTCTGCCCGCCGCCGTGGGAGCCGAAGGCGGTGATCTCACGGCTCCCAACACCGAGCGCGTCGAGCATCCGCTCGCCCGTCTCGGGCATATAGGCGGACAGCAGGACCGTCGTGACCCGCAGGCCCTCGGCGAGGTTGTAGAGCACTTGGTCCAGGCGGTCGGCCTCGCCGTCGTCCTTCGCCAGGTCCCAGGGGCGCGTCTCCTCCACGTAGCGGTTCAGCCGCCGGACCCGTTTCCAGATCTCCTCCAGCGCCTGGGTGAGCTCCGCTCGGTCGAGGAGCGCGGACACCGCCGCCTCCACGCCGGCCAGTCCCCCGGCACCGCTCACGAGGTCGGGATCGGGCTCCGCCTCCGGGACCCGCCCGTCGCGGAAGCGGTCGATCATGGCGAGGGTTCGACTGGCGAGATTCCCGTACTCGTTGGCGAGCTCGGAGTCGTAGCGGGCCTCGAAACCGGCGGCCGAGACCGAGCCGTCCTGACCGAACGAGACCTCGCGGAAGCAGTAGTAGCGCAGCGCATCGGCGCCGAAGCGCTCGATCACCTCGAATGGATCGAGGACGTTGCCCAGTGACTTCGACATCTTGTGTCCCTCCATCAGGAGGTATCCGTGGATGAACATCCCCTTGGGCACCTCGTAGCCGGCGGCCATCAGGAACGCGGGCCAGTAGACGGCGTGGAACTTCAGGATGTCCTTGCCGATGATGTGGAAGGCGGGCCAGAACCGGTCGGTCAGGTCCTCGCCCTCGCGGGCGTAGCTCAGCGCCGTGACGTAGTTGAGGAGCGCGTCGAACCACACGTACATCACCTGCTCCGGGTCCCACGGCAGGCGCACTCCCCAGGTCAGCTTCGGCCGCGACAACGAAACGTCCTCCAAGCCGCCGCGGATGAACGAGAGGGCCTCGTTGAAGCGGGCCTGTGGCCGCACGAAGTCGGGACGCTCCGCGTAGAGGCGCTCGAGCTGCCCCTGGAAGGCCGAGAGCTTGAAGAACCAGTTCTCCTCGCGCTCGCGCTCGAGCGTGATCTTGTGGATGGGGCACGTGTGGCCGGGCCCGAGCTCGAGCTCGGTCTTGAAGTCCGCACACCGCGGGCAGTACCAGCCCTCGTACGTTCCCTCGTACACGTAGCCGTTGTCGTGGACGAGCTGGACTATCTCCTGGACCTTCGCCTCGTGCTGCGGGTCACTCGTGCGAATGAAGAAGTCGTTCGAGACGTTGATCTGCGGCAGGAGCTCCTTGAACTTCGGCGCGTTCAGGTCCACGAGCTCGCGTGGCTCGACGCCGAGCTTCTGCGCGGCCTGCGCAACCGGCTCCCCGTGCTCGTCCGTGCCGGTGAGGAAGAACACGTCCTCGCCGCGCTGGCGCATGTGCCGGGCGAGGATGTCGGCGGCGATCGTCGAGTACGCATGGCCGAGGTGGGGCTCCGCGTTGACGTAGTAGATCGGCGTCGTCACGTAGTAGGGCACGGTCGGAGCAGAATAGAGAGCGGTGCATCCACTTCCGAGACCGCCGGACGGCACGCGACAATCGGCCTGCCGTGTTCGGCCCCGCATCGCTCACCTGGCGCATCAATGGCGAGGCGGTGCTGCTGCTCGGCGGAGGTCGTGCCCTGATCCTCCAGGTTGCGCATCCGGGCGTCGCCGCCGGAGTCGGGCAGTTCTCGAATTACCGCGCAGAGCCCTGGAAGCGCCTCTACCGGACCCTCGACACCACGCTCAAGATCGTCTTCGGCGACCACGCGACGTCAGCAGCCGCGTCGGCCCGGCTGCGCCGGGTCCACGAGCGAGTCACCGGCACCGACGATCGCGGCGAGCCGTATAGCGGCCCTCGACCCCGAGCTCCTGCTGTGGGTGCACGCGACCCTGATCGACACCTCCGCTCACCGTCTACGAGCGCTACGTCAAGCCACTGACGGCATGGGAGCTCGAGCGCTACTACGAGGAGATGAAGGCGCTCGGGGAGGCGTACTCGATCCCGCGCGAGGCGCTGCCATCCGACTACGCGGCGTTCCGGCGCTACTGGAATTCGATGCTCGCGGACGGCCTGCAGGTGACCGGCACGACCCGCGACGTCGCCGACGCGGTCCTGCGGCCCAACCTGATGCCGCTCGCATGGCCGGCGCTGGAGCTCGTCCGCCTGATCACGGTCGGCACTCTGCCGTCGTGGCTGCGCGAGGAGCTCGACCTTGAATGGAGCCCGAGCCGCGAGCGAGCGCTTACCGGATCACAGGCGGCCGGCCGCCGCCTGCTGCCGATCCTCCCGGCGCTCGTCCGCCGGTTCCCGAACGCCCGGACGAGGGTGCTCCGCTAGAGCAGGCTCTCCTGGCCCTTCGCGGTGCGCCGCCGCCGCGGGATCCCGGCCGCCTCTGTCAGCGCCGCCTCGACGTCGGCGAGGATCGCCTTTTCGGAGCGCGACGCGACGAGCGGCTCCGAGAGCCCCTCGACGTGGACGTAGGTGCGGCGCCCCTCGCCGCGCTCCTCGGGCCCCATCGGGATGAGCGCGTAGACGCGGTCGGCCCGGGCGAATCGCCCGTAGCCCAGTGAGACCAGGCGTGGCTCGCGCTTCGTGGCCACGACCCGAAGCCTAACCCGGGGGCCGGCCGCTGGCTAATCCGAATTATCCGACTTGCGGACGAGCTCTTCAGCGCCGCGCGCAATGGACCACGCCGTGGGGTCGAGGTAGGGCCAGGATCTGCCGCTCACCACGAGTCGCGACGCTAACGCTTCATCCATCGACCCGCTCTCGTCCCATTGAAGGGTTCACCTGCCATAGGAAGGTCAACCCTTCAATCGCGCTAAGCGCCCCCGTCCATTGAAGGGCTTGCGGGGGCGGTGAGAGAGGAGAGCCCGGGGGCGGTGGCGAGGGGAGGGAGCCGGGCGGGACAGGTACAGCCGCGGCCCTCCCTACTTGCCCGACCCCGGCCGGGGGGTGATGACAGGCCGGGTGCGCAATGAGGAGTCTTGGGGAGGGCGAGCGGGCGGGACAGGTACATCCGCGGTCGGCCCGCGCGAATCGCCCACTGAGACCAGGCGTCGCTCGCGCTTCGTGGCCACGAGTCAAACGGTCGGCGAAGCACTGCAGAATCGACGGCAAGACGTAGGCCCCCGGTGCCTTATCCCTTGTGGCGGCTTCGCCGCCTGACGTCACCGACATCTGCGGCGACGAAGTCGCCGCCCATCAAGACCTTTGCGGCGGCTTCGCCGCCTGACATGCTGCTGCGGCGACAAGTCGCCGCCGGACATACCCGCCGCCCATCAAAGACCCGCCGGCGCCGCTAACCGGAGTTGTTGGACTGCCGGGTCAGCTTCTTCAGGGCCGCCTCCGCCTCCCGCTTGCAGTTCGGCGCGAACGGGGGATGAGCCACCACCCCGACCTCGCCGTTCGGCGCCGCGATCACGAAGTTGATTCCCTTCTCCTCGCTGGCGCTGTTCACCTCGTCGACGTCGTTGAGGAGCTGGTCGATGCGGCAGAAGGGCTCGCCGTTGATCTCGTAGCCGCCGTCCGACTTCTTCAGGTGGAGAGCCGAGATGATCTCCGAGTCGTCGGTCGAGCTGCCGGCGACCGTGCTGCAGCCCGCCCAAGCGAGGGCGCCGGCGAGGATGAGCAGGACCACCAGGCCCCGGCGGACACCAGCCATTACGGCTGGAACCTACCCTGCTGCGGCGGCGGAAATTCGTGGTGCATGCGAGAGGGGCGGCCCGAAGGCCGCCCCTCTCAACGACGTTGACTGAAGCGCCAGGCGCTAGGTCGAGATCAGCCGACCGTGCACTGTTGGGTCTTCGAGACCGTGCGCTTCGTGTTGTTGTTGTAGGTCCACGTCGTCTTCAGATGCCACAAGCGATTTGAGGCATTGCACCGGGCGCTGATGTAGTTCCCCTTCTTGATCGTGGTCTTGAAGATCTCAAGGGGGAATGCCGCCGACTGCGTGATGTGATTGACGTCCAGGACCTTGCCGTATGGCGAGGACGCCGGCTTCAGAACGCCGTTCAACAGCACCGTCGCGTTGCCCTTGGTGTTGTGCGCCGGGTCGCCGCAGGTGATGCTGCCCGGGGGCGACGCGTTGACCCGCGTGAACACCTGCAACGTCGGGTTGCCGTTCTGCGGCTTTCCATTGAACAGCAGGACGCAGCCGTGGATCGTGAACACGCCATTGGCCGATGCCGTCGCGACTCCGCTGCCCACCTTGGACTTGCTACACGCCGCCATGGCCGCCTTCATCGTCTTGCCCGACAGCTGCTGCGGGGAACACTTCGGCGTGACACTAGGGTTGATCTTGAAGTTCTTGTCGAGGAAGATCTGGGTGCGCTCCACGGCGCCGCCGGGGTTGTTGTTCCCGGGGTCCGTGTAGTGGGTCACCAGGTTCGTGGCGAGCGACCCGGCCTTGAACGTCGTCTTCGGCGCCTTGGCCGGACTGAAGCTGAAGGTGAACGTCGACGTCGGCGCCGCGAACGCGACGCCGGCCACCACGAGGGCCCCGGCCGCCGCTAGTGCGAAGATGACGGCGGACCGCCTCCTGATACGCATGTATTTGACCTCCTTGAGAGGTTCACCGGCGCGGCTCTCCTCCGCGCCGTAGGGTCGTTCCTACGTCGGTAACCCGCCCACCAGCTTTGGTTTCAGCTGGGCGAGGCAACTCCCGCAAGAAGCCCCTTAAACGGTACCAGGCTCGCCTCGGGCCACCGAGGGCTCCTCGTCCTCATCCCGAAATCAAGCCCGAAGGCGAGAGGGGCGGCAGCGCCGCCCCTCTCCACCGACTCGGTTCGACAGGGCTCGGGCTAGCCCACGGTGCACCTCTGCGTCCTCGAGACCGTCTTCTTGGTGTCGTTGTTGTAGGTCCACGTCACCTTCATGTGCCACAGGTGGTCGGCCGCGGCGCACCTGGCGCTCGCGTAGTTGCCCTTCTTGACCGTGGTCTTGAAGACCTCGAGGGGGAATGCCGCCGCCTGCGTGATGTGATTGACGTCCAGGACCTTGCCGTACAGCCCGGACGCCGGCTTGAAGACGCCGTTCAGCAGCACCGTCGCGTTGCCCTGACTGTTGCTGCGCCGGGTCGGAGCAGCTGATGTTGCCCGGGGGCGACGCGTTGCACCCGCGTGAACACCTGCAACGTCGGGTTGCCGTTCTGCGGCTTGCCGTTGAACAGCAGCACGCAGCCGTGGATCGTGAACACGCCATTGGCCGATGCCGTCGCGACTCCGCTGCCCACCTTGGCCTTGCTACAAGCCGCCATCGCCTGCTTCATCGTCTTGCCCGACAGCTGGCTCGCGGAGCACTTCGCCGCGGCACTCGGGTTGACCTTGAAGTTCTTGTCAAGGAAGATCTGGGTGCGCTCCACGGCGCCACCGGGGTTGTTGTTCCCGGGGTTCGTGTAGTGAGTCGTCAGGTTCGTGAACAGCGACCCGGCCTTGAACGTGTTCTTGGGGGCCGTGCTGGGACTGGCCTTGAACGTGAACGTGGAAGTCGGCGCCGCGATCGCCACGCCGGCGGCGGTCACGGCCACTACGGCTCCCAGAGCAATGAGAACGGCGTAACGCCTTCTGATCCGCATCCGTCGATGCCTCCTTTCCAGCCTTCGACGCGGGGCTCAGCCCGCATCGAAATCTCTCCGCTCCGCTTCGGACCATCCTCCACGGCCCGAGCCAGCGCGGAACCTTAGGCAACGGTCAGCGACATGACAAATGGGAACCATCGGCTGGCCGGCCAAACGAGCGCAGCCCGATCCCAGGGCGCGACTCGACGCAGGTAGCCGCAGCTCCTATGGCTCGCGCCGTACGTGCAGGTATGGCGTGATCTCGCGGCCCTTCCCGATCGACTTGAAGCCGGCCTGCTTCTTGCACGGCGGGTGGAGCGCGTTCGCGGTGCTCAGCCCGCCGTTGAAGCCGAAGGTCTTGATGCGGTTGAACAGGTCCAGCGCCTGTGACTTCTTCTGGGCGACGGTCCCCAGGAAGCGGTTGTAGAAAGCCGGGAGGTTGGGCGAGTTCGGATCCAGCCGCGCGACGATCCCGCCACCGCATGGCGTGTTCTGGAAGGACTCGAGGCCGCTCTTCAGCTTCCTGTAGCCGCCGGGCTTGAAGTACGGGTTCGCCCGCTCCATCGTCAGCCGCTGCGGGAATGCCGCCATGCTCTGCGGGTTGAGCGGGCTGGTAGTTCGCAGGACCTTGACGAACTTGCCGCCCTCCTCCTCGGCGCTCAGACCGAAGTTCGTCGCCGCGGCGATGTTCCCAAGGAACGCGGTGACCTCGTGCCTGTACTTCTCCGCGACCTTGATGATCGGGTTGAACTCGGCGAACCATGGCGTCCTGCCGCCCACGGTCCCACCCAGCCGGGCGAGAAGCGGCCCCAGGTCGCGGTCCAGGAGCCTCCGCAGCGCCGGGAAGCCCTTGTGCGAGGCGGCGATCGTGCCACGCAGGCCGACGAAGAACCGCTTGAGGTCGGGCGCGGCCCTGCCCGCGGCCTCGAGCGTCGGGCTCAGCTGCTTCGCGGCTGGGCGGAGCTGCTGGACCAGCGGATCCGCGTCGATGGCGAACCGGTTGAGTCGCTGGAGCGTGAGTCGCGTCTCACGCTGGAAGGTCGGGAGGATCCGGAACGCCTCGGCCAGGTCCTGATTGCGCTGTGCCGTGGTCGAGAAGACGGTGTCGGAGTTCTGGATCAATCCGCGCAGCTGGCCCTGGCGCTCCGACAGCGCCTTGAACACGTCGCCGCCGCTGTGCACGAGCTGGCGGACGGCGTGTTGCTGGGTGTCGAGGATGCGCAGCGCTCGGTTCGCCGACTCCGAGAATGGCTCGAGCTCGGCGAGCGCCTCGCCGAATTGCCGGCCACGACCCTTCAGGGCCGCGGCCTGCGACTGCATCCAGCCGCGGAATGCGGCGCGCGTCGGCTTGTTGAAGGTGCGGAAGACCTCGTCGAGCTGCACCGAGTTCGCGACGTGCGCCGGCGGGAGCGTCGCGCCCTCGGAAAGGGAGGGCGCGGTCTTGGATCCCGGGGTCAGCTCCACGTAGGTCTCCCCGAGGAGCGTCTTCGCGCGAAGGATCGCCTTGGTGTTGTCGGGGATCGGCGCGTACTGGCTGTCGAGCTCGATCACGGCGTCCGCGTAGTCGCCGTTGTTCGCCAGCTCGATGGACTTCACGTTGCCGACCGTGACCCCGGAGATCCGCACGTCGGACTCCACCGCGAGCTGGGGCGTCGCCTGCTTGAACGGGACCGTGACCCGATAGCCCTCCGGCTTCAGCGGCAGCGGGCCGCCGAACGCGATCCACAGGAACAGCGCCAGGCCGAAGCACGACAGCGCGAAGCCGATCGCGATCAGGATGCGGGTGACTGTCGGCGGGCGCGTCTCCA
Organism: uncultured Actinomycetes bacterium; assembly: GCA_963797665.1. Lineage (GTDB taxonomy): Bacteria > Actinomycetota > Thermoleophilia > Solirubrobacterales > 70-9 > AC-56. Next base: position 118,045 of record CAWCQE010000008.1, on the reverse strand, counting down.
CTAGGAGCAGCCTCCGGCGGCGGAGATCTCCGTTGAGGTCGGCACGCGCGACAGCTCCTGGAGCGTCTTCAGGAAGGGGTCGCTGGCCGGCGATCGCCTCGGCGGTCCCGGCGGTGTTGCATGACAGCTGGACGAGGCGTGGCGAAGCGGCCCGCCGGCATCCTGGGTGAAGAACACGGCGTTTGTGTTGTGGTTCAGCCAGGACGCCCAGAAGAGATAGCCCTCGTCCTTCGCGCCCGGCGGGTTGTAGGCGAGGGCGTTCAGCAGCAGGTTGAGGTTGTCGAATCCCTTGGTGAGCGAGGTCGTCGTGGTTGCGAGCGGCTGGGACAGCTGATTGACGTGCTTGAGCGGGGTCTGCACCTTGCGCGCGAACGGCCTGATCTGGTTCTCGAGCGGCCCCTTCGTCTCCCGGAAGAGCGGGCGCACCTGGCGCAGCGCCGGCGCCAGCGCCCGGGCCGCGGGGATGAGCTTGCGCGAGGCGGGACCGAGCACCAGCGCCAGCCTGTTGGCGCTCGTCAGCGTGCTCTGCGTCTGCTCCAGGGTCGGCGGGAACTCCTGGAGGGTTGCTCGGATCGCGTTCTGCTCCTTGGCGAAGGATCCGAGGACGGTGTTCGAGGAACGGACGAACCGCGCCAGCTGGGTGTCGCGATGCCCGAGCTCGGCGCTGAGCTTGCCGAAGTTGGTGACGACACGCCGCAGGTTCTGGCGGCGCTGCGCGAGCGCGGCGTTGATCCGGGCGACGTCGCGGACGGTGGGCTCGAAGCGGCGGAGGCCGGCGGACAGCTGCTCGGAGTGACCGTAGAGACCCTGCGCGCCACCCTGAAGGAGCAGCTGCAGGAACGACTGCGTATCGCCGTCCAGGCTGGCGAGGACCTGATCCGGGTTGACGTTCGGCTGCGTGTTCGCGAGCGGGACCGTCGAGCCCTCCTTGACCTTCTTGCCCGACGTGCCCGGGTCGATCTCGATCGTCATGTCCTGCAGGCCCGTGCGCGGGCGCAGGAGGATCGAGGCATCCCTGTGGATCAGCGGCGCGTACTTCGGGTCGATGTTCATCGTCACGACGGCGACGCCGCTCTCCAGGTTGACCCCCTGGACGCTGCCGATCCTGATGCCGGAGAGGTCGACCGTCTGCCCCTGTCCGGGCGTGACGGCCTGCGCCGATGTGAACTGCGCCTTCAGCTCGAAGTGCTCCTGGCCGACGAACGGGCACCCAGGACGGGAAGTTCGCCTGCTGCTTGACGAGGATCACGCCGGTGGCGACGATCGCCAGGACCGCGAGGACGGCGATCGCCACGAAGTCGCGGAGGTGCTCTCGGATCGCGCGCTTCACGGGACCGCCTTCGGATCGGGTGGGCCCTGCGCCGCCAGCGGCCCGTTCAGGTCGGGCGGCGCGTTCTTGTAGCAGGGGACGTCCTGGCGGAACGGCGGAAGCTTCCCGGTGACCACCGGCCGGGTCCCGAGCGGCGGCGAGATGTTGTGAGCCCAGTAGGAGGAGTTGCCGAACGAGCCGCCCGGGTTGGCCATCCTGGTCAAGACCGGGCCGCCGCCGGCCTGGAACCGGACGAAGGAGCCATTGCCGTCGAAGAGCTGGCTCTCGCCCGCGAGCTGCACGGTTGAGTAGAAGAGCTCGCGAATGTTCGGCTGGCCGGTCGTGAAGTTGTACCCGGGGCCGGAGTCCTGGAGCACCGTGTTCCCGGCCGGGATCAGGTTGTGCGATGTACAGCGACTGAGCAGGTCCGTCTGGTGGAAGAGAGCGGGCGAGGAGGCGGCGCTCTGCGCGAGCCCGGGGGCCGCCTGAGCCAGATAGCGGGCGTCCTTGCCGAGCTCCTGTTCTGCGGAGCAGGAGCTTGGTCTGGATGAGCCACGGCGTCCCGGTGCGCACCGTCTCGGGCAGCTGGCGGATTCCGGGCTCGAGCTGGATCGCGAGCGAGCGGAACGGCGGCAGCGATTGATCGAGGTGTTGGAGCGTCGGGCGAGCCTGCTCGAGCGTGGGCGCCAGCTCGGCGAACCGTCTCCGACAGGTTCGTCGACTCCGAGGCCAGTGCGCCCGCCGTCGTGTTGAAGTTCGCGATCAACCCCTTCAGCGCGCTCTGGTCCGACGCCAGCTCGCGGAAGACGTTGCGCTGGCCGCGGATGAGGTTCGAGAGGTCGTGAGGGCGCTGGCCGAGCAGCGCGGTGTTGACGATCGACGAGGTGCGGCCGGCCTTGCCCCCGTACTTGAAGGTCTCGTTCAGGGCCTGCGCGGCCGTCTTGCCCTTGACGGCCGGATCCTGGGTCTTGTCCTCGGCGGCGGTGGGGACGTGCGTCAGCGCGTCGCCGTAGCCCTTGAGCGTTTGCTTGAGGTCGAGGCGGTTGTTCTTCTGGAGCGCGGTCAGGATCTCGTCGAGCTGAACCGCGGTGGCGGTCTGGCTGACCGGGATCGTCGCCGCCGCTCGAGAGATTCGGATGCCTGGGGGCTGCCGGGGCGCAGGTCGAGGAAGAAGTTCCCCTCCAGGAACAGCCGCGGCCGGATCGTGACCGTCGCGTCCTTGTGGATCGGCAGGCCCTCGTTGTCGACCGTGAACGTGACGTCGGCCATGTGTCCCGTGCCCGAGTCGACCTTGGTGACCTCGCCCACGTTCACGCCGGCGATCCGCACCGGCGACTTCGGCTTCAGCGTCGTCGCGTTCTGGAAGGTGGCGTGGAGCTCGTAGCCCGGGCTCGTGAACGGGATCCGCTTGGTGAACGCGTACGAGGCGGCCAGATACGACACCAGCGCGACCAGGAGCACCAGGAACAGGCCGATCTTGGCCGGGCTCGGGCCGCGGTAGCTGCGGCCGAAGATGCGCGGATCCGGCGCCTCCTCCCAGGGCTTGTAGCGGACCGGGCCGCGCTGCTTTCGGCGGAAGAGGCTCACTTCAGCTGCTGCCGGAATCTGGCCCTCGGTCTTGATGCCCTGGTTGCCGGGCACGTTCCCGATCACGACCTGCTTGTCGAGGTACTGCTCGTTCCCGGCCTCGCACTCGCGGGGATGCTGGCCCGGCGACGCGGTGTTCGGGTAGGGGTTGGAGTGAAGGAAGTTCGCATCGCGCCGACGCCAGCGGGGTTCGTCTCGTTCCCGGACTTGTCGGCGGGCCTGGAGGCTGGGCTCGTCTCGTTGTTGGGACCGCCCGGGCTGGACATGACCAGGAAGCGCTGTCCGGTGCCGATCCCGTCGCCGATGCTGAACAGGCTCGCCGCGTTGCGGGCCAGCAGCGTCGCCGTAGTTGCAGACCGACTGGGCCGGCGCGATGAACCGGAGCGTGGGCGTCAGGAGCTTCACGGTCTGCGTCGACGCGCGAGATCCCGCCCTGCACGTCCGGGTTCGTCGCGAACCGCTCGAGCGCCTTGGCCGTCGGCGCGAGCTGCGCGTTCAGGGAGGGCGCGCCCGGGCAGGACGCGCGCGCCCGTCTCCAGCGCCGACGCGATCTCGGGCGACGTGCTTGTCGAGCGCGTGGACGCCCGGGCGCAGATCGGCGAACAGGGCGGCGTTGTGCCGGAGGAAGGTGCTGATCCGCGGGCGAGGTGTCGATGAGGGTGTCGAACGTCGGCGGCGTCTCGGAGATCGTGTCCTGGATGAACGGCCTGGCCACCGACGCGAGCGCGCCGAACGTGGTGTCGAGCGACGACGAACATGTGGGCCTGGGTCTCGGCGACGGGCGCGACCTCGGCCGCCGCATGCCCGGCCTCGCGGAAGAAGCGTGCGAGCCCGGTCTTGCTCGAGGCCAGATTCCGCGCCACCGGCTCCAGCCGGCGCAGCAGCGGCCGCAGCTGCCCGATGGCCGCGTTGATCTGCGGGCCCCGGCCGGCGAGGACGGCGCCGAACTCGACCAGGTTCTGGCGGATCGCCGTGCGAGTCGGCCCGTTGAACGTGCTCAGGACCTGGTCGTACTCGACCGGGCTGCGGGTGCGCGGCGCCTTGAGCGGCAGGGTGGAGCCCTCCGGATAGCCGTTGGGGCTGTTGGTGCGGTTGATCTCCAGGTACTTCAGGCCGAGCGCCGACTGGGCGCGGACGACGACGGTGGAGCCCATCGGGATCGGATCGACGTTCTTGTCCAGCTTCAGGTCGGCCTTCGCGGTGACGCGGCCGTTCGAGTGCTGCACCGGCACCACGTCCTCGACGAACCCGACGCGGACGCCGCCGACTCGGACGTCGTTGCCGGGAACCAGCGTCTCGGCGTTCGGCACCTGCACCGAGATCCGGTAGCTCGGCACGAACGGCAGCCCGTTGTTGGCGTTGTAGGCGAGGAAGACGGCGAGGATCACGATCAGGGTCGTGACCGCGCCGACCATGACCGGGCTCGATGCGATCGCTCCGACGCCGCCGCGCCTCATGGCGCCTGCCCCCTGACTCGGAGTGGTGTACTGTGCCGGAGGGCGTCCCGCCGTCGTGTGACGTGCCCGGGCCTGCCGATGATCGTGTTGAGGAGGTCCTTCGTGCGCGCTCAGGGATGGCGCGTGGGGCTTGCGCGACCTGTCAGGCTTCGGACGACGACGCCGATGCGCCGGCGAGATCGCCCTGCGCGTCGATACGGCACGCCGCTCAGTGCCGGTGGGGCCCGCGTTCGAGCCGCTCTGGAGGCTTCGGAATCGTGGCCGCAGCGCTGGGCCGCCGGGCTGCCTTGCCCAGCACCTGGCCCCAATTCGCCTTGCACCCCAGGTCTCCGGGCAGCGGGTTCAGCGTCGTGCATGACGGCGTGATCTGCAGGTTGGCGCGCAGGAAGTGCCCGAACTTGTCGAAGCCGTTGATGCCGCCGTTGGTGAAGTAGATGAGCTTCATCAAGCTCCTTGTTGCCGCCCGCTCTTGCGCAGGGTCGAGAGCAGCTTGAGCAGGCCACGGCTCCGCCGGGCGCCTTCCGCGCGAGGTCGCGGATCTTCACCAGCGTGGGGTCGGAGTTGACGATCGGCTGCTGGTGCTCTCCTGGGCGGCCTTGCCGAGCGTCAGTGAGCGCCGGTGTCGCCGCATGGGCAAACGGACCGAGGGCCTTCGTCGATCGCGTGATGTTCGGCGCCGCCTGGGCGAAGTCCGCGAACGTCGGCGCGCGCCTGGTCGGCGAAGCGCTGAGCTGCACCATCTGGCGGCGCAGCGCCTGGAGCGCGGCCGGGAACTTCTGGAACCCGGCCTCGAGGGCGGCGCTGCGCTCGGCCGTCGCCTCCCCGGCGGTGTTGGCGTTGCGGATGAAGCCGGCGACCTTGGCCCGCTCGCGCGCGAGCGGCGCCAGGACGCGATCGGAATTCGCGGCGAGCCTGGCGAGCTCGTGGTTCTGGCTGCGCGAGCTGGCGCGAGGATGCGGTCGGTCTGCCGAAGTGCCGGGTCGGCGCGCTTGACGATCGCCTCGAGGTCCTTGCCGCGCGCGGCGAGGCTGGCGCCGAGGTCGTTGAGGATCAGGCGGAACCGGTCGGCGAACGGCTCGCGCATGATGTTGTTGACGAGGTCGATGTCGACCTCCTTGCCGTTGTTCTGGAGCGGCAGGAAGTGCTGGCCGGCGCCCGGCTGGCCGACGGGGATGACCTTCAGCGGCGGGGGCGGCTCGGTTCCCGGCGCGTGCGGCCTGCGTCGGCTGGCAGTCCACGTACTTCTCGCCGAGCAGCGAGGCCGGGCGGATGATGCAGGAGGCGTCCTGGCGGAAGTCCTGGAATCCCGGATCGGTGATGTCCATGACGACCACCGCCTTGCCCGGGTCCGGGCTCTCGTCGCGGTTGGCCCACTCGCCCGGCATCGTCACGTCGACCGAGGAGACGCTCCCCACCTTGGCGCCGGCGATCCGGACGTCCTCGCCCTTCACCAGGAAGGCGCCGTTGTCGAAGATGCCGCGGATCTCGTAGCTGCCGCCGGACCCGCCGGAGCCCTGGGCGAAGAACACCAGCGCGATCGCGGCGAGCAGGGCGGCTGTCGCGATGATCCTTCTCATGGGCCGGGCGGGACGTCGGTGGGGTCACACTTGCCGTTGAGGTTGCCGCCGTCGAGGAACGGGTTGGACCCGGAGATCGGCTGGGTGGCGCCGCCCGGGCAGCGGGTGAAGTTGCCGAACTGGAGGTCCGTGAACTGCTGGCTGAGTGGGATCGGCTCAAGGGAGCCGGGCGGGTGGCCCGCGCACACCGGGTTCGTGTCGCCGGCGCGTGCAGTAGTGGAACGGATTCGCCTCCGCGGTCGAGACGCGCACGTAGTGCCCGTTCGACGTCGTAGTAGGAGGCGTCCTGGGCGAACTTCGAGATCCAGGCGAAGAGGTCCGGCGCGTACGGCCGGGCGAAGCGTGATCACCGGCTGTGAGGCGTTCAGGCCCTCGATCGCGTTCGGCACGGCCCGGTCGCGCCGCGCGCGTCGGCCCGCGGCTGCGCCCGCAGCGACGTCGGTGATGTCGTTGTTCGGGCCCCGGCCGGTTGATCGCGAGGCTCAGGTCGTGGATCACCGGCACGCCGCGCTCGGAGACCTGGCGGAGGTTGCGCAGGAACGGCGTCAGGTGCTTCGTCGCGGGCTTCGCCTCGTTGACCAGCGGAGTGAGGTCGTCGAGCGTCGCCCGGAGGTTCACGAACGTCGTATTCGCCTGGCGCAAGCGTGGGCGGCAGCGCCACGAGCACCCGGTCCAGCGAGCTGTTCTCGTTCGCGATCGCGCCCAGCGCCTGGTTGGCGTTCTGGGTCAGCGCCGCGAGGTCCTGTTCCGCGGTCGGCGATCGCGCCCAGTGCCTTCGAGCCGGTGACGAGGAACTGCGGTGAAGGTCCGCTGGTCTCGGGTGACCTCGTCCAGGAGCTGGCGCCCGGTCGAGAGCGCCGGCTCGAAGTACTTGTAGCTGCGGCGGGCGCCCTCGGTGTGGCCCGTGTAGAGCTGCGCCTGGCCCTTGATCACGTTCTGGAGCGCCTTGCGCGTCTGCGGCCGGAAGGTGTTGAAGAGCTGGTCGAGGTCGACGATCGAGGTCGTGTTGCCGCCGGTCGATCGTCGCCCCGTCGGGCAGCGTCGGCTCGTTGTTCGGCCCCGGGGTGATCGACACGTAGCGGTTGGCGATCCCCGACAGCGAGGTCGCGCGGATGACGGCGCGTCGTTCCCTCGTGGAGGGGCTCGTCGACCGAGATCGAGACGTCGGCGTTCCTGTCGTCCGTCAGGGTGATGCTGTTGACGGTGCCGATCGGCTGGCCCGCGACGAGCACCTGGTTGCCGCTGACGAGCTGGCCGCCGTTCTCGAAGATCAGGTGGTAGGTGCGGCCGGAGCTGCCTCCGAAGAGGATCACGAGCACGAGCACGAGTCCGACGAGGAGAGCCCCGCCGGCAGCCGCCCTAGAGATCCACGTCCGGCGGCCTGCTGTCACACGCTGGTCCTCAGGCGCCACCTGTCCGGGGCGGGGTGCCCCCTCCTCCTATAGTCGATGCTGCGAGCGTCCGGCTCATCCCGGCGGGAACGTCCTTTCCTTCCCGGGCCGGGGCCGCCTGCCCCGGCACGAACGCAATCTCCTCTCGGCGCATCCTACTTCTATTCCTCACTGGTCAAGACCGACCTTGTGATTGCACGCGAGCAATTCGCCCGCACGCGGTCCCTGGAGCCGCGGACTATTCGCGTGGATCGCGGCCCGTGAGGCGCGCGATAGAGGTCGTTCGGGCGCGTGCCCGTGAGGGCCCCGACGACCGAGGCCGCCGCGCGGGGCCGCGCGCCTGATTGCACCAGGCGGCGCAGCGCGTCGACCGCGAAGGCGAGATCCGGGCCCTCGCCGCCCCGGCGAGCGGGCCGGCGCGATGACGAGCACGATCTCGCCCTTCACGTCGTCGCGAAAGCGGCGGGCGAGCTCGCCCAGCGTCGGCGCGCGCCACCTCCTCATGCAGCTTGGTCAGCTCGCGGCATACCGCCGCGGGCCGGTTGGGCGCCAGCGCGGCGAGCGCGGCGAGCGACTGCGGCAGCCGCCGCGGCGACTCGAACGCGACCACGGTCTCGGCCGAGCGCAGCACGCGCTCGAGCTCGCCCGCCCGGCGCGGCAGGAAGCCCTCGAAGCGCCAGCGGTCGGCGGGCAGCCCGGATGCGACGAGCGCCGTGGTCACGGCCGAGGGCCCGGGCAGCACCTCGACGTCCAGGTCGCGCTCCAGGCAGGCGCGGATCGAGGCGGAATCCGGGGTCGGAGATGACGGGCGTGCCCGCCTCGCTGACCAGCGCGACCTTCGCGCCCCGCTCCACCTGCTGGGCGAGCTGGACGGCGCGCTCGGCCTCGTTTCCCTCGTGGTAGGAGACGAGCCGCGGGCGGGAGATCTCCAGGCGCTCGAACAGCAGCCCCGTGCGACGCGTGTCCTCGCAGGCGACGAGATCGGCCTCGCCGAGCGCCCGCCGCACGCGGGGGGTCATGTCCTCCAGGTTCCCGATCGGTGTCGGGCAGACGGTGAGCCGGCCGGCCATCAGCCCCCCTTCCAGCTCGACCATCGCCATGGTCGCCGCTCCGACCATGCCCGCGTCGGGCCCGAGCTCGGCCGCCGCGACGGGCGTCCCGTTCATCGGGGGAAGCGCCCGGGCCGCCAGCTCCGCGCGCGCGGGCTGCCAGCAGAAGCTCCCCGGCCGCGATCACGCCGCCGCCGACGACGATCACGTCGGGGTCGAAGATGTTTGCGAAGCTCGCGAACGCCACGCCCAGGCGTCGCCCCAGCCTGTCTCGAGCACCCGGATCGCGACCGGGTCGCCCGCGAGCGCGGCGTCGGTCACCTCCTTGCCGTCGAGCTCCACGCCCGCGGCCACGCGCCCGCCGAGCGCCGAGTCCGGCGCCCTCTCAGCCGCCGCCAGGCCCTCGCGGGCGATCGCCGTGCCCGAGGCGAAGCACCTCGACGCAGCCGCGGTTGGGCAGTTGCCCTGGCAGGGAGGGCCGTCCGCGTCGATCACGACATGGCCCAGCTCGGCGCCCGCGCCGGCCGACCCCCGGTACACCTCGCCGTCGATCACCAGCCCGCCGCCGATCCCGGTGCCGATCGTCAGCATCACGACGTTCGTGGCGCCGCGGGCGGCGCCGAAGCGGTGCTCGGCGAGAACCGCGGCGTTCGCGTCGTTGTCGAGCGCCACCGGCACCCCCAGCCGCTCGTCGCATGAGGTCGCGGATCGGGAACGTCGGCGAGCTCGAGGTTCACCGCCATCAACGCCAACCCCGCGATCCGCGGTCGATCGTGCACGGGATCCCGAGCCCGATCGCCGCCGGCGTCGGGGCGGGCGTCGCGCGCCGCCTCGCAGCTCGCGCTCGAGCGTCGCGATGAGCTCCTCCTGGCCCAATCCCGATGCTCGGGGCGCTCGACCGGTAGGCCACGTTGCGCTCCGTCGTCGACGGCCCCGACCAGCATCTTCGTCCCGCCGAGGTCCACGCCGATTGCTTCGACCGTCACAAGCGCAGCGCGTCGTTCCCGGGAGGCCATTCGGCAGTATTGATAGCCGATGGCCGACGAGAGGCGGGGCGACGAGGAGCGCCCGGATTACAAGGTCTACAGGTCGCGTCCGGGCCTCTTCAGCAGGCTCCGCTCGCCCGATCTGTCGAAGCTCCGCGAGCAGCAGGCGGCGAAAGGGCGCCGGCGGCGACGGCGACGGAGGAACCGCCGCGGACCCCGCTCCGGCCCGACCTCTTTGGCGCCGCGTCCTCAGATGGACGGGCGATCTTCGCCCTCGTGTGGATCGTCCTGAGCTTCCTCGCGTTCGAGATCTCGTCGCAGATCCAGAAGGGAAAGCTCATCGACATGGGCAACACGCTCCACGGCAACCCGTTCCTCGCGGTCAGCCCGCAGACGATCCTCGTGATCGGCACCGACATCCGGTCGGGCCAGTTCGCCGGTCGCCGACGAGGCCGAACCAAGAGCTGCCTCGACGCCGTCGAGAGCGGCAAGCCGACCGCGCCGCAGCTGCAAGCACGGCCCGTACCGGTCGGACACCCTGATGCTGGTGCGCGCGGGCGGCGGCGACTTCCGCAAGCTCTCGATCCCGCGCGACACCCTCGCCCAGATCCCCGGCCAGCCCGAGAACAAGATCAACTCCGCCTACGCCGTCGGCGGCGCCAAGCTGACCGTCCGCACGATCGAGAAGTTCCTCGGAATCAACATCGACCAGGTCGCGATCGTCGACTTCGACGGCTTCCGCCGCTTCATCGACACGATCGGCGGCGTGAAGGTGAACGTCCCGACGACCGTCTGCTCCAGCGTCTCGGGCGGCGCGTTCAAGCTCGAGCTCTCCAAGGGCGAGCACACGCTCAACGGCTTTCAGGCGATCACGCTCGCGCGGACGCGGGAGAACAACCTCGTCACCCCGAACGGCGTCTGCGAGAACCCTCCGGCGATCACCGACGTCGAACCGGGCCCAGTTCCAGCAGCTGATCCTCAACGGGGTCAAGGACCGCCTCACCGATCCGCTCCGCCTCCCCTACAACCTCGTCAAGGGGCCGTTCATCGCCTGGGACGCGCCGCAGGTGATGGTCTCGAGCATGGGCGCGTGGACCATGCCTCAGCTCGTGTTCGCGGCGCTGATCGGGTTCAGCAACGACAGCGACGTCCTGAAGCCGGCCGGCACCACCGCAGCCGGCAACCTGATCATCCCGCCGGAGGAGTGCGCTGCGTGCGGTGAAGAAGTTCCTCGGGCTCGGATCCCGCCGCACAAGCCGGCGTGCTCACCGCCGGCTTAGGCGCCCCCAAAACCCGTCGAGCGGTGCATTTCCCGCGCTCAGCGCGGATTTTGCACCGTTCGATTGGTTTGGCGGCGACTAGGTAGGCCCTCAACCGGTCGAGCGGTGCATTTCCCGCGCCCAATCCGGATTTTGCACCGTTCGACGCTCGGCGGGCGCTCGCACCAGGACGAGCGGCACTCGGAGTTGGCTAGTCGTCCTTGCCGGAGGACGTCGATGCCGGCTTCTTGTCCCTTGGACGACTTCGACGTCGGACTTCGAGTCCGAGTTGGCCTTGTTGCCGTCGCTCGGACCCGGCGGCCTTTGCCTTGCGGGCGTAGTCGGTCGTGTAGAAGCCCGAGCCCTTGAAGTGGACCGCGACCGGGCGGAACACCCGCTCCACGGGCGCGCCGCACTCCTCGACAGACGGTCACCGGGTCGTCGGACATCGCCTGGAAGACCTCGAACTCGTGGCCGTTGCGACAGCGGTACTCGTAGATGGGCATTTGTGTTTGGGGCCGGTGCCGACGGTGCCGGATGTCGCAGGTGTGTCCAAGGGGTTGATGTGCCAAGGGGCCTCGCCGGACGCTGGCACTCTCCGCTCAAGAGCGCCATTCGCGTTTGCCGCCGCACTCAGTCGTTGCGGACGAGCGTGACCCCGGTCGACTGCCACACGAGCCAGATCGCGAGGTGGCGGCCGGCTCGGATCGGGGTTGTCATGAGACGGCGCATACCGCTCCTATCTCGTATATTGCATCGGCCTTCGGTCGGAAAAAGTTGAGCCGGATGGCGCCGGAGGAGTAGGAGGAAGACGCGCATGAGGTGGATCGGCTTACGGAGGCGTTCGCGGCGAGGGATCGGCCGCCGTCTTCGCCCTGCTCACCGCCTCGGCTCTGCCTGCTGCTCGCACCCGCAGCCCAGGCGGCACTGGGATCTCAGGGGCTCTCCGCCAAGCCGTCGAACCTCGCCGCGGGCGCGCACAGCGACGTCAACATCCACATCGGCTTCACCGACCCGTCGGACCAGGTCAAGGACCTGACCGTCCACCTGCCCGCCCGGCCTCGTCGGCAACCCGACGGCGACCCCGCTCTGCACGGCAACTCAGCTCAACGCGGACAACTGCCCGGCCAACAGCCAGGTCGGCAGCGTCATCGCGAAGGTGAACGTGGTCGCCGTGCCCGGCATCGTGGAAGTCCCCCTGACCGTCGACGGCTCGCTCTACAACCTGGTGGCGCATCAGGGGGAGCCCGCCCGCTTCGGAATCGTCCTGCGCCCGGTCGCGTTGCCACCCGATCGGTGGCGCGTTGCCGAAGATCATCCAGCAGTCCGCGGTCCAGCTTCGCCGCAGCGACTTCGGGCTGGACACGATCGTGAACGACTTCCCGCGGACCAGCGAGCGGCCTGGAGACCGACATCACGTCGCTCGATCTGAGCCTCATAGGCACCGCCAACGGAAATGGCTTCATGCGCAACCCGACCTCGTGCACCCCGAAGGCGGTCAGCTTCGATGCCGTCTCCTACGGCGGCCACTCGGCCCACGGGACGGCGCCGTCGTTCACGCCGACCAACTGCGGCGCGCTGCCGTTCTCGCCGACCCTCACTGTGAAGATCGGGGCGCCAGGCGCGACCAGGCCGGGCTCAGCACGCCACTCACCACGATCATCGAGCAGGACGCGACCGAGGCGGGCCTCAAGCGTCCGCGAAGGTCCTGCTCCCGCCGAGCGTCGAGGCCCAATCCGCCCTGCTCACGACCAGCTGCCCGTTGCTCCAGTTCGAGGTTGAACGCGACCACCTGCCCCGCGAAGACGATCGTCGGATCCGGCCGAGCGCGACCTCGCCCTTCGTGCCGAGCGCGCTGACGGGCCGGTCGTGGTGGTGGCGCCGGGCCGCACGACTTCCTGCCACGGCTGGGCGTCGAGCTCAACGGTCCGCTCTCGCTGCACATCCTGGGCTCCTTCGTCGCTCGAGTCCGATGGCGTCGGGTAACGCCTTCGCGAAGCTCCCCGACATCCCGATCGCGCGGTTCGCGCTTCGCTTCCACGGCGGCAAGGACGGCCTCGTCACCACCTCGCTGAATCTCTGCAGCTCACCGCCGCCGCGCTTCCTCGGCGGTTCGACGGCTTCAACGGCGCGCACCGGCAGGGGCGCGTCACCGCACAGGTCAACGGCTGCGGCTGAGCCCCGCCCTTCCCTCGCGGACGGCAGGGTGAGCCAGTAGCCTCGGCGCTCGCAGATGGCCGATGCCCCGGAAACCACCGCCCCCGAGGTCACGCTCGACGAGATCGTCGCGCTCTGCAAGCGGCGGGGGTTCATCTTCCCGTCGTCGGAGATCTACGGCGGGTCGGCTCCACCTACGACTACGGCCACTACGGCGTCCTGATGCGCAACAACGTCAAGGACGAGTGGTGGCGGGCGATGGTCGCGCGAGCGCGACGACATCGTGGCGCTCGACTCCGCGATCCTCCAGCACCCGCGGGTCTGGGAGGCGTCGGGCCACCTCGAGGGATTCACCGACCCGCTCGTCGACTGCCGCACCTGCGGGCTTCGCTTTCGCGCGGACAAGCTCGAGGACGCCCAGTGCGGCCGCAAGCCCTCCAAGCACCCGGGCGAGTTCTCCGAGTGCGACCTCACCGACGCGCGCGAGTTCAACCTGATGTTCGAGACGCACGTCGGGCCGGTGAAGGACACGGCGTCGACCGCCTACCTGCGCCCCGAGACGGCGCAGGGGATCTTCATCAACTTCAAGAACGTCCTCCAGTTCGCCCGCAAGAAGCCGCCGTTCGGGATCGCGCAGATCGGCAAGTCGTTCCGCAACGAGATCACGACCGGCAACTTCGTCTTCCGCACGCGCGAGTTCGAGCAGATGGAGATGGAGTACTTCGTCCCGCCGGACGAGGCGCGCGAAGTGGCACCAGTACTGGATGGACGAGCGGATGCGCTGGTACACGGACCTCGGCATCCGTCCGGCCAACCTGAAGCTCCGCCCGCACGACGCCGACGAGCTCTCGCACTACTCCTCGGCGACCTCGGACGTCGAGTACCTGTTCCCGATGGGCTGGTCGGAGCTCGAGGGGATCGCGAACCGCGGGGACTTCGACCTGACGCAGCATGCCAAGGCGTCCGGCGAGAAGCTCGAGTACTTCGATCCAGGAGAAGGGCGAGGCCTACGTCCCGCACGTGATCGAGCCCGCGGCCGGCGTCGACCGGGCGATGCTCGCGTTCATCGTCGACGCCTATGACACGCGAGGAGGTGGAGGGGCGAAAGCGCACTGCTCCTTCGCCTGCACCCCCGGCTCGCGCCGGTGAAGGTGGCCGTCCTGCCGCTGGTATCGAAGGAGGGGATGCCGGAGCGAGCGCGGGAGATCTACGAGGAGCGTGCGCGCGCGTGTCCCGGCCGAGTACGACGAGGGCGGCTCGATCGGAAAGCGCTACCGGCGCCAGGACGAGATCGGCACGCCCTGGGGCATCACGGTCGACGGCCAGACGATGGAGGACGGCACGGTGACTCTTCGCGACCGCGACAGCTCGAGCAGGAGCGGGTCCCGGCCGAGGGACTGGGGGAGCTGCTGGCGACGAGGGTCGCCGCGCCCTGGCGCTCGCCGAAGCTCGGCTGAGTGACCCAGTATCCGACACGTTGTCGGGTCGTGGATGACGGCGAGGCGGCCTCCTGGTCCTCGCCGCCTCGTGGCCCTGGCCGGCGTCACCAACCTGCGCCCAGCGGTTCGGTCCCGCGCCGGTTGGGCGCTGGAGACCGACTGGCCTGTAGTTCAACCAGCGGTCACTCCCCGGCCCTTCGCTCCGCCGCCTTCACCCGGCGACGCAGCTTCGCCGCCTCGCGCTTGGCCTCGGCGAGCCGCGCCTTCTCCTCGCCGCAGCGTCTCGGCGGTCCGCTCGACGCTCTCGCGCAGGCGCTCCGCGCGAGTCGGCGGCGTCGCCGAGCTCCTGCGCGCAGCCGCTCGAGCTCGCGCCGTGCCTGCGCCGCCTCGCGCCGCTTCGCCGACGCCGGCATCGCGCGCCGCGCGGGAGCTGCGGTCGGCATGCCGAGCGTGGGCGCGGACTCCTCACGCTCCAGCCTGCCGCGCATGACGCGGTCACGCAGCTCGGCATCTCCCGCCGCCGCCTGCAGCGTCTCGCCGGCGGACTCGAGGGCCTTCGGGCTCACCTTCTCGTCCCGGCAGTCGCGCGCGAGAGCCGGCACGGCCTCGACGACCGCGCTGTTCGACTCGCGCTTGCCTCGCCGCGGCGTCGCGCCACTCGGCGACGGCTTCCTCGTCTCCCTCGAGGGCGCGGCCCTGCACCTCGCTCGAGCCGCCGGCTCGCCTCCGCGAACTCCTCGAGCACCGGGTCGACGAGAGCGCGGTGCGGTTGATCAGCCACGCCGCGACGCTGGGACGGCGCAGCGCCTTGATCCGGTTGGCCTCCTCGCGATCGCCGGCGCCGCGGACGTCCCTTGCGAGCTCGTTCGCGACCGGCCACGAAGCCGCCCGGACGCTCTCGGTAGAGCTCGTCGAGCCGCTCGTCGCTCCGGTGCCCATCTCCCCCACGCTCCAGCGAGATTAGCCGCGCCGGTGAGTGACGTCCG
The DNA here is from genome assembly GCA_963797665.1 of uncultured Actinomycetes bacterium. Lineage (GTDB taxonomy): Bacteria > Actinomycetota > Thermoleophilia > Solirubrobacterales > 70-9 > AC-56. The sequence continues at coordinate 102,848 of CAWCQE010000008.1, read as the reverse complement.
TCACAGATCACTGGCGCGGCGGGTGGTCGACGCGCACTACTCTCAACGATTACACGAGATGGTGCAACGATCGGGCTAGCGACGAGGGGCGAGCTATGGCGAACGTCACGAGTGAAGAAGGACGGGAGCTCCCAGACCGAGGCGATCACGTACGACGATCTCTACCGGCGCTGGGAGGAGGGCAACTGGAAGGCGAACGACATCGACTTCTCGAAGGACCGCGAGGGCTGGGAGGCACTCAGCGGAGATCCAGCGCAAGTCCGCGCTCTGGATCTATTCGATGTTCTTCTACGGCGAGGACTCGGTCACCGACAACCTCTCCCCCTACATCGACGCGGCGCCGAAGGAGGAGCAGAAGTACTTCCTCGCGACCCAGCAGGTCGACGAGGCCCGCCACTCGGTCTTCTTCCACCGCTTCTTCAAGGACGTGATCGGCGCCGGGAACACCATCGGCTCGACCCTCGCTTACACGGAGCCGCAGCTCGGCTGGGGCTACCGCAACGTGTTCGACCGGCTCGACCGGATGGGCGAGGAGCTCCGGACGCGACCGCTCGCTGCCGAAGTTCGCGCAGGCGATCGCGCTCTACCACATGGTCGTCGAGGCCACCCTCGCGCAGCCCGGCCAGCACTTCATCGAGGACTACTTCACGAAGTCCGGGACGATGCCCGGCTTCAGCGAGGGCATGCACAACGTCTCGCGCGACGAGCAGCGCCACATCGGCTTCGGCGTCAAGACGCTCGCCGAGTGCTTCCGCGAGTCCGAGGAGTGCAAGGCGGCGGTGGCCGACCTGCTGCGCGAGGTGATGCGCTACTCGATGGCGGTCTTCGTCCCGCCGGGATGGGACCTCGAGTACACGCGCTGCTATGGCTTCGAGCTCGAGGACATCTACGCGTTCGGGATGCGGTCGGTCGAGGCGAAGTGGAAGGCGGCGGGCTACCCGATCGAGGAGATGCCGTCCGACGTCTATCCCTTCGATCTCTCGCATGCCGCACGAGGAGCGGGCGAAGCGCGCGATCGCGCTGATGCGGGCCGGCGCCGCCGGTGAGCCGGCGTCGAACCCGGATTCCTCGCCGGAGATGCAGAGCTGCTACTTCGACATCATCGCCCGCTCGGCCCACACGCGAGGCGCTCAACGGCACCCCGTCGACCATCCAGTGGCGCTTCGAGGACGCGGATCCCTGGTATCTGCGAATCGACAACGGGACCTCCGAGGCGGCCCCAGGGCGAGGCGCCCGACGCCGACCTCACGCTCGAGACCTAGTGGCGCGACTGGATCGATATGTCGATCCGAGGGGCCGACCCGCGGCGGGCGATGCTACGGCGGAAGCTGCGGCCCCGCGGCTCGCTGCGGACGCTGTGGCGGATGCAGCGGATCTTCCCGCGCGCGGGCTGAACTAGCCAGGCGAAGAGCCGATAGCCCGCGAGCGTGGGGTCGCTACTCGGTCGGACCAGCAGGTGAGCGCGAGGATGCCGCGCTCGAGCTCGACCAGCTCCGAGTAGTCCCGACTGGGGGTCCGTCAGCCGCTGGAGCGCCGCTCCGTCGGCGGCGCCGAACATGAACGTCACGCACGTCTCGGCGTCGAAGCGCAGCGAGAGCACGCCCTCGGCCTGCTTGCGGCGCAGGATCTCGGCGACGTGGCGCCGCGACCCCTGGTACACCTGCGCCAGCTCGGCGCGGATCTCCGGGTTCTGGCGCCCGGCGGTGAACAGCTCGAAGATCAGCACGTAGAAGCCGGGGTCGCTTTGCGAGGATCTCCTCGGCGCCGGCGACGAACACGTCGACACCTCGTCCGCGGTCTCCGCCGCCTCGAGGGGCTGGTCCAGCGCGCCGATGCGCACCTCGGCGTCGCTGCGAAGCACCTCGATCAGCAGTCGTTCCTTGGTCCCGAAGTAGTAGTGGAGCAGGCCCCGGCTGACGCCGGCCTCGCGGGACACGTGCTCGAACGTGGCGCCGGCGATCCCGCGCGAAGCGATGCAGGTGCGCATCGCGTCCACGATGCGCTGCACCTTGTCGCCGCTCAGCCGACGATCCTCAGTCTGCATGTCTGCTGCGGTCCTGGCCTCGGCCGGCATCCCACTTCCCATCCGACAAACTGTCTAGCGAAGCCGCGCGAGTCTATCTATCTCGGCTAATCGACCCGCTGGCCTCAGCGGAGGCTGACCGGGGGATTGTGTCCGGGGATCACGACCGCCGGCTCGAGCGAGCGGATCCGCCGCCACTGCTCCAGGAGCTCCTCCCGCTCGGGGCCGAAGTCCTCGGGCAGGTCCATCCGGTCGAAGTACTCGGGGAGCGGGCCGACGCAGTCGGATGCGATGACCACGAGGCCGTCGTCGGTGTCGACGAGCAGCGAGATGAGGCCGTCGGAATGCCCAGGAGTCCGAAGCCATCGGATGCCGGGCTCGATCTCGCCCTCGTCGCCCTCCAGCACGTCGAGGTTCGCCAGCTCGAGGACGCCGGCGACGATCTGCGCGTAGGGGGCCTCGGTCTCGAGCCTGTGCACGTAGGTACGGCGCTGCGGCCAGCCGGCGAGGCCCTCGGCGTGGTCGAAGTGCAGGTGGGTGAGGATCACGTCCTTGACGTCGCCGGGCTCGACGCCAAGCTCCTCGAGCGCCCCGATCAGGGGGGCGCCCTGCATGATCAGGCCCGGATCGACGAGGTAGTCGCGCTCGCCGCGGACGAGCAGCGAGTTCGGAAAGGCGACCATTCCGGCCGTTCGGCCCCCCTTCTGGAGCTCCTTGTAGCGACGGAAGCCGTCGGCGGAGTCATCGACCGCCGTGACCTCGGCCTCGCCGTTCGAGACGGCGAAGACGTGCCGCTGCGCCGGGACGAGGACGTGGACGCTTGGCAAGCGGTGTCAGCCGGTGGCGGCGGGTTCCGGAGCCGCCGTCGTCTGCGACGTGTACTCGAACTCCTCCTCGGCGCCGAACAGCCGGTCGAGGACCGCCTTGCGCAGGTCCTCGTTGAGCGCGATCGCGAGCACCGCGGCCACGATGCCGATGAGGAGCAGCTTGCGGAACGGATGGCGCTTCTTGCGCTTGCCCTTCAGGCGGTCCGACGCGTCCTTCAAGTTCTCGGCGGCGGTGCGGAGGTCGCGCTGGACCTTCTTGTCATCGGTCAGCGCCTGGACGGGTCCCTTGCCGTTGGACATGCGCTGATAGGCGTGACGTGCCGCGTCGAATGCCTCCTTGACGCTCGCCCGCAGCTCCTCGTCCTCGATTATCCGCCGTACATACGGGTTGGAACCCGCCTGCTGCGCCGCTTGGCGCGCCTTGTCTTTCGTGCTGCTGCCATCAACAACTCCCTCGTCCGCTTGGCTCGGTTAGCGGAGCATATACCCGGAAATTCCGCCGTGAATTAATGGCACCGTTCGGCCCAGCATCACGCCCTATCGACGTCGAACGGTGCAAAATCCGCGCATAGCGCGGGAAACGCACCGCTCGACAATTTGGGGCGGCTCAGAGCGCCGCTGAGAGGGCGTCCTCGATCGTGTCGCAGCAGACGAACTCCAAGCCCTCGCGCTGGCGCTCGGGTATCTCGGCGACGTCGCCCTCGTTCCGGGCCGGAAGGATCACGCGCCTGATGCCCGCGCGCTGGGCGGCCAGCGCCTTCTCCTTCAGGCCGCCGATCGGCAGGACCCGCCCGTCAGCGTCATCTCCCCGGTCATCGCCACGTCGGCGCTAACGTGGCTTGCCGGTCACCAGCGAAGCGAGCGCCACGGCCATCGCGACGCCCGCCGAGGGCCCGTCCTTGGGGACGGCGCCCGCCGGGACGTGGATGTGGATGTCGTGGGTGGCGAACCAGTCCTCGTCGACCTGGGCGGGCAGCCGCTCGAGGTGGCCGCGGACCCACGAGAGCGCGGCCTGCGCCGACTCGCGCATCACGTCCCCGATCTGGCCGGTGATGGTGAGCTTGCCGTCGCCCGGCATCGCCGTCGCCTCGACGAACAGGATCTCGCCGCCGACCGGCGTCCACGCGAGCCCGGTTGCCACGCCGGGGACCTTGGTCCGCCGCCGCTGCTCCGCGAAGATACCGCCGCTTGCCGAGCAGCTCCCGCGCCCGCTTGGCCGAGATCGTCACCTTTCCCTTCACCTCGCCCTCGGCGATCTGCCGGGCGACCTTGCGGCAGATGCTCCCGATCTCGCGCTCGAGGTTGCGAACGCCCGCCTCGCGGGTGTACTCGTCGATGATCGCCTGGATAGCGCGCGTCCGAGAACGAGATCTGGCTGCGCGAGAGGCCGTTCTGCTCGATCTGGCGCGGCACCAGATAGCGCTTGGCGATGTGGAGCTTCTCGTCGACCGTATAGCCGGCGAGCTGGATCACCTCCATCCGGTCCTGCAGCGCCGGCGGGACGGTGCTCCAGCGTGTTCGCCGTCGCGATGAACAGCACGTCCGAGAGGTCGAACTCGAGGTCCAGGTAGTGGTCGCGGAACGAGTCGTTCTGGGCCGGATCCAGCACCTCGAGCATCGCGCTCGCGGGGTCGCCGCGGAAGTCGGCGCCCATCTTGTCGATCTCGTCGATCATGAACACGGGGTTGCGGGTGCCCGCGTCGCGCAGCGCCCGGATGATGGTCGCCGGGCATCGCGCCGATGTAGGTGCGGCGGTGGCCGCGGATCTCCGCCTCGTCGCGAACGCCGCCGACCGAGATCCGCTCGAACTTACGCCCGAGCGCCTTCGCGATCGAGCGCCCCAGGCTCGTCTTTCCCACGCCCGGCGGGCCGACGAAGCAGAGGATCGGCCCCGGCGACTCCGGGTTCAGCTTCCGCACCGCCAGGTACTCGAGGATCCGGTCCTTGACCCGCTCCAGGTCGTAGTGGTCGGCGTCGAGGACCTCGCGCGCGTGGGCGATGTCGAGGTTGTCCTCGGTCGTGCTCGCCCCAGGGGAGCTCGACCAGCCATTCGAGGTAGGTGCGGATCACGCCGTACTCGGCGGCCGCGGGGGGCAGCCGCTCCAGCCGGCCGAGCTCGCGGTCGGCCTGCTTGCGCGCGTGCTCCGGGAGATTCGCCTGCTCGATCCGCTCGCGCAGCTCGTTGATCTCGGCCTGCTGCTCGTCGCCCTCGCCCAGCTCCTGCTGGATCGCCTTGAGCTGCTCGCGGAGGTAGAACTCGCGCTGGCCCTTGTCGATCTCCGACTGGACCTGCGACTGGATCTTCGGTGCCGAGCTGGACGACCTCGAGCTCACGGGCGAGGATCTCCGACAGCCGGCGAAGTCGCTTCGCCACGTCCACCTGCTCCAGAAGCTCCTGCTTCTCCTCGGTCGAGTATGCGCAGCGCGCCCGCGATCAGGTGCGCGAGCGCCGAGGGGTCGTCGAGGTTCGCGACCGCGAGCTGGAGCTCCTCCGGGCAGGTACGGGATCTGCTCGATGATCTCGAGAAGGTGCGCTGGACGTTGTGGGTGAGCGCCTCGAGCTCCGGCGAGGGCTCCACGACGTCCGGCAGCGGCTCGATGCGGGCGATGAGGTAGGGCTCCTCGGTGACGTAGTCGGCCAGGCGAATCGCGCTCGGTGCCCTGGACCAGGATGCGGATGGTCCCGTCGGGCACCTTCAGCATCCGCGCGACGATCGCCGGCGACGCCCACGTCGTAGAGCTCGTCGGGCCCGGACTCCTCGGCCTCGGGGTTCCTGGACGCGACCATCGCGAGCATCCGCTCTCCGGAGAGCACGTCGTTCACGAGCCGCATCGACCGCGGGCGCCCGACCGCGAGCGGAGTCAGCGTGTCCGGGAACGGCACCATCTCCTGGAGGGGAAGCACCGGGAGCGCGCGCGGGACGGGCTGGCCCTGGCGCTCGCGGATGGCCTGCTCGATGTCGGCGCCCTCCACGACCTCGATGCCCGGCCCGCCGTCCTCCTCCGCCGCCCGAAGCCGCCTGGCCCGCTCCCAGCGCCGCCGGCTCGCTTCCTCACCCGCTCGCCGTCCGCTCGCTCGGCCTCGATCGGCATCGCTCCTTCGTTTCGACTGGACGGTTCGGCGCGCGGCGCCCTGCGGTCGCAGCGGCAGCTCGACGCGCAGGATCCCGTCGTCGTAGGTGGCCCTGGCCTCCTCGGCGACCGGATCCGCGTTCAGCTCGATGACGCGCCGGAACGGCCCGGCCTCGATCTCGACCTGCTGGTAGACACGGCCCTCGGTCTCCTGAATGGGCCGCTCGCCGCTGATCAACGAGGCGACGGCCCACGACCTCGAGGCCGATGCTGTCCAGGCCCACGCCGGCCAGATCGACCTTCACGATCGCCTTCGCCGGATCGCCGCAGTAATAGACGTCGACTGCGGGGCGAGAAGCCGGTCTGGGCGGCGCCCGACCGGGCCGCCGCGCCGCCCCAGACGCTGCCGAAGAGCTCGTCCATCTCGCGGCGCATGCGCTCGAAATTGACCAGCAGGTCCCGCTCGCGTGCCACGGGCCTACCTTAGCCAGTGGGGCTCGACTGGCCGGCCGGACGGGGTCTGGGGATCTCGGGCGGCCAGAGCGACCACAACGCCCCAGAAACTCGTCTGGAGTCTGAAACTCGGGTAGGGCTAGACGTCGTACGTCGCGCCCTCTCGCGCGACCTCGACCGGGCCGCCGTAGGCCCCCGATCCCTCGTCGCGCGCCCAGTCGGCGTCGAGCTCGTCCGAGATATGGGTCAGCACGACGCGCTGGCGCCGGCGCGGCGGGCGTGATCCCCGGCCTCGGCGGGGGTCATGTGGCCGCGATCGCCATGCGCTCCGGGCGCGGCAGGGTCGCCTCGACGAGCAGCAGGTCGGTATCGCGCGCGATCTCGATGAGCTCGTCGCCGGGGCGGCAGTCGGCGCCGTAGGTGAAGCGTCCGCGTCCGCTCGTCGAGCTGAAGTCGATCGCGTAGGTGGTCGTGAAGTGCGGCACCTCCCGGAAGCGGGCGCGGAGCGTCCCGACCTCGACCGTCGCAGTCGGCGTCGTACTCCTCGATCGCGAACGCGATGTCGATCAGGTCCTCGTCGCCCCACGAGCCGACGATGCGGCGGAAGCATCTCGGTCGGCGCCCGCTGGGAGCGATCAGCCGCGGGCGGGCCGGGTTGTCGGTCCCCGGATAGCCGCGCCGACCGGAACCGGCTGCTGGCGCGGCGCGTAGGTGAGAGCGTACGCGTACGGCACCAGGTCGAGGATGTGGTCGGCGTGCAGGTGGGAGATGAGGATCGCGTCCACGTCGATGTAGTCGACGCGCTGGCGGAGCTTCCCGAACACGCCGTTGCCGCAGTCGAGCAGCAGCGTCGTCCCGCCGTCCTCGACCAGGTAGCCGCTGCACGCGCCCCCGGCGTCCTGCCACGACGGGGACTTGCCCAGCACGGTGATCCGCATTCAGGGCACTGTAGTCGCGGCGCCCGCGCGGCGCCTCGCGCGTCGGCTCGGTTGCAAGCCGGCCACCGTTCGGACATGACCGCTGGCTATCGTCAGCCTATGGCTCAGACGTGTGCTCGTTGCGGTTCGGTGGCAGACGACCGCGCGGTTCTGTCCGTCGTGCGGGACGCCGCTCGGGCGAGCTCGCGGGAGCCGAGCGAAAGCTCGCGACGATGGTCTTCGCCGACCTCGTCGGCTCGACCGAGCTGGCCTCGGACCTCGACCCCGAGGAGCTCCGCGGACGCCTCGCGCCGTTCTTCGAGGTGGCGCGCTCCGACGCTGGAGGAGCACGGCGGGACGGTCGAGAAGTACGTCGGCGATGCGGTCATGGCCGTGTTCGGCGTCCCCGTGGCGCACGGCGACGACCCCGACCGCGCGGTCGCGGCAGCGCTCGCGCTGACCGAGCGGGTCGCGAGCGATGGACCAGGGACTCGACGTCCGCGTCGGGCATCGAGACCGGCGAGGTGCTCGCGCTCGACCGCGGCGATGACCTCTCGGTCACCGGCGAGGCCGTCAACGCCGCGGCGCGCCTCCAGCAGGCGGCGGCGCCCGGCGAGGTGCTGGTCGGCGAGCGCGCCGCGCGAGCCTGCCGCGCCTCCGACATGCAGCGAGGCCCGCGCCGGTCGACGCGAAGGGCTTCCCGGCACCGCTCCGGGCGTGGCGCGCGGAGTGCGCGGGCACCGAGCGCGTCGGGAGCCGCGTCCCGTTCGTCGGCCGCGACGACGACCTGGCGCTGCTCGAGCTCGTCTACAGGCGCGCGGCGCGGGACCGGGTCCCGGAGCTGGTGACGATCACCGGCGACGCCGGGGTCGGCAAGACGCGCCTCGCGAGCGAGCTCACCGACCGCGCTGCGGCTGCGACAGCCCCGGCGCCCGAGATCCTCCTCGGGCGAAACCCGCCGTACGGGCGCGGGATCGCGTTCTGGGCGCTGGGCGAGATCCTCCGCGCGGCCGCGGGCGCCGGCCCCGACGACTCGGTCGCAAGCGGTGCACGACGCGCTCGGCCGACCGACTGGCCGAGCTCGGGGCCGAGGACGCGCGACGAGCTGCGCCCGGTCGCTGGCGGCCGCGCTCGGCGGCGGCGAGGCGCGCGACGGCGACGTCGAGGACGAGCTGCAAGCGGGCGTGGCGGCGCCTGGTCGCGCTGCTCGCGGGCGAGCGGCCGCTCGTGATCGGCATCGACGACGCGCACTGGGCCGACGACGGCCTGCTCGACCTCGTCGAGGAGGTCGTCTTCCGGCTCGACGACGTGCCGCTCGCTCGTCCTGTGCACGAGCCGACCCGAGCTGCTCGAGCGCCGGCCGGACTTCGGCCGGGCGGCGCGCAACGTCACCCAGATCGAGCTTCGACCGCTGACGGCGGATGCGACCGACGAGCTCGCCATCGCGCTGCTGCCGCCGCAGGACCGCGCGCTCGCCGGACGCGTCGCACAGGCGTCCGGCGGCAACCCGTTCTTCGCCGAGGAGGTCGCCCAGGCGATCGCCGAGGGACCGTCGACGGCGCCGTCCGACACCTTCCGGACACGGTCCAGGCGGCGATCGCCGCGCGCCTCGACCTGCTGCCGCCGGCCGAGAAGCGCGCGCTGCAGCACGCGTCGGTGCTCGGCCCGAGCTTCCTCGAGGAGGCGCTCGACGACCTGCTCGGTCAGCCCGTCGGCCGACGCCCTCGCAGCGCTCTCGCGCAGAAGGCGCTGGTGCAGGAGCGGCTCGCGATCGGCCCCGGCCGGTTCGGCTTCCGGCACCACCTGATCCGCGACGTCGCCTACGCCTCCCTGCCGCGCGCCGAGCGCGCGACCGCTTCACGAGCGGGCCGCCGAGGGGATCCTCGATCGCGCCGGCGAGCGGTATCCGCGAGCTCGCCGAGCTGGTCGCCTACCACCGCGCGCAGGCAGCGGAGCTCGCTCCCACCCCGGAGCACGCCGAGCGCCGCGCCGGCGCGCCAGCCTGGAGGCCGCCGCGGTCGCCGCCCGGCGCGGCGCCATGGCGCGCGCCCAGGAGCTGTACGAGCAGGCGGCGCACGCTGTCCGCCGAGCCGTCGGATCGCGTCGAGGCGCTGCGCTGCGGCCGGCGACCTGGCGCTGCACCGCTGGCGCGGCGACGCACGCGCTTCGGCTGCTGCGCGAGGCGGCGGAGGTCGCCGAGGAGACCGGCCGCGAGCCGAGGCGCCGCCGGCACCTACGCGCGCGCTGGTCGAGGTGGTCGCGCGGATGGGCGGCATCACGGGCGACGCTCCCGACGCGAGGAGCTCGAGATGATGCACCGCCGAAGCAACGAGCTCGTCCCGGAGGACGACCTCGTCACGCGGGCCCGCCTGCGTGCTCGACGAGGCCTGGATCGCCTGGCGATTCGGAACGCTGGAGCGACATGGCCGAGTCCGCTCGAGAGGGGCTCGAGCTCGCGCGCGAGGCCGGATGAGCTCGCGCTCCTGTCGAGCGCCCTCGATGCAATCGTCGGCGGTGGCGTGGCATGAGGGCCGGTATCGCGACGCCGTGGAGCACAACGAGCGAGCGCATCGCGCTCCTCGCGAAGGCGCCGGAGCAGCGCTGCAGCTCGGGCCGGAGCGCAGCGACGCCCTGCACATGATGATCGAGTCGCTGGTGGCGACGGGCGACTTCCGGGAGGCCGCCGAATACGCGGCGCAGGCTCGTGAGCTGGACCTCTCAGTGGGCGCCGTCTACTCCGGCTGGGCGCGGGGCCTGCTGCCCGCCTTCTTCCTCGGCGAATGGGACAGCGCGATCGAGATGGCCACGCAGCTGCGCGAGGCGTGGACGGCCGCGGACCGGCCGCCCATCGCCGCGCTCGCCGCGGCGGTCGCGTGCGCCGGCGCGATCCACGGCTACCGGGGTGACGAGGCTCGGCGGCCGAGACTGGTTCGACTTCGCGCGAGAGCGTCGCTCCTCCGACAGCGGCGGCAGCGGTCCGGGGTGCTCCTTCTCGAGTCGGACGTCGACCTGCACCGCGGCCGCTTGCACGAGGCGGCCGAGCGCGTGCCCAGCGCTCCGAGCGAGACCTTCTGGTGGCGGGCCATCTACGCCGCCACGCGCGCCGAGGCGCTGCTTCGTGCCGGCGACCCGCGCGGCGAGGAGGCGCTGGACGAGGCCGAGGAATCGATCGGCGACCACCGGTACGCGCGCGCGTGCTCCTGCGGGCACGCGGGCCTTCGCGATCGACGACGACAGGGCCATCAGGCGAGGCGCTGTCGCTGTTCGAGGAGATCGAGTGCCCGTACCAGGCGGCGCGAACCGGCTGGCTCCTGGGGGGCTCCGATCGCGCGGAAGCCGAGGGGACGCTCGAACGCCCTCGGGGCGACGCTCCCGGTCGAGCCGGCGAGTGGCCGCCCGCTAGGCGTCTGTCCCGCGGTCCTCGGCCTCGCGGAGGCGTGAGGCGAGCGTCTGGAGCAGCGGCCAGGCGACCTCGGGATGCTCCTGGACGAACGATCGGAACTCCCAGGCCGCCATCCCGCGGCAGCGCAGGTCGGTGCTCGCGGTGACCGTGGCCGATCGCGGACCCTCGTCGATCAGCGCGATCTCGCCGAAGTGGTCTCCGGGGCCCAGGGTGCGAATGATCTCGCCGTGAAGGCTGACCGTCGCGTTGCCGTCCTCGATCAGGAAGAAGCCGATGCCGCTTCTGCCCTCCGTGGCGATCGACCTCGCCCTCGTTGAACCGGCTCTCGCGCATCACGTTCGCGAGGCGCTTGAGCTCGCGGTCTCGCACCCCGGAGAACAGCGGGACTCCCTTGAGGCTCTGGGCGACATCGGCCATCGCGGGGATCATAACAGGCGCTCAGGCCGCACGGGCCGGCGCGTCGTCCGGGGCCTCACGCAACAGCAGGGCGGGCTGGCGGGGCGGCATCGAGCCCGTCCGTCGGTGTTCGGCCGGAACGTCGAGCACGGCTCGTCGAGGTCCAGGGCGCAGAGCATCTGGCAGTGGAAGAAGCAATCGACGCAGTTCGGCCGGCCCTTCCGGCGCTTGCTGGCTCGCCGCCGTCCCAGCCCGATCGCCTCGGCCATCTCCATCGCCGGCCCGTCGTCACCGCTCGCTTTCATCAGCTCTCCGAGATCGTGGTCTCCATGCCCAATGCGTCCGATCATGGCAGCGCCCGCTGAACGCCGCTCGGCGCGTTCGCGCAAATCGCCGCCTTTTTCGAGTTGGCCGGTTTTCTGGATTTCCGGCCGTTGCGGGAAGCTGCGGGGGCGCCGGTAAAATCGTCGCTCGATGGCGCAGGAGCGAACAGCCAGGCTGAACGCGTCGCCGCCCCTTTTCGGCAACCGCTTTCTCGACTTCTTCTCGCGGATCCACCCGTCGGTGCCGGCGATCATCTTCGTCCCCGTCGTGGCGGCCGGGATCTGGCTCGGGGCCGACCGCGGCTACGGCGCCCTGAAGCTGATCGGGTTCGTCGCCCTCGGGTTCCTGATCTGGACGCTGACCGAGTACTGGCTGCACCGGCTCGTGTTCCACTGGGAGCCCGACCATCCGATCGGCAGCCGGCTTCACTTCATCATCCACGGCGTCCACCACGACCACCCCAACGACCGCCTGCGGCTCGTGATGCCACCCGCGGTGAGCGTCCCGCTCGCAGCGCTGTTCCTCTTCCTCTACACGCTCATCTTCGGGACGCCGGCGGCCTACCCGATCTTCGCGGGGTTCATCATCGGCTACCTCTCCTACGACTACACGCACTACCACGTGCATCACCACACTCCGAGGACGAAGCTTGGCAAGCGCCTGCGTGAGCAGCACATGCGCCACCACTTCCAGGACCACAGGTACGGATACGGCGTTTCCTCGCCCCTGTGGGACGTGGTGTTCCGAACGCTTCCCCGCAAGCGACGTTACTGACACCCTTACGCTGAGAGCGCGCCGGGGTGCCGACTTGTCACACTCCCCGTATCCCCTATTCGCACGGACAGCCGAAAGGATTCCCATGGCATCAGCGTCCAGCGCGGTCGATCAGGCCGCCACGCTTCTGAAAACACGGATCGGCGAGCTCGAGGGTGAGCTCGCGAAGCTCCAGCGAGCGCTGGCGAACCTCACCGACGGCCGTCAGGGCCGCCGGGGCCCGGGCCGCCCTCGCGGGTCGACCGCGGGCACGGCCCGCAGGGGCCGGCGGCGGCGCGGCGGAACGCGCTCCGAGCAGGCGGTCAGGATCATCCGGCAGAACCCGGGCATCAGCGCCTCGGAGATCGCCCGGAAGATGAGCATTCAGCCGAACTACCTGTACCGGGTGCTCGGCGACCTCCAGAAGGAGGGAAAGGTCAAGAAGTCCGGCCGCTCCTACACCGCGGCCTGAGAGAAGTCGGGCCCGCTCCTACACCGCGGCCCGGGTGCTGCGACCGTGCAACAACGGCATGTAGGCAAGTAGGGCAGCGTCCGCTGCAACCCCGCCGGCGAATCCGCTGCAACCCCCGCCGGCGACATCGCCGTCGGGTCGCACAGGGGGTGGTCGGGTTTTGCGTTCATATTGGAGGTAAAACTCGATTACCCCCTAACACGTGTGGCACGAATGTGTCCAAAGGCGCGAGGTGGTTGCACGCCACGCTGGCATCGCTGCCGACCCCTCCCCTACTTGCCTTGCCGGACAAGCGGGACGGCCCAGGCTGACTAGAGCAGCCCGAGCTCCTTCACGGCGTCGCGCTCGTCCTTCAGCTCATCGACCGACGCGTCGATGCGCTCCCGGGAGAAGTCGTTGATGTCGAGCCCCTCGACGAGCTTGCACTCTCCGCCCGAGCACGTGCAGGGAAAACCCGAGATCAGTCCCTCCTCGACCCCGTAGGCGCCGTCGGACGGCACAGACATCGAGACCCAGTCGCCCTCGGGCGTCCCGAGGACCCAGTCCCGCATGTGGTCGATCGCCGCGTTCGCCGCGGACGCCGCGCTCGATGCGCCGCGCGTCTCGATGACCTCGGCTCCGCGCTTCTGCACGCGGGGGATGAACTCGTCCTTGATCCATGCCTCGTCGTCGATCGCGTCCCAGGCGCTTCGGCCGGACACCTTCGCGTGAACGAGGTCGGGGTACTGCGTCGTGGAGTGGTTGCCCCAGATGGTGACGTTGGTGATCTCGCGCACGGGGACGCTGAGCTTGTTCGCGACCTGGGCGATGGCGCGGTTGTGGTCGAGGCGGGTCATTGCGGTGAATCGTTCCCTGGGTACGTCGGGGGCGTTCGACATCGCGATGAGGCAGTTGGTGTTCGCCGGATTCCCCACGACGAGGACCCTGACGTCGTCGGCGGCGTGGTCGTTGATGGCATTGCCCTGCGGCTTGAAGATCCCCCCGTTGGCCTCCAGCAGGTCCGAGCGCTCCATGCCCTTGGTGCGCGGGCGCGCGCCGACCAGCAGCGCGACGTTGGTGCCGTCGAAGGCGTCCTCGGCACGGTCGTGGATGCTCACTCCGCTCAGGAGCGGGAACGCGCAGTCCTCCAGCTCCATGGCCGTGCCCTCGGCGGCCTGCATCGCGTCGGGGATCTCGAGCAGGCTCAGGTTGATCTCCGTGTTCGACCCCAGCATCTCGCCGCTCGCGATCCGGAACAGGATCGCGTAGCCGATCTGGCCGGCGGCGCCTGTGACTGTGACCTTGACGGGGTTGTCGCTCACTTCGCAGCCTCCTGGTGGGTTGACTCGGTGCTCGCCTGGTCCTTCTCGCCGATCGCCCGCTCGAGGTTCTCCTCGATCGCCCCGAGGAACTCCTCGGTCGTGAGGAAATCCTGGTCGTCGCCCACGAGGAGGGCAAGGTCCTTCGTCATCCTGCCGCTCTCCACGGTCTCGACGCACACCCGCTCGAGCGTCTCGGCGAACTCGACCACCTCCGGGGTCTCGTCCATCCGTCCCCGGGCCGCCAGCGCGCGGGTCCAGGCGAAGATCGAAGCGATCGGGTTGGTGGAGGTGGGCTTGCCCTCCTGGCGGAGGCGAAAGTGGCGGGTGACCGTGCCGTGCGCCGCCTCGGCCTCGACGGTGTTGCCGTCGGAGGTCATCAGCACGCTCGTCATCAGCCCGAGCGACCCGAACCCCTGGGCGACGGTGTCGGACTGCACGTCGCCGTCGTAGTTCTTGCACGCCCACACGTAGCCGCCCTCCCACTTCAGGGCGGCCGCGACCATGTCGTCGATCAGCCGGTGCTCGTACGTGAGGCCACTCGACTCGAACTCCTCCTTGAACTCGGAGTCGAACACCTCTTGGAACAGGTCCTTGAACCGGCCGTCATAGGTCTTCAGGATCGTGTTCTTCGTCGACATGTACACGGGGTACCCGCGGTCGAGGCCGTATCGGAACGATGCCCGGGCGAAATCGCGGATTGACTCGTCCAGGTTGTACATCGCCATCGCCACACCGCCGCCCTCCGGGAAGTCGAACACCTCGAGCTCCATCGGGTCACCTCCGTCGTTCGGATGGAAGTTGAGCGTCAGCCTGCCCTGCCCGGGGATCCTCGTATCGGTCGCGCGGTACTGGTCGCCGAAGGCATGGCGGCCGATCACGATCGGCTTCGTCCAGCCCGGCACCAGGCGCGGGATGTTCGAGATCACGATCGGCTCGCGGAAGATGACACCCCCGAGGATGTTGCGGATCGTCCCGTTGGGCGAGCGGTACATCCGCTTCAGGCCGAACTCCTTCACCCGCGCCTCGTCGGGGGTGATCGTCGCGCACTTGACCCCGACACCGTGCTCCTTGATCGCGCGGGCCGCGTCGACCGTGACCTGGTCGTCCGTCGCATCGCGGCTCTCGATCCCGAGGTCGAAGTAGGTGAGATCGACGTCGAGGTAGGGGAGGATCAGCGACTCCTTGATGAACGCCCAGATGATGCGGGTCATCTCGTCGCCGTCGAGCTCGACGATCGGGTTTTCGACCTTGATCTTCGCCACGTGGAGCGCTTCCTACCCGCCGGGGCGGCGATGCTATCGGTGCCGGCCATCGCGTCGAAGGTGCCGCCCATCGCGTCGAAGGTGCCGGCCATCGCGTCGAGCGGTGCATTTTCCGCGCCATGGCGCGGGAAATGCACCTTTCGCCATCGGGGGCGGCGGGTTACGGGAAGAAGTGAATTGTGATTCACTTCTTCCCGTGGCCTATCGACCCACCGCGCGGACCGAGGCTCGGCGCGCCGAGGTGCGCGAGCGCATCGTCCGGGCCGCCCGTGATCTGATCGCGCAGGGCGGCTACGCCGAGGCGCGAGTTGCCGCTGTCGCCGAGCGGGCGGGCGTCGCGACCGGAACCGTCTACCGGTACTTCCCGTCCAAGGCGGAGCTCTTCGCCGAGGTCTTTCGCCGCGCCTCTCAGCGCGAGGTCGACGCGATGGCCGAAGCCACCCTGGCGGATGGCAGGCCCGCCGCCGAGCGCGCGGCCACCGCGGCCGAGCTTTGGGCGCGCCGGGCCCTGCGCGCTCGCCGTCTCGCGTACTCGCTGCTGGCAGAGCCGGTGGACCCGCTGGTCGAGGCCGAACGCCTCGCCTTCCGCCGCGCGTACCGGGACGTCATCGCGGCGCTGATCGCCGACGGCGTTGCCGCCGGCGAGCTGCCGCGACAGGATCCGGAGACCACCGCGGCGGCGCTGGTCGGTGCCCTCGGCGAGGCGCTCGTCGGTCCACTCTCCCCGGCCGGGGGCGAGGTCGACCCGGACGTTCTCGTCGCCCAGCTCGTTTCGTTCTGGCTGCGAGCGCTCGGCGCCGAGCCGCACGCATCCGCGGCCACCCACACTCGTCGAAAGGAGCCCATCGTTGTCAACGCTTGAGAGCGCCCCCGCCCGGGGCGCGACTCACGAAGTCGCGAATCAGCCACCGCCGCTCGAGAACTACAACACCTTCGAGACCGATCGGGTCCTGGTCGAGGCGCTGCGGCGCGAGGGCGGCGACTGGGCCGCCGACCACGTTCGCGAGATCGGCGCCGCGGCCGGGCGGGCCGAGACGGACCGCTGGGCCGTCGAGGCGAACGACAACCCGCCCCAGCTGCGGACGCACGACCGCTACGGCAACCGGATCGACGAGGTCAGCTTCCATCCCGCCTGGCATTCGCTGATGCGCCTCGCGGTCCCGTGGGGGCTTCACTCGCTCCCCTGGAGCGATCCGCAGCCGGGCGCCCACGTCGCGCGCGCCGCCGGCTTTCTCCAGTTGCCGGAGGCCGGGATCGGCTGCCCGCTCTCGATGACCTACTCGGTCGTCCCTGCCCTCCGCAAGGAGCCCGAGCTGGCGGCGGAGTGGGAGCCGCGGTTCGCGTCGCTCCATTACGACGGCGAGCGCCTGGTGCCGGCGCCCGACAAGCAGGGGGCGCTCTGCGGCATGGGCATGACCGAGAAACAGGGCGGCTCGGACGTTCGCGCGAACACCACCGCGGCCGCTCCCCTGAACGGCGGTGGCCCCGGCGCCGAGTACGAGATCACCGGCCACAAGTGGTTCTTCTCGGCTCCCATGTGCGACGCGTTCCTGGTCCTCGCGCAGGCCCCCGGCGGGCTCTCGTGCTTCTTCATGCCGCGCTTCACCCCGGACGGCGAGCGCAACCGGATCCACCTGCAGCGCCTGAAGGAGAAGCTGGGCAACCGCTCCAACGCCTCGTCCGAGGTGGAGTTCCGCGGCGCGTGGGCGAGGCTCGTCGGCGAGGAGGGGCGCGGCGTCCCGACGATCATCGAGATGGTCAACCACACGCGGCTGGACTGCTCGCTCGGCGGCGCCGCCGGCATGCGGCAGGGCGTCGCACATGCGATCCACCACTCCTCGTACCGCTCCGCCTTTGGAAGGCTGCTCGTCGACCAGCCGCTGATGCGCAACGTGCTGGCCGACCTCGCGATCGAGTCGGAGGCGGCGACCATCAGCTCGATGCGTCTCGCCCGCTCCTACGACGAGGCGATCGCCGGGAACGAGGCCGCCCAGGAGCTCAAGCGGCTCGCCAACGCCGTGCTGAAGTACTGGATCTGCAAGCGGGCCCCGATGCACGCCGCCGAGGCGCTGGAGTGCCTGGGCGGCAACGGCTACGTCGAGGAGTCGGGCATGCCCCGTCTGTACCGGGAGGCCCCGCTCAACTCGATCTGGGAGGGCTCCGGGAACGTGCAGTGCCTCGACGTCCTACGGGGGATGGCGCGCAACCCGGCTGCGGTCGAGGCGTTTGCCGCCGAGGTCGGCGAGGGCGCGGTGGCCGAACGCCGTCTTGACGAGTTCGGCCGTCGGCTGCGCGACGACCTCGCCTCGAACCCGGAAACGCTCGAAACCCGCGCCCGCAGCCTCGTGGAGCGAATGGCGCTCGCGCTTCAGGCATCGCTTCTGGTCCGCTACGGCGACCCGGCGGTCGCCGACGCGTTCTGCGCGTCGCGCCTCGAGGGCGACTCCGGTCGCGCGTTCGGGACGCTGCCTGCCCGCACGGACTTCGGCCGCATAATCGAGCGGCACGCGGTGTCCCCCCAAAGTTGAGCCCCGCAGGCGCCGGCCTACGGACGCGCGCCGACCCGGTACGCGACCTGCGGCTCGGCGAACCCCTTCAGCTCGAGGACCTCGCGCTCGGCGGCGATTGAGCGCTCCGCCAGCCACAGCTGCACCCGCCGATAGGCCTCGTCGCTCAGGAGGACCTCGCCGCTCCGCGCCTTCACCTGCAGCCGGGCGGCGAGGTTGGTCGCGACGCCCATGACGTTCACGTTGTCGTCGGCGAAACCGCGGGCCAGGACCGCCGGGCCGACGGCGATCCCGATCCCGACGCCAAGGCCTACCGCCTCGGCGCGGTCGCGCAGCGCGAACGCGACCTGGAGGGCCGAGACGCAGTGGTCGAGGCGGGCGCCGGTCACGTTGAACGTCGCCATCACGGCATCGCCCGCGAACTTGTCCACGATCCCGCCGTGCTGCTCGACTGCCGCCCGCGCCAGGCGGAAGAGCGCCGTCATGCGCTCGCTCATATGGTCGGGCGGCTGGGATGACGATCAGCTCCGAGTAGCCGCGCACGTCCGCGAACAGCGACGTGACAACCCGCTCCCCCGCGGGTACGACGTCCGGGGCACCGTCCGGCTCGGCCGGTTCAACGCCGGCCGCGAGCTCGACGCCGACCTCCTCCGCGACCGCCTCCGCCTCGCTCCGAATCAGGTTCGCATGCAGCCCGGGGGTCCGCTCGGCCACGGCCCCGAGCTCCCGCTCGGCGGCCTCGCGATCCCCGGCCTCGCCGAGGGCTCGCGCCAGCACGACCCGCCCCCGCAGCTCCGCGAGCGTGAACCCCGCCTCGGCCGCGGCCTCGACGAAGCGCTGCAGCGGCGTCACGGCACCGGCCGCGTCACCCCGGGCGAGCCGGATTCGCCCGTCCATCTCGTCCATGTGCGCCTCGCCGGCGGTCGTGGGGCGGCGCCGTGCGCGGTCGAGCAGCTCCGCCGCGGCATCGATCTCGCCGCCGGCGAGGAACGCCTCCGTGGCCAGTGCCAGGGTCTCGCGATACATCGCGAGCGCCTCGGCATTCGCCTGAATCTCGCGGGCGAGCTCCAGCGCGTCGTCGGTCTCGCCGCGCGCCAGCCGCAGGCGCACCCGCGCGGGAGCGTCGTAGACGATGTCCTGCAGCTCGGTCCTGGTGGACGGCGGCGGCAGCGCGGAGAGCGCCTCGTCGGTCCGGCCGAGCTCCGCCAGGGCCAGGGCGAGCTGGACCCTCCCCCGCCACGCCATCTTCGGGCTTCCGAGGCGGTCGTAGGTCTCGCTGGACTCGGCCGCCGCGTCGCGCGCGGCACGCAGCTCCCCCTGCACCGCTCGCACGTAGCTCGCCGCGAGGTTGTAGCTCCCGCTCGCGAGCATGGTGCTGGGCTCGCTCTCGAGGCGGGCCAGCCGCTGGTCGAGCCCGCCGGTCATGGTGTGGGTCCGCATCCAGATGTCGTTCCACGCGACGTTGGCGAAGATCTGCCAGAAGCCGGCCTCGCGCGCCTGGCGGTAGCAGTCGTCCATCACCGCGCGTCCCTCCTCGGCGTCGCCGGCATCGAGCAGACCGAGGCCGACGAACGCCAGGGCCCAGATCCGCTCGAACTCGGCCCCAGCCCGCTTGGCGATGTCGACCGCCTTGCGAGCCTCGGTCAGACAGCCGACGTAATCCATCTCGAATGCGTTCAGACCGGCGAGGCGCATATGGGCGAGCGCGAGCTCCGCCGAGGGACCTGCCCCCTCCAGCACGTCGCGCGCGGCGTCGAACTCGCGGCGCGCGAGGTCCGGCTGCGAGGCCTCCCACTCGCAGCGGCCCAGCACGACCCTGAATCGGGCCGCGTCCAGGCGCTCGCCGAGCCCCTCGAGCTCCTCGATGCCCTCGCGCAGGTAGCGAGCGGCGGTCGACGCCGCGCCGTTCAGCCAATGATCGCGTCCGATCCTGCACACCGTCAGCGCCCGCTCCCTGGGATCGTCGATGTGGGGCAGGATCCGCTCGAGCAGCGAGATCGCCTCCCCGAACGCGACGGTGCGCTCGGCGTCCGCGGCGCTCTCCAGGCACACGGGCACGGCCTCATCCAACCGACCGGCGCCGAGGAGATGGTGCGCCAGGTCCACGGGGGCCGTTCGCTCCCGCCCGGCGAGGGCGTCGGCCGCCCGCGCGTGAATGGCCTGGCGGCGCGGCGTCACGATGTCGGTGTAGATCGCCTCCTGGGTCAGCGCATGACGCCAGCGGTAGCGCCCCGGCCGCTCCGGGTGCTCCTCGAGGAGCTGCTGGGAAACCGCCTCGGCCAGCGCCGATTGCACGGTCTCCTCGGGGCGGCCGCAACCGCCACCAGGATCGAGTAGTCGAACGTCCGCCCGAGCGCGGCCGCGGCCTCGAGCGTGCTACGTGCTCGGGCGTCGAGGCGCGCGACCCGAAGCAGGATCGTGTCGCGTACCGTCTCCGGGATCGCGGCGTCATCGGACGGCGAGCGCTCGAGGACCGGTTGGCCTGCTGGGCGACGCCCCGCCCTCGGTCGCCTCCTTCACCATCTCCTCGAGGACGAACGGGTTGCCCTCGGTGCGCTCCAGCATCAGCTCCCGCGAGCTCGGGGTCGACGCGGTCGGGCCCGAGAATCGCCTGCAGCATCTCGGCGACGCCCCGCTCGGGCAGCGGCCGGAGCTCGACCACCTCGGCGAGTCCCGAGCGCCTCCAGCCCTGGAGCACCGGCACGAAGGGATGACGGCGGTGGAGCTCGTCGCTGCGGTAGGTGATCAGGACGAGGGCGCGAAGCCCGGACACCCGCCGCGCGATGTGGTCGAGGAGCTCCCGAGTCGAGGTAGTCGGCCCAGTGAACGTCCTCGACCACGAGGAGCATCCCATCGTCCCGGCGGGAATCGAGAGCAGGGAGACGATCGCCTCGAACAGGCGCAGCTTCGCCTGCTCGGAGTCGCCGGGCTGCTCCGGCCCGGCGCCGTCGGCGAGCTGCGGGAAGAGCTGCGAGAGGTCGCGGGAAGAGGGGCCGAGCCTCGACGTGACCGCGCCGCTGTCCTGGCCGTCCAGGTACTTTCCGAGCGCCTCGACGAACGGCAGGTACGGCAGGGACAGCTCCGCCTCGCTGCAGGTTCCCCACAGCACCTGGTTGCCCAGCTGCCGCGCCAGGCGGGCGACCTCGTTCGCGAGTCG
This sequence comes from uncultured Actinomycetes bacterium, assembly GCA_963797665.1. Taxonomy (GTDB): domain Bacteria; phylum Actinomycetota; class Thermoleophilia; order Solirubrobacterales; family 70-9; genus AC-56. Next base: position 81,981 of record CAWCQE010000008.1, on the reverse strand, counting down.
CGTCTTCCCGATGCCCGCCTCGCCCGACAGCACGGCGAGGCCGCCCTCGCCCCCATGCGCCGAGATGAGCGCGGCCTCGAGGATCGCGAGCTCGTCATCCCTCTGGACGAGAACTGGGCACAGCGAGCTGGGCATGACAGCAAGGGTAAGCCGCGGGGGGCTGACCCATGGCCCCGCTCTACAGCCAGCGCTCGTCCAGCCGGCGCACCACGGCCGCGGTCAGCTGGACCGCGTCGGCCACCGTCCCGTAGTCGACGTTCTCCGGCACGTCGGTCGGCCAGTGGTAGTTGGCCGGCTGCTTCAGATCGGTGCACGAGCAAAGCGAGGCGCATTCGTATCCCGCGGCGAGCGGGTAGATGCCGTCGGTCGCGTTTCGTAGGCGGAGGTTGGGACGCAGCCTGATCCCCAGCTCCGCGGCCAAGCCGTCGAGCAGGGCCAGCGCGCGAGGGGGATACTCGCGCATCCGGATCATGCCCTCCCCGCGGAGGACGAGCAGGTGCGGAGAGCCCACCGTGTCGATCGTGAGGAAAAACGTGCGCTCGCGGGGCAGCTCCGCGAAGTGGCGCCGGGCGAACGACAGCATGCCCTCGCAGAGCGCCTCCTCGGACGTCGAGACGAGCATCACCCTGACGCTCCGGGTGGGGCGCATGGCGAGCGCCCGTGCCATCGCGACCAGAACGGCGACGCCCGTCGCGTTGTCGTTGGCGCCCGGAACGGTCCCGCGGAAGCCGATGTCGGCCAGCTCGGCCATCGAGGCCGCCGCGAGAGCGGTGCCGGCCTTGATGAGACGCGGCTCGTCCATCAGGGCGCCGCCGGCGATGAGCGCCGGGACCGCCACCACGGGAGCGAAGAGCGGCGGGCTGGTGTTGGCGCGCTGGATCAGCCACGGGGCGCGACCGAACACGATCTCCGGGATCGCCGGGTGGTAGACGAGACCCGCGTGCGCCGCGTCGTGGTGCGCGACGAGGACCACCGTTCGCTCGGCGTCCGGGGGACCGCTCTCGGCGACGACCGTCGTGGCGGTGCGCTGCGGCAGGAGCCTCCGCAGGCTGACGCTCGCCGGGCGGGAGGTCATCCAGGGCGGCGAGCCCGGCCGCTGCGGCGATGAGCGCGCCCAGCCTGCGGCGGCCGCGCAGAGTGGCGAGGCCGCCGACGAACGCCGCGGACGCAGCGAGCCCGAGCGGCCACCAGAAGGTCCCGTGCACCTGGTCGAGCTCGATCTCGCCATCGGCCCCCAGCTCGCGGAGCCTTGCGAGCAGCCACTCGGCCGCGCGGCGCTCGCCCGGCGAGGCCGTCGGGCGGTGAATCGTGCACAGCGACTCGACGAGGTCGCGGAGCCACGCCTGGTCGAGGTGCGGCGCCGTTAGCGATCGTGGAGGGGCGCCGCTCGGCATGGAGCGGGGGAGTCTGGCACCTCCACCGATGACCGTCGCCTCCACCTATCACGGACCTGCCCCGCCTAAGATGGCTTCATGCCTGCCCGTGGCGCGATGACGCTCTTTCACGTCCGGGGCATCCGGATCGGGATCGATTACTCCTGGTTCTTCGTCCTCTTTCTGATCATCTTCATGCTGTCGGACTCCTACGGCTCGGTGCTCGACACGCCCAGCGGCGACGCGCTGCCCTACGCGCTGGCGGTCATCAGCGCGCTCGCTTTCTTCGCCTGCATCCTGCTCCACGAGCTGGGCCATGCCTTCGTCGCGATGCGGAACGGGATCGGCATCTCGGACATCACGCTATGGCTGTTCGGCGGCGTCGCAAGGATGACGAGGGACTCCGACTCGCCCGGGACCGAGTTCAAGGTGGCCGTGGCCGGCCCGCTCGTCACGCTCGCGATCGGCGTCGCCTGCGTGGCGGTCGGCGTCGCCGCGGCAGGATGGCACGAGTTCTGGAAGGCGATGCTGATCCAGGGATCGGCGCACACCTCGGCGGTGCTCGCCGTGATCGCGTGGCTCGCCTCCATCAATGCGCTGATCCTGTTCTTCAACCTGATCCCGGCGTTTCCGCTGGACGGCGGCAGGATCGCCCGCTCCATCGCCTGGAAGTTCACCGGGGACCGGACCCGCGCCACCCGGGGAGCCGCGCGGCTCGGGCAGGGGTTCTCCTACCTCTTCATCGCCGTCGGGATCCTCTGGTTCATCCGCGGAGACCTGATCGGCGGCATCTGGCTGGGGCTGGTCGGCTTCATCCTGCTCCAGTCGGCGCGCGGCGCGGTGATCCAGACCGAGTTCACGCGCCGGATCGAGGGGATCCGTGTCGCCGACGTCATGGACGACGAGCCGGTCGCGATCCCCGAGGGCGCGAGCGTGGCGCGCGCGCTCGACGAGTTCTTCCTGCGCTACCGGTGGCCGTGGTTCCCGGTCGTCGACCCCACCCAGCGGTTCCTCGGGCTGATCGAGCGCGGCGCCGCGGACGCCGTTCCGGAGGTGAGCCGGGCCTCCTCGACCGTGCGTGACGTGTTCGAGGCCGACTCCACCGGCACTCTGCGTGTCCGCGACGACGCGCCGCTGGAGTCGCTGCTGGGCAACGACGCCCTCACCCGGCTGGGCGCGCTGATGGCCGTGGATGAGGACGGCCATCTGCTTGGGGTCGTCACCGCCGATCAGGTCGGGCGAGCGCTCAGGAGGGCGCTCGCCGCGGGCAGCGACGGCTCCTCGAGCCACCCGCCGGCCGTCTGAGCAATGGGCGGGCCGGGCGTCGGCGCGATATAGGATCGCGCGTCCATGCCCAAGCACGACGTACTGGTGATCGGCGCCGGGCTCGCGGGACAGCGCGCGGCGCTGGCGGCGGCCGAGGAGGGCGTCTCGGTGGGGATCGTCTCGAAGGTCCACCCCGTCCGCTCGCACTCCAACGCGGCCCAGGGCGGCATCAACGCCGCCCTCCAGGAGGGCGACAGCTGGGAATCCCACGCCTTCGACACGGTCAAGGGCTCCGACTACCTCGGCGACCAGGACGCGATCGAGATCATGTGCCGCGAGGCGCCGGAGGAGATCCTCCACCTCGAGCACCTGGGCGTCACCTTCCACCGCAACGAGGAGGGGCGCCTGGGCACCCGCGCGTTCGGCGGCGCCTCCCAGGCGCGCACGTACTACGTGGCCGACATCACCGGCCAGGCGATCATGCACGTGCTCTACGAGCAGCTCATGAGGTTCTCCGCGCAGATCTCGCGCTACGAGGAGTACTTCGCGACGCGGCTCGTGCTCGACGACGAGGGGCGGTGCGTGGGCGCCGTGCTTCGAAACGTCGCCGATGGCTCGATGGAGCTGTACGAGGCGAAGAACGTGATCCTGGCCACCGGCGGCAACGGCCAGATCTGGCAGCCCACGACCAACGCCCTGATCTGCACCGGCGACGGCATCGCGATGGCGTATCGGGTCGGCGCGCCGCTGATGGACATGGAGATGATCCAGTACCACCCGACGACGCTCGCGAAGAAGGGCTTCCTGATCACCGAGGGAGCTCGCGGCGAGGGCGCCCACCTCCTCAACGCGCAGGGCGAGCGGTTCATGGAGCGCTATGCGCCCAACAAGATGGAGCTCGCCTCCCGGGACGTCGTCTCGCGCGCCGAGCAGACCGAGATCAACGACGGCCGCGGGTTCGACGACGGCACCGTGGCCCTGGACATCACCGTCGTCCCGCGCAAGCGGATCCACGAGGCGCTCCGGGAGATCGTGCTCGTCGGGCGGGACTTCGCCGGCGTGGATATCACCCGCGAGCCCATCCACATCAAGCCGGGCAACCACTACACGATGGGCGGGGTCAAGACCGACGTCAACGGCGCGACCCCGATCCCGGGACTCTACGCTGCGGGCGAGGTCGCATGCCTGTCCGTCCACGGGGGCAACCGGCTGGGCGCCAACTCGCTCCTGGACACCCTCATCTTCGGCCGCCGGGCCGGCAAGCACGCCGCGACCCGGGCGAAGCAGGTCGATGGGGCCAAGCCGGCGGAGGCGGCGCTCACCGACTCCGAGCGCGAGGTCGCCGAGCTGATCGCCCGCGACCACGGCAACGGGCGCCGGATCTCGGTCCTGCGCAGGGAGCTCGGCGAGACCATGGACCGCTTCGTGGCGGTCTTCCGGGACGAGGAGGGAATTCAGACGGCGCTCGACCGCGTGAAGAAGCTCCAGGAGGAGCTGCCGAACGCCTACATCGACGACCGTGGCACCGTCTTCAACCAGGACGTGCTGGGCGCGATCGAGCTCGGGTTCATGCTCGACCAGGCCGAATGCACGTGCGTCGCCGCACTGCACCGCACCGAGAGTCGCGGCGCCCAGTACCGGACCGACTTTTCCGAGCGGAACGACGACGAGTGGCTCAAGCACATCGAGCTGACGCCCGACGGGGACGAGCCCGAGGTGAGCTACTCGCCGGTCACGATCACGCAGTGGCAACCCGCCGAGCGGACCTACTAGGGTGATTGTGGATGGCTGAATACACCCTGAAGGTCCGCCGTTACCAGCCCGAGACGGGCGAGGGCCCGTACTGGGAGGAGTTCAAGGTCAACCTCGACCCGGACCTCTCCGTCCTCGACGGCCTGCTGCAGGTCCGGGACCAGAAGGACGGCACGCTCGTCGTCCGATGCTCGTGCCGGGCAGCCATCTGCGGCTCGTGCGGCACCAAGATCAACGGCCAGTCGACGCTCGCGTGCAAGACGCAGATCGCCGAGGCGCAGGACGGCGCGAACCGCCGGTCTTCCAATGGGCCGGCGCCGATCGTGGTGGAGCCGATGGGGAACATGCCCGTAGTCAAGGACCTCGTGACCGACATGGAGTCCACGCACTGGGAGAAGATCCGGCGGGTGACGCCGTGGCTGATCCCGGAAGGGGATCCGCCGGAGCGCGAGTACGTGGTGCCGCCGGAGTCGATGATCGACGTGACCCAGTCCATGGCCTGCATCCAGTGCGGCGCCTGCGTTTCCGCGTGCCTGTCGATGGAGGCCGATCCGGAGTTCATCGGGCCGGCCGCTCTCGCGAAGGCCTACCGGTTCGTGGGCGATCCGCGGGACGCCGAGACCAGGCAGCGCCTGTACGACCTGGCCCAGGACCCCCACGGGATCTACGACTGCACGCACTGCTTCCAGTGCATCGACGCCTGCCCGAAGGGCGTGGCGCCGATGGACCAGATCATGCGCCTGCGCCGGAAGGCCGGGGACGAGTACGACATCGACGACGCCAACAACGGCCGCCGCCACGAGCACGCGTTCACCAAGATCATCGAGCGCAAGGGGACGCTGGACGAGGCGCTCCTCCAGCAGGAGTCCTATGCGCCGGGGATCAAGGGGAAGCTGGTGCCCAAGCCAGCCGGGATCAAGGCGCTGGTCGAGTCGCTTCCGACCGCGCTGCGTGGGCTACGAACGGGAAAGATGCGCTCGCTCCCGAAGCTCATCCCCGGCGTGCACCCGAAGCTCCCGGGCGATGCCCAGAAGCATGTCAAGGACATCTACGAGCACTCCGAGGAGCACCGCGAGGAGCTCAACCTCTACATCACCGGCGAGGAGGAGATCCAGCCGGAGCCGGACGAGACCGCGGACGCGGGCGGCGACGGGCAGCGGGCGGACCTCGTCACCGAGGGCGGCAGCGAGAGGGCCGGCAGCTCCGAGGCGACGCCGGAGGCGGAGATCGAGCCCGAGCCGGACGAGGAGGGGGAGCGGTAATGGCCAACCTGGAGCTCGCCTACTGGCCCGGCTGCGTCTCTCGCGGGTTCACACCCGAGCTCCACGGCTCGATGGCGCTGGTGGCGGAGCGGCTGGGGATCGAGCTGGTCGAGCTCGACCGCGCCAACTGCTGTGGCGCCGGCGTGATCGCCGAGCACAACACCGAGCTCGCCGACACGCTCAACGCCCGAACGTTCGCTCTCGCCCAGAGCACCGGCCTCGCGATGATGAACATCTGCTCGACCTGCCAGGGGGCGCAGTCCGAATGCCAGCAGCGGCTCGACGCCGACTCGGCCTACCGGGCGCACATCAACGACGCGCTGGCCGACGAGGGGCTCGAGTACGTCAAGGGCAAGGAGGGCTGGACGAACAAGAACCTTCTCTGGATCCTCGTCGAGGACTACGGCCTGGACCAGCTCTCCGAGCAGGTGACCCGGCCGCTGTCGGAGCTGCGAGTTGGCCCGTTCTACGGCTGCTACGTCCTCCGTCCGAAGCACCGGATCGGCTATGACCAGCATCCCGACCGCGATCTCTATCTCGAGCGCGTGATCGAGGCGTTGGGCGCCACGCCGGTGGAGTACGACGGCGCGCGCAAGTGCTGCGGTTTTCCCGTGATCACGATGAACCGCGACACCTCGCTTCGCCAGGCCGGAACCCACATCGCCGACGCCCTCGACGCCAGCGCCGACTGCCTGGTCACCCCGTGCCCCCTGTGCCACCTGAACCTGGACATGCAGCAGCCGGAGGCGGCGAAGGTGACGGGCCGCGACCTCGGGCTCGCCATCCTCCACCTGCCGCAGCTCGTGGGGCTCGCCTTGGGCTTCGAGCCGAAGGACCTCGGGATGGGCAAGCACATCGCCTCGACCGAGTGGGTCGAGTCGCGGCTCGCCGGCGCGGTCCCCGCCTGATCCCGGCGCCCAAACCTTCGCCCGCCCGGCGATTGACGGGGTTAAGGGGGCTATAGCCCACCTAACCCCGTCAATGGCGGCGAGTAGGGCGGCCTGCGCCGACGCCGGCCGCGGCTCGAAGGGTCCGCTCGACCTGCTTGGGGTCGTAGCGCACCTGCCAGTGCGTAAATCGCAGCGGCGTCAGCCCCGCAGCGATGTGGGCCTGGTCGCGCACGCGATCCCTGCCCTGCTCAGCCGGCGTCCGGTGGTAGCGCAGACCGTCGGTCTCGACCACGAGACCGAGGTCGGGCCAGTGGAAGTCGACCCTGAACCCATTGACCCACTGCTGGGTCAAGGGCCTCCCAATCGCGGCTCGCTTGGCGATGGGCAGAAACCGCCGCTCGAGCTCCGAGTCGGTGAGAACGAACTCGCCGCGCTCCAGGATCTCTCGCAGCGGTCGCACCCCTCGCTGCCCTCGTCGATCCGCCAGTGCCGCGCGCAGGGCGACAGGATCGATGAGGTCGAGCTTGTCTGCCTCGTTGATCGCGGCCTCGAGCGCGTACGAGGGTAGCCGTGTCCCGAGGTCGATGAGAGTGCGGAGAGGAGTCGTCACAGGGATGTTGTCGCGGCGGGTCAGGTCCTCCCCGGCGAGTGAGGAGCGGCGATGCACCTCGATGCCTGGGTGGCGTGGATCGGCGCTGCGAGGCACTGACACGTGGATCCTGCGCACCCTTGGCGCGGATTGACGGCGTTAGGTGGGAGCCCCCTTAACCCCGTCAATGCTGCGGGGTGCCCCCCTCGCCCTACTCGCGCCGGCGCATCTGGCGCTCGATCCAGCTCGCGCCCACGGTGTCGGTCAGGCCGTGGGCGACGATCGAGCAGAGGATCGTGAAGGCGGCGATGTCGAAGATCAGCTCGCCCTGGTCCACCGCGGATTTGAGGACGAAGAGAGCGAACAGCATCGACGCGACCCCCTTCGGCCCGAACCAGGCGATGAACGCCTTCTGCGGGCCCGGCAGGCGGCTGCGGACGAGGGAGATCATGATCGCCGCCGGGCGAGCCAACACGAGGGCCAGGACGATGAAGATCGCGAGCCGCCAGATCTCGCCGATGTACCCCGTCGCGACGATCAGCGCGCCGAAGATGAAGAACGTGATGACCTGCGAGACGGCGCTCGCGTTCTCGGCGAAGTCGACGAACGCCTCCGGGATCTCGTGCTCGCTCGCTCCCATCGCGATCCCGGCGACGAACGCCGCGATCAGACCGTTGCCGATGGTCACGTCGGCAAGGCCAAAAGCGGCCAGGCCGAAGCCGACGGCATAGATCCCCTCGTAGCGCCGGGTGATCCCCCCACCGGGCAGGTGGTGGTGCAGCCGGCCGCCGACGACGCCGAGGACGACGCCGACCACGGCGCCGAACGCGGCCTCACCGAGCACCTTGGCCGCCTCGGTGCCCGCGTCGCCCGCCGGTCCCGCGAGAGCGAGGAAGAACAGAACGAACGGCAACGCGAGACCGTCGTTGAGGCCTGACTCGAGGTTCAGCGTGTGGCGCACGATCGCCGGAACGCGCTGGGCGGTGACGACCGTGGAGGTCACCACGGGGTCCGTCGGTGTGAGCACCGCCGCGAGCAGGAAGGCCTCGGCCCAGCTCAGGTCGCCGAACAGGCTATGCCCGATCAGCGCAAGCAGCCCGAGCGTGATCGGCATCGCCACGACGATCGCTCGCGTCACGGGGCCCCAGTGAAGGCGGAGCAGCTCTCGCTCGACGAAGAGTCCGTCGGAGAACAGGGTCAGGATCAGAGCGATCTCGATCACGTCGACGATCCCCGGCGACGTCGCCGTCACCGAAACGACGCCCGTTGCCGCCAGGACGACCCCCGCCGCGACCGAGAGAACGGAGATCGAGAGGACCGTGCCCCGCATCAGGCCAGAGAGCGCCGCCGCGACCGCCAACAGGACGCCGACGACCAGGAGCGCATCGCCGAAGCCGAGATTCATGGAGGGCTTATAGACGCTCCGGTGCTCGGCGCGCGGGCAAGCCAGCCCGGAGGGCGAACGGTTTCGAGTGAGCCCGGAGGGCGAGCGGGTGAAGAAACCAGCCCCGGCGACGATCAGGGATGATCGGCGCGGCTGGTTCGAACCAGTCGATGTACCTCCCGCAGGCGCGCCCGAGCGGGATCGACCGCTCCGCCTCCCCCGGGATCGGGCCACCGGCCCCGGCGGGGCTGGCCGCGATCGCCCCCAGATGCGCCTGGGCCTTGGTCCCCAGCACGCGGCCGAGAAACGGCGGGTCCTCGACCGCGACGGTGAAGTGCACCGGCCCTCGACTTTTGACGCTCACCCGGCCGACCGGGAAGTACGGCACGGATCCGCGGTAATCGAGATTCGCTGGAAGGGTCTCCGAGAACCCCGGCGCCGAGACCCGGATCGGCTGCGTCGCGTCGTACTGGATCGAGATCTCCCATCGACCGGAGGGCAACGCGAGGCTCTGGGTCACGGGCGAGCCGGCTTCGACGGTCGATCCGGGAGACCAGGTTCCTCCGACGACGGGCGGCCGCGCGAAGACTCGTGCGCTCCCTTGCGCGGGCGGCCGCGGTCGGCCCCCGGAGCATTTGAGGTCCACACCCGGGTTGTCACCCTCGTCGAGCGTCCGGCGGGGGCCGGCGGGCCCCGTCCGCTTCCAGAGCACGAAGTCAGTCGTCTCGCGGACGGGCTCGAACGTCGGCGGGGGGCCGCTGGCATACGCGCCCCGCGTGGTGATCACGTAGGGGAATCGATCCAGCGTCGCCGCGGTGACGGAGTCGAAGTCGAACTTGCCAAAGACGTCCTTCAGCCGCAGGTCGGGCTTCACGTAGTTCGGGTCATAGAAGTTGCGAACGGCTGTGAACGGACGCGCGCCGCGCAGCTCGTAGGCGACGAAGTTGTCGCGCCCCAGGAACAGCACCTTCTGACCCTGCACGAGCGGGCGCAGCTCGGCGAGCTGGTCGGCGTGATCGGTGGGGCCCACCGGCGCCTGCCGGAGGACGGCGAAGCTCGAGATGGCCATTCCGGCGGCGAGCACGACCGCGATGCCGACCGCGATCAAGCGCCACCGGCCGCGGCCCTCCACCCCCAGCAGCCCGCCGAAAGCGATGAGCGCGACGAGCGGGGCGCAGATGGCGAGCGCCTTGGCGCTCGTGTAAACGGTGCCGAACAGGCGGGCGCCCGCATAGCCCAGGATCGCCGCCCCCAGGGCCGCCGGCACGGCGGGGCCGTATCGCCTGAGCCAGCGCGGGACGGCGATGACGATGGCCGCGGCGGCGACGACCGCACCCGCGTAGAAGGCGACCGCGTGGCCGGAGTCCGATGCGGCCAGCCGGAACTCACTCGTGGGCCAGATGCCGAGCGCCTCCAGCGGCGAGAGCTGATGGCGGAGGTTTCCGAGGCCGCCGCTCAGGTTCGACGTCCGGAACGCTCGGAAGCTCCCAAAGTCCGCCATGCGCGTCCACTCGGGAGCCGTGAGCACGGCCAACACCGCGATGGCGGCGCCCGCCGCCCACCACAGCCCCGCCCTGGGCGACCGCGGCGCACCGGTGGCGAGCTGGATCGCGATATAGATCGCGGCCGCGGCGGCGAGCCAGAAGAGCCCGGGGAAGCTGTAGGTGTAGACCGCGCCGGCCGCGATGACCCCCAGCGGGACCGCACGAGCGGGCGAGGTTGTCGCGGGAAGGAGCAGGGCGAAGCCCAGCAGGAACAGCGCGATGATCGGCTCCTTGAAGGCCTCCTGCGCCAGGTAGGCGGTGATGAGGTACGGCAGGGACGTGAGCGCGGCCGCGACGATTCGAGGCGCCGGGCGGAGTCCCCGGAGAGCCTCGAAGGCGATGAGCGCGGTCAGCGCCGGTATCGCCAGGGTCAGGCCGGCGAACGCCTCGACGAGCCCGGTGCCGAGCGTCTCGCTCAACCCCGCGACGAGCGCGTGCGGCCCGACCGGGTAGCCCTGGTGGACAAGGACGGGCATGTCGCCGAGCCGGGTGTTCAGCCAGTCGGCGATCAGCAGGTGGTAGGCCATGTCGTCGTTGACGAGCCCCACGCCGAGGATCCCGACCCGCTCGTTGGCGATGAACGGAATCGACGCGGCGAGGAGGGCTAGGGCGCCGGCGGCCGGCGCGAGGGCAAGTCCGGGCGTCCGGGGGCGCTCGAGGCGCGGGCGGGCGAGGAGGAGCGCTGCCGCGCAGGCGGCGACGAGGACTCCGGCGGCGATCGCCACCGCCGTGCCGTGGCCCGGAAGCTTGATGGCGAGGCCGGTCACGACCACGAGGGCGGCAAGACCCACCGGGGCCGAGAGCCATGTCTGCTCCCGGCGCCCGCAGAGCCAGAGGATCGCCTGCCCCACGACCAGCGAGCCCGCGCACACGAGCGCGACGGATGCGTAGGCGCCGAACAAGGGCCGCGATCGTAGACGGCGGACCGGCCCGGGAAGGCGAGCGCGCGCGGGGTTCCGCGCGACTGCGGCGATCTATCGTCGAATTGGCATGCGGACGCTACGCGGCGGGGACAGCGACGCCAGCGCCCTCCGGCACCCGCACGAGCCCGCGGTCGTGCAGCAGCTCCGCGATCTGGACGGCGTTGGTCGCCGCGCCCTTTCGCAGATTGTCGCCGACGATCCACATGTTCAGGCAGCGCTCGTGCGACGGATCGCGCCGGATCCTGCCAACGAGGACCTCGTCACGCCCCGCGGCCTCGGTCGCCAGCGGGTACACCCCCTGCGCCGGGGCGTCCACCACGACGACGCCCGGTGCGGCGGCGAGCAGCCGCCGGCAGTCCTCCGGCGACATCGGCTCGCGGCTCTGGACGTTGACCGATTCCGACTCGCCCCACAGCACCGGGACGCGGACGCAGGTCGCCGAGACGTTGAGCTCATCCTCCTCGACGCCGAGGATCTTGCGCGTCTCGGCCATCATCTTGCGCTCCTCGGTGGTGTAGTCGTCGCCGGCCTTGAACCGCTCCACCTGAGGGAGGACGTTGAACGCGATGCGGTGTGGGTAGACCTCGGCCGGCGGGGCCTCGGAGTCATGGAGGATGGCGTGCGTCTGGGCCTTGAGCTCCTCCATCGCCCGGCGGCCCGTTCCCGACACGGGCTGGTAGGTCGACACCACGATCCGCTCGATCCCCACCGCGCGATGCACGGGGGCCAGGACCACCAGCATCTGCATCGCCGAGCAGTTCGGGTTGGCCACGATCCCTCGATGCGCCTCGAGCGCATCCGGATTCACCTCGGGGACCACCAGCGGGACGTCGTCGTGCATCCGCCAGAAGCTCGTGTTGTCCACCACCACGGCCCCGGCCTCGACGAGCCGCGGCGCCCATTCGGCGCTCACCTTGCCGCCCGCCGACGAGAGCGCCAGGTCGAGCCCCCGGATCGCATCCTCCGACAGGGGCCGGCACTCGAGCTCCTGGCCCCCGTACCGGACCTTCGTTCCCGCCGAGCGCTCGGAGCTGAACGGGACGACCTCGCGGGCCGGGAACCCTCGCGCCGCGAGCAGCTGGAGGATGGTCGCGCCGACCGCACCGGTGGCGCCCACGACGCCGACCCTGTAGCCGTCGGTGGCCACGCCTAGGGAGCCACGCGCGGCCGGTGCTCGGCCCCCGTCGGCTCCTCCTCGAGCACGGCGTCCGTGCCCAGCTCGAACGCCTCGTGGAGGGCCCGCACGGCGTGCGGGATCTCGGCCGCGTCGATCACGCACGAGATCTTGATCGGCGACGTCGCGATCATCTCGATGTTGATCCCGTTATCTCCCAGGGTGCTGAATACCTTCGCTGCGACGCCCGGATGACTGCGCATCCCGGCTCCGACCACCGAGACCTTGCCCACTCGCGCATCGGTCTCGATCCGCTGGGAGATGCCCAGGCCGTTCAGGGCCCTGGAGGCCGTCTCCAGATCGCCGGCGTCCACGGTGAAGGACAGATCGGCCCTGTCGTCGGCGCCGACGGGCTCGTTCTGGATGATCATGTCGACGTTCACGTTGGCGCCGGCGAGCGCGCCGAACACGCGCCCCGCGATGCCGGGCTCGTCGCTCAGCCCGGCCAGCGTCACCCGGGCCTCCTCGGCATGCGTCACGGCTGTGACTGAGGGTCGTTCCATGGTGTCCTGCTCGGAGAGCACGAGGGTACCTGGGCCCTCCTCGAACGAGCTTCGACATTCCATGCGGATGCCGTGGTTCCTGGCGTACTCGACCGAGCGAAGCTGCAGCACCCGCGCCCCGGAGGCGGCCATCTCGAGCATCTCCTCGAAGGAGACGAACGGCAGCAGGCGCGCGTTGTCAACGAGGCGCGGGTCGGCGCTGAACACGCCGCGCACGTCGGTGTAGATCTGGCACACGGCCGCTCCCAGCGCGGCGGCGATGGCGACGGCGGTGGTGTCGGAGCCGCCGCGGCCGAGCGTCGTCACGTCGCGGCTGTCGCCCGAGACGCCCTGAAACCCGGCCACGAGCACGATCCGGTCCTCGTCCAGCGCGCTGCGAATGCGATCCGCGCGAACGTCCAGGATCCGGGCCTTCGTGTGCGATGAGTCGGTGACGATCCCGGCCTGCGACCCGGTCAGCGAGATCCCGCTGTAGCCCAGGTCGTGGATCGCCATCGCGCACAGCGCGCACGAGATCCGCTCGCCGGTCGAGAGCAGCATGTCCATCTCACGCGCCGCGGGCGCGTCGGAGACCTCGTACGCCATCCCCACGAGGTCATCGGTCGTCTTCCCGCGAGCCGACAAGACCGCGACGACGCGCTTCCCCTCCTCCCGCGCGGCGACGATGCGGCGCGCGGCCCGCCGGATGTCGTCCGGCTCGGCCACCGACGTGCCGCCGAACTTCATCACGACGATCTCGCCCGTTCCCATGGCCGGTTGAGGATAAGGGCAGCGAAGAAGAGCCGTTTTTTTGCGCCTCTGTGACGGGCTGCACACACAAACGGCTCCCGGCGCGATATATCTTCGCGATATATGGAGCTCTCGCCCACCGCCTACGTGATCCTCGGAATGCTCGGCTGGCGGCCGATGAGCGGCTATGAGATCAAGGCCCTCGTCGACAAGTCCACCCGGTTCTTCTGGGCCGCGAGCTACGGTCAGATCTATCCGGAGCTCAGGAGGCTCTCCGCCGCCGGACTGATCGAGGGCGAGGCAAGCCCCCAGGGAGGGCGCCGGCGAAACGTGTACCGGCTGACCCCAGCGGGCCGCAGCGAGCTTCAGGGCTGGCTCGGCGTCGACGCTGAGGCCTTCGAGCTGCGTGACGAGGGACTGCTCAAGCTCTTCTTCGCGGACGCCGTCGGGGACGAGGCGGCGATTCAGGCGATTGACGCCAAGCGTCGCGAGCACGAGCGGGTGCTCGCCCACCTCGAGGCGATCGAGGCCAACGGAGGCGCCGGGGGATTCGCCGCCTTCGTGCTGCGGTACGGGATCGAGTGCAACCGCTGGCAGGCGGGTTGGTGCGAGCGCGCGATTCGCGAACTGAGGGAGGAGGAGACCGCCGGACCGGAACGGGACCGGGCGCGGCTCGTCTCGAACCGGAGGAGGTCGGCCTGATGCTCGACGGGCTCGCCCGCTTCGTCTACCGCTACAGGCGCTTCGTGGCGATCGGCGCGGTGGTGTTCTTCGTCGTCGCCGCCGGGTTCGGTGGGTCGGTCGCGAGTCACCTCGACCCGTATGGCGCGGACGACCCCGCCACCGAGAGCGTCAAGGCCGACGACCTGCTGCAGGCGCACGGCTATCGGTCGACGTCGGTCATCGTCCTCGTCCAGAACGCCCCGGTCGACCAGCCACGGACGAAGCAGCGCGTGCGGACGATCGAGCGGGATCTCCGCAGCCGCGAGACCGTCGCGAGCACCACGAGCTACTACGACACCGGCTCGAAGGATTTCGTCTCGCACGACGGCGACGCCACCTACATCGCCGTCGCCCTGCGGCCCACCGACGACAAGGCGCAGCAGGATGCGGCGTCCAGTATCGCCGACGAGCTGAACGGGGAGCCGGGCGTCACGGTCGGCGGGATCGCGCTCGCGCAGGAGCAGGTGAACAAGCAGACCGAGTCCGACCTGCGCCGGGCGGAGTTGCTCGCCTTCCCGCTGCTCTTCCTGCTCTCGCTCCTCTTCTTCCGCAGCCTCGTCGCCTCGCTGCTACCGCTCCTCGTCGGCGGCTTGGCGATCGTGGGGACCTTCCTGATCCTGCGGATCGCGAGCGAGATCGGGTCGATCTCGATCTTCGCCTTGAACCTGACCACCGGCCTGGGCCTCGGCCTGGCCATCGACTACAGCCTGTTCATCGTGTCGCGCTATCGCGAGGAGCTCGCGCGGCGGGGCGTCGATGCGGTCGGGTCCGGAGGGCGCACAGAGCGCTGGGAAGCCCTGCGCGCGACGATGCGGACCGCCGGCCGGACGGTCCTCTTTTCGTCACTGACCGTCGCCGCGGCGCTTGCCTCGCTGATCGTGTTCCCGCAGCGCTTCCTGTACTCGATGGGGATCGGCGGGTCGCTCGTGGCGCTGTTCGCCGCCGGGGTGGCGCTCGTGATCCTGCCGGCGGTCCTGAGCATCCTGGGACCGCGGGTCAACGCGCTCGCGCCGCGGTTCCTCCAGCGGCGGGCCGAGCGGGACGCGACCGTGACGCAGCAGGGGTTCTGGTACCGGCTCTCGCGTTTCGTGATGCGCCGCCCCATCCCCATCGCAACGCTGAGCGCCGCGTTCCTGATCGCGCTCGGGATCCCCTTCTACTCGATCAAGTTCACCTCGGTCGACGCGCAGGTCCTCCCGGAGAGCGCCACCGCCCGACAGGTCGACGACATCATGCGCTCGGACTTCCCGCCGTTCCGCGACAGCCCGATTCAGCTGGCGATCCGCGGGGGCGCGCCGAAGGCCGCCGATCAGCTCGTCGCGGAGGTCAAGCGCGATCCCGGGATCGCCGCGGTCGAGCCGCCCCGCCCCCTTCCGGGCGGCGTGACCGAGGTGAGTGCGATCTCGAAGAGCTCGTTCATGTCGGATCAGAGCAAGTCGACAGTCGATCGAATCCGCGACCTCCCGGCCCCACCGGGCGCGTCGGTCCTCGTCACGGGCAGCACCGCCCACTTCGTCGACTTCCAGTCGAGCCTTTGGACCCACGGCCCCCTCGCGCTCGCGATCGTGGTGGGCTCGACGCTGATCATCCTGTTCCTCATGACCGGCTCGCTCGTCCTGCCGGTCAAGTCGCTGATCATGAACGTGCTGAACCTGAGCGCGGTGTTCGGGATCCTCGTTTTGATCTTCCAGCACGGGAACCTGGAGGGACTCCTCGGCTACACGAGCCAGGGGGCGCTCGAGCAGACGATGCCGATCCTGCTGTTCGCCGTGGCGTTCGGCCTCTCGACCGACTACGCGGTATTCCTCCTGTCCCGGATCAAGGAGGCCCGCGACAACGGCGCCTCCGACTCGGAGTCCGTCGCCCTCGGGCTGGAGCGGACCGGCCGCATCGTCACCGCGGCGGCCCTGCTGTTCTCGATCGCGATCGGCGCCTTCGCGACCTCGCAGATCATCTTCATCAAGGAGAACGGGATCGGGACGGCGCTCGCGGTCCTGATCGACGCGAGCATCATCCGCGCCCTGCTCGTGCCGTCGCTGATGGAGCTTCTCGGCAAATGGAACTGGTGGGCGCCCGGCCCCCTGCGCCGTCTGCACGACCGGATCGGGATCAGCGAGCGCGAGGGCGCCGGCACCCACCTCGCCTCGGGCGCGCGATAGCGCGGAACGACACGATTCGCCGCGCATCCGGGCGGCGGATTCGGGTAGTTGCCCGGCATGACCATTGGTGGATCCCTAATCCTGATCGCCGTCGGCGCGATCCTGCGCTACGCGACCAACATCAACGTCAAGGGCATCGAGATCGACACTGTCGGCCTGATCCTGATGATCGTGGGCATCGTCGGCTTCGTGATCGCCGTGGTCTACGAGCTGGTGGGGGCCCGAGAGCGGTCACGCTGGTACCGCGCCACGGGCGCCGATCGCGGGACCGCCCCGCCCGCGGATCCGAACGCGCCGACCCGCCGCTACTACGAGTAGGCGTAGCGGGGCTCGGCTAGCGGTCGAGCGCCATCCGGCCCGCGAACGCGCGGCCGAGCGTCACCTCGTCCGCGTGCTCCAGGTCGGCGCCCACGGGCAGGCCGCTCGCCAGGCGCGTGATCGTCACGCGGTCGCGAAGGAGCTCTGCGATGTGGTGACCGGTGGCCTCGCCGGTGGTCGTGGGGTTCGTCGCGATCACGAGCTCCTCCACCCCGCCCGCGTCGACACGGCGCACGAGCTCGGCGATCTTGAGGTCCTCGGGATCGATCCCGTCGATCGGCGAGAGCGCGCCGCCAAGCACGTGGTAGAGGCCGCGGTATTCGCCGGTCCGCTCGATGGGGATGACGTCCGACGGCTCCTCGACCACGCAGATCAGCGACCGGCTCCGGCCTTCGTCCTCGCAGATTCGGCACCGCTCGCCCTCGGCAAGGTTGAAGCAGACCTCGCACAGCCCCACCTTCTCCTTGACCTCGCGGATTGCGTCGGCGAGCCCGAGCGCCTCGGAGTCATCCGAGCGCAGGATGTGAAACGCCAGGCGCTGCGCCGTCCGCTGCCCGATTCCCGGCAGGCGGGAGAGCTCGGTGATGAGTCGCTGGATCGGCCCCGGGTGCATCCCTTGAAGTTAGTGCGGCCGGCGGCGCCGACTACAGGCCCAGGCCGCCGAGCCCGCCGCCCCCGGTGATCCCGCCGAGCTTCGAGGTCGCGAGCTCCTGACCGGAGCGGATCGCCTCGTTCACGGCGGCCATGACCATGTCCTGAAGGAGCTCGGCCTCCTCGGGATCGATCGCCTCCGGGTCGATGGAGACCTCGAGCAGACGCAGATCGCCGCTCATCTTGGCCTTGACCATCCCGCCGCCCGCGCTGGCATCGACCACCTCGTCCTTGAGCTTCTCCTGCGCCTCCATCATCTGGGACTGCATCTCCTGGACCTGCTTCATCATCGCGTTCATGTCCATTCCGCCCGGTCCTGGTCTGGTCATCTGGCTGCCTCCTCCTCGGCATCGAGATCTTCAGCTTCATCGAACTCCTCGGCGTCGAACTCGACCTTGAGTCTCGCGATCAGCTCCTCCTCGCTCAGCCCACCCTCCGCGCCCGCCGCGTCGATCTCCTCCGCATCGAGCAGCACGTAGACGGGGCGAAGCCGCTCGCCGAGGATCGTCCGGACCGCCTCCGTCAGGCGCTCCCGGGCCTCCTGGCTCTCGGCCTTGCGCTTGTTGAACGCCGCGCTCGGCGGAAAGCCGATCGTGAGCGCAGCCGTCGGCCCCGATCGCGACCGGCCGGGCGGCGGAGAAGAAGGTCGACTGAAGCTCGGATCCGGCCTCGCGGACCCGATCGACTACGGCTGGCCAGAGCTCCACGACCCGCTCGAGGTCCACCGGCGGCTCCTCCACCACCGCGGAGGCCGCTCGAGCCGGCCCTGCGTCGGCGGCGGCGGGCGCCGCGTCCGGCTCGGCGGCAGAAGCGGAGTCGGACGGCGAGGAATCCGGCGGGTCTTCCCGCTCGGACTCGGTCCGGCGAGCTCGAGGCGGCTCCGGCGACGCGTCCACCGGCGCATCGCCGTGCTCGTCGCGACGCGGCTCGGACGCCTGGGCCCCGGCCAGAGACTCCTCCAGCCTCTCGACCCGCTGGAGCAGCGCCTGCTTCGTCGGGTCCAGCTGGGGGCGCGCGGCCCGAAGCAGGGCCAGCTCGAGCGTCATCCGCGGCTCATCCCCCTCCTTGACCGCCGCCAGCGCCGCGGCGATCACGTCGATGGCTCGCACGAGCGCGAGGTCCGACAGCTCGGCGGCCTGCGCCCGGAGCCGCTCGGGGTCGGCGGCGGTGACGCTGAACGCGTCGGGGACCTCGCCAATCGTTCGGATCACCAGCAGCTGGCGAAGGTGCGCGAGGACGTCGCGGCCGAACTGCGTGACGTCGCGGCCCGGAGCGCGAGAGCCGCTCGCTCACCTCGAGCGCCGCGCGCCCGTCCTCGGCGGCGATCGCGTCCGCCGCGGCCAGGATCAGCTCCGCCTCGGCGACGCCGAGCACCGCGAGCACGTCGTCGGTCGCGACCTGCTTCCCGCTGAAGGCGACGAGCTGGTCGAGCGTCCCCAGGCGCGTCGCGGAAGCTCCCCCGCGCGGCCCGGGCGATCGCCGGCAACGGCGCCGTCGTCGATCTCGATCGACTCGGCGGCGGCGACGCGCCGCACGACCGTCGGCGATCTGCTCCAGCGACGGCCGCTGGAAGTCGAAGCGCTGGCAGCGGTCGACGATGGTGGGCATCACCTTGTGCGGCTCGGTCGTGCAGAGCACGAAGGCCGTGTTGCGGCGGGGGCTCCTCGAGCGTCTTGAGGAAGGCGTTCCACGCCTCGCGCGTGAGCATGTGGGCCTCGTCGAGGATGTAGACCTTCCAGCGCCCGGCGGCGGGCGCGTAGCCCACGCGCTCGCGGAGGTCGCGGATGTCGTCGACCGAGCGGTTCGACGCGGCGTCCATCTCGATCACGTCGAGCGAGGTCCCGGCTGCGATCGTGCGGCAGGACTCGCACTCGCCGCAGGGCGTCACGGTCGGCCCGTTGACGCAGTTGAGCGAGCGGGCGAGGATCTTCGCCAGCGACGTCTTGCCGGTGCCCCGCGAGCCGACGAACAGGTAGGCGTGGTGGACCCGGTCGTGCTCGACCGCGTTGCGCAGCGTGCGCACGACGTGCTCCTGGCCGACCACCTCGTCGAAGCTCTGGGGGCGGTGGCGGCGGTAAAGGGAGGCTTCAGCCAAGGTCCGGCCAGTCTAGCCGTGGCCTCGGGCCGTCCCGAGCGGCGATCCCGCTAGCTCCGGGAAGGCCGGTCAGCGCGCGGACGGCGACGACCTCGACGTACTCGGCCGGCGCGACGAGCGCCGCATCGCCGGCGCGATTTGCTCGTCGCGCATGAGCTCCAGGAGGTCGTTCTCGAGGGCCGCGGCGCCCTCCTCGCCGACCCGCTCGAACGCCATCATCATCGGCCCGAAGTAGGTCCGGAAGTACTCGAGCCACTGCTCCGGCGAGTGGTAGCGGAACTTGCACGTCGCGCTCGTCGAGCTGCAGCTCCGAGACGCCGTCGCCGAACAGCTCGCGGAGCCGGTCCTCGGTCCCCCAGAGCGCGGGCGGCTGGACGCCCGGGCGGCGGCGGCGCGTGCTCGGCGATGGTCTTGAACATGCCGCCGCCGACCAGGCCGCGTGGGCGGCCAGTTCGCCATGCCGATCTTGCCGCCCGGAGCGGCAGACCCGCAGCAGCTCCTGCGGCCGTCTTCTCCTGGTCGGGCGCGAACATCGCCCCGAAGGTCGAGAGCACGACGTCGAATGATGCGTCCTCGAACGGCAGCGCCTGCGCGTCGCCCTCGACGAACTCGATGTCGTATCCCTCGGCGGCTGCGCGCTCGCGTCCCCGCTCGAGCAGCGCGGGGACGTAGTCGAGGCCGACCGCGTCGCCGTAGCCGGCGCGCGGCGGCGATCGCCCCGTTGCCGCGCGCCGCAGGCGACGTCGAGGACCCGCTGTCCCGGCAGCACGTCGACCGCCTCGCAGAGCTCCTCGGCGACCATCTGCGCCGCGATCTCCGATCTTCGCGAAGTCCCCCTGCGACCAGACCTGCTGCTGGATCTGGGTGACCGCCTGGAGATCGGGAGCGGCGTCGGGCATCTGGGTGCACTATTTCAGGATCCGGCGGTCGCCTGCCGATTCAATGCGCCAATGGCTGGTCGGGGGAGACGGACTCCGGCGCGCGCGCTGGTCGGCGCGTCGCTCGTGCTCGCGCTGGCGCCGTGCTGCTCGTCGCCTCGCCGAGCGCCGCCGCATGCGCAGCCACAAGCTCGCGCCGCACCTCTGCAAGACGGTGCAGCGGCGGCCAGCTTCGTGCGATCCCCGGGATTTCCGGGCGAGAAGATCGACCGCCGCCTGATGCCGGACATCCGGTGGATGAAGCGCCGGTTCGACATCTTCATCACCGACGGGTACTCCAGCGACCCCGTGCACGCGGAGAACGGCGAGCATCCCGATCGGCCTCGCCACCGACATCGTCCCCAACCGTCGCGAAGGGCGGGACCTGGAACGAGATCGGCGAGCTCGCCCATCTGGCCGAGCCGCAGCAGAACCAGCCGATCATGCCCTGGCGGTGGGTCGGCTGGAACGGCGACGCCGGGCACGGGCGGGGCAACCACCTGCACCTCTCGTGGTCGCACTCCCGAAACCGAGCCGGGACATCCCGCACGCGTCGTCTACACGCGGCGCTGCCCGGGTTCGGGTGACGATGACCATCAGGGCGATGATGATCGGCGTCACGGTCACCGGCACCGCCACCGCTCGACCGGCGGGACCGGCGGCGGCGGCACCGACGCGGCGGCGGCGGGGGTGGTGACTCCACCGGAGGCACCGACGCGGGCGGCGGCGGCGCAAGCTCGCCGCAGGTCGGCAAGCTCGCCCCGGTCGTGCCGGAGGATGTCTAGCCCATTCGCCGAGCGGCGCAAGCTCACTGCCGGCCGTCCATCCTCCCATCCGTCGAGCGGTGCATTTCCCGCGGATAGCGCGGATTTTGCACCGCTGGACGTCTCTGGCGGTGTCCCCGGGTTCAGGCAGGACCGTGCGGCCCGCCCTCGAGAGCGGTCCCCGGGCGCTTGCGTCGCGGTTGGCTCGGGCCAGGCTTCTCCGCGGCACATGCCCGCTACCGCTTAAGGCTGCTTCCTTCCGGATCTGACCTGGTTCGCGGGCGCGCATTGCGCGGGACCTGGCCGTCAGCGCCGTCCGCGGCGTACTGACCCCGAAGGCCGCGACCCTCGGACGGGCATTCAGCCCCGCTAGAGCGGATTGCGGGTGACAGGGCACCGCTACCTCCCCGCCTAGCACGGTCCAGCACAGATGCTAGCGACGGAAGATGTCGTGCGCGAGGTCATGACCAATGACGGCGCGCGCTCGCCGCGATGGCGGACGGGCCGATCTGGCTTCAGATGAGCACCATCGCCATCGCCGCGACCGAGGAGCTGACCGAGCTGGCGCGCGATGCAGGGGTCGCCTTCGTCGACGCACCCGTGCTGGGGACGCGGCAGCCCGCGGAGCAGGGCAAGCTCGTCGTGCTCGCGGCGGGTCCGGAGGACGCGCTGCGAGCTTGCGCGCCCATCTTCGACGCGATCGGTACCAGGACGATCACGTTGGACGAACCCGGTCATGCGACGCGCCTCAAGATCGTCCTGAACAACTAGGGTGCTGTCGGTGACGGTCGCGACCGCCGACGATCGTGCTCGCGGAGCGCTCGGGCGTCGAGCCCCGGATGTTCCTCGAGGCGATCGAGGGGCGGACCCCTGGACTCGGCGTACGCGCAGATGAAGGGCCCGATGATGATCGAGCGCTCCTTCGAGCCGTCGTTTCCGCTGCGGCTGGCGGCCAAGGATGCGAGGCTCGTGCTCGAAGCCGCGAGCGGTGACCGGGACGAGCCGGTGCTGCCCCGCGCGGTCGAGAGTCGCCTCGCGCATGCGGACGAGCTCGGCCACGGCGACGAGGACATGGCGGCCGTGTACTGGGCGGCGGTCGGCGGGCCCGCGCCCGAGGACTAGGTCGTCGCGGCGCCTGGGACCGGTCCGAGGTGACAGCGGACCACCGTGCCGGCCGCTCCGGTGCGGATCTGGACCAGGTCGCAGAAGTGGTTGGCGATCCACAGCCCGCGCCCAGCGGGCTGATCGGGGCGTGGCCGGAGCCTCCCGACCAGAGGATCGGAGATCCAGCCACCGCCCGCGACCTCGCAGATCATGCGGCCCTCCTCGGCCCAGGCGCGGACCCGGCCGCTGGGGCCGTCATACCGCAGCACGTTGGTCACCACCTCATTCACCGCCAGGATGAGTCCATCCACCCGTTCGGAATCGATGCCCTCGGCCGCGGCGTGCTCGGCGACGAACCGGCGAATCACCGCGAGATCGACGGGCGACGTGAACGTCATCCGCGCGGGCTCGAAGGACGGCTCGGGAAGCGGCCCCACGAACGGCGCCCCGGCGGCAACCGGATCGAGGTAGGACTCCGAGGCGCGCTGCCCCCCGTCCTCATCGATCATCGGGTGATCGCGCTCAGCGCCGGCGAGCACGTCCCGCTGGAGCGCCGCCGCGTCGTAAGGGCACATCAGGCGCCAGGACGGTCCATCCTCGAACGCGAGGTTCAGCAGCGACTCGTGGTGCTGGCACTCGACCAGCTCGGCCGCGCTGCGCCCGGGCCAGATCGGCTCCCCGATGCCGCGGAAGCTCCGCCCCTGCGCGGTGCTCTCGTCGGCGAAGTCCTGCCACGCGGAGATGATCAGGGCCGGATTACGGCCCAGCTCGTGCATGTCGGCGAATAGGACCCGATCGGCCTCACCGTTCAGATTGCTCCTCAGGAGCTCGATCTTCAAGCGGTCCACGGCCACCAGGACCGCCTCGTCGGCTGCCACGGCCTCCCGGATGAAGGGCATTGTGCCCGCCAGGAAGCTCTCGTCGCCCGCGTAGAGCAGCGCTTCGTGTGAAAAGCCGCGTTCGGCCACCTAGTAGAGGGTTGCCCGCTGACTCAGTCGCGAAACCGCTCCGGTAAGCGTTGAACCGCGTCAACCTTCCGGGCGGGTCGAGAACGCGAGCCGCCAGTCGTCGTCCGTCTGGCCGTCGATCTCCAGCCGCCACTCGTATCGTCCGCCGGGCGGCAGGGCCAGCGGCCCGATATTGAGCGCCAGCGGCACGTCGATCGGCGTCCCGGGTCGGACCCCGACCGGCCTACCGACCTCGAACGCGCCCTCGATCGTCACCGGCTGCGCCTCACCCTCGGGCGCCTCGAGTTCGACCGGATTGCCATCGGCGTCGATCAGCTCGAACCGGAACTCGTGCTGGACGTTGGTCCGGTCCCACGGCACCTGGATGTACGCAGCGATGGCAGACGGCGTTGGGTCCGGGCCCGTCAGCGACCACCCGCCCCCCAGGATGTAGAGCTTTCCCTCCACCGCCTGCGCCGCGTCGGCGAGCATCATCGTGACCTTCACGCCCCGAATCCTCGCACGGGCGCGCTCGCGCCCGGGCCCCGCCGCATGCCACCTATCATCAGGCGGCCGGGGCGCGTAGCTCAGTGGGAGAGCGCTCGCTTCACACGCGAGAGGTCGCTGGTTCGAAACCAGCCGCGCCCATGCGCAAAAAGGCCTGCTATCGGGCGGCTTTCTTGAGATGCGGAGGCCCCGCCACGAGAGTCGACGACGGGCTCAAAATCGCCATTCTGCCCATGTCTGCCCAAAAATCTGTCGAGGGTTGCGTCGCTCTGGCTTGCCGCGAGCGTCAAGCCGCGCCCATCTGGTCTTCGAAGCCAGCATGGTGGTGCAGCCCACCGCTTGGAAGGTTCGATTCCTTCGCCGCCTCGTGCGTCACTCGGGGTCATTCAGGGTCAGTCCCCACCCACAGCCGTACCCACCGCGTACCCACGGGCGGGTCGAGAGACTGTCACGGCGCACCCGAGCCAAACGCAGCCGAATAGAACCCGCCAACCCCGCCCGGCTAACGCGTTACTCGCTCCGTCGGATGCATTCGGAAGGGAGTGCGCTCGGGCCGCGGAGGTCGACGGAGGTCGACGGAGGTGCGCCCACCTCGCGGCGCGTCCCAGTGTGGGCCGCCGGCGAGCTTCCTCGACTAGTCGGTCCGAGCGAGTCGTCCGTCCTCGAATCGTCCCTCTAGCGCGAGGATGCCGCGGCCAAGATCGTTCAGCGTGAGCTTCAGTCGCCAGAGCGCGACCTCGCTCATCGCCTCGCCATAGGGGCGCAGTTCACCTTCGGGTCGAGGTGATCATCCAGGAACCAACCGGAAGCTAGGACCGACGCTGGCGGCCCTTGGCCCAGGCGATGACATCGCGCTTGATCCACACCGGCGTGGCGCGAAGCTTGGCCACCGGCTCGGGAAAGGTCGGGTCCCGGGTCAGGTTGTGGGCGTGCTGGCGCGACCGGACGCCGAGGATCTCGGCCACCTCAGCGAGGCCGACCAGCGGCGGGGTTCGCCGGCGCGCCACCTCGTTTACAATATCAATTGATGATGTAAATGCCCCGGCGGCGCTGACACGCCCCGGGGCCGGCACCAGGAGCTAGCCCTGATGCGAGGTAACCGTAAACGGAATGGCCGGGGGCAGGTCCTCCCGCCCAAGGGCAAGCAGCGCAGCTGGGCGATTCGCTTTCACGCTTACGGCAAGCGCCGCTACGTGACTCTCGGGCGCAGCGACGAGGGCTGGCATCGCCGTCGGGCCGAACGCGAGCTCAGGCATGTCCTGGCCGACGTAGACCGGGGCATCTGGCGGACCGTCGGGCCGGATCCAGTCGCCGATATGGATCCCGATCCGACCTTCCACGAGTTTGCGTTGCGTCGGAGTGGTATGAGGGCCTTCGGCACGAGGGTCTGCGCGAGACCACGCTCGCCGACTACGGGTGGCAGCTGAGCTCACCTGCTGCCGTTCTTTGCCAGGCACCGGCTTTCAGTGATCACGATCGAGCAGGTCGACCGCTATCGGCGTGACAAGGTCAGGCAGGGGCGCCTCTCCCCTACCTCAATCAACAAGACGATCACCAGGCTAGGACAGATCCTCGAGGTGGCGGTGGAGCGCGAAATGATCCCTCGCAACCCCGCGAAGGTCGGCGGCAAGCGGCGAAAGCTGAAGGCGCGCCGGCCGGAACGGACCTATCTCGACCGCGCTGACCAGATCGAGTCGGTCCTTGACGCCGCCGGCGAGCTTGACGGCACCGGCCGCGGACCGAGAGTCCGGCGTCTGCTGCTCGCCACTCTGGTCTTCGCCGGACTTCGCCTAGGTGAGGCGCTCCGCCTTCGTTGGCGCGACATCGATCTCGCCGCCGGGCGACTGCGGGTGATCGACTCGAAGACTGACGCTGGCGTGCGCGAGGTAGAGCTCTTGCCGGCACTGCGCAAAGAACTGGCTATCTACAAGGCCATGTGCCGGAGTGCGCCAGGAAACAGCCGAGTGTTCGCGACAGGGACCGGTGGAGCCCAGAACCCGAGCAACGTTCGCAACCGCATCTTGGCCGGCTCCGTCAAGCTCGCGAACGAACGCCGCGATCAGGCCGGACTAGGTCCTCTACCACACGGGCTAACCCCCCACTCGCTCCGCCGGACATTCATCTCGCTACTGCTCGCCGCCGGCGACGATCCCCCTTACGTCATGCGGCAAGTCGGCCACAGCGACCCAAAGGTGACCCTTGGCATCTATGCGCAGGTGATGCTCAGGAAGGATGGAGAACGCGCCCGGCTACGCGCTCTCCTGTGCGGGAACGGGGTCACCCCCTGAGCCTCGATCCGATTCCAGCGCACAGGTCCCGTCTTAAAGGTCGCCGCGAGAGGTCGCTGGTTCGAAACCAGCCGGCTGGGCTAACCTGCGCCGGATGAACGATGACGCCGCGCCCGTCCTGATCGGCTACGACGGCTCAGACCCGGCGCGCCCGATGAGGCCGCGGCGCCGCTCTCCGTATGGTGGACTGGACGCCTGGATCAGGCACCGCCGATGCGAAATGACGCCCGCGCGCAGGCGGACGTCTGAGCGCCCCGGCCCCGGCCGGGGCGCTCAGCCTCGTGCACGATCCTACCCGGTGTCCGGCTTGTCGGAAAGCGGGTGACCGCGCATTTCATCCGATCTGGACGATGCTGGGGCGCGCGATCGAGATTACGGTCGTTCTTCACTATGGTCGTTCTTCACTAAGACGCCTAAACCCCTAGCGGGGGCTGACCCCGCGTCGCCAAGCGGGAGACTCGCGTGGCCACGGGATCCGCACGGGCCCCGGCTGCCATGTCATGACATTGTGGAAAAGCACCGGTTCGCTGGCGTCACACGGAGAAGTCAATCCTGAAGCTCTCATGGGAGGGTGAGTTCTTCGGTGTGTGTCTGTCCGCGTGCACTGTACTGATCACCGCTGAGTAGGACGATGGCTGAGCGGCCCGCCGACACCAAGGATGCTTCCGGCACGACGAGTGGCGCCAGCCGATCGGATCGGACTCGTACGGTCGTGGCCCTGATCGTCTCGGTTGCGCTCGCGCTGATCTTTGCTTTCTCCTTCGTAGGCGCCTTCCGACACCCGAAGCCCCATCAGTTGGACTTTGGGGTCATGGGGGCGTCGAAGCTGACGACGCAGGTCGAGAAGCACATCTCGCTGAACCGGATCCATTACTCCAGCGAGGGAGCCGTCCGCAATGCGATCGACCATCGCAAGATCTACGGGGCGCTCATCGTCCAGCCGAAGACCAGCAAGCTGTTGACCGCTCCGGCAGCCGGCAAGAGCATCGCCAGCCTGCTCGAGGTCCAATTCGCCCTCGCCGCGCGGCACATCGCGCTCAACGAGATCCATCCCAAAGAGAAGAAGGCCAAAGACAAGGTCAATGAGGCGAAACAGATGGTCGCCGCCGCGCAGGAGGCCGCCGCGGCCGGGACCCTGAGCCCGTTGTCGGTGCAGCAGGCGCAGCAGAGCCTGCAGTCCTCCGCCACAGAGGCGCAGAATCGCCTCTCGAAGGCTAAGAACGCACCTCCCCCGGTGACGACCGAGGAGGTGCACCCCCTGCCGCAGGATGACCCCAACGGCGCGGTCGCGCTGCTGACGGCGATCGGGCTCGTCTTCGCCGGCTACATCACGGCAACGATCCTGGTCAGCGCCTCCGGGGTCGCCACGAAACGGTGGCGCGCCACGTTGCTCGTGGGCTGGGCGATCGCGCTCGGGTTGCTGGCCGACGTCCTCGTCGGTCCGATCCTCGGCGGAGTCAGCGGCGAGCACTTCCTGGTTCTGTGGCCCATCCTTGCCGGGATCGCGCTGGCGGTCGCGTTGGCCACGGCGGGCCTGCAGGCGATCCTCGGGGCGCTGGGCACGCTGATCGCGGTTCTCGCGTTCGTCTTCATCGGCGTCCCCGCGTCGGGCGAGTCGTTAGCGCCGTCGTTCCTTCCCGGCTTCTGGCGCACGGTGGGGCCGTACCTGCCGCCGTACAACGCCCACACTCTGATCCAGAACACGCTCTACTTCGACGGCAACGGGATCGCCCACTCGCTGATCGTCCTGGGTGTATACGCGGTGCTGGGAGCCACCGTGATGGTGCTCGGCTGGGCGCTCGTCGCTCGCGCGAAGGGCAGTGGGAAGCGCGGGGGAGCCGCCGCAGGCTCGGCCTCCGCTGCGACGAGCGGCGGCGGCCCCTCCTACCGGGCTCGCGTGATCGTCACCCTCGTCCTTGTGATCGTGCTGCCGCTGATTTACGTCTTCTCCTACGTCGGTGCCAACCGAGATCCGAAGCCCCACCAGCTGCCGTTCGGGGTCACCGGCTCATCGAAGCTGACGACCCAGGTCGAGAAGCACGTCTCGCTGAACCGGATCCATTACTCCAGCGAGGGAGCCGTCCGCAATGCGATCGACCATCGCAAGATCTACGGGGCGCTCATCGTCCAGCCGAAGACCAGCAAGCTGTTGACCGTTCCGGCTGCCAGCCTGAGCATCGCCAGCCTGCTCCAGGGCGAGTTCCTTCGCGCGGCGAAGCACATCGCGAGCAACAAGATCAGCGTTGAGAAGAAGAAGCTCAAGGCCGAGAAGAAGAAGGCCAGCGCCGCGCGGCAGGAGGCCGCGGCCACGGGGGCGGTGAACCCGCAGTCGGTCGCGGGGGCGCAGCAGGATGTCGCGCAGGCGCGGCACCGCCTCTCGAAGGCCGAGAACGCGCCTCCTCCGGTGAAGGCCGAGCAGGTGCACCGCCTGCCGGACAAGGACCCGATCGGCGTCGTCTCGCTGCTGACGGCGCTCGCGGTCGTGATCGGCGGCTATGTGACCGCCACTATCCTGATGAAGGCCACCGGGGTCACCGCGAAGCCGTGGCGCATCGTGGTGCTCTTGGGCTGGGCCATCCTCGCCGGGTTACTCGTTGACGTCCTCGTTGGCCCGATCCTCGGAGGGATCAACGGTGGCCACTTCCTGGTGCTGTGGCCCGTCCTCGCCGGGATCGCGTTCGCCAGCGCATTGGCCACGGCCGGCCTCCAGACGATCCTCGGATCCCTGGGCACGCTTGTCGTCATGGTGACGGTGATCATGATCGGCATTCCCGCCTCGGGGGGGTCGCTGGCGCCGTCGTTCCTTCCCGGCTTCTGGCGCACGGTGGGGCCGTACCTGCCGCCGTACAACGCCACCACCCTGATCCAGAACACGATCTACTTCAACGGCAATGGGATCGCCGACTCGCTGATCGTCCTGAGCACCTACGCGGTGCTCGGAGCACTGGTGATCGTGGTGGGCTACACGCGCGCCGCGCGCTCGCCGATCGACGGGGAGACCGAGGCGAGCGCCGCCGCGGGCGCCGCCGCCGCGGGATAGGCGGGGGTCTTGCGCTGGCGCCGAGGTCGACGAAGGAGACAGGAGTACGGGGCTAAGGGGCGAACCCCACGAAGATGGAGAGTGGGGTGCCGCGCCGTCGGTCCGCTCGGTCGTTGGCGAGACGCGTCCAGCGCAGGGGGCTGCACCCGCGCTTCGCGGCGTATGCGATCGTCGCATTCTGGGTCGGCGCGATTGTCGTCTTTGCCGTGCTCGAGCGACTCGTCGACCCGGAGACCTACGACAACGTCTGGCTCGCCATGTGGTGGGGTATCCAGACGGTCACCACCGTTGGGTACGGCGACGTCGTTCCAGGCGAGACGGCCGGAAAGGTACTAGCCGCCTTCCTGATGCTCGGCGGCCTCTCCCTGCTGGCGGTGGTGACCGCCGCGATCACGAGCGGCTTCATGGCACGGGCAGAGGCCGACCGAAGGGCGGCCGGGGAGGACCCGGTGATGCAGAAGCTCGAGCAGATGACCGCGCAGTTCGAGAAGCTGCAGGCAGACCTCGACTGCCAGCAACAAAGGGAGTAGTCGCGGCGGTTGTCTGCTCCTGAGTGCATCTCAGGTGTTGAGCAGCGTGAGGTAGAAGCCGACCACGGGCATCGCCCCCAGTCCGTATGGGCAGAATGTCGGTTCTCTGCCCGAATCCCCGGTAATCGTGCGTAATCCCTGGTAATCGGCAGGCTACACCGACCGGGGCAGATAGCGGCACATACCGCTTGTTGGTGCGGTTTCTGTCCTCCTTAGGATCGCCGCTTCACACGCGAGAGGTCGCTGGTTCGAAACCAGCCGCGCCCATTCGCAAAAAGGCCTGCTATCAGGCGGCTTTTCTGAGTCGCAGACCCCGCCACGAGAGTCGACAATGGGCAGAAAGTCGCCTTTCTGCCCGTTTCTGCCCAAATCTGTCGAGAGACGGTCGCTCTAGCCTGCCGCGAGCGTCAGAACTCTGCCCATCTGGCCTTCAAAGCCAGCAGGGCGGTGCAGCCCACCGCTTGGAAGGTTCGATTCCTTCGCCGCCTCGTGCGTCAGTCAGGGTCTTTCGGGGTCGGTCCGTACCCCTGGCCGTAGCCACGCCGTAGCCACGGCTTAGCCATCGGGCAGGGACTGGCGCAAAACTGGCGCAAGCTCGCCGCAGGCAGTTGCTTTGGAACCACGGGATATGAGAATCTCGGGCGGCTCCGTTACGCGGTCGAGAGCCCTCGTACGCGGAGGCACTGGCATTGCCGGTCCGCGACCCGAGGCCAGTCCACAGGCTTAGGGGTTCCGCGAAAGGTCGCTGATTCGAAACCAGCTGCGCCTATACCGCAAGCTCGTGCGACAAAGCCAGGTGCTTGCCCACAATGTCCGGAAGTCGTTGCATAATGTGAACATCGTGATTCACGTTCTGGATGCCGAATGCTGTGGCCCTGGTGACCTGGATGCACCGTAATCGACCGACTCACTCAAACCACTCGATGAGGCACGAGGTGGGCCGCTGACCGCCGCATCGGGCGACGGTCGCCGGGCGTCGGCGGCCAGCACGGACGCGGGCGTCGGCAAGACAGCTCCTGCGGTTGCGAAGGACCATCGAGGTCCAGATCGTGCCGCGGGACCGAAGGTGCTCGAGAAGGCTCTGCGAATGCTCGATCTTTTTACCGCTGAAGCGCCCTCTTGGACCGTCACCGAAGTCGCCCGGGAACTCGAGCTTCCGACAGCGACCGCGCACCGGATCCTGCGTGCCCTTGAGGCTCGCGGCTATCTGATGCGGTCACACACAGGCTATGGACTCGGCCTTGCTGCCGTCGATCTTGGTCACCGGGCCCGAGCGTCGATCGACCTGCGGCGGCAGCTCCGAGCGGTGCTACGCGAACTAGCGCAAAACACACACGAGACCGCGCTTCTGACCGTGCGCGATGAGCGGTCAGAAGGTTCGCTTTGCATTGATCGGATCGAGACGACCCAGAGCCTGCGCCTATCGATCGAGATCGGCCGTGTGACGCCGATCCATGCCGGCGCATCAGCTAAGGCAATGCTCGCCTTCCTCGACGACGCGACAATCAGCGAGGTGCTTGACCAACCTCTAGAACGCCTTGGACCTGGAACCATCACCGATCCTCAGCATCTCCGCTCGGAGTTAGCCCGAATTCGCAAGCGGGGATGGGCAACCAGCTATCAAGAGAACAACGAAGGTGCTTGGGGCCTGGCTGCACCAGTCCTGATCGGCGAGCGTGTGATCGCATCGCTCGGCTTCGCCGCCCCCACCGCGCGCTACTCCAAAGCCACCGAGCAAGGCATGGCCAAGCTGGTGCTTAGTGCGGCCCGCGAGGCTGAAGCCGCGCTCCGCGAACCCTCCGTCGCCTAGAGCGCGCTCCTGACCGTGCGGTGGTGAGAAGTAGTGTCGCCAACCGCAGCGGGAACGCGGAGAACCCCCGCTGAGGTCATTCCTGCTTTCGATCGGGGGTCTCGCGCTAGGCCCGTCGCCGTGTCACGACTGCCGTCGTGACGGCGGCTGTTACGCCGATGAGGAAGATCAGTGTCCCCATCACATTGACCTGGGGCGGAACGCCCACTCGCGTGGCACCGAAGACCCACAGCGGGAACGTGACCGTCTGACCGGCGTTGAAGCTGGTGATGATGTAGTCGTCGATTGACAGCGCAAACGCGAGCAGTCCGCCGGCGACGATCGCAGGAAACATCAGCGGCAAAGTCACCTTACGGAACGTGGTCCAAGCGCCCGCCCCAAGATCTCGGGCAGCCTCCTCAAGTGAACGGTCAAAGCCGACCATCCTGGCACGCACCGTCACTGCAACGAAGGCGATCGAGAACATCACGTGCGCGATGACGATCGTCAAATAGCCCGTGGGGACATTGAAACTGATGAAGAGCGAAAGCAGCGCCGATCCAAGTACAACTTCGGGCGTGGCGATGGTTGAAAATAGCAACAGGTCAACGCCTCCTCGCCCGCGAAAGCGATACTTGCCAAGCGCCATGCCTATTCCGGTGCCCAGGGTGGTAGCGAGCACAGTATTAATCGCCGCGATCGACAGGGAATTCTCGAGCGCGTGCGTTAGGTCCGGTACCGCGAATAGATGCTGGTACCAGTACAACGTGAAGCCCTGCCAAGTGTAGTTGAACTTGCCTTGAGTGTTGTTGAACCCAAATAGGATCATCACGATGATCGGCAAGAACAGCCAAGCGATCACCACCCAGGTGTATAGGTGGAGCCCACGGCCTTTGCTGCGATCGCGCCGACGCGGCCCCGCTTTGCGGCGGCGCCTGAAGCGGCGCCGAGAGATAGGGCTGCCGCGGTGGCGCTCAAGCTCGCGCGGGTCTGCCGAGGCTACGCTCACCGACCTGAGGCCTCAAAGACGCGCTCGGTGCCCAGGGCTCGAGCGTAAGCAAAGAATCTGCGTCAGGCGATGCAGGTGGTCGACTGGGGGCCTGATCTCTTCGTAGGGCAGAGGTGGCCACGCTTTGCGCGACAGCTCTGTCGCACGCACAGTCGCGATCCTACTGCGCTGCTGTCACTCGCTCAGCCCGGGTTGGCCGAGCCCTGGAGGTTGGCGAGCTCGGGTAGCTCCGCACCCGCCGCGGCGGGAAAACCGACTTCGATCTTGTCTTCCCGCACCCGGGCTTCGAGGCGCGGCTGGACGAACACGGCTGGCCCTGCGACGACCGCGCCGGTACGAAGGTCGAAGCGCGAGCCGTGCCACGGGCACGCGACCGTGTCGCCTTCGCGGGAGCCCTCGGCGAGCGGTCCGCCCAGATGGGTGCAGGTATTGGCGAGCGCACACACCTCGCCGGCGCGGGTGCGGGCGAGCAGCACCGGCACGCCATCGACGTCCACATGGCGGAACTCGTCGCCCTGCAGCTCGGTCGCATCGAGTACCGGAACGAACGAGCCGGGTACGCCCTGCCCGACGGTGCGGTTGACTCTGATCCCGAGCGCGAAGCTGAGCTTCCCTCCCAGGTGCGCGGCAGTCGAGCTGGTCAGGTAGCCCAGGCCGCTCAGCCCGCGCGCAAGTCCGCGCCGTCCTTTTCGGCGGTAGGCGAGCGAGGCGGTGCTCAGCGTCAGGCCGACCACGTTCACGAGCGCGTGCACCATGGCGATCCGCCTGCCCTGGCCGATCAGGTCGCGCATGTCGTTCAGCCCGGACACGGCGGCCGGCACCGCAGCGATCGTGCCAACGGCTAGAGCTCGGTCGGCGGCCGCGGCGAGGGACTTGTCCCCGCTCAACACGGAGCTGCCGTCGAGCAGCAGGGCGGTGGTCCAGGCGCCGACCGGGACGTCGGTAAGCGCGGGGTGCAACGGCGCTCCCAGCCAGACTCCGTCCAGGAAGTTGCGGACCGGAGGCGGGCTGACCGCGCGCCTGATCAGCGGCTGGAGCCATGTGGCGAGCGGGTCGGCCCAGCGTTGGGCGGCGGCGAAGCGGCTGGCAAACGTCAAGGGCATCGGGGTGCTCCTTTGTCGGACGGTCGAACCGCGACCAACCGTAGCGCCGATCAGGTTCTCAGCCCGGGGTTCGGCGGCGGCGTGCGGAGCTAGGCCCGGCTGGTTGCGCTGGCGCCTCGCCCGCGCTGAGCTCGCAGATCGGAAGGCTGATCGGCTGGCCTGCGTGGACACGGTGATTGCCTGGTCGTGGTGAGCGATCTCCAGCGGCGGTCCTTCGCGTCACCCGTGGGCGCCTGTGTTTGCGCCAACCCCCGGTTGGAGCTCGCACACGAGGGCCGCAGTTGGCCACGGCATGTTGCCTTGCTCGGTGTCCACAACCTCCAACGGCGAGGCGCCGATCGTGGCCAGCGCGTCCCGGTTGGGATGGAGCCGCGGCCGAACCAGCGCCAGGGACGTTCGAGGCGATCCTGCAGCGCGCCAGCTTCGGTCGCCTGCTCGGACGTGCTACTAGAAGAGGAGTCTCCCGCTGATGGGCGGCCGACCCAAGGCGGACTGGTGCGGGAAAAATGGGCCTTCTCCCCCATGGCACCGGTGGCTCCGGTCAGGCAAACTCGACGGTAGTGCGATTTCGAAGGGAGTGCATCGTGCCATTTCAGTCCGTCACTCAATCCGCAGACTTAGGGGCGCCCGCCGAGCGTGTTTTGGTCGTGACCAACGAGGACCTGGCAGACGCCAATGAGGTGCCCAGGGAGATTCGTCCGCTCTTGGATGCGGCCGATGAGATTTATGTTGTTGCGCCGACTTTGACGTCCTGGCTGCAGTGGGTGGCCTCAGACGTTGATGGCGCACGCGTATCGGCCGACGAGCGTTTGCAAAAGGTCTTTGACCACATGAATGCCGACGGCTTCGAGCCCAGAGGGGCTATCGGGGATGAGGATCAAGTCGTCGCAATCGCCGATGCTCTCGCTGACTTCGACGCTGATCTGATCGTTCTCCGGCTCCATATTCCCGGCAGCGCCCAAGAGAATTGGCACGAACATAGAATCGCCGAGCGCGTGCGCTCGCATTTCGGTGTCCCGACGATCGCGTTCTTCTTCAACA
This sequence comes from uncultured Actinomycetes bacterium, assembly GCA_963797665.1. Classification (GTDB taxonomy): domain Bacteria; phylum Actinomycetota; class Thermoleophilia; order Solirubrobacterales; family 70-9; genus AC-56. The sequence goes on along the minus strand of CAWCQE010000008.1, from coordinate 47,607 downwards.
ATGAAGGCCACGTCGTGGGACGGGTAGAAGCCTGAGCGAAGGTGGTCATCGCCCTGCCCGTCCGCTCAAACATTTCGCCTAAGCGGACGGACAGCTCAAAGCGATCAAAGCTGATCTGGATCACCTGAAGCGAGGTCGGGGCTGAGGAGCAAACCGGCCGCAACCGATCGTCATCGGGCGCCCTATCTCCTAATCCCGCCAACATCCTCGGTCGAGTCGCCACGCGTTTCCGCCTCGGTAACCGCCAGGCAGAAAGCCGTTCTCTCTGCCCGAATCCCCGGTAATCGCGCGTAATCCACGGCAATCTGGGGGGCAGCGGCGAGGTCGCGTGAGCCGGCACATACCGCTTTGTCATGCGGTTTCGGGGTCACGAGGAGGTGCCGCTTCACACGCGAGAGGTCGCTGGTTCGAAACCAGCCGCGCCCATCGAAGAAAGCCCCGCTAATGACGTCACGGTTCGTGAAAGACCGGAGCGATAACCCGATCCTCACGAAACCAGCTGACGTTGGTCCACCAGGACCTTCTTGGCCATGCGGCGGCGGAGAATAGTCCGGAGGGGACCGAGCGACGGTCGTCGTCCGATCCCTCCGAGTCGCGTTACTTGGGAAGGACGGCCAGATAAACCGTGTCGTTGACAGTGTCCGGATCGAGATCCACGTAAACGTGGTTGTGATCATTCCCGTGATCGCATGTGATGTCCTCCTCGGATGGGCTGGACCCGCACAGCACCGCTCGGACATCGCCAGTGGTCGGGAATTGGTCGGTGGCAACGATCGGGCGTCCGGCAACGCTGTGGTGGAAGTTGACCCAGGCAAAGGATTGGCCCCCATCGGTCAACGTGACGCCCGGCGATCTCCCGATGATCTGACGCTCGGAGAGATCGATCAGCGCCCAGTCCGTAGCCTGGTTCTGGGCCTGGTCGAGGCGCTTCACCTGCCCGTTCCTGAGATCGGCGCTCGTGAGGCTCTCGTTGACGACGTCGGCGCTGTTGACCGCGTTGTCGGCGACGTCCGGTGCCCTCACCTGGGCACCGGGGCCGATGTCGTCGGACTGGACCGTGTTCGAGCCGTTCAAGGCGACCGCGGTGGTCCCTCCTCCGAGCGCAATGAAGACGGCGATCGTCGCCATGACGTTGGCGTAGGTCAGGTGGGAACGAAGCCACTGACGCATCTGGAAGTCCTCCCTTTCCGTCTATGGGGCGGAGGCCAAACACGCCGTCCGGTCCGTCAGAGCGAGTCGGCAGATTCGGCGTCCGTCGTTATAGGGCGAGCCTCTCACCCGCGGCTCAGCGGGTCAAGTCGATGACGAGCTACCCCCGCAGCCCGACGGCTTCGAGGGCTTCGTCCCGCTCCTGGAACATTCGAAGGCGTGTGCACTGCCCATTCTCTGTACGTGAACACGAACGTGCTCCTCGCGGTCACTTCGATCCCATCGCGGCCCCGCATGTGAGCGGTGTTCGGGACCACGACCTCGGAGCCCGCCTCCGCGACGTCGTACGTCTCGGTGTGGACGTACTCAAACGTCGACCACCATGCATCCCAGAAGGCCTGGCGCTCGCGCTCACCGCGATAGACACCCTTGAGCGGCCCTCGCGCTCGCGACCAGTCGATTACCCCATCAGCGGCCCACAGGGACGACAGCGTGATCCAGTCGCGCCGCTTCCACACTTCGATCCCGCGCAGCGCGAGTTCGACGTTCTCCTCCGACATCGCCTACGCAGTATCTCGCTACGGAACGAGGTCCACGGCGCGGGAAGCGCACTGCTGGACGGCACCCAGACGGCCGCAATCGGGACTTGCCCCCTGCCCCCGACGGGAGTAGGGTCGGGCAAAGGTACGCGGCTGCTAGCGAAAGGAGAGACGAATGGCCGATGCAGCGCTGTTTATCGGGTGGGGTCAGGTGGTGCGCGGGCGCGAGAAGCGCGCCATCCAGGTGTTCAACGAGAGCGTCGAGTACTGGGGAGGCCTCCAGGGCGACGGCAAGATCGAGGACTTCGAGGTGGTGCTGTTGACGCCCCACGGCGGCGACCTGCAGGGCTTCGCGCTGCTGCGCGGCAGCGAGGATCAGATCGGCGCCCTGCGCGCCGACGAGGAGTTCGGGCGCCGCGTCGCGCGCGCCGACCTGATCGTCGAGTCCCAGGGTGTCATCGACGCCGCGATCGGCGAGGGCATCGCCCGCGGCATGGCCCAGTACCAGGGCGAGATCGACGACCTCGACTAGCGCCGAGCCTCGGGGTGAGGAGCGTCCTGTCCGGACGACTGCGCGCCGACGCCGACTACTGACCAGCCTCGATCGGAGGCGTCCGATCGTTGCGGCAAGCGGGCGGAAACTGATGACGTGGAACTCGGCGAGCGCCTCGTACAGTTCGCGGAGCCCCTCGCGAACGCCTGGTGTCCCCGGTGCACCCTCGGCTCGCGCCCGAGCGGCATCAGAATCGCCGAGCGCCACTCCACCTCGGGGTCGAGTTCCTGCAACAGCGCTTCGACGTCGCGACGGTCGTAAGCGTCAGCGCCGCGCTTGAAAGTCTCGACGTTCTCCTGCGACATCGGGATGTCATTTATCTACACGCGACGTGCGTGCATTGGCGGGGGTCTCCGTTGTGGCGGGCGATGTTCCCGCCGCCGTCGATAACCCCGTGGACAGCTTTGATGCCGAGGTCGCCGTTGGGCCGCCGGCGGGTACGCGGGCGAAAGCGGTGCGGGAGCTCGGCTGCGGTGATGAGCTGGAGCAACGAGGCGCTGGTGAAGAAGACCGAGCCGGAGAAGAAGGTGACCGCGATCCAGGCGGCCGACGAAGCGAGTGCCGCCATCGCCGGCACCAGGAACATCGCTGAACCCACCGCGAACAAGAGCGCCATCCACCACACGGCTCGGTCCGGAGGGCTCATCGCCACCGGATTCGACCCACCTCCCCGCCGCGAGCGTCAGAAGATGACGCCCAGAACGATGAGGTTGCGATGGTCGCGGTGGAGCGGGCGCTACGCACGACGGGCTCTTCAGGGTGACGAGGCCTCGGCGACCGGGCCGAGACAGGCCCTCAGTCGTCGTGAACCACGAGGACCGGGCATGGGGAATGCTTCAGAACCGCGTTTGAGGTACTCCCCTGCAACCTTGCGCGGAGGCCGCTCAGCCCCCTTGAGCCGACGACTATTGCGGCCACCTGTCGGTCACGAGCCAATTCGACAATCGCCTTGGCTGCATTTGCCTCGTCGGCCAGGGCGAGCGCCTCGGCTTGAAGTCCGTCCGACCTCGCCAGTTGTGCTCCATCCTTCGCCATCCGATCGGCTCGAGCCCGAGCCGCGTCGTCGAACTCGTGCGTCGATTCATAATCGATCACTGGTGCCATCGCCACGTCAGCCGTCCCCGTCACAGGCTCGTAGTCCACCATGGTCGACTCCCACACCGTCACCACCAGTGCCGGACGGGAGCCGAAGAGCTCGGCGGCTTCGTGGACAGCCCGACGCGCCGGGGCTGAGCCGTCATAGCCGATCAGGACCGGCGCGGCGTCATCGTTCATCCAGCGCAGGTTAGCCCAGCCCGTTTAGGAGACAGGCCTGGGAGGGGCGAGGTCGGAATCGACCGGCGCTTTCCAATGCGACCCAGGTGACCGGGGCGCGCCATCCGTGGGCGAACGCGATGGAGGAAATGGCGCGCGAGCACGGAGTGGAGCACCCAGTCCAGATTGCCGGTTGCGATCAGCGACGGCGAACGCCTGTGGGCGGTGCGCTATTCGTCGGCGCGCGAATCGCGCACCCTGTTCCTTTCCGAGGACGTCGATGCGCTCCGGCGCCTTCATCCCGACAACGTCCGGCTCCAGCAGCTGGCCGAGGGAGATCGCGTGATCGTCTCCGAGCCGCTCGTGGATCTGAGTGGTGCATGGCTCGAGGTTCCGGAATCCACGGGCCTCGTCATCGAGGACGGCGACTATGAGCGGCGGCCCTTCGAGCCCCCTGAGTCTTGGGCCGCTCCTTCGGTCGATCAACCAGAACCGTCGAGGATGTCACTGCCGCGCGGGCTCGTCGATGCCGCGTGCACGGGCTCGACCACCAGGGTCAGCTCCTCGAGGGCGGTGATCCGGACATCCGCTCCGACGTCGGCGCCGGCCGCGCAGCGCGCCTCCCAGAGCTCGCCATGGACGCGGACCTGGCCATTCGGCCGACATCGCACGACCACCTCCGCGGTCTTGCCGACCATCGTCTCGGGGCCGGTCTTCGGCCGCCACCGCCGCGCCAGCCGGCGACCCCACACGACCTCGCCGACCTCGGCGATCGCGCCGCAGAGCACCACGGCGAGGTTCCAGGGCCAGGGGAGAAATAGGGCGGAGACGACGATCGCGAGGATCAGGACCACGCGCGGTCCATCCTCCCACACCCGGCGTTCGGTCTTCGCGCGGCATCGGCTGCGCGAGCCGGCTGGGTGCCGGATCACTCGAACCGGGCAATGACGCTCAAGGGGATCAAGAGCGCCCTGGGCCACGGAGGCTCGAAGTCGGATGTCATCGACTGCAGCGCCTGTACGAGTGGTCCGCCCAAGAGCTCGGCGCCTCCGATAACGACTTCCAGACTGTCGCAGCGGACAAGCAGCAGCCTCCGCCGCCCGACCACACGCGCGCGCACGTCGGTTGGCTTTCGCTCCCACGTGCGGCGGGAAAGTGACCCAGGGTCGCGTGCGACGCTCACTTCCCTTTCGCGCGAAGGGCGCGCCCGCCGGCGGGTCAGACGCCCGCAGGTCATCCGAACGGGAACGCTCCCCGACAACCCAGGATCGGCGCGCTGCCGTCCTGCTCAAGCGGACAGGACGCTGAGCGACAGCCGTCGCCCAGCCGCCGAGTCAGTCAGGACTGCAGAAACGCCAGCAGGTCAGCGTTGATCGTTTCGGCCTGCGTGGTCGGGCAGCCGTGCGGGAATCCTTCGTACGTCTTCAGCCTCCCGTTCTGCAGGAGCTCGGCGGACAGTGGTCCAGAGTCGGCGTAGGGGACGATCTGGTCATCATCGCCGTGCATCACCAGGACCGGCACCGCGATCTTCTTGAGGTCCTCGGTGAAATCGGTCTGGGAGAAGGCAACGATTCCGTCGTAGTGAGCCTTGGCTCCGCCCATCATTCCCTGGCGCCACCAGTTCTCAATGATCGCTTCCGAGGATTCCACGCCGGGCCGGTTGAAGCCGTAGAAGGGCCCCGACGCGAAGTCCCGGTAGAACACGGACCGGTTCGCGGCCAGCTGGGCCTGGAGGTCGTCGAACACGCTCTTCGGCAGGCCGCCGGGGTTGGCGTCGGTCTGCACCATCAGCGGCGGCACCGCATCTATCAGTACCGCTTTCGCCACCCGGCTCTCGCCGTGTCGGGCGATGTAGTGGACGACTTCGCCGCCACCGGTCGAGTGCCCGACGTGGACGGCGTCCTCGAGATCGAGATGGGCAGTCAGCGCGGCCAGGTCGTCGGCGTAGTGGTCCATGTCGTGACCGTCGCCGGTCTGCGTGGAGCGTCCGTGCCCCCGGCGGTCGTGGGCGATGACGCGGTAGCCGTGCTGCAGGAAGAACAGCATCTGGGTGTCCCAGTCGTCGGCCGAAAGCGGCCAGCCATGGCTGAAAACGATCGGCTGTCCCTCGCCCCAGTCCTTGTAGAAGATCTCGGTCCCGTCGGTCGTCGTGATCGTGCCCATCAGCCTCCTCCTCGTGTGTCGTCGACAGGACCCCACACCCTTGCATGGTCAGGGCAACCTTTGAGCCGCCGCTCGACCGCCGGCGGTCGCTTTCGCGTGAAAGCAGCAGTCTGGCGTGCGTCTCCCTGAAATCCGATCGGTGGCCGCTTCGTCTCTCGCTACCACCCGCGAGTTGTCGAGCGGGTGCGCCTCGCCGCATGACCGTCCAGCGCCCACGCACGTGAGGAGAGCGTCGAGCGCTTCAGCCGCTCGGTCCGTGCGGAGAACGACGTGATGATGCGGGAGTTCCGCGAGCTCGGCGAGGTTCGGATCACCGGCCGTGAGCGAGGCACCATCGAGGTGCTGATGGAGATACCCGGGGCTCTCAGATGCAGCGAAAAGACCACGGCGTAGGATGGGAGCATGAGCGACGAGAGCATCGCGGCTCGGATCGAGAGGCTGGTCAACGAGGAAAAGCAGCTACGCGGCCGCGAACAGGCGGATCGTTCTGAGCCCGAGGCTCTAGAAGCAGAAACGGAGCGGCTGCGGGCAGTGGAGGTTGAGCTAGACCAGTGTTGGGATCTTCTACGCCAGCGCCGGGCTCTGCGGGACGCAGGAGCGGATCCCAACCAGGCGCAAGCGAGAGACGCGGGCACCGTGGAGCGATATCAACAGTAGGGTGCGGCGACTTCGTCGCTCGCTTCCGCCATCGCGAACTACTGGGGCGCGAGGACGACGACCGGGATGTCGCGGTCGGTGTTCTCCTGGTAGCGGTCGTAGTCGGGCCACTCCTTCGTCATGATCGGCCAGAGCTCGGCCTTCTCCTCGGGCGCTGCCGTGCGCGCGTGGGCGGCCCTTGACCTGGATCTCAACCCTCCTTCCCGTCGGTCGCGACGTACCGGTCGATGTGCTCCTGACCGTACAGCGTCATGTCGGCCCTCCTCGTTATCGAAAGATGCGACCCGATTGTGACCCGTGGGATCTTGTGCGCTCGCCGCACAAATGGAGAAGCCCCGCTGTCGTTCGCCGGCTTGCCCCTGGCGATTGGCTCAAGGGAGACGGATCAGGTTGTGGCCAGCCAACGGAGCACCGAGCTGGTGCATCTGGCCACCCTCGCGCATGCCACCGAGGTCGATGACGTAGAAACCGGCGTCAGCGAACAGTGAGTCGACCTCAGACTTGGCGTCGGCGTCGTCACCGGACAGAAACATCACGCGCTGGCCGCCTGCTTGGCGCGGGTCGGAGGCGAGCAGGTCGGCCCCGTAGATGTTTGCGGCTTTGACCACGCGCGCTGGGGCAACGAGATCGGCGACGACCTCGCTGGATGTGCGCCCGTTGAGGTCGCTGGGATCGAAGTCGTTGGTCGGGTCGATCAAGATCCGCCCCTCCCATTCGAGCCCCTCGACGGCCTCCGGAACGTCCGGCCACATCACCGCGAGGACGACGATGTCCTTCGCTGCGGCCTCCTTGACTGTCCCCGCCGAGACACCCTCGCCGAGTTCCTGCACCACTGCGGACAGCGATCGCGGCCCCTCTCTGTTGGAGATCACGACCGGCCTGCTGGCTCGGCTCGCGATCTGGGCCATCGCCTTACCGATCCGGCCCGCGCCGATGATCCCGACATTTTTGATCTCTGGTGGTTGCATGAGGTTCCTTTCTCGAACTCGGAAGCGAGCAGGTAGCTCACGGGTGCTTTGGCCGTCGCCCTGGCGGTCAGGCGTTCGTCGCCTGCTTGCGGTAGCTCCTGCTGCGGAACTCGTCGACAAGTTCTGGGTGTGACGGTGACCAATCGAAATCGGCCTTCGCCCTGCCCTCGTCGGTGCCCTGATCGAGCAGCAGGACTTCGGCGAAGTAGTCGCCCAAGCGGGCCCGGGCCTCGTCCTCGGAGCCCGGGACCGCCCCCGGAGCGCCGACCGCGACGGCAGCAGCCTCGGTCAGCTCGGCAACGGTCGGGTTCAGTCCGTCGCCGATGACGTAGTAGCCACGACCCGAGTCGTCCTCTAGGACGCGACGGAAGAAATCGGCCAGGTCCGCGACATGGACGGTCGACCAATGCTGCTGTCCCGTCCCGAGCATGATCAGGTTGCCGTCGTCGTCCCGAGGCGAGCCGAGCAAAAGTCCGGGGACCCCTCCCCCACCGTCGCCGTAGGCGACGCCCGACACGATCACGACTCCGCGCAGGCCCGTGGCCTCGAGCAACCGCTTCTCGATCGGCTCTCTCCACGCGACCATCGGGGGCGAGTTGAACGGCGAGTCCTCGGTGATGTGGGTGTTGTCCCCGTAAACCCACTGCCCGCTGATGTGCAGGTACGGCTTGTCCGTGCCGTCGAATGCCTCGATCGCCGCGTCGACGACCGCGGCGTCCAGTTTCGCGCTGGTTTCATCGCCGGGGCTGGCCGTGTGGATGGCCCCGTCCGCATCGCCCAGCAGGCTCACGACCCCCGGCCTGTCGTAGAGATCGACCACAACCGCCCCGACGCCATCTGCAGCGACCGCCTTGGCGTGAGCGTCGTCCGGGACGAGGGCCGTCACCTCGTGGCCGTGCTCCCGCAATTCCGCCAGTACATGCGATCCGATGAAGCCCGTTGCGCCTGTTAGTGCCACCTTCATCTGCTCTTCCTCCTGTAGCGGTCTCCAGTATTAGTTCAAGCGATTGATTGAGAATATCAAGCTAACCCCTCTTGTGAAGCACACGGCTTGTTGAGAACTGGCAGGTCGGCCTGCCGGCAGCCGGCGACTCAGGCTGAGCTCGTGCCGCTGAACGCCCCGGCGACTATCGGGACAAGGAGTCGCTCGGCCTGCTTCTCGGACTTGCCGCTGAGCTCTGCCCCGATCGGTGCGAGGGCGAGCCAGTTCAGCATTCCGGCTACACAGCGCGTTCGGAAGATCAACTCCGGGGCCTTGACGCGGGGCAGATTCGGCTTCAGTACCTTGAGCGCGTCTGCGCGGATCCGGTCGAACCTGGCGTCGAACTGACCCCAGCCCTTCGGCGGGTCGGTCCCCGCCCGCGCCACGATGCGGATCACGGCGCGATCGCGACCGCCCTTGGTGAGGGCGGTGATCATCGGCTTGGCGAATGCCGCCGCCAACTCGTCGAGCGTGGATTCGGTACCCAGCGCGCTCACCGCGTCCTGTTGAGCGTCCAGATAGCGCTCGAGCGCTCCCTCGATTGCCGCGTCGCACAGCGATTGGAGCGAGCCGAAGTGGTAGCTCACCGCCGCCACGTTGGCGTCAGCCGCATCGGTCAGCTCGCGGAGGGTGACCTCCCCTCCCCGCTCCGCGAGGAGGCCCAACGCAGCATCCATGAGGCGCGCCCGTGTGCGCTCGCCCGCCACACGTCGTTGGTCTGCCTTCGCCGATTCCATGGCGACTATTCAATCAGATGCTTGAACAGGGAGATGCCGGTTTCCATGCACGTGCCGGCGGTTGCAGCGCCTCGACCCGTCAGTCCGGCTCTCACCGGCCTGCGCGCCCATTCCTAAAAAGGCCTGACCCGAGATGGTCCGAGATCATTGACTTAGATTCGGTCCTGAGCGCCGAAGGGCTCACCATCCTCTCCTAAGCCGACGAACGTGCCGCATGGCGAGAAACTGACTCCGTCGGGCGGTCGTGCGGCGCGCAACGCCACGCGTTACGAGAGGAAGATCATGCGCGCTCTGCTACCACGCGACCAGTACGAGGCATTGAGCCATAGCCGGTATCTCAATCAGGCGTCGTTGGGCCTCATCCCGCGCGACTCGGTCGAGGCCATGACGGCCTTTCTCCACGATGTTGCCCAGCACGGCAACGTGCGAATGTCTGATGTGGCCGAGGCTCGCGTGCTCGACGATCTGCGGGCAGCTGCCGCGACGCTGCTAGACGCGCCGGCGCGTTCCATCGCCATCATTGGGGGAGCAAGCGAGGGTCTCAGCCAAATGGCAGCGGCCCTCGCCACGAACTCTGGCGAGGTAGTCCTAGTACCCACGGATTTCCCAAGCGTCACCTATCCCTGGCTGGCGGCCCGGGATAGATTGGGCACCGCGATCCGTTGGGTGGAGGACAGCCCGCACACGGACCTAAGCGCGGCCTTGATTGAGGCAGTCTCAAGCTCCACCTCGGTGGTCTGCGTCAGTGCGGTGCAGTATGCGACCGGTACGGCGCTCGACGTTGCGGCCGTCGCACGACGGGCTCACGAGGTAGGCGCGAAGATCGTCGTGGACGTTACGCAGCTCGCTGGCGCCGCCTCGGTCAGCATGCGGGAATGGTCCGCGGATGCGCTCGTCTGCAGCGGCTACAAATGGCTCTCTGCGCACGGCGGCGTCGCGATCTTGGCTGTATCTGATGAGCTCATCGCCGCCACGCCGGGGATCATCGGATGGAAGGGAGCCAGCGACCCCTTCAACTTCACCGCGCAGACGCTTGTCTTGGCCGACGACGCTCGACGGTATGAACTATCCACGATGTCGTACTGCTCGGCAGTCGGGTTGAGTCGGTCACTTGCGCTGCTTGCCGAAGCTGGCGCCGAGGCTCTCGCCGAACACTCCCGCGTTCTCGCTGAAGAGCTAGCCGGTCAAGTGGAACCCCTCGGCTGGACGCCGTTTCGAGCGCTTGGCGGAGGCAGCGCGTGCGGTCACATCGTTTCCTTGCGGCACGCAACTCTCAGTGCGTCGGCGGTCCAAGCAACGCTGGCGGCCGAATATGGCGTGATCGTCAGCTCCCGCGGTGGCGGCATCCGGATCTCACTGCACGGATACAACGACAGTTCCGACGTCGCTGCGATCGCTGATGCACTCAAAGAACTGGCACGTTGAGGTCATTGAGCACCGTTTTCTCATAGCGAGATACGTGCGCTACCGGGTCCAGCGCTGAGGTCAGCGTTCCCCGGAGCGAAGCCGTGTGGCCACAGCACCGGTACGAATCGCTGCGGGACACCGGGCTGGGGCGTGGCCCAATGCCCCTATCTCCTGCCACAAACCCTGACGACCAACGCCGGCGCAATCCGATCACCTGAGCGGGCGTGGGCCGGGCCAGCGTCCAGCCGCATTGGTTTCGCGTAGATGGCCATATCCGACCCCCGCCACTGAGTCTGGATAGGCTCGGGCGATGAAGCACACGTCGATCGACATCTACCTGGTGATCGACACCTTTCTGCTGTTGCTGATCGGAATCGGTCCGAAGATCGCTCTCGTGCCGTTCGTTGAGATCACCGCACCACTCGACGCGGCAACCAAGGCTCGGATCGTCCGCAAGATGCTCACCACCGCGGTCGTCGTCGCCCTGATCCTCGTTGGACTTGGCGAGCTTCTGGCCCGGCTGCTTCATTTCTCAACCGGGTCGCTATCGATCGCGGGCGGGATCATCCTGATCATCATCGCGATCACGATGGTCCTCGGAACCGGGGAACCCGGCGGGAACCAGGCCGTCACCGAACGCGATCCGATGCGCACGGCGGTGTTCCCGCTCGCCGTTCCCTACCTGCTCAACCCCGCCGGCATCGTCACGCTGGTGACCCTCTCCGCCGAGGCGGACTCAGTGGCCGTTTTCGCGATGGTGCTTGGCCTGCTCGGTGTGATGCTCGCGCTCGACGCGGCCGTGTTCCGGCTGGCCAACCGCGTCAGCGACAAACTGGACGAAAGCCGCATGCTGGTGACCGAGAAGATCTTCGGGATCCTCTTGGCCGCGCTCGCCGTCCAGCTTGTGCTCGACGGACTCGACAGCGTCGGCGTAATCCACCTATCCGGTCACTGACCGTCACCTCCCAGTGCAACTTCGCCGCCGTACACCTTGCCAAAGACCAGGGACGAGCGCATGCCTCCGCGTCAGAGCGCGGGGGCCGGCGGCGCTTTGCCGGCGGCGTACTCCTGCATCGGGACGTCGCCGGAGGCCCACGCCGCCATCACGGGGTCGATGATGCGCCAGGCCTCCTCGGCCTCGTCGCCGCGGATGAACAGCATCGGGTCGCCCTCGAGCATCTCGTGGATCAGATGGGCGTAGGGCGTGAACCGCAGCGGTGTCGACCGTGCCTCGAGCTGTCGGTTCTCGGCCGTCTGCTCGGGACCGTTGAGCGTGGTGGCGAGCTGCACGTACGGTTCGAGGAGGCCGATCCTGAGCACGTTCGGCGCGACCCCGGGAAACCGGTCGGTCAGGTAGTCGGGCAGGGGACGGAAGTGGATGGCGATCTCGGCGGAGTCCGCCTCGAGGGCCTTGCCGGAGCGCAGGGTGAACGGGACGCCGTCCCACCGCGGGCTGTTCACGCCGACCGTCAACGAGGCGTACGTCTCGGTCTCCCGGCTGGCGTCGACGCCGGGTTCGTCGACGTATGACGGCACCTGCCGGGAGCCGATCTCGCCGGCGGTGTACCGGGCGCGGACCGTGTCGCTCGGCATTCGTTCCGCCGACGGCGTGGCCACGGTCCGCAGCGCCTCGACTCGCATCGAGCGGACCGAATCCGCATCGAGCTCTGGCCGGCTGCTCCATGAGGACCAGCGCCATCGCCTCCATGAGGTGGTTTTGGACCATGTCCTTGAGGGCGCCGGCGCCGTCGTAGTAGGAAGCCCGGCCCTCGAGGGTGAGGCTCTCGAGCCAGCTTATGTCCACGCGCTCGACGTGCACCGCGTTGAGAATCGGCTCGAAGACGCGGTTGAGGAATCGAACGACGAGGACACGGCGGACGAGGTCGCTGGAGAGGAAGTGGTCGATGCGGAAGATCGTCGGCTCGGGCAGCTGGATACGGAGGATCTCGTTGAGGGCGCGTGCCGAGGCCTGGTCGGTGCCGAAGGGCTTCTCGATCGCGACCGCGTCAGCCGCCGCCAGCCTCGCACTCGCGAGCGCCGGCAGCGCCTTCGTCAGGAGGCTCGGCGGCAGCGCGAGGTAGAGCAGGGTGTCGGGATGGCTCTCGCCGATCACCTGGCTCACGTCCTCGGCCTGGGTGACGTCGGCCGGCTCGAAGCTGAGCATGCTCGACGACGCGGTCGCGGGTGGCCGGCGTCACGTTCGCGTGCTCCTGCAGCTTCTCCGCGATGTGCTCGCGGAAGTCGTCGGTCGACCAGTCGGTGATGTCGGACCCGACCAAGGTCAGGGCCGGTGGCAGCAGCTCTGCCTCGGCCAACTGCGCGACCGCCGGCAGCAGCAGGCGGCTGGTGAGATCACCGGAAGCACCGAAGAGGACCATGCGCTCGATCATGGGGTGACGCCTTTCTCGGCTCGTTGTGGGAGCCCTTTGTAGCGCGGCGAGGGCTCGCCCGTCACCCCGGGGCGGCAACGGAAGATCGCGCCCGCCAGCGGCTCGTCGGCGCGCCGCTCGCAGTCGACCCATGACGTCGTGATGTAGAGGTCGCCGCCGTCGCCGCCGCCGAAAGCCACCGAGGTGGGATTCGACGTCGGCAGCTCGACGACGCCGTCGAGCGTGCCGTCGATGCGGTAGCGATGGACCGCCCCGGCTCGTCCCACGGCGACCCACAGCATGCCCTCAGCGTCGACGGTCATGCCGTCCGGCCAGAGCTGCTCTCGGCTGAGATCGAGGAACCGCCGGCGACCGCTGAGGGCGCCGGTCGCGGAGTCCAGGTCGAAGACGTCGACGACGCAGAGGGCCGGTGTCGGCGAGGTAGAGCCGCCCCCGCGGCTCATCGAACGCGGGCCCGTTGGAGATCGTCAGGCCGTCGACCACGCGGGTCACCCTGTCGCCGTCGACGCGGTACAAGCGCCGCGTTCCGCGGCCGCTTGTCGAAGGCCATCGTGCCGACCCAGACTCGTCCCTGGCTGTCGACCTTGATGTCGTTGGCGCGGTTCTCGGGCCTGCCCTGCCTCGATCGGAACGCGCAGTTCGAGCGTGCCGGTGGCACGGTCAAGCACCGCCAGCCCCTCCGGGCTTGCCACCACCGGCTCGCCCGTCGCGCCGAGCACCACGCCGCCCGGCTGCCCGGTGGTGCTCCAGGACCTGTCCTCCGAGGACTTCGGATCGAAGCAATGCACCCGCTCTGCGGTGATGTCCACCCACCACAGGCGGGCCGTCGCGGTGTCCCAAAGCGGGCCCTCCGCGTGCTGCGCCCGCATGCTCAGCGCGACCTCGACTGGGGTGTCGCCCATGCCTCAGCCCCGTCAGGCGGGGATCAAGCCGCTCGCGGTTGCCTGCCAGTCCTCATGCGGCCACTCTACCGCGTCTCCGAGGCCATCGGCTCCCGCAGCGGGTCGAGAAATGCGACGCTATATGCGTGTACGAGGGTGCGTATCGCTGATCAGGTGATGACGTCGCTGATCGCACTCAAGGCGATGACCTCCGAGACGGACGCGAAGGCGGTGGACAGCTGAGCGCGCCGCCGAGCGCGGCGTAGTTCGCGGTCCCCACCATCACGAAATTGCAGTCGGCACGCACAGACGACCTCGATGTGACCGTGATCGGCGCCGGGCCCGCGGGCGTCGTCGCAGCGTTGCGCGCAGCACGACTCGGCGCTCGAACGGCGCTCGTCACGCGCGACGAACTCGGGGGAATGGCCGCGAACGACGGGCCGGTGCCGGTACGAACCCTGGCCCACGCGGCGCGGCTGATGCGGGAGGCGAGGCAGCTCGCCACGTTACGGAATCAACGCCGGCGAGCCCACGCTCGACTATCGGCGCCTGCTCGCCCGCGTGCGCGAGGTAACCGGCGAGGTGCGCGAGCACGCGCTCTTGCGCGACGAGCTCCAGCGGGCCGGCGTGACCGTCTACGAGCACGCCGGAACCGCTCGCTTCGTCGACCCGCACGTGATCGAGAGCGAGAACGGACCGCGACTGCGAGCCGCGAACGTCATCGTCTGCACCGGCGGCGCCTCGCGGCAGCTCCCGGTGCCGGGCTTCGAGCTCACCTGCACCCACAGCGACGCCTGGCAGCCTCACTTCCGCGCCCGACTCGCTGCTGGTGATCGGCGCCGGCGCGACCGGCGTCCAGGTCGCCTCGATCTTCAACGCCTTCGGATCACGGGTCACCCTGTTCGAGGCGGCCCCCCGGATCCTCATGAGCGAGGACGAGCAGGTGGCGACAGCGATGAGCACGGCGCTGCGGGCCTCCGGGGTGCGGATCCTCGAGCACGCCGGGACGATCGAGCGCTTCGAGCCGAGTTCCGCCGGAGTGCGACTCGTCTATTCCAGGGCGGTGCGCAAGCGCACGTCGACGCGACGCTCGCCGTCGTCGCGGTCGGCTGGGTCGCGAACACCGACGGGCTCGATCTCGCCGCCGCCGGGGTGCGAGACCGATCCGCGCGGCTACATCAAGGTGGACTCCGAGCTCCGCACGACCGCGCCGGGCATCTACGCCGCCGGAGACGTCACCGGGCACCTGATGGTCGTCCACGAGGCCGCGCGCGAGGCCTACCTGGCCGCGACCAACGCAACCCTTGGGCGCACCGACGCCCTTCCCGCGGAGGTCAGCCCGCTCGGGAGCTTCACCGACCCCGAATATGCCTCCGTCGGGCTCACCGAGGCGACCGCACGCGAGTCGCACGACGTCATCCTCGGGATCGAGCGCTTCGACTCACTGCCGCGACCGATCATCGACGGTCGCCCGACGGGGTTCTGCAAGCTCGTCGCCGAGCGGGAGCATCACGCCATCCTCGGCTGCCACATCGTCGGTGAGCGGGCCGTCGAGCTCGCCCAACTGGCGGCGGTCGCGGTGGCGTCCGGGATGAAGCTCGAGCAGCTCGCGCTGGTCCCCTTCTCCTTCCCCACCTACGCCAACGTGCTCGGCCGGGCCGCGATCAGGGCCGCGCGCCAGCTCGAATCTCGCACAGGCCGGGCGGGCGAGCCGATGGCGTGGGACGCCGGAGTCTCCGCCGCCCTCGATGATTGAGGACACTCACCGCTGTCAATCACCCCCGAGGTCCGGTTTCTGAGGCCTCCTCTTCTATCTGACGGCCACCATAGTCGCGCCGTACCGATCGCCGACACGACGCAGCGCCTGATGCGTGGTTCGCGGCCGATGTCACGCGTTCGCGGGTGATCACGCCCTTGCGTGGTAATTTCGCGCCCTGCGGTTCTCCCTGGCCCCAAAAGACCGCGTTTTCTTCGACCTGTTCGCGCAGGCCGGTGGGAACTCGCTCCGGGGGGCGAAGCTCCTCCAGGAGATGCTCAAGGGCTGGCCCGAAAGCGCCGATCTCGCACGCGAGATCCTGCTTGTCGAGCAGGAGGGAGACCGGATCACCCACGACATCTCCAAGCGGACGAGCTCGACCTTCGTGACACCGATCGACGCTGAGGACATCTACAACCTGGCGGGGAAGGTCGACGACATCGTCGACCACATCGAGGAGACTGCCGACTTCATGGGGCTCTACGGGATCGAGGCGCCGATGGACCAGGCGCTGGCGATGGCCGACGTCCTCGTTAAGGCCTGCGAGCGGCTCGCCACGCTGCTCGAGAACCTGCGCGGGTTCAACGACCTCGACAAGTATTGGATCGAGATCCACCGGCTCGAGAACGACGGCGATCGGCTCTTCCGCGAAGCCTTCGCCTCGTTGTTTGCTGGCGGAATCGACCCGATGGTAGTAATCCGCTGGAGGGACATCTTTCTCAGGCTCGAGCGGGCGATCGACGCAACCGAGCACGCCGCAACCGTCGTCGAGACCATCGCGACGAAGTACGCCTGAGGAATCAGTCACGCCCCCATAGGCACCTGAGCCGTCGCCCGCCGCTCGAAGCCGCCGGGTTGGGGGAGTAGAGCGCCGCTTCTGCTTTGCGCGATAAGGAGCACTGGGGGGGCTTGCCTTACCGGTCCTTGTTTGGTCCGATCCCCGTCTAGGCCGGCGGCAGCTCGTGGCGCACCGGGCCGATCGTGAACGACTCGTCACCGAGCGCGGCCCGGACTCGTGCGTCGGCGCTCTCGGGACTCGCAGCTCGTAGCCGCGCCGTCACCGAGCCGTCGCGATAGTCGACGTTCTGGATCCAGGCGAACGCCAGAAGCCCGCGGCGCGGGCGGCGTAGTTCCTACGTGGTAGAGCGGCGACTCGTTCACGCCGGCGGCCGGCCGGATCGCTCAGCGAGTGACGATCAAAACGATTGTCGCGAGCGACAGGACGACCCCGACCGATGCCAATGCGAAAGAGCCCAGGTGCTCAGCTGCGGAGCCCGTGGGCTGAGCCCGCTGAGCCCGCCAGTAGCCATAGGCGATCAGGGATAGGCCGTACGCGCAGAACCCGACGCCCAGGACTGCGTAGGGCCAATTGGTGGCCGAGTGCCCGAGATCAGGGAGGATGCGTCCGATCCCGACCCCCACGGCCAGGGCAGCCAGGCCGGTCCGCCACCAGGCGAGCTGGGTTCGCTCGACGGCAAGATCCGTTTGGCTAGGTTCCTGGGCTCGTCGAGCTCGGGCGTCCAAGGTGAGCCATTTTGGACGCCGGTGGGGACGGCAAGTCCGGCGCGCTATCGGCCGCCTTTGACCACGAGCGCGGCGTCGCTGACTACTCTGCTCGATGATGATTGGCGAGACCCAGTTGGAGTGGGCGATAGCGCAGGCGAGCGAAGCTCCGGACCCGGATGTCCGGAACAGAGACGCGGTGCGGGCATGGTGGAGCGCTCGTGGCGTTGATTTCGATGCCTTACTGGCGACGATGAAGCGCGAATTGGAAACGCTGGAACGCGACAAAGCCGCAGCCAGAGCCGCCGCCAGAGTTGACGCCGAAAAGGCTTTCTCGCGCAAATCGCCCGACCCGGTGCTGCCGGACGATCTGAGCCTTGATGCGCTCGTCTACATGCGGGCGTTCGCGGTCGGATACGCCGCAGGGCGGATCGCGGTGGAGCCGGACGACTAGGGAAGGGCTTTGAAGGCACGCAGATCTTCACTACCGTCTACGTGCTGACCGGCATCGGGATCTTGGTCGAGTTGGCGCGCGAACTCGGCGTCGGGTACGTGAGGGAGCGCGAGGAGCGACACGCCAGGCGCCACAAGAAAGATCCGCCCGAGACACCAATCGGGGGGATAGCTCGAAGCCGCCGGGCTGCGGCAGTAGGCGGCGCGACTTTTTAAGGGGCCGTTCCCGGCTCACTCTGCGGGGCCGGGGGACGGCTGGGGGCAGTCGATCTATTGCGCGGCGCCCGCCCGCGACGAGTACGGCGCCAGCGGGTCGACGGGCACGACGTCGGTGCCTGCAAGACGGTCCCACCATCCGCGGCGGTCGTCGTCGGTGAGCACCCCGAGCAACCCGAGCCCGAACGGGATCACCGCGAGCGCCAGGCCGACGAGGCGTCGGAAGGCGCGCCGCAGGCCGAGTTCGGGCGAGCTGTCGTAGTCCTCGATCCGGATCGAGATCAAGCGCATCCCCGGCGTCTGGCCGGCGAGCGACCAGAAGATCAGCAGATAGAGCGAGCCGAAGGCGATCCAGGCGCCGAGCCCGAAGACGATCCCGGCGGTCGAGACCCCGTTCGGGTCGCCCAGCGCGGAGACGACCAAGCCGAGCAGCGCGGCGGTGACGAGGAAGATCCCGTCCAGGATCACGGCGTCGCACAGCGCGGCGACCGAGCGCGTGATCAGCCCAACGTGATTGGTCGGCTGGCGCCGGGGCCTGCCGATCAGGCGGCGAACGATGCGCTCGAGCCCGTCGTCGAGCCGGCCGGCGATGTCGCGAATGCGGCGCCCGATGTCGCCCAACAGGCCGATGCTCTGAGAGGCGATCGCGACGCGCAGCTCCGGCGACTCGGCGATCCGCTCGATCAGCTTCTGGACCTCGTCGGAGTCGAGCAGATGGTCCCAGACGTGGTCGACGAGCTGCGAGTCGAGAACCTCGACCGCGGCGCGTTCGACCGCGGGGCTGGCGAGCGTGCGCTGGAACGCGTCCTGAGCCGCATCCGACTCGAGCACCCGGACGATCGCTTGCTCGACCGCGGGGCTTTCGAGCGCACGCACGATCGCCTCCTCGGTCGCGGCCTCGACCGCGTCGTCGATCCCGGTCGCCGAGGCGACCCGCTCGCCGGCGCGGGCGCCGATCCCGAGCAGGCGCGCGGGCAGCGGCGGGCGCCTGCGCGGCTCTTCGGGCGAGGCCATCGCCGGGGATCGTACGCGAGCAGGGCGCCCCTCAGGACGCCCTGCGACGCATGATCGACGGGCCGTGAGGACCTCCTCCCTTCGCTTACGGGTACGGTCGCCGGGCTGCTGCTGACGCGAGCCTGTGGTTGCGTCGCGGGTCCCGATCAGGGCCAGAACCAGCAAACGGGTGCTCTGTCCGGGAATGTCGGCCCGGGCGGGCCGAGGAGTCGATGGCGCGGGCGACGCGCCTGCTTTCGGCTTCGCAGCTCGGTAGTCGCGAACCCCCAATAGCCCGCTTTAAGGGGCGGGCATTAGGATCGCGGCGCTGACGACACCAACGTGGAGGACGACAGATGCTCATAGCCGCCGACTATCCGTTCCTCAACATCCTCTGGACGATCATCATCTTCTTCGCCTGGGTGGCGTGGATCTGGATCGTGATCACGGTGTTGATCGACATCTTCCGGCGTCGCGACATCGGTGGCTGGGCCAAGGCGGGGTGGGTTGTATTCGTGATCGTCTTGCCGTTTGTGGGCGTCTTGATCTATCTGATCGCGGAGCACGAGGGGATGCAGGAGCGCGGTCTCGAGCACGCCAAGACCCAGCAGGCGGCGATGGACCGATACGTGCGCGACACCGCCGGCGGCTCGGCGAGTGAGATCGCCAAGGCCAAGGAACTGCTCGAGTCGGGTGCGATCACCCAGGCGGAGTTCGACTCGATCAAGGCCAAGGCGCTGTCTTAAGGACGAAGCCGTCGAAGCCGCCGGGCTGCGGCGAGTAGCAGCGGCGCAACTGTGGCTCGGATCCTACGCGGCGACTGTTGCTCGCGGAGGGGGACGTCAGCGCCACGGGCCCCAGGGTACGGTTGCCTCGTGAAGAAATACGGGGTTCCCCAGCGGATAGCCGCGGCGACGGCTCTCGTCTTGTTGCCAGTGATCCTCGTTCTCGCCGTCGACATCGTGGTCCAGCAATTCCCGCGCGGCCTGGTCGTGCTCGCGGGGGTGGCGGTCGCGCTGGGCGCCGCCTGGTACGGCCTGCTTCGCACCGGGGTGGCCAGGGCTCTCGGAGTCGCGATCGCGGTTCTTGCGCTCGCGGGCCCGGTCGTCGTCCTGATAGCCACCGGCGACCAGATGGTCCAGACACTCGTGATCCTCGCGCTGCTGGCTCTGGCGCTCGCAGCGGCGCAGGCCGCGTTCAGATTCCACATCCCGCTTGCCGAAGTGGGGCCGCCCCGGCGCCCGATCCTCCTGTTCAACCCAAAGTCGGGTGGGGGAAAGGCCGAAGAGTTCAACCTCGCCGAGGAGGCAAGGGCAAGGGACATCGAGCCGATCGAGCTGAAGCTCGGCACCGACCTCGAGCAACTGGCGCGCGCCGCGGTGGCCGATGGCGCCGACGGCCTGGCGATGGCCGGGGGCGACGGCTCGCAGGCGGTCGTCGCCGCGGTCGCGGCCGACCTCGACCTCCCCTACGCCTGCATCCCGGCCGGGACTCGCAACCACTTCGCCCTCGACCTGGGGGTGAACCGGGAAGACGTTGTCGGCGCCCTCGAGTGCTTCGTCGATGGTGGGGAGCGCACGGTGGACCTCGCCGAGGTCAACGGCAAGGTCTTCGTCAACAACGTCTCGCTGGGCCTCTACGCAGAGGCGGTTCAGCAACAGGGGTACCGCGACGCGAAGCTGCGGACGATCGTCGACACGCTCCCCGATGTCCTCGGTCCCGAGGCTGAGGGGCTCGATCTGCGCTGGACGGGGCCTGGCGGCCAAGAACACTCGTCCGGTGTTGCGATTCTGGTCTCCAACAATCGCTACCGGCTGGGCCGCGCCGTCGGCTCGGGGACTCGCCCGAGAATCGACGATGGCCTGCTCGGGGTCACGATTGCCTCCGCGCCGCTCGGGCGCGGTGAGCATCCGCGTCTGCCGCAGCGACCCTGGCGCGAGTGGTCGACCCCCGAGTTCCAGGTCGACGCGGACGCCCCGGTCGCCGCCGGAATCGACGGTGAGGCGGTCAGGCTGGACCCCCCACTTCGCTTCCGGATCAGGCCCGGCGTGCTGCGGGTGCGGATCGCCCGCGCCCATCCGGGCGCCTCGCCGTCCGCCGACATGCCGGAGGATTTTTGGGCGGGCGTCCGTGCACTGGCGCGAATCGCGGCAGGGCAAGCCCCCGACGGCGGCGCAGGCGCACCGCGCCAACGAAGCGCTGCGGCATGACGCGACCGGCGACCTCGCGATTCGCGCGCTGTTTGCGTTCGCGACCGCAGTCGCTCACGTCTCCCCCGCAGCGGCTGCGCCCCTGCGGGCGCTCGCGGCCCTAGTCGCGTATTCCCGCATCCACACCGGCGTTCACTACCCCGGGGACGTGGTGGCGGGATCGCTCCTCGGCATCGCCCTCGCCGAAGCGACCGCCCGTGCGCTTGACGGCGGGCTGCGCGCCCACGCGACTGCGTAGGCGGAGCGGTCGGCTAGAGCCCCTCCTCGGCGGCGACTTTCCCCTCCGCGACCGCGTCCCTGAGCGCGTCGTAGTCACGCTGGTTTTGATCGGCGTATGCGTCGGCGAAGTCGGCCATCGCCCGGTCGAACGCGTCTCCGCGTCCGAGATACGCCGCGATCGCGATTCGATCGCCCGAGCGCCCGTGGGCGCGGGCGAGCGTCGAGCCGCAGATCTCGGCATATGCCGTCATCTCCCTGGGATTCATGACGTCCACACGCGCCGATCCCTTCTGGTCCCACAGCTGGCGCACGTAGAAGTCGCGCTGTTTGTCGTCGGGCCCCTCGCGGTCAGCCAGCCAAGGAAGATGTCGCCGGCCGCCTGCATCAGCCGCTGCCCTTCGACGACGCGCTGGCCGTGGTGCCTCCTCGCTAGCGGCTTTGGGCCCCAACCCGTTCCTATCAAACCGGGCGATGCCGGGGGTCGTGCGGCCGCGGGATAGGATCGCCCGTCGGCCATGCGGAAGTGGATCCCCCTCATCATGCTGGCCTCGGCCCAGTTCGTCATGGTGCTCGACACGAGCGTCATGAACGTGGCGATCTCGCAGATCGTCGAGGACCTCGACACGACGATCCAGGGGGTGCAGACGGCGATCACGATGTACACGCTCGTGATGGCGGCGTTCATGCTGCTGGGCGCGAAGCTCGGCGACATCCTGGGCCGTAATCGCGGGTTCGCGATCGGCCTGGCGATCTATGGCGCCGGATCGCTGACCACGGCGCTGAGTCCGAACCTCGCCGTTCTGCTGATCGGCTGGTCGGGGGTCGAGGGGTTCGGTGCGGTGCTCGTGATTCCCGCGATCGCGGCGCTCACCGCCGCCAGCTACGAGGGCCGCGAGCGCGCGCTCGCCTACGCGCTGCTCGGCGGCGTCGCCGCCGTCGCCATCGCCGCAGGCCCGCTGATCGGCGGATGGGTGACGACGGAGTTCTCGTGGCGCTACGTGTTCGCCGCCGAGACCGTCGTCGTGATCCTCCTCCTGCTGCTTCGCGGGCGGATTCCGCGAGCTGCGGCCGCCGAGCGGCGCCCGCGGCTCGACCTCGTCGGCGTGGCGCTCTCCGCGAGCGGCCTCGGCCTGATCGTGTTCGCGATCCTGCGCAGCAGCGTGTGGGGGTTCGTCCAGCCGCGAACGCCGCCGACCATCAACGGCACGGAGATCACGCCGCTTGGCTTCTCGCCGGTGCCGTTCCTGGTGCTCGGCGGCCTCGCGCTGCTCGGGGCGTTCTTCGTCTGGGAGCAGCGTCGCGCCCGCCTCGGCCGGGACCAGCTGCTCGACCCGACGCTGCTGCGGGTCGCGCAGCTGCGCGCCGGGCTCTCGAGCCTGCTGGGGCAGCAGCTCGTCCTGATGGGCACCTTCTTCGTCATCCCCGTGTACCTGCAGGTCGTGCTGGGCTTCGACGCGTTCGAGACCGGCAAGCGCCTGCTCCCGCTGTCGGCGGCGATGCTCGTCTTCGCGCTGCTGGGGCCGCGGATCGCGGCCCGGCGCTCCCCGCGTACCGTCGCGCAGCTCGGGCTGGTCGCGGTCAGCATCGGCGCGATCGTGATGCTGGCGACGCTCGACGTGACGCTGAACGACACCGGCTTCAAGATCGCACTCGCCATCATCGGCGCGGGCGGCGGCCTGCTCGCCTCTCAGCTCGGGAACGTCATCATGTCCTCGGTCCCGCCCGCCAAGAGCAGCGAGGGGGGCGGGCTCCAGGGCACCGCCCAGAACCTCGGCTCCTCGCTCGGGACGGCGATCATCGGCGCGGTACTGCTGGCGTCGCTCGCGACGGGCTTCAGCCAGCGGATCGCCGACAACCCCGACGTTCCAGCGGCCGCCCGCGAACACGATCGCTTCGAACGCCGAACAGGGGATCGACATCGTGCCGGTGAAGGACGTCGAGAAGGCGGCGGTCGAGGGCGGTCTGACGCAGGACCAAGCCCAGGCCGTCGCGGCGGACTACGGCGACGCGCAGCTCGAAGCGCTGCGGCTGGCGCTCGGCGCCGTCGCCGCCGCTGCGCTGCTGTCGCTGTGGTTCACGCGCCGACTGCCGACCGAGTCGCTCGCGGAGGCCGAGCCCAGCGGCACGGAGCCGGCGACTGCGGTCGCGGCGTGACTAGATCCGCGAGCCTTAGCGCGCAAGGCCTGAGCCGCCGCATTCCGCTTGGTAATGCGGTTTCTCGCGCCTAGGACACGCGCATCGGGCCACCGCTTCACACGCGAGAGGTCGCTGGTTCGAAACCAGCCGCGCCCATCAATCGCTCCGCGGGATACTGCGCGGGCGATGTCGGAGGAGAACCTGGACCAGCTGCACCGCGCCCATGCCGAATGGGCACGATGACCGAGGACCAGCAAGCCAAGCCTCAGCTCCCTTCTACCGACCCTCTCCGTGCTCAGTTCCCTGGGCTGTCGCCCGAGGTCGCGGCCCTCGACGGTGCGGCGGGGACGCAGGTGCCGCAGGCGGTCGTCGACGCCGTCGCGGAGGCCCTCGTGACGGCGATGGCGAACGCCGGTGGCGCATTCGCCGCCAGCGACGTGAGCACTCAGGTCGTGGCCGAGGCCCGGTCCGCGATCGCCGATCTCGTCGGCGGCGCGCCGGAAGGGGTCGTCCTGGGACCGAACATGACGACGCTGACGTTCCACATCGCCGACACGCTCTCGCGCGTCTGGGGGCCGGGCGACGAGGTGGTCGTGACCTCGCTCGATCACGACGCCAATATCCGGCCCTGGCGGCTGGCCGCAGAGCGTGCCGGCGCGACCGTGCGCGTCGCGGAGTTCGACGTCGAGACCGGCGAACTGCCCGTCGAGTCGGTCGAGCGCGTGCTCAGCAACCGCACCCGGCTGGTCGCAGTGACCGCCGCCTCGAACGCAATCGGCACCCGGCCCGACGTGCGCGCGATCTGCGACGCGACACACAACGCCGGCGGGCTCGCGTACGTCGATGGCGTACACGCGACCCCGCATGTGCCGACCGACGTGGCCGCGCTGGGGGCCGACTTCTACGCGTGCTCGTCCTACAAGTTCTGCGGGCCGCACACGGGCGCGGTCGTCGCTGATCCTGCTCTGCTGGAGGACCTGCGACCGGCGAAGCTCATCCCGGCGCCGGACGGGGTGCCGGGTCGCTTCGAGCACGGCACTCCGCCCTTCGAGCTGCTCGCCGGTGTGTGCGCCACAGTGGACTGGCTCGCCGGCCTCACCGATGCGTCGGGCGGTCGACGGACCCGGCTGCTCACCACATTCGCCGCGATCGAGACGCGACTCCAGGGCCTTCTCGACCAGTTGCTCGCCGGCCTCTCCGCCATTGACGGGGTGCGCCTGCTGGGAGCGCCGCGCCTGCGCACCCCGACGGTGTCCTTCGTCGTTGACGGGCACACACCCGCGGCCCTCGCCGCCCGCCTGGCCGGTAAGGGCATCGACGTGTGGGACGGCGACAATTACGCCTACGAGCTGATGAGCCGCTACGGCTTCGCCGAGACGGGCGGCGCGATCCGCGCGAGCATCGTGCTCTACACGACCGCCGAGGAGATCGACCGCCTCGTCGCCGCCGTCGCGGCCGTGGCAGGGCGGTAGCTCTGCCTACCCGGTCCCGCGCCAGGTGAGCATCGGGCACCAGCGTGATTCTGTTGCCCGAATCCACGGGCGTCCGGGCACATCCGCACGCATCAGGCGGCGCCTAGCGACGCGCGTCCGTGCCTGACGGCCCGTCGCTTCACACGCGAGAGGTCGCTCGTTCGAAACCAGCCGCGCCCATTCCGGATGGGCGCCTGGGCTGGTTTCTCACCCACTCGCCATCCGGGGGCTCGTTCTCGCGCCGACGCATTAGCACGGTTGGGATAGGCGAAGACCGAAGGATCGACCGAAGACTTGGTGCCCTCAGGGCAGTTCAGGCGTGTAGCTACGGCTAGCTTGATCCGCTGCGTTCAGTCTCGGGCCGTTGAGCGATCATCCGACCTATCGAGCGTTCTCCGCCGGCGCCAACCGCCCGAGGGCCGACCGGACGTCGGCCTGGCTTCCCTCGTCGAGGACCGGCTCGTTCTCCATCCACAACACGAGGCCGTGCAGCCACAGCAACCGGACGTCGATCCCGAGCAAACCCGCGTAGGCCATCAGAAGCTCCTCCGGGCGCCGGGGCCAGGCGGTGCCGTCCTCAAATCGCGAGATCGTCGCCTGGTTTACCTTCAGCGCCGCCGCGATCTCGACCTGGTGGACCCCCCGTTCCTCGCGCGCCCGCCGGCAGGCGCGGCCGATCCAGGGCAAAAACGGACGCGGAACCTCCTCGGTCGCCATGGCCGGAGTTCTACCCGAGCCTTCCGCCGGCGGTCGTCATGCGTAGAGCATCCTACCTCGAAACGTATGCGCCCGGTTGCACATCCACCGTCGATACGGTATAGAGTAACTCGACGTTTGCCAGCCACGGAGGGTTTGGTATGGAGCTGGGCTTCATGCCGACACGGAAGGGCCGCATGAAGCCCGGTCATCGAACAGGCAGGGAGCGCGTCGAGCGGGCGCCAGCCAACAGCGTGGGAAGGCAACGCCCGAGTAAGCGTTCGGCGACCGTGATCGCCATCGCCGGGACATGTCGATCGTGAACGGCGGCAAGGGCATCTGGAACTTCGGCACGCTTTCGCGACGGATGACAGCTCAGACGGTGAGGGATGTAGCGGATGGGAGATAGAGATTCGGTTCCGGGCACAGCGACCGCCACGCGTGAGGCTTCAGCCCGTACGCGCCCACGACAACTGCTGCTCGAGCGCGACGTCGAATTCGCCGAGCTGAAGGCGTGGCGAGTCAACTTCTCGTTATTGACCAACGCATGGCAGTCCTGGCACCATTGCTAGATGCTGGCGTAAGAACCGGGGATTCGGCTCCGTACTGCCGACGAGACGGCACAGGCTGCCTAGACGAGCCCGCTCGACAGCGACTTCTGCACAGCGGCGACCTCGTGGAATGCATCGCGCAGATAGCGCCGCGTGAGCTCTGAAAACTGCTTCGGGTCGACATAGTCATTTGGCTCGTTTCCCTGCTCGAGCTGCTGGACCTGGTGCTCGAGCCGCAGCGCAGTGAAGAGGTCGTAGGCCTCCTCGAGCGTCCGGGCATGTGCCGGCTCGATCGCCCCGAGCTCGGACGCCGCCCGCAGCCGCTCGATCGTCGCGGTGACCTTGGCGCCGGCCTTCAGTGCCACGAAGCGGGCGATATCGACGACGGGAAGCAGTCCGCCGTGCTTGATGTCGAAGGTCCCGCGGTGCTCGCCGGAGCTCTCGACCACGATGTTGCCCCTGAATCCGGTCGGCAGCTTCAACGCCAGGGCAAGGCGAAGCATCGATGGCAGCAGCGCCGCGCGATTTGCCGGCTCAAGCAGGATCGCCCGCGGGTCCAGTTCCGCCGGGCCGTAAACCGTGCGGGTGTCGAGCAGGATCGAGGTCGCGATCAAGACCTTTTCGTCGCCCGGGTTCTGCAGCCAATGCCCGATCGACCGGCGCCATGTGTCCATCGAGCTGGCAGAGAACTCAGCGGACGCCGTCACGCCGTGCGGATCGAGACGCCAGCCAACGACCCGGATGCAGTCCTCCACATCGGCAGCGATCGTCCGCATGTAGTCCACAACGCCCTCGGAAGCGATCATTCGTCGCGGGTCTGACCCGCTGGACTCCTGCTCGGACTCGTCCTCCCAGGCCATCCCCGAGTCGACGTCGGAAGAGGGCACGGTCTCCCGCCTGCCGTGGCTGCCCAGCGCAAGCCAGGCGAAGTCCGCCGGCGCTGTGCCCTTGGACTCGATCGCCAGCTCGATCATGCGCCGGATCAGCGCGTCGGCGACGATCGAGATCACGCGGCCGATCTGCTGGGGAGGGAGCTTGGTGGCGTGCAGAGCGACCACCGTGGAGCGCAGCCGCTGCGCCGCCTCACCCAGCTCCTCCTTGTCCCGCGCCCGCGCGATCTCGCGCCGAAGCGCAAACGGCGTGCGTGCCTCGGCGGCCAGCAGGTCGATGCCGCCGACCACTCCGAGCAACTCGTCCCTGGAGGAGAGGACACCAACGTGGCGGACGTCGTTGTCGAGCATCGCCAGCATCACATCGGCGCCAGCAGCGTCCCCACCGACGGTGGTCAGTGGTCGCAACACGACCTCGCCCACTGGCGTGTCTACCGACATCCTCTCGGCCACAACCCGGGAGCGCAGGTCACTGTCCGTGACGATTCCAAGCTCCCCGTTCTCCGCCCGGACGATCATCGAGTTGACGTTCTCGTCCGACATCAGCCGGGCCACCTCGCGAAGGGGGCGATCCGCCGCGCACGTCACCGGCTCGCGACGTATAAGGGCCCTGGCCGGCTGCTGTGTCATTTCGGCGCTGGCGACGTCGGCCTCGGCGGCCGCGCCCCCCGGCTCGTGACGCTGCAGCAGCGACCGCGTCAGATACGACAGGCTCGATCGCCGCGCCAGCAGCGGGATCACATCGGAGGCCGCCATCGAATAGCAGCAGCTGTCCTCCTGGGCGCGCGCCTCGAATCCGAACGGCAGACCCGACAGCATCGACGGGTGTCCAAACAGCTCCCCCTCCCCGAGCACGTCCAGGACCCGGCTGCCATCGACCAACTCGATCGCCCCTCGTCGCACCACCAGCACCCTGCCCTGAGATCGCTCGCCCTGCTTGAAGACGGTGGCCCCCGCCTCGAAGTCCTGCACCTCCGCCTGCTCGACAAGCCGCTCCAAGGCCTCCTCGTCGAGTCCGCTGAACGGGTCGTGGGTTCTCAGGAATTCTGCGATGTCGTGCAAGCGGCCTACCACGCGGTCGGGACCGTCATCCAGAACCTAAAGGCCATCGGCTGCACATACAAGCCCCGCGTCCCTCGAGGTCGCTCGGCTAGAGCCAGCCTGACTGGGCAACCTGCCGTCGGTTAAGACCGACGCGGCGGACGATCGGAAAGGTCCTCGTCTTGGCCGTCGCGGTAACGCTCAGCCCATCCCGATCATCGGAGTCGTCCTCATGGCGCCGCGCGTGACTTATGCTGCGAACTTGCAAGGGAGCCACCGGAGACCACGGAGGGCAACATGGACAGTGTCACGTCACCAGCAAACGCCGCGCGCCAGGAGATCGGCAGCTTCGAGGGGCGCCTGATAGGTCCCGAAGACGCCGAGTACAACGAGGCGCACAAGGTCTACAACGCGATGATCGAGAAGCGACCCGCGTTGATCGCGCGGTGCGCCTCCGCCGATGACGTCGCCAAGACCATCGCTTTCGCCCGTGATCACGATCTGCTCGTGGCCGTCCGCGGCGGTGGCCACAACGGCGCCGGGCTGGGGACCTGCGACGACGGGGTCGTCATCGACCTCTCGCCCCTCAAGGGCGTCGACGTTGATCCGCAGGCTCGGACCGTTCGTGTCGGCGGCGGCTGTACCTGGGGCGAGGTCGACCGCGCGACGAACGAGCACGGGCTCGCGACGCCGAGCGGGATCATCTCGACGACGGGCGTCGGCGGTCTCACCCTCGGTGGCGGCATGGGCCACCTGACCCGCAAGTGCGGGCTCACGATCGACAACCTCCTCGAGGCTGAGTTAGTGCTTGCGAGCGGCGAGCGCGTCCGCGCGAGCGCCGACGAGAATCCCGACCTCTACTGGGCAATCCGCGGAGGGGGCGGCAACTTTGGTGTCGTCACCTCGTTCAAGTTCCGGCTGCACGACGTCGGCACCGTGATCGGCGGCCCCACCTTCTGGCCGGTCGAGGCGGCCGCCGAGGTCCTCGCCGTCTATCGCGAGTTCCTACCGGATGCCCCGCGCGAGCTGAACGGGTTCTACGCCAACGCAACCGTGCCCCCGGGACCGCCATTCCCGGAGGAGATCCACCTGCGCAAGGTCTGCGGAGTCGTCTGGTGTTACGTCGGCGCCGAGGAGGACGCGGCGAAGGCGATGGCTCCGATGCTCGAGCCTCTGCCCGAGCCACTTCTTCACGGCGTGCAGCCGATGCCGCACCCGGCACTGCAGAGCGCGTTCGACGAGGTCTATCCGAAGGGAGACCAGTGGTATTGGCGCGCCGACTTCGTCAACGAGATCCCCGATGAGGCCGCCGAGGCTCACGCACGGTTCGGCGCCGAGATGCCGACGATGAAGTCGACCATGCACCTGTACCCGATCGATGGCGCCGCCCACGACCTCGGGTCGTCGGACACGGCCTGGGGCTACCGCGACGCGACCTGGGGCTCGGTGTTCGCCGGCGTCGACCCGGACCCGGCGAACGTCGACGAGATCCGCAGCTGGACCATCGACTACTTCGAGGCGCTGCACCCCTACTCGGCCGGCGGCGCCTACGTGAACATGATGATGGACGAAGGCCAGGAGCGGGTCCGCGCCAGCTATCGCGACAACTACGACCGGCTCGCGCAGACGAAGGCCACGTACGACGGAGACAACTTCTTCCGCGTCAATCAGAACATCGAGCCGAGCGCGTAGGCGGCCGTAGCACCCACGAAGGCCTCAGCGGGGCCAGCAGAACACCTCGACCCGAATCCCATCGGGGTCGAAGGCGAAGAACGCGTAATAGCCGGGCTCGTCGCGATCCTCCTCGGGCGGAAAGTGAACGTCTGCGCCGCTTGCGACGCAGCGTGCGTGCGCCTCGTCAACCTCCTCTCGGCGGTCAACCTCGAACGCGAAGTGCTCGATGCCGACGTCGTAGTAGCGGTGACTTCCGCCGTCGGCTGGACGCAGCCCGATACCACCATTACGGGCTTCTTGTCGCACGAGGTAGACGACCTCCTCCGTGCCCCTGTACGTCGGATACCTGACCTCCTCCGTCCATCCGAGCGGCCCGAGCAGGTCGAGATAGAAGGCAAGCGACCGCTCAACGTCGGCGACGGCTAGATCGATGTGATGGATTCCTCCTCGCGCCGGCATGGGTCCCTTCAGCTTCGTTGCCTCTCCCACGGCCCGGCGGCTTCGAGCGCCCTTACGACGTCCTGACCCCACTCGAATCGCGCGATCCTGCCCCCGCGCAGGGTCCAGCTATGGGCCTCCTCCTGCATCAGCTCGCTTTGGCTTCCTCGGCTGCGCGTGTACCAGGTCACGGCGGCAACCACGGTGTCCCCACAGTCGAAGAGCTCGTGCAGCTCGTGCCGGGAGTTTTCCCAAACCTCGGCGAACCCTCGCATCGCTCGCGCCACCTCCTCGGGACCACGGCGAACTCCCGGTTCGACCGCGTACGGGGGATTGACATATTCGATGTCCGGGGTTGCCAGCTCGAGGAGCCACTCAGGATCTCGATCGATCAGCCCCTCGTCATAGATGCGCCGCACGATCGCGACGTTCTCCTCCGACATCGCCTACGCGGCGAGTACTGCGGCCGGTGTGGACTTGCGCATCTGACTTCTTCCGCTGGACACGGTGGTGGTTCGACCCTCTCACTCCGGGCTGGGCGGGTCAAGGGGATGAGCTCGAGAGGGTGGGGCGAGTTGACCCTGATATACAAGGCCAACTCGCCCCACCTCCAGAGCCGATCAGCGTTACCGAGGGGGCTGGCCGAGCTGGGCTTCAGGCTTGCTTGAAGCGGCACCGGACCGGGATGATCGGCGTATTCTGTTCGGAGACCGACCGCTCCTCGGGGGCGTGTCCAAAGCGAGTCCGTACGAGTAGCCGGCCTGAACTCGATGTGGAGCGGACCGTACCCATGGGGTGCGGAACGGGCCACCGGGGGGGCACAGACTGATGTCGGACTTAAGCACGCGGACCGGAGAGGGCGGTCCCGGCGCAGTTGATGAGACACGCGTGGCTGATTCCATTCAC
This sequence comes from uncultured Actinomycetes bacterium, assembly GCA_963797665.1. Classification (GTDB taxonomy): domain Bacteria; phylum Actinomycetota; class Thermoleophilia; order Solirubrobacterales; family 70-9; genus AC-56. The sequence continues at coordinate 16,773 of CAWCQE010000008.1, read as the reverse complement.
AGTGCTAGAAACGGGTCGCCGACCCCGGTGAATCGCGATCGTGTGGTGACGCACCGCCTGTGCATCGATCCGTCGCGCACCATGAAGGCGGTTACCGCTGAGGTCGAGAGCCTGCTTGACGGCCTGGATCAGGGCCCGCGCCACAGTGGTGCGCTCCTGGCAAGCGAGCTGATCGCGCAGGTGGTTGCCCGGACGCCGGAATGGAACACGCAGCACGTCGAGCTCACGATTCAGCTGCGGCCGGATGCCGTTCGGCTCGAGGCGGTGGGGCCCGCCGCGCCTGCGAGCGAGGCGACCCGGCCTTACCACGTGGTCTCGGATCCGATCGCCGATTGGGGGGCATTCCTCATTGAGAGGCTGGCCGATCGCTGGGGCGTTGACGGCGGTTCGCATCGGAGCATCTGGGCCGAGATCGAGACTCCCGTGTCAGCAACGGCTTAGCCTGCTCACAGATGTGCGGCCCACGGGGATGGCGATACCTGGCCGCCGCATTCTGGATCGCGAACGGCCTCAACCACTTCCGAGCCCCGAGGTTCTATGAGGCGATCGTGCCGCCCCCGTTCGACCCGTGGAGACGCGAGGTCAACGTGGCCTCGGGCGCGGCCGAGCTGATCGGCGGGTTGGCCGTGCTGCCCGACCGCACCCGCCCGGCCGCCCGCTGGTGGCTGCTGGCCACACTGCTGGCGGTCTACTGGGCCAACGTTCACATGGCGTTACGGCCCGAACGGTTCCCGCGGTTCCCACCAGCCGCCTTGTACGCGCGACTCCCCCTGCAGGGCCTGTTCGCCTGGCTCACGTGGCGGGGGACGCAATAGCGCGTCCCGTCGCTCGGGCTTCGTCCGGGAAGAGTCGCCCGTTCGCCTACTACCGCAGCCCGGCGGCTTCGAGGGCCTCTTCCGGGTTCACGAAGATCTCGATGCAAACGACCTGCCGGGATTCGAGCCTGAAGATCGTGGCCGTATGCATCTCGACCGGGGCGCCACTTGCTCTGCCGGTTGCGGTCTGACGTTGGACCGCCACCACTCCGTTCTCGCCCGCGTCGATTACCTGCTCGACCTCAAAGGCGAAGTCGGAGAAGTCCTCCGCCCACGTACGCATGAAGTCCACCATGCCCTCACGTCCGACCTCGTCGCCGAGTCCAACTACGGAAGCGCCTCCGCGTCGGCCCCCGCGTACCTCGCAATCTGAAGAGATGAGTCCTGCGGCCATGGCCTCGTCGATTGCGGTGCGGACATCGTGCCTCCGCGCGCCCTCTTGGATGAGACCCGAGACCCGACGCACGATCTCGACGTTCTCCTGCGACATCGACTACTCCCGCAAACCGGCGGCCTCGAGTGCCGTCCCGCTCGTCGTAGAACTCCTCGTAGCGGGCGATCTTGCCGTCGCGGAAGCTGAACAGCGAGTAGATCCGTTGGCTGATGGTGGCCCCGCTCGCTCTTCCGCGGCCTTCCTCGCGAGCGACCACGAGCACCTTGTCGCCGCAGTCGACCATCCGCTCGACCTCGGCTCCGTACTCATCGAAGTTCTCGAGCCAGCGTTCAAACGATTCGCGGACACCTTCATGGCCGTGGTAGATGCGCCGATCCGCACGCTGCGGATCCTCCACCCACTCGATCTCGGGGTCGCAGGTCTGCGCGATCACCTCGGGCAAGGCGGCGAGCAGCGCCTGCTTGTCCATGTCGGCGGCGCCCGCGAAGAGCCCTTGCAAGAACTCGACGTTCTCCCGCGACATCGCCTACTCCCCGAGCCCGGCGGCTTCGAGAGCTTGGTCTCGTTCCAGGATGGACTCGATGCGCACGATCTTTCGCCCCCGGAAGGTGAACAGCATGTAGAACCGCTGCTCCATGTCGATACGGCTCGCCTTGCCCCTGCCGCGCTGGACCGCATCCGCCACCACCGTGTCACCGGCCGCCCGGAAATCACTCGCTTCGACCGCGTAGGTCTCCCAGTTGTCAAGAAAACGGCGCATGTAGCGCCTGATCCCGTCGGGGCCGACGGTCCTGACCGCCTCGGGGAACGGATGGCGAACGACGAAGACCACGTCGGGATCCAGATCGGTGAGGCCCGCGCCGAAGTCGCCGGCGGCCCAACCGTCGAAGATCTGCTGGACGATCTCGAGCTTCTCCTGCGGCATCGCGTACCCCAGTATCCGTCCATCCGACCCCGCGGGGCAAGCCCGGCAGAACACCTTCCGGGATTGCGCTCGAGGCGAGCCGCGGTCGCGGAGGGCCCTCGCCAATGGCGAATTCGGCATTCTGTCTGCATGGACGCGGCAACCGTGAGGGCGATGCTCGAACAGCACTTCGAGTACGCGGGCAGTGATCCCGACCGGGCTCACGCGATGTATCACGACGACGTAGTGCTCGAGTTCCCTCAGTCCGGGGAGCGCTTCGTCGGAGTCGAGAACCTTCGTGAGTGGAGAAGCAGGTATCCGGCCTCCACGAGCTTCGAGTTCCAGGAGATCAGGGGCCGGGATGACCTGTGGATCGCAGAGGTCTCGGTCAGGTACGACGAGGGCCCTCGGAACTTCGGGGTCAGCATCATCGAGCTTCGGGGGGAGAGGATCGCGCGCGAGTCGATCTACTACGCGGAGCGCTTCGAGCCACCGGAGTGGCGAGCCCAATGGAGGGCGGCACCCTAGTCCGCGGTGAATCGCCGGTCGATCGGCGACCGACGCGCGACTACGATTGCGCCCGTGATCTACGCGGTTCGACTCGAGCGTGGCGGGCCATGGGACTGGTCGCGCGACATGCGCGAGCAGGACGGCTGGGACGAGCACGCGCGGTTCATGGACTCGCTGGTCGAGTACGGATTTCTCCTGCTCGGCGGGCCGCTCGAGGGGGATGGCGAGGTGCTGCATGTCGTCGAGGCGCCCTCGGAGGACGCCGTCCGCGAGCGGCTGGCTCAGGACAACTGGCACCGGAACGGCATGCTGCGCGTAAAGAGCATCGAGGGCTGGACGGTGGTCCTCGACGGCCTGCGGCGGTAACCACAAGCTGTCGCCATTCGACTCGCCTGAGACCCGGGCCCGCGGGCCGTTACCGCTTCACGCGGAAGCTGCCGCGCATGAACGGGTGGACGCGGCAGAAGTACGTGTAGGTCCCCGGGTCGAGGTTCTTCGGCGTCTGCCAGGTGATCGAGCCGATCGCCGGCGCGCCGAACGGCGGGTGGGTGCCGAGCTGGCCGGAGTCGAACGTCCTCGGGCCGTTGGCGATCGGGTAGGCGATCCCGGTGCCGCGGTTACACGGCTCCTTGCAGCCGGTGATCGTGTGCCAGGTGTTGCTCTGGGCGTCGTCCAGGTTCTTGAAGGTGAGGGACTGCCCGGCCTGGATCGTGGGCGGCCTGCTCGCAGAGGCCGAGAAGCCGGAGCTCAGGTCGCCCTGCGAGTACGCGTAGCCCTGGATGTCGACCGGCCCGGTCCCGAACGGGCCGTTCGGGAGCTTGAGCGGATTACGGTACGCACTGGTCGCTCCGCCCGCCGTGGTGGCGGTTCTCGGCCAGATGGCCGTGCGTGAGCACCCCGTTCTTCGGGATCTGCTTGCTGAATGCGCCCACCCCGCCCACGTCGGTGCCGTTGTACACGGCGACCGGCATGATGCCCATCACTTCGTACCAGTCGGCGCGCGAGGTGTCGTACGTCGCGTGAACGCTGAGCTGATCCCCGGGCTGGAGCTTGACCCGCCAGTCACGGGGGGTGGCGCCCATCGCGACGTCCCAGGAGACCTCGCCGGCCGGCTCGAAGTAGTGCGCCCTAGAGGTGAAGAGCGTGCTCCTCGCGTTCCCACGCCTGACCCGAAGCTGCGTGTTCAACCCGCCCGGGTGAAGGTGGCCCGCGCTGCCGATGAGCGTGACCGGGTGGTTCGGAGTCCAGGTCTGGTCGGGCGAGATCAAGTCGCGCTGGGCGCCCTGGGCCTGGTCCGGAAACGTGTACTTACCGTTCGTGCCGTACTTCCGCAGGGCATTGAAGACGGGGTAGATCGGCCGCGAGATCCCCACGTGGGGCTGCGGCCCCGCCACGTTCATCCACCTCGTCTCGACCGTGTGCATGTTCGCCGCCGCCGGTGCCGTGTCGGGCACGAAGTCGATCCGCCAGACGATGTCGACGTTGGCGGGGCGCCCGACAAGGTCATGGAGCATGTCGTTCAGGAGCCAGTGATCGCCCGGCTCGGTTCGCCAGCCGAATCCGCGAGGAGCCTGGACGATCGTCTTCTCCTCGCCCACCGCGAACTGCGGGTTGCCGTTCACGATCCAGACCGCGTGGTGCAGATGAAGCACGTCCACCCGGGGGACGGTCCCGTTCGCGTAGACGAGCTCGGGATCGAAGCGGGTGATGTACCCGGGCTGCTTGGGGAAGAGGTCCGTGCTGTGGAGCCGGATGATGTTCTGCCCGGGGTTGACGTGGGCCGGAACGCAATAGGTGATGTGCCGGACCCCGTTGTAGTCGACGTGCCGAACTGCGTTCGGCTTGTTCTCGATCGGCGGACACTGGGAGCCGGTCTCGCGCCCGGGCGGTCGCGCTCAGCAGAACCATCGCCGCAACGGCCCCGAAGAGGACCAAGGCAAGCCGCCTCGTGACGAGACCTCCTCCCCGCCCAGCCTTCCCCGCGACCGTGGGCATCGGCGAGGAAACGTAACAGGTGGCGGCCGGCCACCGGACAGTTCGGGTCACCCCTGCCTCTCTAACTCTTCAGCCTCGCGCTAGGGCCGATGCGTCCCGGCGTCTTTACGCGTTTGCTTCCTGCTGGGCGCGCTTGACGTCGCGGATCGTGATCCGGCCGTCGGGGCCCGTCCCCTCGACCGAATCGATATCGACTTCGAGCTCGTTCGCGGTCCGAAGCGCGGCCTCGGTCGCATTCAGCTCCTCGGCCTTTCGCTGCTTCTGGCCCTCGGCGACCTCCTTCGCCTTGCGCGTCGCCGCCAGGCCAAGCTCCTTGGCCTCCTCCTTGGCTGCCTCGGCGAGCTCCTTCGCGACGAGCTTCGCGGCCAGCTTGGCGATCCCGGTCCGGCTTGCCAGCTCGGATTCGCCGCCGCCGTTGCCACCCCCACCGCCGAGAACCCCGCGGCCGCCTGCTCGAGCTGACCCGCGGCGCCGCCCACGCCCTGAGCGATCCCGCCGACGGCCTCGCCGGCGCCCTGGCCGACCTCGCCCACCGCCTCCTCGGCGCCCTTGACGCCCTCGCCGACGCCGCCCGCGGCTTCGCCGACGGCCTCGCCCGCATGGCCCGCCGTCTGACCGACGCCCTGAACCGTCTGATCCAGGTTCCCGACGGCCTCGCCGGCACCTTCGCCGACATCACCGACGGCCTCGCCGGCACCTTCGCCGACGTCACCGACGGCCTCGCCGGCGCCTTCGCCGACATCACCGACGGCCTCGCCGGCACCTTCGCCGACATCGCCGACGGCCTCGCCGGCCCCTTCGCCGACGTCACCGACGGCCTCGCCGGCGCCTTTGCCGACGCCGCTCACGGCCCTGCCGGCGCCCTCGCCGATCTCGCCGACGCCCTCGCCGGCGCCCTGGCCGATGTGCTCGAGGGCCTTGCTCGGCGCCCTCGCCGACGTCCTCGACGGCCTCGCCGGCCTCGCCGAGCATGTCGCCGCCGCCGGCGCCGATGTCCTCGACCGCCGCGCCGAGGCTCTCGAGCAGCTCAGGATTGCGGTCGAGCGTGGTCATCACCCGGTCGACGACGGCGGCCACGTGGTCGAGACGCACCTTCACAAGCGCCTGCGCCTCGACCCCGCGAATGTCCACGCCGGACGCGCCCGAGGTGGACGTCGACGCCGACCTTGAGCTTGACGAGGTCGAGCACGTATGCGTTCAGGGCAACGTGCGCGTCGAGGTTGTCGAGCTCGAAGTGAAGGCTGTCGACCTTGACGACGGGGACGTCCAGCAGAACGTCGGGGAGATCGTCGTCGAGCTCCCATGGATCCATCTCGGCGTAGTGCTGGTACTCGCGCTCCGCGGCGGTTCCCAGGCCCTCCACGTTCTTCGCGAAGCGGTACTTCTCGGTCTTCTGCGAGGCCGGACGGGGGTCGTTGTCGCGACGGGCCAGGCTCGATCCGTTCTTGCGCTTGGACTGCGAGCGCGCGCTGTTCGATCGCTGCGGGCGCGTCTTCGTCTGACGCTTGCGCTTCGAGCCGTTCGCTCGCGAGTTCGCGTTCGAGGCGTTGCCGCCCGTGCTGCGACGCTTCGTTCCCTGGCGAGCCATCAACTTCCACCTCCCCGCTTCTGTTACCGCCCCGCCCAGACTGTCCGCCCTGCGCGAGGTTGCCCGACAGCTGCTTGGCGCCCTGGCCGACGCCCTTGACGCCCCGTCCGGTGCCGCGCCCGACGCCGGCGACGCCGCGCTTGGCGCCCTGTCCGACGCCGGCAACGCCGCGTTCGGCGCCCTCGCCGATCTCGCCGACGCCCTCGCCGGCGCCCTTGCCGACCTCGCTCACCGCCTGGCCCGCGCCCTCGCCGATCGGCTCCGACCGCCTGCCTTGGCCCCTTCGCCGACGTTCTCGACCGCGTCGCCGGACTGGTCGAGCAGGTCGCCGGTGCCGGCGCCAAGCTCCTCGACCGCCCTGCCGACGCTCTGCAGGAGCGCGGGGTTGCGATCGAGGCTCAGCAGCACCCGTTCGAGGATCGCCGTGACGTTGTTGAGCTTCGCCTTCAGGAGCGCCTGGGCCTCGACACCCTCGATCTTCAGTTCGACCTTGTCGAGCTGCGCCTCGGCGCCAACGCCGATCTTCACCAGCTTGCGCACCTCCGCCAGCACCGCCACCTGCGCGTGCAGGTCGTCGACCTCCACGTCGATCTCGTCCACCTTGACGACCGGGACGGCGATCAGCACGTCGGGGCCGCCCGGTATGTCCTTCGGATCGACGACCGAGTAATCCTTGAACTCCTCTCGCTTGCGCCTCCGGCTGCGAGGAGCTGCGGCCGTTCGCCGGAGACGACGGACCGCGTCTGAGTCGGCCTCACTCGGGCATGGCCTTCGTCACCCACTTCTCCCGCGGCCTCCTGAGACGGGTTCCTCGCAGGCGCCGCGGAGCCCTTTGTCGCCTTCGCCGTGAGACTGCTGCTCTTCGAGCGCGAGGACTTGTTCGTGTCTCCTCTTGGAGCGGGAATTCGAGTTCGACGATCTCGACTTCGACGACTTGGCGCTTCGATCCGCCGCTGCTCGACCGAGAGCTCGACTTCTTGTTGCTGGCCATTCTCTTCCCCCTGCTCCTAGTCGTTTCTTGCCTGCTCGCGCACGCGGCGCACCTCGGCGGTCAGCTCGCCGACTCGATAGCCGGCCTTGCCGATCTCGACGGCGGTCTTGCCCAGCGCCTTCGCGGTCGCGCCGAGAGCCTTGCCCGTGCTGTCGCTCTTGCCGAGCTTCGGCATGGACACCTTCGGCAGCGGGATGTTCGATTTGCTTCGCGAGCCGCCGACACTTGGAATCGGCAGACCCTTGCTCCGACCGTTGCGAGCCAACGCGATTCCGCCCGCCAGCCCGGCGACCGCAGCGCCTCCGGCGAGGAGCGGGGTCTTCGCCTTCGAAGCGATCTCAGAGAGCGTCGAGGTCTGCTCTTGGCCTTCCTGGATCGAAGTTTGTGACTTGGTCGAGGTGGAAGGCTTTGGCTTCGTCGATCGGCTCCGGCCTGCCGCCGCTTTGGTTCCGCTCGAGCCGTTCGCTCTCCTGCTTCTCGCGGTGGATCGCGATCCGTTGGAGCGACGGGCGGTCCCAGTTGTCCGGGTGCTCCCGCCTCTTTTGTTCTTGGTCTGGGCCATCCGAGGCTCCTCTCCTCCGTGATTACGACTTGTCTTACGACGCGTACCCGACCGGTATACGCGTAAACGAACTCAGAATTTCCGCACCGAATCGCCCTGCCACGACGTCCCTCGTACGGACGGTCGAGCTCAGTCGCTCAGTCGCTGCTCCACCGCGTCGGCGACCCGCTCGAAGTCGAGCTTTTGCCGGGCCCGCGAGTAGGCAGCCCGAGCGGATACCGCCAGAGCCGCGCCGAGGCGACGGCGCCGACCGATCGCAGGCCTCCATTGCTCCCGTTGGACTCGCGGTGATTTCTGCTCGCATCACTGTCCGACCGCCCGTCTGGGCTCCATGAACGCGGTCATCGCCGCCCCGACGATCTGATTGACGTCCAGCGTCGTCTTCTTCTTCTGCTTTCCGAACATCGATGTCTCCTAGTGCCGCAGCACGCGGTGGGTGTCAGCTCACGACCGCGAAGAGGCGCGGCTGCCGCCGGACCTCGAACGCGAACCCGAGCGCCCCCGCGACGAGCGGTTCCCGCTCGAACCGCGCTTGACCACTCACCCGAGGAACGTCGCCCAGCTCGAGCGACGACCGGCCCCGCCCGACCTCGACGACGAGCGGCTCGGCTGGACCGGCGCTGACCGCTGGAGGAACGACCACGGCTTCGACTGACGAGGACGACCGGCGTCCACTAGCCGGACGACGAGCGGCTTCGGCTGGACTGGCCGGAGCGGCTTCGCCGAGCCGGACGACGAGCGGCTTCGGCCGGACTGGCCGGAGCGGCTTCGCGAGCCGGACGACGAGCGGCTCGAGCGCCACCCGAGCCTCCACCGCTCGAGCTCTGTGGAGTGTGCGAGTTCTCCGTGTCATGGATGTCGTCGAACTCGGCGTAGTCGCGGTCCTTGTCGTACTTCGGATCGTGCTCCTCGACGAGCTCGCCGTCGTGGATGACGCCACGCCACGCGCCCGTCTCGACCTCCTGCATCTCGATGAAGGCCTTGAAGCGCGAAAGATCGGCCCGCACGGCCCGCTTGACGTGCCGCATACCGCGCGCGGCCTTCTCGAGCAGAGACCCGGGCTCGACATCGAGCGAAACCTGGACGCGAGTCAGGCGATCCGCGAGCTCGTGGAAGGTGACGACGCCCGTGTGGGACACGCCCTTGTTGACGGTCCACATGATGCGCTCGTCAGGACGCTGCTCGACGATCTGCCCATCGAACTCCCTCGACATGCCCCACATCTTGGTCCTGAAGGAGACGGTGCAGTCGTCCTCCTGGGTCGCCTGATCGAGGCGGTGCATGAACTGAGGCCACTCCTCGAACTGCGTCCACTGGTTGTACGCAGTGGACAGCGGCACGGCGATGTCGACCGCCTGCTGCACTGGCATCCGGCGGCCCTTGCCGACGCCGGGCGTTCCCTTCTTGCCCTTGCCGTCGCCTCCGCCGCCGGGAAGCATTCCCTTTCCGGCCTCCTTCGCGACGCCGGAGGCACCACCGGCTTCATCGATCTTCTTGCCGACGGTGTCCTTGACGCCCTTGCCGACCGTGCCTTGGACGCCTTCTTTCACCTTCTCGCCGATGCCGGCGCCCTCTCCGGAGGGCGATAGCTTCGCGACGGACCGCTTGACGAGCTTGCCCGCGCCCTTCGCCGCAAACGGGGCGGCGGCAAGCGCGGCGCCGGCTGCGACTCCGCGCATTCCCGACAGCGACCCGTTCACCTTGTCCAGGGAGGGGCCATGGCCGTTTTTGCTCGACACATTCTGTGCGGCTTCTCGCGCGATCTTGCCGAGCGCGCTTCCAATCGTTTGTCCAACGTCCGTGGCCATTGCTCCTCCGTTGTTAGCTGGCTGGTTACTTCAGACGATGTATCAGCATTCATGAAAATATTTTCTAGAAATATTGTTATGGGTTTCGCCTACGTAGCCCCGCCCCGCAGCGAACAAAGACTCCTTGCGGTCACTCGGTTGCGTCGGTTGGGGCGGGTAGGGAGAGAGGCGAGGCGTCGGGGACGCGGCGCTGGGAAGGTCTCGCCCGAGCAGCGGAGGAAGCGTCCTTTGAGTTGGGCGGGATCATCGAAGCGCGGGGACAAGATCGTGGCTAACCTTCGGCGACCGGCGCGTGGCAGGGCGAGTGGCGCCCACTTGGCGTTCAACTATTGGCTTGTGGCGACATACCGCGACGGAAAGACGATCCTCGCCGAGTGGTTCGCCGATCGAGCCGGGCCCTCGAAGCCGCCGGGCTGCGGGGGTAGATCGGCGCGACTGAGTAGATCGGCGCGACTGTTAGGGGCCGGTTCCCGGCTCACTCTGCGAGCAGCCCGAGAGAGACGCCTTTCGGTTTACAGCTCTTCGCCATGACGATGCGCCCGCCAGACCGCTACCACCCGATGTTGGTCAACTGACGCACACCCCGCAAAGCCTTGTGCGCCTTGCGGGATGCGTGCGCTCTCGAACGATTCCGACCAAGCGAAAGCCCGGCTAGACCGCCTTCTTGGCCTTGTCGGCAGCCTCGCCGACCTTCTCCTTCGCCTTCCCGCTCGCCTTGTCGACCTGGCCCGTGCGCTTGAGACTTCTATTGCCGGTGGCCTCGCCAGTGGCTTTCTTGGCACGGCCCTTCGCTTTGTCAACCTTCTCTGCCATCTCCGTCTCCTTTTTTGGGGTGCTCGTTCCCTAAACCACTGCCCGCGCGAGTCGCGGCCAAACCGGGTGCCCCCGAAGGGGTGCTTGAACTGGCGAGTCGGTCGCTTCGAAGTTGGGGCCGTCGGCTGGCCCGCGACGGCCCAGGGAGCCAGTGCGAATCCAGGATCGGCGGGAGCGAGGGCTCGGGTCCCGGCCAGTCCAACCATCCCCCGCGGCGTCGGGTCGACGCCCGCGGCAACGTCTACGTCGCCGACACCGGCAACGACCGGATCGAGAAGTTCTCGCAGCCGTAGTCGCCCCGGCGGCTCGCGCAGATCGTGTGACCGGGTCGTGGCTCGCGCTGCCAGTGACAGTAGCTCGCGCAGGCGGCGAGCATCTCCATAGGACGATCCACACTCGTACCCAGCCCTCGCTTCTGCTTTGCGCGAGAAGCAGAAGCCTGCCCTACCTCAGCAACCCTGCGCTTGCCGGCATCGTTGGCGCGCTTCGTCCGTGAACGGCGCTGATCACCTCGGTGCTATCGATCCCCTGGAGATAGACCGAAGTGACGCCTAGATCGGCGTGGCCGAGCTGACGCTGAATGACGTTTAGCGGTACCCCCTCGCGCGCCATCTCGACCGCATGTGCGTGGCGCAGTTGATGGGGAGCGAACCGGCGCCGGACCTTCGCGCTTATCGCGAGGCGGCGAAACTGCGTCCGTATTGCGGAACCGGACCACGGCCGTCCGCGCGTGGGGCCGCTGATCACACAAAAGAGTGCTCCGATTGGTAGCGACGCCCGGTGTTCCAGCCACGGGCGAAGATGCTCCCAGCCCCACCTGTCCATCCCGACCTCGCGCCGCTTGCCGCCCTTGCCGCGGCGAACCAGAAGCGAGCCGCGGCCTGGATCGAGATCACCCTCAACCGAGACCGAGTGCCTCTGAGATCCGAAGTCCTGTGCGCCACAGAACGACGATAAAACCACGGGTCCGGGCTCCGCGCACCCCTCCACCGGCCGCGCGCATGACGGCGACGATCTCCTCCACACGCGGTGGGTCCGCCGGATAGCGCATTCCCTTGTTCCGCGGCGGTCGTCCGGCGTGGTAGCCGGGCAGGGTTGCCGGCGAGCGTCGACGACCGGCTGAGTCCAACGGCTGCAATGCACACATCTGGTCCTCCTCGAGGTGGCCTCTTGGGGGACCACCGTCGTGGCTCGGGCTGCAGCGCTGCCCTCGCACGGGCCAGGAAAAGTGGCTAGGCAATCAGCTGGACCGGACTGTCTGATGATGCTCCGCCGACTGCTGCTTTTCGCGCAAACCAGAAGCGTGGGCTACTCCGCACCACGGCGGCTTCGAAGGCAAGCTCACGTCGCTCCCGTCATCTATCGAGCAGCGAAACTCAGTCCTCTACGTTGATGCGTTAGGTGTTCCTCGCACATCGTCCGCCGCTCCGACCGCAACTTCGGGAGTCGTCTCTTCAGCGGCCGACAGCGAGGTCTGAAGCACTACGGCACCGCCTTCCACAGCTCGTGGCCATGCGTGCCGTCGTTGGCGATGAGAAGAGCGTCGCCGACGTTGATGAGGTCGTTGGGATATGACGAGCTCACGCCAAGGCTGATGTCGCGCACGAGCTTTGTTCCCGCGTCGGTCCCGTCCGAGCGCCGCAGCTCCCAGCCGTGCGTGTCGTCATGGCCGCTGAAGAACAGCGTCCCGCCGACATCTGCGGGGATCCGCACGTCGCCGGCCGATGGGAGAGGTCGAGAAATTTCACCGTCCCGGCGGCGGTGCCATCAGAGCGCCAGAGCTCATCCCCGAGGTCCCGTCGCTGGCGCCGTCGTCGGCGCCGAAGTAGAGGGTCCCGCCGACGTTCGTGAGCGATTGGGGCCCAAGTTGCAACACCCTGGGCGAATGTCGCGGACGAGTGTCGTCCCGACGGCGGTGCCGTCGGAGCGCCAGAGCTCTCCGCCATGAGTGCCGTCGTGGGCGCTGAAGAAGAGCGTCCCGCCGAGGTTGGTGAGCTCGCTGGGCCGGGAGCTATTGCCGGCGAAGGGGCGTGTCGGATAAATGTCGCGGACGAGCGCCGTCCCGGCGGCGGTGCCGTCGGAGCGCCAGAGCTCGCGGCCGTGGGCGGCGCGCCCGTCGGTGGCCGAAGAAGAGCGTCCGGCGAGGTCGGTGAGCTGGTAGGGATCGGACGAGGCGCCCGGATAGATGTCGCGGACCAGCTTCGTGCCGCGGCGGGTGCCGTCGGAGCGCCAGAGCTCGCGGCCATGGGTGCCGTCGTCGGCGCGGAAGAGCGTCCCGCCGACGTTCGTGAGCCCGACGGGGTCCAATACGACCCGTTCGTCATGTTTCCAGTGCCCGGCTTGATGTCGCGAACGAGCTTCGTCCCCTCGCGGGTGCCGTCCGAGCGCCACAACTCGCGGCCATGAGTCGGATCGCGATTGATGAAGAAGGCGGTCCCGCCCACACTTGCGATCTCGGGAGCCCTGTGGATACTCCCAGACCCAGGACGATGTGGCGGACGCCTCTGCCGCTGCGGGTGCCGTCGGAGCGCCACAGTGCGCGGCGATGCCTGCGGTTCTCGGCGCTGAAGAAGAGGGTCCCGTCGGCGTTGGTGAACTCAGTGGGATCGGACGACAGGCCGCCCGGAGCGATGTCGCGTACGAGCCTCGTCCCGTTGCGGGTGCCGTCGGAGCGCCAGAGCTCGAGGCCATGCCGGCGGTCCTTCGCGGTGAAAAAGAGCTTGCCGCCGACCTTTGTGAATGAGCCAAGGTCGGCGTCAGCGGAGCCGGGATTGATGTCGCGGACGAGCTTTACCTGGCTCGCGCTCGCGCTCGCGGTTGCTAGCACGAGGAGGCTCGCGGCCAAGCCGATCACCGCCGCTCCCCGCTTGAGCCCTCCCAGGAGAAACAGAACGCCTGGCAGAGCCCCGAGCTCCCGCCCTCGAGCCGCCGCGGTCGCTATGGCCGATCGCTTACGCACATACGTCTTGCCTTCTTGGGCCGGCCCTCCCGGCGCTTCCCTGGGTGTCGGGCTCACGGACGTGACGAGCCTACACCCGATTCGGGCGGAGTCAAGGATCGCCGTGGCACGGCGACTGCGGAATCAGCGGAACGACAGCATCTCCGTGGCCCGGTGGGAGTCCAGAAGGAGGTCCCGACGTGAGTTCTGCTTTCGCGTGAAAGCAGAAGCGACTCGTGGGTCCCCTGAAATCCCAATCGGTGGCGGGGGATTTGAACCCGCGACCTCCGGGTTATGAGATCGACGGCGGGGGTTGGTCTCGGCGGCCTCCGGGCGTCCTCAGGCACGGCGTCTTGCTCTGAGTTCCGCTCACTTGCGCTCAGATTGATGCCCGAATTGATTGCCCGGCGCTGTCGTCCGCGGAGTAGCCGGGGCGGTCTTTGGGCGCGTATCCCGTGGCGAAGCCCGAACAGCGCATGTCCGGAGAGCGGGCTACCGGGGTGTCGACGTCGCTTGAGGCGTAATCTTCCGCCCATGCGGATGTGACTCCGGACTGGTCCGGGTCAAGGAGGAGCGTGATGTGGCGGATCACTTGGGCGCTTGCGGCGGGCGCGTTGGCGGCGTTTGTTTCGCAGCACCGGCGGCGGCGAGCGACACGCGGCTCGTCTCGGTCGGCAGCCCGCAGACGCCGTTCTCGCAGAACAAGCAGAACGAGCCTGCGCTCGCGGTCGATCAGTTCCATCCGAACGTCCTCGTGCAGGGCGCCAACGACAACATCGATATGGAGGCGTGTAACGCGGGCGACGACACGACTTGCCCGTTCACCCCGGGGGTCGGGGGTTCCGGCCTCTCGTTCTCGCTCAACGGCGGCTCGAGCTGGACACAGCCGACCTATTCGGGCTTCAGCGCCCGCACCTGCCTGGGGGAGGTCGGCCCCAGCGATCCCGGTTGCGTGCCGCTGACGCCCGACGAGGGCGGGAGATCGGCACGCTGCCCTGGTACTACGAGAACGGGCTCGTCTCCGACGGTGATCCGGCGCTCGCCTTCGGCCCGGCGCCGGACGCGAGCGGCGCCTTCTCGTGGGCAAATGGGTCGCGCCTCTACTACGCGAACCTGACCTCGAACTTCGCCGCCAAGCGGAGCGACTTCGCGTTCAAGGGCGTCGAGGGAATCGGCGTGTCGCGCACCGACGACGCGACGGCCGCGGCGAACGGACGGACAAGTCCGCGTGGATGGATCCGGTGGTGATCCCCGGCAGCGGCAGCGGCGCCGCGTTCGCCGACAAGGAGCAGATCTGGGCCGACAACGCCGCCTCGAGCCCGCACTTCGGCAACGCCTACGTCTGCTTTGCCAACTACCGCGGCGGCCCGAGCGCGGGCTCGGCCGCCCATGACCTCATGGTTGCGACGTCGACTGACGGCGGCGACACCTGGTCGAAGGTCCAGGTCGCGAAGGTCCCCGGCTCCGCCGTCCGGGACCAATTCGGCGTCCTGAGCGGGGCGAGCGGCTGCACGATCCGCACCGCCAGCGACGGCACCGTCTATGTGTTCTGGCTCGGCTGGGACCAGCGGCTCAAGGAGAACGGCATCTACATGGCCAGCTCGACGGACGGCGGCGCGACGTTCAGCGCCCCGCTCGCCTCTTCCAGGTCGTGCACACCGGCGTCTTCGATCCGGTGCAGGGCCGCTTCGAGATGGACGGCATCACCGGCGCGAGGGACGACCTCTCCGACGCGCCGAGCATCGACATCGCGAACGGCGCGCCGACGGGCGCCGGGGCCACGAACCAGATCGTGCTCACCTGGGTCGACGGCGGCGACGGCCTGAACCACGAGCACGTCATGTTCACGACGTCGACCGACGGCGGCGACCACTGGAGCAGACCCGACGCGCGGTGGAGACCACGGGCGGCGACTGACCGCGGCTTCTACTCCGCGGCCGCGATCTCGCCCGACGGCCAGGACGTCTACCTGGTCTACAACGCGTTCCTCGCGCCCTACCAGACGGACACCTCGATCCCCGGCCGCTCGTCGGGGTCGTGAAGCACGCCGACGTCGCGGCAGACGGGAGCGTCGGGTCGTTCACCGAACTGAACCGCGGCGCGCCCGGGGACGCCCGGGCCGCGAGCGCGAACGCCCTCACCGACGAGTTCCTCGGCGACTACGTCTATGCGGTAGCGACCAACGACTACGGCGCGGCCGTCTGGAACGACGTCCGCAGGGCGCAGCGACTGTCCGGCAATCGATGCCTACCGGATGTCGCTCGTGGGAGGCCCGAGCGCGCCGACGCCGGCGCCCGAGCAGGACTGCCCGGCCGGCTTCGGGAACACCGACATCTTCGGTGGGTCCTGGGCGGATCCGACGCCCGTAGGGCCTGCACCGATCGAGACGGGAGGGCTGGTGTACAGCCGGCCCTCTCCCGGCGCCCACTGCTTCTGCTTTTGCGTGAGTGGGGTATCTGCTTCGCTCCAGTAGACGCTAGATGTGGGTTTCGCGCTTGGTTCCGCGGCGTCCTCGCCGACCGCTGACGATCGTCTCGACCGGCAGCGGCTCGGTGCTAACCGCCTGCCTGGGCGAGCCGATAGAAGAGAAGGCCACGGTGGGGCGGATGACTATGCGGCGCCTCCTCGTCGGGAAAGAAGCGCTGGAACTCAGACCAGGTGCGTGGGTAGCGGCGCCCGGCCACTGGCCGATCCTCGCGCGGCCCTCCCTGCGTTTCATCCACTAGATGTGGGGGCTACTGGAGCGAAGCAGATACCCCACTGCGCGAGAAGCGGAAGCTACCCGCCACCCGCTGAGACGGTGTGGCCTAGTCCTGCCGGGGGTCCGTTTCTTCGGCTACGTCGCGGGAGTCGGCCTCATCCTTTTCGACAAGGACCCAATCCGGGTGGGACTCGAGCACCGCCTCCACATCCGCGACCTCGTGCCCGGGGACGACGAAGAAGTGGGTCAGATCGCTGCGCGCCCGCTCGTAATCGGAGCCGCGTAGCCTGGCCTTTTGCGTGCAGGTCGGGTCGGCGCACTCACAGAAGTAGAGCTCGACCGCTTCGAGGCGGTCTCGTTCCTCCCAGCTTGCCATCCGCTCGTTGGCAGCCCGGAAGATGGTCTCGTTCTCCCCCATCCGCCGCTCGCGCTCTCCGGCCATGCACGGAGGCTAGCCCCGTCCGGTTCTAAGCGCGAGGTTGACCTCGTTTCTGCGCCGAGCTCGAACCACACGTGGGTGCTGCCTTCACAGACGCCCCAGCGGCTCACCAGGGCGTCGACGATCCGCAGGCCGAAGCCACCGCCCTCGTCAGTGATCTCTCGCATCGCCATTTCGCCCCTGCCGTGGTCCTCGACCTCGCCGGTGATCGAACCACTCTCAGTTACCGTGATCTCAACCTCGATTGTCTCGCCCGGCCCGTAGCGCAGGGAGTTCGTTACGAGTTCGCTGACGATCAGCTGAAAGTCGGTCAGC
>CAWCQE010000007.1:0-39845 GCA_963797665.1 uncultured Actinomycetes bacterium | reverse complement strand
GTGAGCTCGCTGGCCGGATACGCGCTGGCGATCAGCGCCGTCGTCATCGGGACGCGGCTCGTGTGGGCGTTCACGATCCCGTACCTCATTCGCGCCGTCGACCGGCGTGAGGGCCAGAGGGAGCGACGGGTGGCTGCCGGGCCGCGGCTCGTGGTGGCCTGGAGCGGGATGCGCGGCGCCGTCTCGCGGCGGCCGCCCTTGCGATCCCGTTCAGCACGGACGCCGGCGCCCCGTTCCCCGACCGGGACCTCGTCATCTTCCTCACGTTCGCGGTGATCTTCTTCACCCTGGTCGTCCAGGGCCTGTCCCTACCGGCGCTGATCCGGGCCGTTGGCGTCACGAGGGACGGCAGCGAGGAGAACGAGGAGATCCGGGCCCGGCTCGTCGCGAGCAAGGCGGCGCTCGATCGGCTCGACGAGCTGGAGGCCGAGGAATGGACGCGCAACGAGACCGTCGAGCGGATGCGGGCGCAGTATCAGTACCGAAAGCGCCGCTTCGCGGCTCGCGCCGGAAGATCGAGGACGACGGATACGAGGACCGCTCCCTCACCTATCAGCGGATGGTCCAAATCGTCCTGGCGGCCCAGCGCGATGCCCTGATCCAGGAGCGAAGCGAGGGCAACATCTCTAACGAGGTGATGAACGGCGTCATCCGGAGCTCGACCTCGAGGAGTCGCGACTCGAGATCTGAGCGGCGCGCGCGGCTAGGGCGAGCGCAGCTGGATCGGCCCGGAAGAGCTCGCCCTCGATGAGCTGCGCGACGACGTCCTCGTCCGAGCGAAGACCGTCTCGGCCTCGCCGCTAGCGATGATGCGGCCCTCGTGGATCACCGCGACGTGGTCGGCGAGCTTGCGCGCGGCCGACATGTCGTGGGTCGTCACCAAAAACGTGGCGTCCGCATCGCGCTGCATGGCTCGCAAGAGGCCGCAGAGCAGGGCGAGGCGCACGCCGTCGATCCCGCTGTCGAAGTCGTCGATGATCACGATGCTCGCCTCGAGCGCCAGGGCGCGCGCGATCGCCGTCCCGCTTGGCCATCCCGGAGGAGAGCTCATCGGGCATGTCCTCCCCGCGTTCTCGGCGAGCCCGACCAGGCGCAGTGACTCCATCGTCACCTGGTGGATCCGCTCCGGCGACCAGCGCGGGCGGCGCGTGGCGCAGCGGCGAGGCCACGTTCTCGTAGACGCTCAATGAGAAGAAGAGGCCGCAGCTGAACGGCAGGCTGCCCTGGAGCACCACAGCCATGTCCATGCGCACCTCGTTCAGCTCCGCGTCGCTGAGGCGCGCGAGGTGCTTGCCGTTGACCCTGACGACGCCCTTCGACGGATGGATCAGGCCGACGATGTGGTTGACGGTAACGGTCTTGCCGGCGCCTGACGGCCCGAGCAGACAGGTGATCGCGCCCCGGGGCACCACGGGTTGACGCCGTCGAGAACGCGCACGGAGTCGAGGTCCTTGACGACGTCAACGAGCTCGATCGCGGCATCCGGCGACGCGTTGCCGGGCATGGTGAGCCAAGCCTACCCCCGCGCGCCTTGCGCCGGGAGCCGACATGCGGATAGGGTGGATCGCCACCGCAAACTTGACCTGACAGCCCGCCCGACCGGGCCGCAGAGTCACGAACCGCAGCAAGGGGTATCGAATGCAACCGGATCCGACCACACGGGCGTATGTGACGATTCTCAACGTGGTCATGGTGCTTGCGCTTGTCGGGCTCATCGTGGGTTACATCGTCGCGAAGGCCTAGCGAGCTGGCCTAATCACGGCTGCACCACGTCGATCGAATCGCTCGCCTGGGCCTTCCACCCCTGCCCGTGGGCCGTGACCGTCGGCGCGTTGGTGATCGTCGCCGGCGCGCTGCTGGACACGTTCACGGTGACCGTGATCGGTGGGTAGGAGGAATGGGGAGCCAGGGTGTCGGTGCGCGTGCAGGTCCTGGTCCGCGAGCCGGAACAGCTCCACCCAGGCCCGGAAGCGGCCGTGGGGGTCAGCCCGTCCGGGATCGCGTCCCGGACGGTGACCGTGCTTCCGCCGACGGGATCCGGGTCACTCGGGTCGTCGCTCGTGTTCGTGACTACCAGCGTCAGCGTGGCGGTCTGTCCCTGGACGAACGTGGACGGGCTATGGGTCGCGGAGATGTCGATCGGATCCGGAGCGACGAACCATGGATCGGGCGGCGTTCCCGGACGCTCCATGAAGTTGTACGGCACCGGGTTCTCGATCTGCGGAATCGGCCTGCCCGTCGAGACGTACCGATCGGCCACGACCTGGCCGGTGCGATCCACCTTGCCCCAGCAGTAGCCCATCGCGCGGGCCATGGAGGATCTGGCTCACGGCCCCCACCGTTGCGGCCCCGGCGGGAGTGTCGATCGGTCCGTCGTGTAGCCCGATCAGGCCGCCCGGCCGAAGCCTGCTCAGGATCCCGTCGCGGGTCTGCGCGGCGGTCGTCGTAGGCTCGTAGTCGGCGCCGGTCTCGATCCTGTTCAGGAAGTAGGTGTAGCCCAGCGAGCTCACCACCTCTTGCGTATGGGTGTTGGCGCTGCCGAACGGAGTCCGGATGCCATGGAAGGTGAACGGCGCACCGATCGCGTCGAAGACGCGCTCGTTGTGCTCGACCTCCTCGATCTTCGCGGCGTCGGAGAGCGCGTTCATGTCGGTGTGGTTGTAGGTATGGCTCAGGAGTACGTGTCCCTCGCTCCGCTCGAATCGCTCCAGCTGCGGGTTGGCCTCCGCCCTCATGCCGAGATCGAAGAACACGGCATGGGCTTGGTTCTCGCGGAAGATCTGGAGGGTCTGCGGCCGGTAGAACGACGGCCCGTCGTCGAAGCTCATCGCGATCCGGTTCGGGCAGGAGTTGTCGATCTGGTGATCGCTCTTCGTGCCGACCTTCGACCTCGCCGCGGCCGACTGGATCGCGTTCTTCTGGGCCGCGTTCAGGAGACCGTCGGCGACGAACGCGTCCGTCGCGGTGTCGACCCGGTTGGTGAAGCTGCCGTGGCTTGAAAACGGCTCGCCGTCCCAGATCACGTCGAGCAGCGAGCAGCCGTTCGGCCGCTCGGGGTTGCGGACGCCGGAGTCGATCGCCGGGGTCGGCGGCGAGAAGGAGACCGTCTCCTCGGAGGACCAGCCGTTGGGGCAGGCGTCCACCTGCACCGGGATCGAGTCCGAGGCCGAGCTCGAGTTCGCGTCGCCGCCGCCCACCACCGAGGGCGAGTTGGTGAGCTGCGCCGCCGCGCTGTTGGCCACGCTGACGGTGATCTTGACCGGGGGATAGGAGGAGCCGGGGGCCAGGGCATCGCTGCGCGTGCAGGTGCTCGTGCCGGCGCCCGAGCAGTTCCAGCCGCTCCCCGAGGCCGCGATCGGACCGGCGTTAAAGCCGGGGTTGTTGACGAGCGCCGAGAGCCCGGCCGGGAGAGCGTCGGTTACCGTGACCGGGCTGCCGTCGGTCGGATCGGTGCCCGAGTTGGTCACGGTCAGGGTCAGGGTGCCCGCGTAGACGGTGGTATTCGGGGCCCCCGCCCGGAGGAAGGTGGCGGGACTGTGAGCCGCGGAGATCGTCAATTCCGGGGCCGCGGCGGCGGACGCCGCTGGGACGAGCAACACCAACCCCAGGGCCCCGATCAGGAGGCCGAGTCGGGAACCGCGGCCTCGCCTCTCCTGACTGCTGAGCCGGAACGCCCTCATTCGCAACTCCTCCCTCCGCTGGTCGGTGTTACTTCCGGACCTTGACGCGCTCCTTGAGCTCCGCCATCGCCTTGCGGCGTGTTCGCCTGGCCGGGCGTGGCGCCGCCGAGCGAGACATTGCCGTCGGCGAGGCCGAGGTCCTCGACGCCCGACTGGGCGCTGCAGCCGCGTTGCAGGAGATATTGACCGTGTCGACGTTGTGGCCGGCCGACGCTGACCACCGGGTCCCTCCGCCGCAGCTCCGTGGAGCCGTAGCTCTCGGTGATCGTCTGCGACTGACCGGGCCACAGCGTCACGTAGTTGTCGCTGTAGTTGGCCGGGCGGACCTGGTTGTCACCCGTCCGGGCGTCGTGCCGCTGCCCTTGCGGACGTCGACGCGCGCGAGGAACGCCACCGTGCTCGAGCTGGTTGGTCAGGCGGTACGTCGGTCGCCGTGTCCTGGCCGTCCGGCAGCCGGACTGGGCGTGGCGTGGTGGCGCACGGCGTCGAGCGTCGTCTTCGGACAGCAGGCCGTTGATCGGGTCCTGCTGCGGCGTCTGCAGGTTGCGCAGGTCGCCGTAGGTGGACAGGTTCGGGTAGGCGTTGCCCGTGTAGGCCGGAATGTCGTTGACCGTCGACAGCCAGTAGACGTTGCGGTCGACGACCGGTCTTCCCGCGCTTGAGCTGCAGCTCGAGGAAGTACGTCTTCTGCGGGACGCCGTTGACGTCGGGCAGCGTCGGGTTCGGGATCGTGGAAGAGCTGGTTCATCACGCCCTGGCTCGGCAGGGTGATGTTCCAGGCGTCCTTGGAGTCGAGGACTTGCCCGTCATGTCGTAGGTCGGGCGTTGACCGTCAGCCCGGCCTGCGGTCGAGCCGGTGAGGTTGGCGACGTTGACCATCCGGTTGCCGGGGTCTGTCTCCGGCGCCGCGTAGGAGTAGTAGACGTGCAGCGGCGTGTTGGCCTTCTTGGCCCCGAAGTAGGTGCCGGCCTGGTCGTAGTCGTAGTTGTAGAGGTTCCACAGCAGGCTCGGCATCGGCTTGTTCATCATCCAGTAGACGAGGCCGGTGGACGGCGAGTCGGTCCGCGTCGAATGGTCGATGTAGGCCTCGAACTGCGCCCGGACGGTCTCGTAGTTGAGCGCCTTGCCCTTCTGGACGAAGTCCGTGATGTTGGGGCTGTCGGCGTACAGGCCGGTCGCGCCGGGCGGGTTGGTCGGGCACGTGACCGGCGCCGCCGTCCAGGTGCCGTAGCGGCGGCAGATCGCCGTCGCCTGGACGCCGATGTGCTGGAAGCTCGAGTAGCTCGTGCCGCTGTCCTGGGCGCCGCGGCCGGAGTTGAAGAGGCGCAGGTTCGGCGAGGTGACCATCTGCGTCTGCTCCGCCGGCGTCATGAAGCGATTGAGCGAGTCCTGCGTCGGGACCGTCGAGCCGGGGCTGGACTCGGTCTCGAAGCGCCCATGCGCCGCCGCGGTTGACGAACTCGCCGCTGGTGCACGGGTCGCGCCGGTCGCCCCGGAGCAGTTGAGGCTGTAGGCGTAGCTCGGCGGGAACCAGTTGTACGGGCCCTCCTTCATGCCCGAGGGGCCCAGCGTCGGCGTCGACTTGTACTCCGCCGAGGCGATCAGCGGGATGTCGAAGTCGGCGTCCGTCGAATGCCCTTGAGGACGCCCGCTCTCCTGACGGCGCTGGGCGTGTTGTCGCTCCAGCTGCAGAAGATCACGCTCGGGTGGTTGCGCTGCTGCGCGGCCGAGCGTGAGCGCGGTACGGTAGTTGACTCGTGGTCCTTCGCGGACCAGCTGGACGGGTCCTCCCAGAAGTCGCAGCACAGGAAGCCGCCGTAGACCAGCAGGCCGGCCTTGTCCATCTCGTCGTAGAAGTCGTCGGGCTGGTCGTCGCCCTCGAGCCGCAGGCCGTTGAGGCCCATCGCCTTGATCAGCTGGATCTCGTGCGCCAGGCGCGTCTTGGAGTAGCGCAGGAACATGTCCTGGTCCATCATGCCGCCGCCGCGGAACACGAACGGCTTGCCGTTGATCGCGAACCAGCGCGAGCCGTCGTAGGCGCTGGGTGCCCGGCGCCGACAGGCAGGTCTTGATCGTGCGGATGCCGAACGTGCGCGACGACGTGTCGGAGGCCGTGCCGCCCTGCGACGCCTCCATCGTGAGGCTGGTAGAGCGGCTGATCGCCCATCTGGTAGGGCCACCAGAGCTTCGGGTTGGTCGATGTGCAGCGCGGGTCGAACGGTGGACGACGTCTTGCTCTCGCCCGGCGGCGAGGCTGACCGTCTCGTGCACGTTGATCGGGTTGCCCCGCCTGGGGTCGTGATCGTCGCGTCGACGTCGCCGGCCTGGGCCTCGCCGACGTGTTCTTGACCGTGCCCTTGACGGTCAGGTCCGAGCTGCTCATGTCCGCGGCGTTGTTCTGGTCGACGTGCACGTCGGACAGCTGCAGCGCGTTCGAGACGTGCAGCCGGACGGGGTACTTGATTCCCGTGTTCTGATCGCGCGCGGTCTGCGTCCAGTCGTTGAAGTCCTGGGTCAGCATCGCCGCCCGGGTTGTTCGGGTACATCTTGAACGCGAGCGCGTTGGCGCCCGGCTTGACCAGGCTCGTGATGTCGAAGTCGTACTCGGGCTCCGAGCCCTGGATGAGGTCGCGGTCGCGACCTGCACGCCGTTCACCCACAGGTCGGCCTGACCCATGACCCCGCGCACCTCGAGCGTCGGCGTTCTGGCCGGGCTGGTGGTTCGGAGTGAACTCGGTGCGGAACCACCACGGCACGTTGTAGCGGCGCGTTCGGCGGCGCCGTGCGCGTCGGGCTGCGCGCCCTGACAGGTGGTGATGTTCTCGCCGTAGAAGATGTTGTTGGCGCCGCACTGGTCGTCGGCGGGGATGTTCTGCAGCTCCGCCGCGACCTCGCTGCCGACGGCGTTGGCGTCGTTGGTGTGGACCTGCAGCCAGCCGGCGGTCTGGAAGCCCGTCTGGGAAACCGGTCACCGGGATCGGTGGCGATCGCGCTGCTCTGCACCTGCCATCTCGGGGCGAGGTCGACGGTCGAGGCTGCAGCGACCGAGGTGATGAATGCGCACGTGAGGCCGGTGGAGAGGGCCAAGGCGCTGAGCACCACCGTGCGAAATCCTGCTCCGAACACGCGGCGAAACCGCCAGGCACCACGACTCATGATTCCTCCCTCGTTGGCCACGAATTAGTAAGGGTGATTCTTAATTCGCCGGAGGCGGCGCGTACCAGAGGCCCAGAAAATCGTAAAACCCCTTTCTGCAACTCCGGCGTGCAACCGTACCACAAATTGCGCGAGGTTGCACAGGTAGATCTACGAAGCGGGCTCTCGGTACGAGGCGTCTCGGGGCGCCGCGCATGTCTCTCGCTGGAGGGGCGAGCAACGATCGTCGAAGCGAGCGTCGTCGCGGCGCGCAGCGCCTCGGGCCAGGGTTTCTCCTCGGCGAGGGCGGCGATCAGGCCGGCGTTGAAGGCATCGCCGGCGCCGGTTGAGTCCCCGACCTCGATCGCGGAGCCGGGAACCCGCAGCTCGGTTCGAGCCGGGCCGGCCGCGAAGCAGCCACGGGCGCCGAGCTTGACGATCACCCACCCGCCGAGACGCCCTGAAGCAGGCGCGCCGACTCCTCGGCCGAACCCGAGATGCCCGAGAGCGCGCGCGCCTCCGCCTGGTTGGGGAGAAACACATCGACATAGGGAAGGATCGCAGGAGCTCCTCTCGGGTCGACCGGGGCCAACCCTCCGGATCCCAGGACGTGTCAAAGAAGGTCGTGGCGCCCGCCCGCGAGCGCGGTCAAGAGCTCGCGCGCCGCTTCGCCCTGCAGCCGGGGCGCGCAGAAGTAGTCGCAGAACAGGAAGCTCTCGACGTCGAACGCCTCCTTCGAGATCATCGACAGGTCCCAGGTCGGCGTTGACGCCGAGGTAGGTGATGAAGGTCCGATCGCGACTTGGCCCCTCGCAGACCACCGTCAGGCCCGTGGACTGGTTGGGAACGGTGATCACCTCGGCTCCAGGCCGGCGGCCGCAAGCTGTTCGATCATCCATTCGCCCAGGTGGTCGTCGCCGACGCAGCCAATCAGTCGCACGGGCGTCCCGATCTCCGCGAAGGCGAAGGCCACGTTCGCCCCTGCCCCGCCCGCCCGGATGCCCATGTCGTCGATGAACAGCGCGGCTCCCGGTTTCGGCAGATCGTCGAGCGGGGAGAGCAGCAGATCGACCTGGACGGCCCCGATCACGGTGACCGATGGCAAGCTCATGTCACCTTGGTGTCGTGTTGCTGGCGGCGCAGCTCGCCGATGGCGATGCCGCGTGCCGCCGCGAGATGGGTGGCCATCAGCTGCACGGGCAGGATCTCGAGGATCGGCGCCGCGAGCTCGCGAGTCCTCGCGATCACGAATGCGCTCGACTCGTCCCCGCCCCCGGGCGGTCGGTCGGTGACCAGCGCGACCAAAGCGCCGTACGAAGTCAAGGATGACGTCAGTGAGAGCTCCCTCCCGGAGCCGAAGACGACGCAACCCAGCCCCGGCCCAGCCGACTCCAGCGGGCCGTGGAGGTATTGACGGGTCTCGTAGCCGGTGGCAGGGATCCGGAGCCCCTCGCGCAAGAGCAGCGCGGTTTCCGCGGCGGAGGCGACGGAAACGCCGCTGCCGATGGCGTCGAGGGTCTGGATCCCCGCGAATCGCCCGGCCGTGACCTGGGCCTGCGCATCGCAATCGTCGAGCGTCTCGCGTGCGCGGCTCCGGCAGCGAGTCCCACTCGGGGCTCGGCTCGCCCTCGAGCACGGCGTCGCAGAGTAGCCCCAGCGTCTGGAGGGTGGCGGTGTAGGAGAGGGTCGCCACCGGAGTGTCGCGGAGCGTGCCCGAGTGGAAGCCAGACATCGGCGGCGCTCGCCAGTGGGCCCTCGCCGACGGCGCTGATCGCCACCGTGAACGCGCCCTCGAGATGCTCGAGGACCGCGACCGGCTCCGCGCTCGCCCCCGATTGCGAGACGACGACGAAGGCATCGGCCAGGGCCCCGGCGGGGGCGCGGCCCAGGTCCTGCGGCGATACGGCGAAGGCCCGACGCCCAGCGCCCGCAACGCCAGCGCGGCGGGGGCGAGCGCATGCCAGCTCGCCCCGATCCCGGTGAGGATCGACAACGCCGCTTCGAAGCGGAGCAAGGTCGACCTCGGCAAGAGCCGCTCGTGCGGCGACACCAGCCACCTCCAGGTTCTCGGCCTGGGTGAAGACGGCCTCGCGGAAGCTCGGCGGCTGTTCGCTGGTCATCATCCCGGCCGTCGCCGACGTTGCCGTGTCATCCCTTGACGGCGCCGGATGACAGCCCGCTGACGATGTAGCGCTGGAACACGAGGGCGATCAACACGGGCGGCAGCGCGGCCAGGATGCCGCCGGCGGCCTGGAGCCCGAAGTCCGTCGTGTAGCGCCCGGTGAACTCCGCGATCGCCACCGGGACCGTCTTCGACGCCGTGGTCGAGGTGAAGATCAAGGCGTACAGGAACTCATCCCACGCGACCAGGAACGCGAACAGCATCGTGGCCAGAAGCCCCGGGCGCGCCAGGGGCAGGATCACCCGGAAGAGGGCGCCAATCCGGCTGCAGCCGTCGACCCGAGCGGCGTCCTCCAGCTCGTGCGGGATCGTGCGGAAGAAGTTGCCCATGATCCAGATCACGAACGGCGTCGTGAAGGTGCAGTAGACGATCACCAGGCCGAGCCGCGTGTCGAGGAGATGGAGGTTGACCATGATCAGGTAGAGCGGGATGACCAGCGCGATCGGCGGCACCATGTAGGTGGAGAGGAAGACGAGCAGCATCGGGCGCTGCGCCCGGAAGCGAAGGCGGGCCAGCGAATAGGCGCCGAAGACCCCGACCGTGATCGAGATCGCCACCGCCGAGCTCGCGATGATGAGGCTGTTGAGCAGTGAGGCGCGGAAGTTGGCGAACGGGTTGTCACCGTGGGCGGTGAAGATCTCCTTGTAGCGCTCGAACGAGATGTGATTGGGGATCCAATCGAGCGGGACGGCGAGCAGCTCCTTCTGCGAGGAGATGCTCGCGATCAGCATCCACGCGAACGGCGCGAGGAAGACCAGGCTGACGAACAGGGCCGCGAGGTGGATCAGGATGCGATGTCGGCGCGAGGGTCGCACTCAGCTCACCACCCCATCGCCGTGTCCTCGCTGCGGATCGCCCGCATGTAGATGATCGCGAAGATGGCGATGAACACCACGATCAGGTACGCGAGGGCGGCCCCGTAGCCGAACAGCTCGTTGGAGAAGGCCTGCTGGTAGGTGTAGAGGGCGACGCTCTGCGTCCCGTTTGCCGGGCCGCCGCGCGTCATCACGTAGATGATGTCGAAGACCTTGAAGGCCTCGATCGTGCGCAACACCAGCACGACCACGATCGCCGGCTTCAGCATCGGCAGCGTGATTCGCAAAAAGGCCTGCCAGGCGCTGACCCCGTCCACCTTCGCCGCCTCATACAGCTCGCGTGGGATCGTCGTCAGCCCGGCGAGCAGGAGAAACGCGACCAGCGAGGTGTTCTTCCAGACGTCGGCGAAGATCACCGCATTGAGCGCGAACGTCTGCGAGTTGAGCCAGGCGTGGTAGGTGTCCTGGAGCCCGATCTGGGTGAGGATCGCGTTCAGGACCCCGTACTGGGCGTTGAAGATGTAACGCCAGAGTGCACCGTTGACGATCGTGGGCAGAGCCCAGGGCAGGACGACGATCGAGCGAAATAGCCATCGCAGCTTGAAGCGGCGCGGCCAAGAGCATCGCGATCGCCAGCCCGAAGACCAGCTCGAGGCTCGTCGAGACGACCGTGAAGTAGGCGGTCCGCCGGACCGCGGCCCAGAAGTCCGGGTTGCCGAGCGCGTGCGTGTAGTTGTCGAACCCGACGAAGGGGTAGGTCCCGGGAAAGGGCGAGTTGACCGCGTGGAACGAGGTGTAGAGGGTCCGCAGGATCGGGTAGATGACGATCCCGAAGACGACGATGATGCTCGGGATGAGCAGGAGCGCCGCGAATCGCAGCTCGCGGGTGCGGGCGTGCCAGCTCGGGCGCGTGGGGACCGCCGGCGGACGCCCGGGGGCGGTCTCAGCGGTGCTGGCCATCGGAGCCGGCGGTTGTCAGGCGTTTGCGTTCGAGTCGAAGAAGTCCGCGGCGCTGTTCAACGCGTCCTGGGCCGAGGATTTGCCGAGCAGCGCGTTTTGAATCTCGACCTGCAGCTTCGAGGAGCACGCGTTGTAGTTGGGAACCTGAGGACGCAGGATCATGTCGGGCAGCTGCGTCTTCGCGACGTCGACCAGATCCTTGCCCGCCTGCTTGATCACCGCCGGGTCGCCGTAGGAAGAGGCCCAGATCGGCAGCGACACGGTCGAGTACTGATCCTGCACGACCTGGCCGGAGATGAACTTGATGTACGCCCAAGCCTCCGCGGGGTGCTCGGCCGTGCGTGTGATCATCACCGGCTGCCCGCCGTTGCAGCCCGGCGCCTTGCCGCTCGGGCCTGCGGGCGTGTGGAGGATCCCGCACTGACCGGCCACCTTGCTCTGCTTCGGGTCGTTCGCCGTCGCGAGCTGGAAGGTCCAGTTCAGGTTGAGCGCGTTCTGGCCCTCGCTGAACGACTTCAGGACGTCGTCCTCGAGCGCGGAGGTCGAGGCCGGATTGGCGAGGCCCTCGTCGAGGAGCATCTTCATGAACTCCAGGGCCTTGACGCCGCCGCCGGTGTTGAAGACGGCCTTCCCGGATGAGTCGAGGAACTTGCCGTTATACGCGCCCAGGAACTGTGCGTAGTCGCAGACCACGGCCTCGGCCTGCGACCAGGAACCGATCCACGGATACTGGACGGCCCCGGAGCTCTTGATCTTCTTGAGCGACGCGACGAGCCCGTCCAGGGTCTTCAGGTCGGCGGTCGAAACGCCCGCCTGCTTGCACATCTCCTTGTTGTAGTAGAGGTACTTCGTGTCCAGGATCCACGGCTGCCCGTAGTACTTGTCCTGGTAGAGCGCCATCTGGATCGCGCCGGGGAAGATCTTGTTGATCGGGAGGCTGTTCACGTCGTTGGAGATGTCCTGGACGATTCCCTTCGAGCCGAACTCGGCCGGCCAGATGCAGTCTCCGAGCACGACGTCGTAGGTGCCCGCCGGCGCCGCCGCGACGATCTTGTCGTGCAGGGCGTCGTAAGGGACCAGGGTGTTCTTGACGGTGATGTTCGGATACTTCTTCTCGAACGCCTTCGTCATCCCGGCGAGGTCCTGCGGGCTGTAGCCGGCCTGCTGCATGAAGAGGTTGTTGAGCGTGACCGGCTCCTTGCTGAGCGTGCTGGTGGTCTCGCCGCCCCCGCCACCGCAGGCAGCCAGGTAGAAGGCCGCGCCGGCGGCCGCGCTGACGCCGATGAAGTCCCTGCGCGTGAACGGCAGGCTGTCTATGTCGTGGCCGACATCTCGCCCGCTCCCTGAATCGCCGCGAACGTCTGGATCCCCTCGCATGCGCTCTCCTTACCTCTACTTGAACGGCCCCCGAACGCCTCCAAGGGGCCAACTGCCACCAGGGCGGTACCCCAGCCGTTTTGTACGGCCACTTAACGAAGTCGGCCGGGACGGTACACACCTGCGCATGCGAAGTCAAGCTCGAATTACGTAAAGGCCTGATGTATATTCGGCCGGTGGCAGCGAGGAAGTCCGAACGGCGACCGCGCGATGGGTCGCGCTCGTCAAACGCGGGGCCTCACTTCCTCCGCGAGCTCAGCGAACAGGGCGTCCTCGAGACGGTGTTCCGGGAGGGGCCGATCACCCGCCCCGAGATCGCGGCCCGCATGAATCTCTCGAAGCCGACCGTCTCGGCGGCGGTGCGCAGGCTCGAGCAGGCAGACCTCGTTCACCAGGCCGGGCCGCGCGAGGGCCGGCGCGGCCGCAAGCCGATGTCGTACGTCGTGAGCAACAAGGCGGGGTTCGTCGTGGGGCTCGACATCGGCGGGACCAACGTCCGCGTCGCGGCCGCCGACATCTACGGGGAGATCGTCTGCGAAGACAAGCAGGCGACGGCCAAGGACAGCGCTCGGGCGCCGGGCGCGCAGATGATCGAGCTGGTCGACGGCGCCATACGCAAGGCGCGGGCAGACCATGGCGAGCCGCTCGCGCTCGGGATCTCGACGCCGGGCGTTGTCGACCAGTCCACCGGCCGCGTGACCTCGCTCGCCTACAACGTCAGCCCGGACGGCGGCTTCGATCCCGCCTCGGCGCTCGAGCGGCGGTTCGGCTTTCCCGTGCTCGTCGAGAACAACGTCAATCTCGCCGCGGTGGGAGAGGCTTGGAACGGCCTCGCGCGGGGCGTCTCCACTTTCGCCTTCCTGTCGATCGGCGCCGGGGTGGGCATGGGAATCTCGATCGACAACGAACTCGTGCGCGGCGCTCACGGGGCCGCCGGAGAGGTGTGCTACCTGCTCACCGGCAGCGATCCCCTCGATCGGCGCCACCGCCTGCACGGCGCCCTCGAGGACGCCGTCGGCGAGGCCGGCATCCTGGCCACCGTCCGTGAGCACGACTGGAATGGCAACGCGCCGAGCTCCGCGCGGGAGCTGTTCGAGCTGGCCGAGGGGGGAAACGAGGCCGCGGATGCGATCGTCGAGGGCATCGCCCGCACCATCGGGGTGGCGATCACGACCGTCTGCACGATCATCGACCCGGAGCTCGTCGTGCTGGGCGGCGGGATCGGGAGCAACCCCTCGCTGCTTCGTCCCGTCCGCTCGACCGTCGCGGCGCTCGCCCCGATACCGACCCGGATCGAGACCAGCCTGCTGGGCCACGAGGCCTCCCTTCACGGCGCGATCGCGATCGCGCTTCGCCAGGCGCGAGAGCAGTTCTTCTCCCAGAGGGTGCGAGGCGCGGCGGCGGCGCGGGCATAAGGTACGGGGAGAGGAGCGGTGGCCGAGATCGTCTTCAGTGGGGTGACGAAGCGCTTCGGCGACACGGTCGCCGTGAGGGATCTCGACCTGGAGATCCGCGACGGGGAATTCATGATCCTCGTCGGCCCCTCGGGCTGCGGCAAGACGACCGCCCTGCGACTCCTCGCCGGGCTCGAGGAGGTGACGGAGGGGGGGATCCTGATCGACGGGGAGGTGATCAACGAGCGAACCCCGAAGGACCGCGACATCGCCATGGTGTTCCAGAGCTATGCGCTCTATCCCCACATGTCGGTGTTCAAGAACATGGCGTTCGCCCTCAGGCGGGCGCGGCTGCCGAAGGAGGAGATCCGCCAGAAGGTGGAGCACGCCGCCGCCCTCATGGGCATCTCCGAGCTGCTCGACCGCAAGCCCGCCACCCTCTCAGGGGGACAGCGTCAGCGGGTGGCCATGGGCCGGGCGATCGTACGCGACCCGAAGGCCTACCTCATGGACGAGCCGCTCTCGAACCTGGACGCGAAGCTTCGCATCCAGATGCGCGCGGAGCTCACCCGCATCCAGCGACGGCTGAACACCACGACGGTCTACGTCACGCACGATCAGATCGAGGCGATGACGCTCGGGCACCGGGTCGCGGTGATGCAGGCGGGGCTCCTGCACCAGGTCGGCACTCCACACGAGCTCTACCACCGGCCGAAGAACCTCTTCGTCGCGGGGTTCATCGGGGCGCCGGCGATGAACTTCCTGGTCGCCGAGGTCGAGGACGGGAGCCTGCGGACGCCGATCACCACGATCCCGCTCGACGACGCGCTGCGGGCCCAGCTCGGCGAGCTGGGTACGGGAAGCAGGGTGATCGTCGGGATCCGTCCCGAGGACATGGAGGACGCGGCGGTCATCCAGGAGAGCCGCGAGGGCCACACGTTCAGCGCCACTCTCGACGTGATCGAGGACACGGGGTCGGACGTCTTCGCTCACCTGGCCTACGAGCCCGCCGCGGAGACCGAGACGATCCTCTCATCGCACGACGGCAGCGCTCCGGAGCCCGACGCCGCGGAGGGTCCCTCGTTCGTCGTTCGCCTGGATTCGACGAGTGAGCTGGGGAGGGTCAACCGGGGAGGCTTTGGGTCAACACCGCCGCCCTTCACCTCTTCGACCCCGAGACCGGGAATCGAGTCGGCGCCGAGGAGAAGGCCACCGAGGCGCAGCCGGTGCCCGCCGGCGGGTAGTCGAGTCGCGGCCCGAGTGCTCTCCCGCTCAGCGGGCGGTCCAGCCGCCGTCGATCAGGACGGTCTCGCCGGTGATCAGGGACGCGGCGGGCGAGGCCAGGAACAGCACCACCCCCACCACGTCCATCGGATCGCCGACCCGGTGGAGGCCCGCGATGCGCTCGATGACGTCAGCGCGGAAATCGGGGTCCTCGAGCGCCTCGGCCGTCCCGGGGGTGGCGATGAAGGTGGGCGCGACGGCGTTCACGTTGACCCCGTGCCGGCCCCACTCGATCGCCAGGCACTTGGTGAGATGAGCCACCCCGGCCTTGGTCATGCAGTAGATCGCCTCGCCGGGCAGCGCGACGAAGCCCGCCTGCGAGCTGAGGTTGACGATGCGGCCGCCTCCCTGCCGGATCATCGCGCGGCCCGCGGCCTGGCTGGCGAAGAACGTGCCCTTGAGATTGACCGCGACCGTGAGATCGAAGTCCTCTTCGCCGACGTCCTCGGCGGGATTCTCGGGGCCCAACCCGGCGTTGTTGATGAGGACATCGAGGCGACCGAGCTCGCGGACGGTGCGATCGACGGCGCCGAAGACCTGATCGAGGTTCGTTACGTCCATCTGCAGGGCGAGCGCCCGCTGGCCGCGGGACTCGACCTCCTCCACCACGTCCGCCCCACTGCTTTGGTCCCGCAGGCCGAGCGCGACGTCCGCGCCGGCCTCGGCGAGCGCCACCGCGGTCGCGCGCCCGAGCCCGCGAGCAGCGCCGGTCACCAGCACCACCTGGTCGGTGAAGTCGAAGCGAGGGAAACTGTCCATGAGAGCTCCTTCCCCGTGGCCTTCGTCGCACGTAGCGACCAAAGGCGAAGATCAACCTATGGGCGAGAAACCTAACCGGGCGGTGATCTTCGACCTGGACGGCGTCCTCGTGGATTCCACGGCGCTGGTGGAGCGGGCCTGGCGTTGGTGGGCCGAGGAGCAGGGCATCGCATTCGGGGAGGTCCGGGCGATCGCTCACGGCCGCCCCGCCCGGGACGTGGTGCGCGAGGTCGCCCCGCATCTGGACAGCGCACAGGAGGCGCGCCGCCTGGACGGGTGGGAAGAGGAGCACTCGGCCGGACTTGCGGCCCTACCGGGCGCGCTCGATTGCGTGGTCGCGGCCGCGCGTGGGCCCTGGGGCGTCGTGACATCGGGAAACAGGAGCCTCGCGACAGGGCGCTTGCTCGCGGCCGGCCTGCCCACCCCGCCGGTGCTCGTCACCGCCGATGACGTCGAGCACGGCAAGCCGCACCCCGAGCCCTACCGGCAGGCGGGCCTGGCGCTCCGCGTTCCCGCCAGGAGCTGCATGGTCGTCGAGGATGCCCCAGCCGGGATCGCCGCTGCGAAGGAGGCGGGCATGACGGTCATCGCGGTCTCGACGACGCACCGTGCGGCTGCCCTGGGTGAGGCGGACGTCGTCTGCGGCTCGATGCGCGAGGTCCACGAAATCCTGATAAGCGGCTCTGACACCCAGCGTCAGCACTAAAGCGGTCACACATCCGCCCGTCGTCGGGTCATGTCATTAGACGAGACGACGAAAGGAGCTGTCATGAACCGCATTGGGCCTGGCGAGATCGTCGACGAGGCTTCCAAGTGGCTCGCCGGTGGCGGCATCGTGACCCTGGCGCTGGCTCCGCTGGCGCTGCCCGGGATCGCTCTGCTGCTGGTGGCCGCGCTTCCCCTGCTTGCCCTCGCGCTTGCCGCGGGGCTGCTGGCTGGAGCCGTGATCGGGCCGATCGTGCTCGTACGTGCCATCGCAAGGCGCGTGAGCGCAGCAGGACCGCCCGAAGCGCGTCCGCCGCGAGGTCCTCCCGGTGGCGGTATCCACGCCGCGCGCGTGCTGACGGCCCCCGGGCCATCCAAGCGGACGACGGGTCTCGAACCCGCGACCTCGAGCTTGGGAAGCTCGCGCTCTACCAGCTGAGCTACGTCCGCAGCCGAGGCCGTAATTCTAGGCGGCACCGCGGCCGCCTCTCTACCCTTCCGGCCGTGAGCGCGCGCGACCTTCGCCGTCTTCATCGCCGTCCTCGCCGTCGTCGGCCTGCTCGCCTACGGCCTGCTGAAGAAGTGCGGCCCGTCGCTCGCGCTCGGCGACCCGGTCCCGGCGCGACACCTCCGCTCCCCGAGCTCGACGGCCACGGCACCGGCTCGGTCGCCGACTACCGCGGCCGCTGGGTGCTGGTCAACGTGTGGGCCTCGTGGTGCACGCCGTGCCGCGAGCGAGTCGCCCGCCCTGGAGCGCTTCTACGACGCGCACACCGCGGCCGGCGACTTCACGATCCTCGGCATCGACACCAACGACCTCTCCGACGACGCGCTGAGCTTCGTCCAGCAGCTACGGCATCACCTATCCGCAGCTCCGCGACGGCAACGGCGACTTCGCCCAGGACGACCTCGGGACGACCGGCGTCCCGGAGTCCTTCCTCGTCAACCCGCAGGGCAAGCTCGTGCTCCACAGCCTCGGCCCGGTCACCGACGCGCTACCTGCGACGCGAACGTCGCGCCCTACCTCACCGGGAAGGCGAAGCAATGAGGCGGGCGCGCACCGCATGCTCGCGCTCGCGATCGCCGCGGCGCTCCTCCTGCCCACCGGCGCTCGCCAGCCGGCGGTGCCCGGCGCCCGCCGCAGCCCAGGACGACGCTCCCCGACGTCGAGGACGAGGTGATGTGCCCGATCTGCGGCACCGCGCTCAACCTCTCCTCCTCCCCGCAGGCCGACCGCGAGCGCGCCTTCATCCGCCGCGAGATCGCCGCAGGGAAGACCAAGGACGAGATCAAGGACGAGCTCGTCGCCCAGTACGGCACCCAGGTGCTGGCCGAGCCGCCGAAGTCGGGCTTCGACCTCACCGCCTGGCTGGTCCCGGGCGTCGCGATCCTGCTCGCCGCGATCGCGATCGCGATCGGCCTGCGGCGCTGGCGCCGCGCCGGGCGCGCCCGCGAAGCCGCGGCAACTCCGGAAAGCCGCTCGACCTCAGAGCGCGAGCGCCTCGACACCGACCTGGCTCGCTACGACTTGTAGCCGCGGCGGCTGCGCGGCGCCTCAGCCCGCAGCGATCGCGATGGCTGCGATCGTCGGCTCGTTGATGCGTACCTGCCCGGTCAGGCGCTTGCAGCTTAAGGCGACGGTGTGCTGTCCAGCGTGCAACAGGATCCGCTGACATGAATGTACGGGCGAAGCCATTGGTGCCGTGACATCGGTGTTGTCGGTGTTGCGCCTCGCCGGGATTTACCGCCAACGGCTCCTGCACGCCGTCGATCCTGATCCGACATGAGGCCTGCGCCGGGCCCGCCAAGGCTTTCCTGATTGCCCGTAGCAAGACGAGCAGACTTCGATGGTCTTGCCACCGAGATGGTTGTGCGCGACACAGTTCCTAGGGGTCACCTTAGGGGCACAGGTCGCCAGTTTCGCTGCCCGGCGATCGCGCGCGATGGACCAGCCTGAAGCGTGCTGCTCATCGATCTGTCTGCCCCCTGAGGCTGTTGGGCCTGACGTCCTTGCCTCTGACCCCCTTGCGATTCTTTAGGTCGGCGGATTTGACCGAGCTGTTCGCGATGTCGCGGGAATGGATCTTGTCGACTGCGTAGGCTGCCCCGCCCGCGATTGCGAGGACGAGCGCGAGCGTCGCCGTCACATTTGCGTAACTCAGATGCCTTCTGATCGGGTCCCTCCTTGGTGGCCCTCGTTTGGTTTCACCGCGCCTTCACGAGGAGCTTTCGCACTCGCGAGTTTGCCGGAGCCTTGTACGGCCAATCGTGTTCTCGCAGCACCCGGACTCGGAAACGGTAACGGACGTTCTGCGTATAGAAGCGCCCAAACCGGTAGCGGAGCCTGTATTTGCCGTTGGCCCGCGTGTAGAAGGGGTGGCGGACCGTCTGCCAGCTGTGTCCATCCTTGACCTCGAGCTCGACCAGCTTGCCGCCGGCGGGGATCCTTGCAGCGAGATGACCAACGCGGCCCTTGAATGCAACGTGACGGCCCTCGCGCACCTTATGCCCCGACAGGTGGAGGGTCGCCTTTGTCCGGACCCGCAGGCTTCCTACTCGCGTGGCATCGGTCAGATAGCGCCGGGTCCCCGCGTAGTCCGCCACGATCTGGCGGGATGGTCCACCAGGCAGCCGCTCCTTCCAATGCCCCTGCGCGTCAGTCGTCACGGTCCGAATTCTGCGATCGATCAGTGCACCTTCGCCGAAGTACTCAGTGACCGTCACGTTCTGATTCGTCAGGGGCTTGCCCGCCGCATCCGTTAGCTCACCGGACACCGTCGACGGCCGACCGTAGCCAACAGTGAGATGAGAGGTCCCGCCGGTCAAATGCCCGCTGAGCCGCACCCCGGACTTAAGCGGAAACCGCAAGACCATGTGACGGCCATCGGCCCGTGTGGTCGCGAGGGTGCTATTGCCGGCGACATCGGTGGCGACGGCCATGAACTCGTAGCTCCCCGGTGGATCGACGGTTGAATCAACACGCGCTCGAAGCTGTTCGGACCCGAATTGGGTGTTCAGTGGGCGCCATGTACCGCGACCCCAGGCGTCGGTAATAGATTCGACCGCTCTTTACGCCGGACGTAGCATCGGACACCTGCGCCCGAATCAGCTCGGGGTCGTTTGGATTCTGGGTGCTGCTGAAAGCCAGCGTGGGTCGGGCGTTATCGACGCGGACGGATCCGGTTCGTACATGTTCGATTCGACGCGAAATCGACGGCGCAGATCGTTATGTTCGTTCGACCCATCTTGGAATGGCGGGCCGGCCGTATCGGAGTTCGCATCGAGTAAGGCCTGGGGTGCACACGGCTGGAACGATGGGGTGAGCTCGGTGCCAAGAATTAATTCGCAGTCGCCAGATAAGTCCCGAAGCGGAGCGCCGTTCGCCGTCGCTGCGATCCCGCGGATTCCCGAGCCAACATCGATGAGCCCGGACGTTTAACGCCTGTTGGCCTCGATGCCATCCAGGTGCGAACAGTGCTCCGCCGATTCCTGGAACTCGGGATCCGCATAATCCGCCACCTCGAAATGCACGTTCCGCAGCCAGGTCTTCGCGATTCCCGAGTGCCGACAGCCGTCGGGGCGCTCACAGCGAAGTTGGGCTACGAACTGCTCGGGCCGGGCGGTAGATGACTGCCATGAGTAGTTCCTGAAGTCGGTTGGGTGGCTCAGGCCCGCCGCCACCGGGGCGATCTCCTGCCCTTCCGCGTCCGCTACATACATCCGAGGAACGTGGCCGTTGTCTCGGCGCAGCCAGGCCTCGGCCTGCACACCGACGATTCGCAGTGCGGGTGAGCCCGTTGACCACTGGACGCGGCCCAAGCGGCCGTGCCTGGCGAACCGGGTGTTCGCGATCTTGATCGCATGGTTGTTGTGCGGGTCCGCGCACATCTGCTTGACCGCGTAAGCGGGCGCGTCCTCCAATGTGAGGTCGGAGACATCGCGATTGAGGGGGTCGCATTGGACGACCTCATAGGTCTGCCCGGCGCCCCACGCCAGGGCTGGAGCAAGGAGAGCCACGAGCGTCCCGGTGGCCAGCCCCTCGGCATGGAGTCGCCCGAACCCCCTCACGGCCCGAACTCCTGCTTGACAGCAGATCCTCCCCCGCCTCCGCTCGACGACGCGCTCCCACCGCTCGGCGTGGTCGCCGCTGAGGCGACGCCGTACTCCTGCTCCTGGGGCGGAGTGCTCGGCGCGATTGGAGATGGCGTCGTCGTGGCGGCCGGGACGGGTGTGGTCGTGACCGTCGGCGGTGGAGTAGCGACCGTCGTTGTCGTCGTGGTTGGCGTCGGCGGCGGATCCGGTTTTGGCTGCGGGTGGTGGGTGTCCACGTCCTGGTACGGCGCGCCAAACCGCGCCGTCTGCACGCGCGCCGGATGCCCGATATGTCTCGCGTTCCCGACCGCCGTCGCCGGCTTCGTCCCGTCCCCTCCTCCCAGGTCGGAAATACGGGTCGGCACGACGCCCGTCGCGAGACAAGCGGTCGCCGCTACGCCGCCGCCGAGGCACATCGCCGTGAGCTTTCCCGCGGTCCCGGCTCCGGCGATCTTCGCCAGTACCCCGGTACCGGCAGCCCCTGCGCCGCGGGCGCTGCCCGAGACGCTGATCGTCTGTGCGGAGGTTTCCTGCACGCCGTCGCCAGCGTTGCGACCGAAGGCGCTGAGAGCGGATTCCTTTGCCCGACGGACTAGGTCGGCCACGTGATCCACCAGCGAGACTCGACCCTCGCCGATCGCATCGGCCGTCGTCGGGATAGCTGCGGCGCTGCCGATATCGTGGAGGTGGCCACTCAGCTTGCCCACGAAATCGCCGCAATGACGGCAGTGGGAGAGGTGCTGTTGGGCCTGGCGGCGCTGCTCCTCATCGGCCAGTCCCGAGGCATACGCCTTGAGCAGGGGCTCGCGGTCCGAGCACCACTCCCCTCTCTCCACGAGGCGGAGCTTCGCCGCCAGCTCGTCAATGCCGCGCGTGATCTCCTTGCGATAGGCGCGCGGCGAGAGGCCCTTCACGAGCTCGCAAACCTGCTGCGGCTCGAGGCCCCACCCGTAGCGAAGGAGCATCACCGCGCGCCGCCGTGGCGGCAGGCTCGACAGCACATCTCGCGCCACCCTCGACTGCTCGCGCTTCGCCGCGGTCTCGTCAGGGGACGGGCCGTCGTCTGGCACGACGTGGACCCCGTCCAGCGACGCTACGGGCCGCCGCTTTCGCCGTCGGATCTCCTTGCTGGCGTGATGAGCCACCGCCGTGAGGACGTACTTGCGCACCTCCGCGTCGTCGAGTGCCTGATGCCGGTGCTCCAGCGCGCGCAGCGTCCCCACCCACGCGTTCGAGTAGATGTCCTCGATCTCGTCGTCCGTAAACGCGCCGCGGAAGGCGCGGCGAACGAGTGCCCGGGACGGACGCATGAGCTCCTCGTACAGGCGCGCCGACCGCTCCCGCCATGCGGTTGCCGCCGGCGGTCGAACGGCCGCGGGGCGGGCAGTCGGGACCGTCGTCATACGAGACTCCAAAGAATCAGAACCCCGATGAGTCGGCGTACGCCCCCGGTCACGACGATGCCCCCTCTACTTCACGTCTACGACGGTTTGGATGCAAGCACTCGCGCCGCGCCCGTGCACCCGTCGCGTTCGCAAATAGCGAGAAACCCGGACCGGCGACGCCGCCGCATATGCCTGGGCCTCCGGGGTAGGGTCCTGGAGGGCGCGGCACTCGCGCATCCGTTGGCCAAGGAGAGGCCGCTTGAGGGATCCAGCCAAACGGTCGATGAGTCGGATGCCCGGCCAAGACCGGGCAAGGCTCACGACGATGACGACCGATCTGCACGCCGGGGATGGCGGGGATCGGCTCTACCGTGCCCTGGTCGAGACGTCGACCGACGTCATCGCGCTGATCCACCCCGACGGGCGGATCGGGTTCGTCAACGAGGCGTGCCGGGAGATCCTGGGGTTCGAGCCCGACGAGGTCTTGGGCCGGCACTTCGGCGAGTTCGTGGCGCCCGGCGAGCTACCGGAGCTCAGCGTCGAGCTTCGAGCGGGTCAAGGGCGGCGAGCCTCGCTTCCGGCGCCGGGTCACCGCGCTCAGGAAGGACGGCGGCGAGGTCCAGCTGATGTTCAACGCCTCGCCCCTGCGCGACGGCGACGGGCGAGACGATCGGCGTGGTCGTGATCGCCACCGACATCGGCGACCTGGTCGAGGCGGAGGAGCGGCTGCGCGGAGGCCGAGAGCCGCTACCGCAGCCTCGTCGAGCGGCTTCCCGCCGTCAGCTACGTCGCCGAGCCGGGGGCCGAGGGCGAGCTGGCGCTACGTGTCGCCGCAGCTCGAGCGGCTGCTCGGGTTCACGCAGGAAGAGTGGACCTCGGACCCGACGCTGTGGGCGAGGCGCATCCACCCGGAGGACCGCGACCGGGTGATCGAGGAGGAGGAGCGCGACAGCGTCCGCGGCGTGCCGCTCGCCTCCGAGTACCGGATGATCACCAAGGACGGCCGGGTCGATCTGGATCCGCGACGAGGGCGTGCTTCGGCACGGGCGCAGAAGGGGCGCCCACGATACGAGGGGATGCTCACCGACGTCACCGAGCGAAAGACGTTCGAGAGCCGGCTCCAGTTCCTCGCCGACCACGACCCGCTGACGGGGCTGTTCAACCGGCGGCGGTTCACCGACGAGCTCGAGCTGGAGATCAAGCTCATGCGCCGCGACGGGCACCCCAGCTCGCTCCTGATGATGGACATCGACAAGCTGAAGCAGGTGAACGACACGCTCGGCCACCAGGTCGGCGACGCGCTCGTGCGGGAGACCGCCGAGCTTCTTCGCGAGCGGCTTCGCGAGACCGACGCCGTGGGCCGCCTGGGCGGCGATGAGTTCGCGGTGATCCTGCGCGGCTCGCGGTTGAACGAGGCCGCGGCGGTCGGCGAGGACCTCCTCGAGCGCTACCGCGGCCGCGACCAGGTCCTGGCCGGCGAGGCGGTCCGCCCCACCGTGAGCCTCGGGCTCACCAGCCTGCGGCGCAACTTCACCGGCGCGGAGGAGGCCCTGGGGGCCGCGGACCGGGCGATGTATGAGGCGAAGCGGACGGGGGGCGACGGGATCGCGATGTACTCGCGGCGGCTCCCCCGCCGCACAGTCGACCGGACGTCGTGGGCCGAGCAGATCCGAGCCGCGCTCGACGAGGACCGCGTCGTGCTCCACCGCCAGCCGATCATCGAGCTCGAAAGCCGGCGCATCCACCGCCACGAGGTCCTGCTACGGATACGCACTCCGAGCGGCGAAATCGTCCCGCCGGACGCCTTCCTGCCGGCTGCCGAGCGCTTCGACCTCGTGCAGCTGCTCGACCGGCGGGCCGCGGTCGAGGCGATCCGGCACATCGCCGCGAGGGCCTCGGATCCCGAGCCGCTCTGCCTCGAGGTGAACGTGGCGGCGAAGACGATCGACGACGAGGGCTACCTCGAGTCCATCGCCGAGGAGCTCCACGCGAGCGGCGCGGAGCCGAGCAGCCTGATCTTCCAGGCGAGCGAGCAGATCGCCGTCGCCGACCTCAACCGGGCGCGGCGCTTCGCGGAGCGCGTCCACGAGCTCGGCTGCGGCTTCGCCCTGGACAACTTCGGCTCGGGCTTCGGATCGTTCTTCTACCTCAAGCACCTGCCCGTGGACCACATCAAGATCGACGGCGACCTGGTGGGCGGGCTCGCGGCGAGCCGGGTGGACCGGGAGATCGTGCGCTCGATCGTCGACGTCGCCAGGTCCCTGCGGCGACCGACGGTCGGTGAGCGCGTGAACGACGAGCGCACCCTGGAGCTGATCGCCGAGTTGGGCGTCGATTACGCGCAGGGCTTCCACCTGGGGATGCCGAGCCCGATCGAGTAGGCGCCCCAGGAGTCGGCCTCGCTCGCCCACCTGTGGGACGATGATCGTCGCAGCGCGAAATCGGGCGCTGCTGTCCGGAGGGGAGGCGCCACGCCGTGCCCTTCGGCACCCAGGTCGTCAACGGTTTGGACGTGGCCGGGCTGGGTCCCATCGGCGTCTCGATCGCGGGCGCGAGCTTCATACCGGTGACGACCCCGAACGGTGGCCACCTCAAGCAGGCGACGGGCACGCTCACGGGCGGCATCAACTCGAGCGCGATTGCCCGATGCGCCGTTCCTTGCCTGTGGGTGGGGCTAGCTGCGACGATTACGCGGTGATTCAGGTCACGCATTTCACGGACCCCGGATGTCCGTGGGCCTACTCGGCTTTGCCGGCGCACACGACCCTGAGATGGCGTTACGGAGAGCAGCTGCGCTGGACGCTTGTGATGATCGGACTCACTGAGGAAGCCGATCAATACGCGGCCCGAGGCTACACGCCGACGCGATCGGCGATCGGCTACGGCCGTTTTCGCCGTTTCGAAATGCCCTTTCAGATCACGCCGAAGGCGCGATTGAGCGCCACGTCTCCGGCCTGTCGCGCGGTCGTCGCCACGCGACTGACGTCGCCGGCGCTGGAGCCCGCCGCGCTGCGGGCGCTGCAGTTCGCACAGTTCACGACAACCGGGACCCTGGACGACCTTGACACCTTGCGTTCGGCGCTTGCGAGTGTTGACGGTCTGGAGGCGAGCACCGTGGTGGAACGCATCGACGATCCCGAGGTCGTGGCCGCCTATGAAGCCGACCGTGCTCGTGCGCGAGCGGCGGCGGGATCCCCGACTGAGTTCCAGGGCAAGGCGGCGAACACCGACGGTGCGGTGCGCTACACGGCGCCGTCACTGGTCCTCGATGGGCCTAACGGACAGCGGCTGGAAGCGGGGGGCTTCCAGCCGATCGAGGCCTACGACGTAGTCATCGCCAACCTGGATCCCGCGCTCGAGCGTCACCCACCAGCCGCGGATCCGCTCGAAGTGCTGAACGCCTTCCCGTACGCGCTGACAACGGCCGAGGTGGCTGCCGTGATGACTGAGCACCTGGGTGTCCCCGACCTGGCCGCAGTAGAGACAGCGCTCATCACGGCCACCGGCGAGCGACGTGCGGTTCGGCGGCCGGTGGGCGACGGCTCGCTGTGGGCGTCGATCCCAGCTTCCCAGCGCCTCGCGTAGACGGGCCATCCGCACCGGCGACTGACCACACCGCATTCGCCAACTCGGCGAACGCGTCCTCGGGCAGCTGGTCGCGCCATTTGTCGGCCCCATTGCATGACGGCCCGGATCTCAGGCGCCGCCGATCGCCATCTCGGCGATCAGGAGCGGCGGGGCGTTGACCGACCCCCCGAAGGGGACCCACCGCGGCTCGCTGCCCACCGCGGCGACCGCCTTCAGCATCGAGGTGAGGTCGGAGGCGACGGTGAACTCGTCGGCGGCGTCGGCCAAGGTGCCGCCGGAGATCAGCCGGCCGGTCGCGCCCACCGAGAACGTGCCGGAGACGGGATTCACGCCCGAGTGAAGGCCGGCGACGTCGGTGACGTAGACGCCGCCGTCGGCGTCGGCTAGAAGCTCCTCGAAGGTCCTCTCGCCCGGCGCGACGACGAGGTTGGAGGTCGAGACCGTGGGCGGTGAGCGGTAGCCCGAGCGCGAGGCATTGGCGGTGGTTCGGGTGCCGTCGCCCTGGCGGCGGGCGGTGTAGGAGTCGTGCAGGTAGGCGGCGAGCGCGCCCGCCTCGACCAGCGGGGTCCGCCCGCGCGGCGAGCCCTCGCCGTCGAGCGGCGATGAGCTCAGGCCGGCGGGATCGACCGCGTCGTCGGTGAGCGTGAGCGCGGCCGAGCCGACCTCCTC
This sequence comes from uncultured Actinomycetes bacterium, assembly GCA_963797665.1. Classification (GTDB taxonomy): domain Bacteria; phylum Actinomycetota; class Thermoleophilia; order Solirubrobacterales; family 70-9; genus AC-56. The sequence continues at coordinate 13,820 of CAWCQE010000007.1, read as the reverse complement.
CCCCAGCCTGCCGGCGAACGGCGAGCGCCCGCGCTGGACCGCGTCGGCGCAGAGCGTGGCGCCGATGATGCCGACGAAGCTCGCTGCCACGATCGGGTCGAGGACGACCGGACAGGTGCGCGAGGCGGGCTTGGTCGCCCCCAGGAGCGAGACGGCGCGCTCGGCGCCCTCGCGGCCGATCTCCTCCGGGTCGAGGGCCTGGGGCGAGCGCGCCATGCCGAAGCCGAGTCCCGTCTGCTTGTCGGCGTCGGACTCGGCGATCGCCTGGAGGAAGGCGTACGCTGCGGTCGCCTCCCAGGCGCCGGACAGGCCGGTCGACGAGGCGAGCGCGACCCGCTGCTCCTCGTCCACGTAGACGGTCGTCTCCACCCCGACCACGCGCCCGTCGGCCGCGCGCGCGGTGCGCTCGATCGCCTGGGCGAGCTCGACCTTCCCCTCCGTGTCCCAGTCGGCGAGGGTCGGGTCAACGAGGCCGGGGATCTCGGGCGCCGCCCCGTCCGCCGGCGCGGGGGGCGCCGCGAACTCATCGACGTCCGCGACGCGCGCGGCCTCCACCGCGCCGGCGGCGATCTGCCGCAGGCCGTCCTCGGTCAGGTCGGTGCCGTAGGCGTAGCCCGAGCGGTGGTCGATCCAGCAGCGCACGCCGAGGCCCCGCTGCCCGGCGTCGGTGAGGCTCTCCACCTCGCCGTCGAACACGCGGATCTCGCGGCCGACCGAGTCCTCGACGTAGGCCTCGGCGTCGGCTGCGCCGGCTGCCTGCGCCGCTTCGACGGCGTGCTCGGCGATGGTTGCGAGCTCCATCGCCCGCAATCTAGTGACTGCGCCTACGATTCCAGCGTGAAGCAGATCAATTGCGTGTGCGGCTACGTCGTCAAGGGCGAGGACGACGACCAGCTTTGGGCGAACGCGCAGGAGCACCTGGGCAAGGATCACCCCGACCTGGTCGGTCACGTCTCCCGCGCGGACATCCTGGCGCAGGCCGAGGAGATCTCGCAGGACGAGAGCTAGGCCGTCGTCGTGCTCGTCTCCGCGAGCATCCGCCGGTGCACGGTCTGCACGGCGGGACTAGGCGCCACGCCCAGCTCGTCGCGCAGCAGGACGCGCAGGCGGTCGTAGACGCGCAGCGCCTCGGCGACGTTGCCGCGGCGCTCGAGCGCCTCCATGAGGATCCGATAGCCCGTCTCGCGGTAAGGGGCGAGCTCGACGAGCCGACGCCCGCATTCCTCCGCCTGGGGCAGGGTCTGGCCGCCGAGACCGAGCCGTGCCTCCGCGAGGCACTCGAGCCCCCGCAGGCGGACGTCCTCGAGCCGCCGCCGCCAATCGTCGAGCCAGGGCTGCTCATGACCCTGGAGCAGCGGGCGGCTCGCGACGTGATACGCGACGCCCGACGGGCCCCACGCCTGCGCCCACTCGCCGTTTGCGACGTGCGACTCCGCTCGGTGTGCGGCCTCGAGCGCCGCCTCCACGTCGACGAAGGCGTCCGGTGCCAGTCTCAGCTCCACCTCCGACCGCCCGACCAGCCGCTCCGCGCCGATGACGCGCCGCAGCTTTGAGACCAGCACGTTCAGGCGGGGGTGATGGTCGGGCGTCGACTCCTCGCCGTAGACCGCCATGAGCAGCTCATCCCGCTGCATCTGACGGCTCCGGTTGAGCACGAGATACGCGAACAGAAGCCGCCCCTTCGCCCCCGGCAGGTGGTCGTCCACGCGGCGCCCGCCGAACTCGGCCACGAGCCGTCCGCAGAGATGGATCTTCACGGCTCCTCCCCCCACTGCTCAGCAAGCTTAGAAAGCTCGGCGAAAGGTCCGGGAAACGGGCGGCTGCGAGCCTCGATCTCGGCAGATGAAGGAGCGGCGCCGGCGAATCCGGCCCCGCGATCGCACTTGGAGGAAAGCCATGACCACGTTCGCCGTCATCGCGAAGCACCCGCCTGAGCTGTGCCCCACTTCCAACGCCCAGACGCGCCAGATGCTGAAGCAGGGCGCGGGACAGATCCCACAGCTCGCGGAGCGGCTAGGCGTCGATATCGTCACGCTCCGCATATTCGGCCCCGACCACATCGTGCTTGCCGTCGTCGACGCCGACGACATCGAGGCGGTCAGGAACTTCGTCGTCCGGAGCCGGCTCATCCAGTGGAACACGACGAGCATCCACCCCACCTATTCGATTGAGGAGGCTGTGGCGATTTCGGACGAGTTGGAGGCGATCTTCTGAACAGCCAATCTGACGGGCTAATGCTCGAGCTCGAGCGCGTCCTCCCGGCGCCACCCGACGTCGCCTTCGCGGCGTTTCGCGACCCGAGCCAGCTAGCCGCATGGTGGGGTCCTCAGGGCTTCAGGATCGCGAGCCTGCGGTACCAACCGCGCGTCAGAGAGCGCTATCGGATCGAGATGCAGCCGCCGGAGGGCGACCCCTTCTACCTGACGGGGGAGTTCCGCGAGGTCGACCCGCCAGCGCGGCTTTCCTTCACGTTCGTCTGGGAGGACCCCGACCCGGACGACGTCGAGACCCTGGTCACGCTGTCGTTTCGCGGCCTGGGCGAATCGACGGAGGTCGCTTTGGCGCAGGGGCCGTTCAAGACCGAGGCGCGCCGGGCCCTCCACCGGGACGGCTGGGGGGACAGCTTCGACAAGCTCGAGCGGCTCCTCTCCGCCCGGGCATAGCCGGGCGCGGACGCCTCAGACCGCCGTCCCGCCGACCGTCAGCTCGCGGATGCGCACGTGGCCCTGGCCGGTTCCCACCGGCACGCTCTGGCCGCCCTTGCCGCAGAAGCCGGTCTTCATCTCGAAGTCGGAGGCCACGGCGTCGATCTTGCCGAGCGCGTCGAGGCAGTTGCCGATCAGGGTCGCGCCGCGGCACGGCTTGGTCACCTTGCCGCCCTCGATCAGGTAGCCCTCCGAGACCCCGAAGACGAAGTCGCCCGTGGTCGGGTCGACCTGGCCGCCGGCGAACGAGACGGCGTAGAAGCCGCGTGTCGACCTCGGCGATCAGCTCCTCGGGTCGCGCCTCCCCGGGGGCGATGTAGGTGTTGGTCATCCGCGGGATCGGCAGGTGGCGAAAGCTCTCGCGCCGCCCGTTGCCGGTCGAGTCGACGCCGTCCTTTCGCGCCCGCACGAGGTCGTAGAGGTAGGAGGTGATCCGGCCCTCGTGGATCACGGCGGTCCGCTGGGTCGGCGTTCCCTCGTCGTCGATCCCGTCCGTTCCCCACTCGCCGGGCAGCCGGCCGTCGTCGAAGGCGTCGAGGTGGGGCGCCGCGACCTGCTCGCCCAGCTTGCCGGCGTAGACCGAGGCGCCCTTCTGGATGTGGTCGGCCTCGAGGCCGTGGCCGGTCATCTCGTGGAAGAGGACGCCCGCCGAAGCCGCCGCCGACCACCACCGGCATCGCGCCGGCGGGCGCCGGATCGGCGTCCAGCAGGGTGAGCGCGATCCGCGCGGCGCGCTCGGCGGTGCGCTCGGCGGCGCCGTCCTCGACCAGCTCGAAGCCGCGGTGGCCGCCCAGCGTCTCGAAGCCGGTCTCGACCCGGTCCCGTTGCGCCGCGCGACCACCTGGACGCCGAGCCGCACCCGGGTTCGGTCGTCGGCGGCGAACCGCCCGCTCGAGTTGGCGACCGTGACCCGGCGGCGGCCCTCCGCGTAGCTCGCCTGACCTGGGCGACCTCGTCGCCCGGCGGCTCGGGCGGTCTCGTCGCAGGCGCGAAGCAGCTCGGCCTTGCGCTCGGCCGGGACCTCGCGCGGGCGGCGTCGCGATCTCCTGCGGGTCGGCCGAGTCGGCCGCCTCGAGCGCCTGCGGCTCGGGGCGCTCGCCGCGCGCCGCGGCCGCGACCGCGTCGGCGGCGCGCTCCAGGTCCTCCTCCCCCAGCCCGTCGACGTGCGCGAAGTAGGTCGTCTCGCCGCGCACCACGCGCACCCCGGCGCCGCGCTCGGCTCCGCGCTGCACCCGCTCGACCCGCGACTCGTCGATGGCCAGGCCGAAGCCCGGCGCGCTCCTCGCAGAAGACCTCGGCGAAGTCGCCGCCGTGCTCGAAGCGCGCGCTCGAGACACCCGCGGCGAGCTCGGCCTCGATCAGCGGCTGCGGCCTCTCGGTCATCGCGTCAGCGCGACTCCGATCATCGAGCGCGCCACGTCGATCAGGTCTCGCGGCGGCCAGGAACAGCGCCCGGCCCGCGGCTCGGTGTCGGACGGGTACGCGGCCACCCGGCCGCCCGGGTAGTGGACGCGCGCGAACGGCTGTCCGGGTCATCCGCCGGCGGCGCAGGTAGGCCGCGGCCTCCTCCGCGTAGCCCGAGACGCGCTCCGAGGATCGTGCGCTGCGGCTTCGGCGACCATCAGGCCGCCATCCCGGGCGAGGTCGCGCAGCACCGCCCGCATGTCGAAGATCATCAGCGAGGCCAGCGTGAAGCGCTCGGCCACCGCCACCATCGCCAGCCCCTCGTGGCGCACCGCGAACGCCTCGCCATCCTCGGTCGCGACGTGGACGTGGCTCGCCGGCTCGTCGCCGGCGGCGTCGGCGGCGGCGAGCAGCTCGGCGCGCCGGCGCCGCCCCAGCGCTCGGCGTCGCCGCTGGCGGCCAGCACCTGCGCCGCCGGGGTCGAGCACGCGCAGCCGCGCAGGTCCGCCGACATCTCGCGCAGGCGGCCGACCGCCGCCTCGGCGGCCTCCGCTGGAGACCCGCTCGGCGTTGACGCTGGTCACTCCGCCAACATATAGCCGTGTCGCTCCAGCGAGCCTCCTGGCTCACCGTCGTCATCATCTGCGCGATCGCCGCCCTGATCCTGGCCCTGAACGGCTACGTCGGCTACCCGATCGTGCTCGGCGCCGTGGGGGCCTTTCGGCGGCCGTCAACCTGCTCTGAAGCGGCTCGCGCTCAGCCGGCCCGGTAGGGCTGCGGCCTCGCGCGCGGCGGGATCGTGCGAGTCGCCCCCTCGGGCTCGACGTGGATCAGCACGTCGGAGTCGGGGATCTCGGCCTCGATCGCGTCGCGGAGGCGGTGGGCCAGCGCGTGGGCGTCCTCGAGCGTGGTCCCGGAGCGGAACTGGACGTGGAGGTCGATGTAGCGCCGGGCGCCCGCGCGGCGGGCGCGGAGCTTGTGGTAGCCGACCATCTCCGGCGGGCCGGGCGCGGGCGATCGCGGCCTCGATCCGGTCGAGCTCCTCGGGCGGCGGCGCCTCGTCCAGCAGCACGCGCGAGGAGCGCGGTGAGGATCCGAAGCCCGGCGACCACGATCGCCACCGCGACCACCAGCGCGGCGATCGGGTCGAAGGCGTCGCTGCCGGTGATCGCGACCAGGCCGAGGCCGACGAGCACCCCGACCGAGGTGAGCGCGTCGGCGCGCAGGTGGGCGGCGTCGCCCTCGAGCGCGGCCGAGCGAAGCTCCCGGGCGCGGCGGCCCAGGTAGGCGGAGACGCCAGGTTGGCGACCGCCGAGACAGCCGATCACCGCGATCCCGACGCCGAGGTGCTCGACCTCGGCGCCGACCACCAGCCGGCGGGTCGCCTCGAAGACGATGATCCCGGCGCCGACCAGGATCAGCATCCCCTCGATCGCGGCGGCCAGGTTCTCGGCCTTCTCGTGGCCGTAGGGGTGCTCGCGGTCGGGCGGCTCGTCCGCCTTTCGGACCGAGACCAGCGCGATCACCGAGGCGACCAGGTCGATCGACGAGTGCGCCGCCTCGGTGAGGATCGCGATCGAGCCGGTGATCGCGCCCGGCGGCGATCTTGAGCGCGATCAGGAGCGAGTTCGAGACGACGCTGAACGTCGCGGCGCCCGACTTGGTGCCGATCATGGCCCGCCTCCAGCCAGCTCGGCGAGCTCCCGCGCGGCCCGCCCGCGGTGGCTGATCGCGTGCTTCTCGGCGGGGTCGAGCTCGGCCATCGTGCGATCGTCGTCGGGCCCCGTGTCGGCGGGGACGAAGGCGGGGTCGTAGCCGAAGCCGCCCGAGCCGCGCGGGGCGCTCGGCCAGCTTTCCCTCGCAGCGCCCCTCGAACAGGCGCTCGTCGCCGTCGCTCGTCGACGTAGGCGAGGGCGCAGACGTAGGCGACCGAGCGGTCGTCCGCCTGCCGGCGAGCTCGCTCGAGCAGCAGATCCAGGTTCTCCTCGTCGGTGGCGTCCGGCCCCGCGTAGCGGGCCGAGCGCACCCCGGGTCGGCCGCCGAGGGCGCGCGCCGCGATCCCGGAGTCGTCGGCGATCGCCGCCATCCCGGTGGCGGCATGGGCGGCGCGCGCCTTGTCGAGCGCGTTCTCGGCGAACGTCTCGGCGTCCTCGGGCGGCAGCTCCACCTCGTCGGGAGCGGCACCAGCTCGAGCGAGGGCTCGAGGATCTCGCGCAGCTCGCGCAGCTTGTGCTCGTTGCGCGTGGCGACCACGACGCGCCTCGCCGGCATCAGCCGCGATGCCGCTGCCGCCACCGCCGCCTCCTGCGCGTCGCGAAGCAGGGCGATCGCCGGCTCGGCGAGGGCGAGGAGATCGTCGAGCGAGGCGCGGGAGACCGGCGTGCGCTCCGCCGTCGCCTGCACCTCGACCAGCCCGCCGTCGCCGCTCATCACCACGTTGGCGTCGACCTCGGCTCGCGAGTCCTCGGAGTAGTCCAGGTCGAGCAGCGCCTCGCCGTCGACGACGCCGCAGCTGACCGCGGCGATCGAGCCGGTGAGCGGGCTGCGGTCGAGCTCGCCCGCCTCGATCAGCTCGTCGAGCGCCGCGCCGCAGCGCCACGTAGCCGCCGGTGATCGAGGCGCAGCGGGTGCCGCCGTCGGCCTGGAGGACGTCGCAGTCGACGTAGACGCTTCGCTCGCCGAGCGCCTCCAGGTCCACGATCGCGCGCAGCGAGCGGCCGATCAGCCGCTGGATCTCCACCGCGCGCCCGTCCGGGCGACCCCGCTTGATGTCGCGCTCCTTGCGCTCGCCGGTCGACGCCGGAAGCATCGCGTACTCGGCGGTCACCCAGCCGCGGCCCGAGCCCTCCATCCAGCGCGGCACCGAAGTGGTCACCGACGCGGTGCAGATGATCCGGGTCTCCCCCTGCGAGTAGAGCGCCGAGCCGTCGGCGGTGCGCACGAACCCCGGCTCGATCTCCACCGGGCGCAGGTCGGCGGCACCGCGGTCGTAGCTGCGCTCGGCGGGCACGGCGCCAGTGTCCCAGAGCGGGCCAGCCCCGCGGCGCCAGACATCGGACTAGAGGCTGAACCGAAGCAAGCATCGCGCCGCTAGACAGTCACCTCGGCGCGGTCGTCGGGGCTGCTGTCGGGATCGAGGACCCAATGCTGTGAGGCCGTCGCCCGATACAGCCGATAGGGCGCCGGGGCGAGCACGTCCTCCAACGCCCAGCGGCGGGTCAGTCCCTGCGCCTGCGTGGCCGCGTCAAAGAGGGCGATGTCACGCTCGAGCTCGGCGCCGGACAGCTCCTCGGCGCGAGCCGACATGAACACCGCCAGCGCGCTGCCCACCGCCACCTGGGAGTCGAAGATGACGATGCTCACCTCCGGGCGCGCGCAGAAGCTGTGGCCTACTCCCGCAGCCCGGCGGCTTCGAGGGCCTCGTCACGCTCGTCGAACCACTCGACCCGGATGACCTTGCCGTTGCGGAACGTAAAGACCGCCCAGTAGTCGTAGTCCACCTCGACGCCGCTCGACCTGCCACGCAACTTGCGCTTCATCCGTACCGCCACCGTGTCCTGGCCCGTCGCTGACCTCGGCAATCTCGTAAGCCCCTGGCTCCCATGGCTCGTCCGACGCGAGCAGGAAGTCCCAGACCGACTCGCGTCCGCGAATCTCTCCCTCCGGCCACTCGCCAACTGGGACCACTTCGATCCCCGGATCGCACAACTCAGACCACCCGGCCCGGTCCCGTTCAGCGAAGGCCTCGAACGAGCGTCGAACGCGCTCCACGTTCTCCTCCGACATCGTTCGCAGTATCTCGCGCCTAGCGCGGCGGTAGCTCTTCGGCCACCAGCTCGGCCGCGCTAGCGTCTCCCCGTGAGCTGGCTCACCGATCTCTTCAACAAGCGCTCCCTCGACGACCGTCTGCTGACGGGTGAACTTTCGCCCGACAGCGGCCAGGGCAAGGTGAGGGCCAAGCAATTGCTGAGCGCGCGCCACCGGGCGCAGAGCGCCAAGGCGCTTCGAGAGCTCGTCGAGGAAGCTCAGCGGCCGCGGGCCTCGCTCTTCAACGCGAACCTCCGCGTACAGCGGGCGGTGATCCGAGAGAACCAGGCGCTGATCCTCACCCTCGCGCGGGAACTCGAGGAGCTGGCAGTGGTCAACCCGCGCGGTGTGATCCTCGCCGACCGGCTGATCAAGGACGGCGAGTCGCCGGTCTACACGACCGAGTCCGCCATTGCGGAGCACGGGAAGATCGCCCGCGAGGTGGAGCGCGCCCGCACGGCGCTGCAGGACTACTGACGGGAGCTGGTCTCGCGCAGCGGCTTCCAGGCCATCCGCCTACCCCAACACGGAGACGCGGTTAGCTGACGTCGGGATCGCGCTCCTTGGCTCGTTGGTCATGTAGACCGGCGGCACGGCCCTCACGCTGCGCGCGTTGCTCAGCCTCCTCGGCCTGGCGTTCGCGCCCCTCCGCCGTCTGCGCGTGCTCGGCTGCGGAGACGCGCTTGGCTTGTGCTTCGTCATAGTCGGCTTCGGCGCTGCGGTCTAGGCTTAGCGCGCGGTCAGCTGCCTCGGTCGCCGTTTGCTCACGCTCCCGGGCCCGCCGCACGTGCTCCTCCGCCAGCTCCCGTTGCCGTCTCGCGTCGTCTCGACTTGACGCAGCGACATCTCGCTCCCGCTCCGCGCGCTCTCGCGCCGCTGCCGCCCGTTGTTCGCGATCCTCGGCGGCGCGCCCGGCCTCCTCTGCGATTGTCGCGTCTTGCGCGGCGCGCTCCCGTGTATGCCTGGCCTCCTCCCGCTTCTCACTTGCGCTCAGCGCATGGGCCTCGGCCTCCTGACGGTGTCCGGCGGCCTCCGTGCGAAGTCGCTCGCGTTCCCGCCGTCGGTTTTCGGCCGCCCGACGGGTGAGGAAGGCCGCCAGCACGATCAGGATCACGACGCCGACGACGATCAACACGATTGCGACTGTGCTCATTTCGATTCCCTTCCGAGCCAGCGCGCAGCCTTCAGGCCGGGCGCCGGTGAGTCTCCGGTCGCTCCCCTCTGTCGCCGAGCGACTACCCGCCGCCTGAGGCTATGAACCACAGGGCGCGTTCCGAGGGCAGGGCGATGCGCGAGATGGCCTTCGAGGTCGCTATGAGCGGCAAACGACGTTCGTGCACTGGCGCCGGTCTCCGTTGCCGCTCGCCTTGTTCCCGCCGCCGTCGATTGTCCCCGCGCACGGCCTCGATGCCGAGGTCTCGGTTGCGCCTGGCCTCATTGCGGGTCAGCTTCGTCGAGCGGCTCTCGATGTCGAAGCCATCGTCTCCCGCGCCGACGGCGACGTTGCGCTTCAGGAGGCTCTGGCGATCTTCCTTCCTGACCAGGAACGCGGCGCCCGCCGCTGCCCCTGACGAAGTTTCGGCGGACGAGATTGTCGTGGCCGCCGATAGGAGGCGAGTTGAGCGCGAGGTAGATCCCGTTCCCGCGAGGGCCGACGATGTCGTTGCGGGCGACGAGGTTGCGGTGTCCCTTCTCGATCGCGATGCCGTCCCCGCCCTTCGAGATGCGATTTCGGGCGATCACGTTTCGGCTGCCGGGGGCAACGACGACGGAGGCACCGTTTCGAGCGAAGCGGTTGCGTCGCACCCGATTGCGATCGGCTTTCTCGAGCGCGATTGCGGGGGCATTGCGTGAGAACACGTTCCCCTTGATCAGGTTGTGGTTGGAATCGAACGCAACGTGGATGCCCGGCTGGGCGTTGTGCCGGAACGAGCTGTTAAGGACCCGCACGCGATGTGAGGCGAACAAGCCCATCCCGTCCCCGTCGGGGGCGGGGTTGCGGCTCCCCGAACTGTTGCGGACCACGCTTCGGGCCGAGTCGGCGACAAAGAACCCGAAGAAGCGCTGCTTTGACGAGGAAATATCCAGCACGCGGTTTTGGCGGGCCCCAAGGACGGATGGACCGAAGTCGAACTGGCGCACCGAGCCGTGCGCCACGGTGACGCCGTCGTGGCCGTCATTGAGCACCCCAACGTCACAGAACTCCGTCCGTGGGATCGCAGCCCGGCAGCCGGGGTCCCGTCGCCGTCGATCCGGTGGTAATTCAGGTCGAGGGTGATGTTGTCGGCGCCGATGATGATCCCGTTATTGGGGCAGTTGAGGAGGTTGCGGTGAAGGGTCGCGTCGGCGGTGATCGTGTCCCCGCAGCTCAGATCGGCTGCGGCCTGGACGCCGCCCATGGCTATGAACGCCACGATTACGAAGGCCAGGGTTAGTGGGAGCGATACAAGCGTCGCCGACCTCGCGCCCGGGCGAACCTTCGCCGGCATCCGTTCCTCCCCTCTCTCCGCCCGCAGGCGTCTGCGCCTTCCAGCGGAACCTACACGCGCCCGCTACCGAGCGCAAGGCTTCGATGCGAGCTTCGTGTTGGCGCGCGCCGCCCGCTCTGCTCCCGGCGCCCCTCTGTCGGGATCGCGGCGGGCTGGTCGAGGCGGACCCGCGCCCTACAGACGCTAATGACCGCCGTGCCGGGCCGCGTCTGCCGCCTTTGCCAGATCTTGTAGGACGGCGAAAAACTCCGGCGATTGGCCGATGAACAGCCCATCGGCAGTGAACGCCCTGACCGTGCCCATCGCCGCCCCCTCCGTCTGGGTGGGGCGGATGATCGAGACGGTCGGGAACTTGCGATCGAGGAATTTCGTCGGCTCGGGCATGATCAGGTTGGTCTGGCGTAGCTTGGCCGTCGGCGTTGAGGTCGGGGAACACTCAACCCGGTCGTGGGGTCGGTGAGCGAGGGTGCGTTGCCGGCCTTGTCCTGCCAGGTCTGGAAGTGCATCGTCTCGCTGCCGCCGATGCTGAGCAGGATGCGCAGCACCTCCTTGTGGGTGACCCGCTGCGCGAGTGACGCGTAGAGGCTGGTGCCACCTTGCTCGACCCAGGCGAAATGGAACCCCGCCGTGTTCGCGATCGCCTGGAGGTGGCGGTGGGGCGTCAGGTCGCCATTGTTTCGGGGAATCGCCGGATGCTGACCGACGGCGAGGCCGGGGACCGCCTGCGGAAGGGTGTCGCCGAGGTCGGGGTTCTTCGAGCCGCTGCGATAGCGGGTCCAGAAACTGGTGTTGACGGTCAGCTGCATCAGGTTGGTGAGCCGTCCGATTTGCCGCGCGCCGGTCGCCGGCTGCTGGGCAGGGTGCGGAACTTGTCGAGATTGACCTTCTCCGCTCCGTGCGCCTTGAGGTAAGAGTTGATGAAGGTGTGGTGGCTGATCTCGTCGTCGGTGTTGTCGTGGATGTACTGGTCCATGTCCTCGTCCAGCACCGCGACAGCATCGTGGTAGGCCGGGTTCCCGGTTCCGCCGGGGACTTCTTTGTCCTGGATGCCGGCGAGCTCGTTGTACTGGCGCCACAGATCGGTCTCGATGATCTCGGCCGCAGCCAGGAAGCGGAGAATGGCCGCGTCCCCGTGGGTGAGACCGCCACTTGCTAGGGCCGGTGACGCATCGGCCAACAGGCCCCCCGCATCGCCAGCAGCCCGCCCACGCCGATCGCTGCTCCCGCCACGGCTCCTCTGACCAAGAGCGAGCGTCGAGTCGTACCTTCCGCCTGGATCGATTGCTGTTCCATGGTCTCCTCCTATAGCTTGGCTGTGGAACCACGGAGCACATGCCTCCCCTCCCCAGGCGGGGGTGCTCTCTGCGGGGAAGTACCGACTATACGCTCGTTTGGTTCATCGCGCGGGTCAGCGCATCGTTAGGCGGAAGTGCTCCCGGTTCGTATTACGGGCGGGTGCTATTGACGGCGTGTGGCGTGGGGCGGCGCGGCTCCTCCGAGCCTCCCGATCGTCAGCCTCGATTGCCGCTCGGCAGTCATCGCCGGCGCTTCGGGCACCGCCGTCGACCGGATAACGACCATCGGGGATGCAGGCTGCCCCAAGGCGCGTACACTCGTGTTAAGCCCATCTGACGATTTCACCGACGCTTTGCGCCACCTGGGCATCGAGAGCCCAAGCGTCCCGAAAGGATCGGAGATGGCGCCTAAAGCCCCGCCCCGCCCCGCCGTCCTCCAACGGGCGACGATCGATAAAGAGCAGCGCATAGACCTCGTGGACGTTGAGGGAGAGTTGGGAGCCGCAGCTGTCACGCGCTGGACCGCGTTGCTTCAGGGCTCAATCAAAAAAGGGGTGACCGGGATCGCCGTCGACCTTCGCGGTTGCCGTGCCGTCGATCCCCTCTGCGTTTCCGCAATGGCGGCGGCCTCAGCGATATTGAGATCACGCGGTGGTGGTGGCGTGAAGCTGGTGACGAACCCCTGGTCGCGGCTTGGACGCAGGATGCGGACTGACGCCCCCGACGGGCTGCCCCTATACACCTCCGCCCAGGGGGCACTGCTGTCGTTTAGCGAAGCCGGATAGCCGTGTGACGCAGCCCGTTGCCCTGGTAGCCGGCTAGCGATCAGTTACACACGATGTGCGTGCACTGGCGCGGATCCCCGTTGCGGCTCGCCTTATTTCCGCCGCCGTCGGTGACCCCACGGACGGCGGCGATACCGAGATCGCCGTTTCGCAATGCCATGTTCTTCGTCAGCTTCGCCGAGCGGCTCTGGATGTCGAAGCCGTCATCTCCCGCGCCCCTGGCGGTGTTGTGCGTCAGGAGGCTGTGGTCGTCCTTCTCGTTGACCAGGAAGCCGTCGACGCGGCTGGCCTTGACCAGATTTCCGCGCACCGTGTTGTGCGCCCCGCCGAGGAAGGGATGGGGGATCCCGAGCCGGATGCCCGCCCGGCGGGCATGAGTGACGACGTTGTCGACGACCAGGTTGCCGCGGCCCTTCTCGATCCGGATCCCGTCACGGCCGCGGGAGACGCGGTTTTTCGCGATCACGTTATGGCTGCCGGGACCGAGGGTGATGCCGGCGTCGTTTCGAGCCAAGCGGTTGCGCTTGATCCGGTTGCGCTCGCCCCCCTCGAGGATCACGCCTTCGCCGCCATTGCGCGAGACGCGGTTCCCCTTGATCAGGCTGTGGTTCGAATCGACCAAGACCATGCCGTGATGCCCGGCGTTGCGGCGAACCGAGTTGTTTATGACCCGGACGTGGTGGCAGCCGAACACGCCCAATCCGGTGCCGGCGTCGGGGGAGGTGGAGTCGGTTCCGGAGCTATCTCGGATCAGGCTTCGGGAGCAGCTGAAGACCTGGATGCCGACGGAGTGGTTCCTCGACGCCGAGATGTCCAGCAGGCGGTTGTGGCGCACGTCCCCGAAGTCGACACCACCACCGAACTGCCGCAGCGAGCCGTGGACCACGGTGACCCCGTCGTGGCCGAAGTTGGCCACCCCTACGTCACAGAACTCCGTATCTGGGTTGCATCCATGGGTTAAGCGCCCGTCTCCGTCGATCGTGTGGTAGTTCAGGTCGAGGGTGATGTTGTCGGCGCCGATGACGATGCCGTTGTTGGGGCAATTGGTGAGGTTGTGGTGGAGGGTCGTATCGGCGTGATCGTGTCGCCGCACTTCGGCTGTCCCTGACCAGCGGCGTCGGCGCCGCTCAATGCAACGACACCCGCCAAGACGAGGATCACAATCACCGCAAGTCCGACGAGCGTCGCGGGGACCGCCTGAGGGCGAATCTTGGCTGGCATCCTTTCCTACCTTGTCTGGCCGCGCAGGAGCTGGGCGACTCCCAGTCAACCTACACCGGGGTACCCACCGAAGGCAAGGGGGCGTGCCGGATGGGGCCCTGAGGTCGCTTCTGC
>CAWCQE010000006.1:0-169465 GCA_963797665.1 uncultured Actinomycetes bacterium | reverse complement strand
GACGACCTCACGATCGGTTACCTCTTCCATCCCGTCGTGAAGGAAACACTCGACGCGCTCCTGCGAAGCATCGTCGACTCGATTGACCGCCGACCGCGGCGTATCCGGCTGATTTATGTCAGTCCACTACAGAGTTCCCAGGTCCTCGCGACCGGGAGATTTCGACTTTTGAAGGAGCCTCGGAGCAGGCTTCTCGATCTCCTTATCCACACCGAGATCTTCGAGAATTGCTGAGCGCGAAGCGCCGCGGGCGGGCCGGTCGCCTCGCCGCCGCGCTGGCGCAAGCGGTTAGCTTGTGCGGCATGGACACTCTGCCCGACGACGCCGCAGCTCGGCAGGAATACCTCGAGCGCTGGGTGGCAGAACAGCAACGGAGGATGGATCAGCACCCGGCTCGGGTTCCATTGCGGACCGGCTGGGGAGAGGACGACGGAGGGGAGGAGGGTTGCACGCGGTGGTCCGACGTGGCTTGCAGATCGCGTGTTGAACCGGGGGCTCGACACCTCGGCCCATACCATTGAACCCGAGCACGACCATCCCGATCGAGTGGGCTACGTGCCGTCGCCCTGGCACGCGCTGCCCCGGGCCCTCTACTACCTCGGAGTCTCCGATCGCGACACCTTCATCGACTTCGGCTGCGGCAAGGGTGGAGTCGTCCATCAGGCCGCAAGACGACCCTTCCGTCGAGTGATCGGCGTCGAGATCTCCCCCGTCCTGGCCGAGATCGCTCGCACGAACCTGGCGGCGCGGAGACGTCAGCACCGATGCCGGAACGTCGAGATCGTGGTCTCCGATGTGGCGGAGTTTTCGGTGCCCGACGATCTCACGATCGGTTACCTCTTCCATCCCTTCATGAATGAGACACTCGACGCGCTCCTGCGAAGCATCGTCGACTCGATCGACCGCCGCCCGCGACGTGTCCGGCTGATCTACGTCTCCCCAGTACAAGTCCCCAGGTTCTCGCGACAGGGAGATTTCGACTTTTGAAGGAACAACGGAGCAGGCTTCTCGATCCTCCCTTGCCCCCACCGCTGCCGCGATCTTCGAGAGTCGCTGAGCGCGAGTCGCCGCGGGCGGGTCGGTCGCCTCGCTGTATCCTCAGCCGCCGCATGGCGAAGAAGGTCCTCACGATGATCAAGCTCCAGATCCCGGCCGCGGCGGCCAACCCCGCGCCGCCGGTCGGTCCCGCGCTGGGCCAGCACGGCGTGAACATCATGGAGTTCTGCAAGGCGTTCAACGCCCAGACCCAGCAGGACGCGGGGACGATCATCCCGGTCGAGATCACCGTCTACGAGGACCGCTCGTTCGACTTCATCACCAAGACTCCGCCGGCCGCGGTCCTGATCAAGGAGGCGATCGGCGTTGAGAAGGGCTCGGGCGAGCCGAATCGCGAGAAGGTCGGCAGGATCAGCGCCGCCCAGGTGCGCCAGATCGCCGAGCGCAAGATGCCCGACCTGAACGCCAACGATCTCGACGCCGCCTCGAAGATCATCGCCGGCACGGCCCGCTCGATGGGCGTCGACGTGGAGGGGCTCGAGTAGCGATGGCGCGCCACCGTGGTAAGCGTTACCGGGCGGCCTACGAGCAGGTCGACCGCAACCGCCGCTACCCGCCCGCCGAGGCGGTCGCCCTCGTCAAGGAGACCGCGCAGACGAAGTTCGACGAGACCGTCGAGGTGCATCTGCGACTGGGAGTGAACGTCCGCCACGCCGAGGAGCAGCTGCGCGGCACGCTCGCGCTCCCCAACGGGCTCGGCAAGGAGGTCAGCGTCGCGGTGTTCGCGGACGGCGACGCCGCCCGCGCCGCCGAGGAGGCCGGTGCCGACCACGTCGGAGCGCAGGATCTGGCCGACCGCGTCAACGAGGGCTTCACCGACTTCGACGTCGCCATCGCGACCCCCGACCTGATGGGTCCGACCGTCTCGAAGCTCGGCCGCATCCTGGGTCCCCAGGGCAAGATGCCCAATCCCAAGGTGGGCACGGTCACCAACGACATCGCCAAGGCGGTCAGCGAGGCGAAGGCGGGCAAGGTCGAGTACCGCACCGACCGCCAGGCCGTGGTCCATCTGGTGATCGGCAAGGCGAGCTTCGATGGGCGGGCGCTGCTCGAGAACTACGCGGCCGTGGTCGACGAGATCGTCCGCGCCAAGCCGGCGGCCGCGAAGGGCCGCTACATCCTCTCGATCACGCTGGCCACGAGCATGGGCCCGGGGGTGCGCGTGGACGAGTCGCGCGTCCGCGAGGCGGAGATCCTCGCCGGGCTCGCGGCGACCGGCAACGGCGCGGGCGGCGAGGAGGCCGTCGCCGCCGGCACCGCGCGACCGAGCGCGCCGCGTCGAGTGAAGATTCGGCTAGCCGCCAATCGCACACTCATGACCGAGAGCCGGATTCACCACATATATGGGGGGCAATCCGTCGGCCAGCGGTCCGCGCTCGCGTCGTCGGCTAACATCGCCCCTCCACTTGCCGGAGACCGCCGGCAGGGCTTGCGAGATCGCGGCCCGGAAGACCGGCGCAGGTGAGGTTCGTGCTGATGCTTCGAGCCCGCCTGCGAGCGGGCTCTTCGTTTGGGTTACTGAGATGAACAAGGACCAGAAGGCAGCAGCAGTAGAGGAGATCGCGCAGCGGCTCAGCGAGGCCGAGGCGATCTTCGCCGTTGACTACCGCGGGATCAGCGTTCCCGAGGCCGCGGAGCTGCGCGCGAACCTGCGCGAGGCGGACGCCACCTTCCGCGTCGTCAAGAACCGGCTCGCGAAGCGCGCGCTCGAGAAGGCGGGGACCACGGAGCTCTCGCAGCTCTTCGACGGGCCGATCGCGCTCACGTTCGTCAAGGGCGATGCGGTGCTCGCCGCGAAGGCGATCTTCACCTTCGCCCGCCGGCACCAGGTCCTCGAGTACCGCGGCGGCCTGATGGAGGGTGCCCCCCTCGATCCGGAGCAGTTCGGCGTGATCGCACGGCTGCCCAGCCTGGACGTCCTGCACGGCCAGCTCGTGGGGATGACCGCGAGCCCGCTGACCGGGCTCACGAGGGGGCTGGCCTCGATGCTCTCCGGCCTCGCGGTCGGGCTCGGTCAGATCGCAGAGAAGGGGCTCGTCGATGGAGGCGAGGCGCCGGCCGACCAGAAGGAGAAGGACGAGGCGCCCGCCGATCAGGAGAAGGACGAAGCACCGGCCGCCGAGGAGGCCCAGGCGGACGAGTCGTCGGGCGAGGGACAGAGTTCAGAGGAAGGCGATGAGCAGGACGAAGCGCCGGCCGCCGAGGGGACTGCGGAGGAGCCGTCGGCCGAGGCAGAGACTTCAGACGAAACCGAAAGCGATGAATCCCCGGAGGAGTCCGCGGCGAAACCGGAGGACTCCGAGGGTTCCGATTCCGAGGAGGACAAGTAGTGGCAACGAAGGCGATGTCCACAGAGGAGTGGATCGAGGAGCTGAAGGGCATCTCCGTGCTCGAGCTCTCGGAGCGCATCAAGGCGCTCGAGGAGGAGTTCGGAGTCTCGGCGGCCGCGGTCGCGGCCGCAGCTCCCGCGGCCGGCGCGCCCACCGACGGCGAGGACGGCGCCGAGGCGGAGGCGACGACGGTCGACGTGGTCCTCACCGCTCCCGGCGATAAGAAGATCCAGGTCATCAAGGCGGTGCGCGCGGCGACGGGTCTCGGCCTCAAGGAGGCCAAGGGGCTGGTGGACGCGGCGCCGAAGGCCGTCAAGGAGGGGCTCGATCGCGAGGAGGCCGAGCAGCTCAAGGGTCAGCTCGAAGAGGCCGGCGGCGAAGTCGAGCTCAAGTAACCAGACCGAGCCAGAGCCGCGGTTGTCGGATTTATCGCGCATATGCCGATAAATCCGACAATCCTGCCGGTGATCGAGTAGGCGCCTGCTAGGCTTGCTTACGCGTGCATTTCTGTGATATTTTGCAGGGTCGCGCGTCGTCGAGCCCTTGCTGCCCCGAATCTACTCGCGCAGATTCGCGTCCCACGACCATCTGAGGAGTCGCCCAGTTGGCCAGATCCTATGCTGCCCCTGTTGCCCGGAGGACCTTTTCCCGTCTCGAGAATCCGCTTGAAGTCCCACATCTGATCGATATCCAGCGTCGCTCCTTCGAGCGCCTCACCAACCCGAAGGAGGGACTGCTGCGGGAGACGATCGACGATATCTCGCCGATCGAGGACTACACGGGCAATCTCGCGATCGTCTTCCAGGACTTCACCTTCGACGAGCCGACGCACTCGATCGCCGAGTGCCGTGAGAAGGACATCACCTATTCGCGTCCGCTGAACGTCAAGGTTGCGTTCCAGAACCGCGAGACGGGTGAGATCCGCGAGCAGACCGTCTTCATGGGGGACTTCCCGTGGATGACGGACCGCGGCACGTTCATCATCAACGGCACCGAGCGCGTCGTCGTGACGCAGCTCGTGCGCTCGCCCGGCGCCTACGTGATGGAGCCGAAGGACCGCGAGAAGCAGGTCTTCATCGCGAACCTGATGCCGGCGCGTGGCTCTTGGCTCGAGCTCGAGATCGACAAGAAGGGACGCGTCTACGCCCGTATCGACCGCAAGCGCAAGCTGCCGGTCACCGTGCTCCTGCGCGCGATGGGCTTCGTGGCCGACGACGAGATCCTCGAGCTCTTCGATAACTCGGTCTACATCCGCAACACGATCGAGGCCGACACCGAGCCGACCAGGACCGAGGAGGGCGCGCTGGTCGAGCTGTTCAAGAAGCAGCGGCCCGGCGAGCCGCCGTCGGTCGATGCGGCGCGCACGCTGCTGGAGCAGCTCTTCTTCGATGCAAAGCGCTACGACCTCACCAGAGTCGGCCGCTACAAGCTGAACGCGCGCCTGGACCTCGACGTCGACCTCGACAACCGAGTCCTGACGCGCGACGACATCGTCGCGCTGATCAAGGAGCTCGTGGGCATCCCACGGCTGCTCGGCATCCCCGAGGAGATCGACGAGGAGAATCCGATCAAGGACTACGCGGCCGAGGCGCAGACCTACCCGCGTGACCCGATCGCCGACCACCTCGACGAGTACGAGCACTTCGGCAACCGCCGTCTGCGCACCGTCGGTGAGCTGATCCAGGACGCGTTCCGGGTCGGCCTGTACCGGATGGAGCGCGTCGTCCGCGAACGCCTCACCACCGAGGACTCCGACGCGATCACGCCCCAGACGATCATCAACATCCGGCCGGTGGTCGCGGCCCTGAAGGAGTTCTTCGGCTCCTCCCAGCTCTCGCAGTTCATGGACCAGACCAACTCGCTGGCGGGGCTGACCCACCGGCGGCGCCTCTCGGCGCTGGGCGCCGGCGGCCTGACGCGCGAGCGCGCGCCGATCGAGGTGCGAGACGTGCACCCCACCCACTACGGGCGCATGTGCCCGATCGAGACGCCGGAGGGACCGAACATCGGCCTGATCGGATCGCTGTCCTCCTACGCCCAGGTGTCGGAGCACGGCTTCGTCACGACGCCGTACCGGGTGGTCAAGGATGGCGTCGTCACCGAGCAAGATCGTCCACCTGGACGCGACCCAAGAGGAAGAGCAGACGATCGCTCAGGCGAACGCCGAGATCGATCCGAAGACGAAGAAGCTCAAGGGCCCGCAGGTGCTGTGCCGCTCCGCCGATGGCGAGTTCGTCTCGGTGTCGCCGAAGCAGGTCGACCTGATGGACGTCTCGCCGACGCAGATCTGGTCGGTGGCGACCGCCCTGATCCCGTTCCTCGAGCACGACGACGCGAACCGCGCGCTCATGGGCTCCAACATGCAGCGCCAGGCGGTGCCGCTGCTCAAGCCTGAGGCGCCGCTCATCGGCACGGGCATGGAGCGCCGCGCCGCGATCGACACCGGCGACGTGGTCGTCGCGACGGCGGACGGCGAGGTGGGCTACGTCGACGCCGAGAAGATCGTGGTCACGCACGGCTCGAAGCGGGACGAGTACGACCTGCTGAAGTTCATGCGCTCGAACCAGGGCACGCTGATCCACCAGCGCCCGATCGTCGCGGTCGGCGACAAGGTCAAGGAGGGCGACGTGCTCGCCGACGGCTCCTCGACCGGCGGCGGCGAGATCGCGCTGGGCAAGAACGTGACGTCGCATTCATGTCCTGGGAGGGCTACAACTTCGAGGACGCGATCATCATCTCCGGGCGGCTGGTCGAGGACGACGAGCTCACCTCGATCCACATCGAGGAGTACGAGATCGACGCGCGCACGACCAAGCTCGGCGACGAGGAGATCACGCGCGACATCCCGAACCGCTCCGAGGAGAGCCTTCGCAATCTGGACGAGCGGGGCATCGTCCGGATCGGCGCCGAGGTAGTGTCCGGCGACCTCCTGGTCGGGAAGGTCACGCCCAAGGGCGAGACCGAGCTGACCGCCGAGGAGAAGCTGATCCGCGCGATCTTCAAGGAGAAGGCGCGCGAGGTCCGCGACACCTCGCTCAAGGTGCCGCACGGCGAGGGCGGCGTCGTCATCGACGTCCTGACGTTCGAGCGCGACGCGGGCGACGACCTGCCGCCGGGCGTGAACAACCTGGTGCGCGTCTACGTGGCGACCAAGCGCAAGATCGCCGAGGGCGACAAGCTGGCCGGCCGCCACGGGAACAAGGGCGTGATCTCGCGGATCGTCCCGGCCGAGGACATGCCGTTCATGGATGACGGCACGCCCATCGACGTCATCCTCAACCCGCTGGGTGTGCCGAGCCGGATGAACATCGGCCAGATCCTCGAGACGCACCTCGGCTGGGCGGCCGCGAACGGCTGGTACGACGACGGGACTCCGGCTTACAAGGAAGCGGAGAGAAACGGTGGGCGCGTCTACGTGTCCACGCCCGTGTTCGACGGCGCGTCGGTCGACGACGTCGACGAGGCGCTCGTGCGCTGGCAGGACGAGCACTCCGATCGCGGTGTCGACCTGGAGGTCGACAAGGGCCGGCGCCCGGGAACGCGCGCCTTCGGCACCGCGCGCCTTTTCAACGGCCGCACCGGCGAGCCCTATGAGGCGCGCGTGACCGTCGGGAACATGTACATCCTGAAGCTGCTCCACCTGGTGGACGACAAGATCCACGCCCGCTCGACCGGCCCCTACTCGCTCGTCACTCAGCAGCCGCTCGGCGGAAAGGCCCAGTTCGGCGGCCAGCGGTTCGGCGAGATGGAGGTGTGGGCGCTCGAGGCGTACGGCGCTGCCTACACGCTCCAGGAGATGCTCACCGTGAAGTCCGACGACACCGTCGGCCGGGTGAAGGCCTACGAGTCGATCGTCAAGTCGGAGAACATCCCCGAGCCGTCGGTGCCGGAGTCGTTCAAGGTGCTCCTGAAGGAGATTCAGAGCCTCGGCCTCGACGTCAACCTCGTGGCCGAGGAGGGCACCGTCGACCTGGGCGAGGAGGACGACGAGCTCCTGCGCGCGGCGGAGGAGCTGGGCATCGACCTCTCCGGCGTCCGCGCGGAGGGCGGCGACGGCGCCGGTGGGCCCGCCGATGAGCGCGAGGAGCAGGTCGTGGCCGAAGGAGAAGCGGGAAGCACTAATGGCGCCGGAGCCGAAGAGGAGACGAAGGTAGAGGAATGATGGACATCAACAATTTCGACGCAATCGAGATCGGGCTCGCCTCCTCGAAGAAGATCCGGAGCTGGAGCCACGGCGAGGTCACCAAGCCGGAGACGATCAACTACCGCACGCTGAAGCCCGAGAAGGACGGGCTGTTCTGCGAGCGCATCTTCGGTCCCACCAAGGACTGGGAGTGCTACTGCGGCAAGTACAAGCGGGTCCGCTACAAGGGCATCGTCTGTGAGCGCTGCGGCGTCGAGGTGACCCGGTCGAAGGTGCGCCGCGAGCGCATGGGCCACATCGATCTCGCCGCGCCCGTCTCGCACATCTGGTTCTTCAAGGGCGTGCCGAGCCGGATCGGCTACCTGATCGATATGGCGCCGAAGGAGCTCGAGAAGGTCCTCTACTTCGCGGCGTCGCTGATCACCTGGATCGACACCGAGGCGCGCGATAAGGACCTCGGGAAGCTCGAGAAGGAGGTCAGGAAGGTGCTCGACGGCTACGCCGCGGAGCGCGAGCAGCGCACGCAGCAGCTGAACGAGGCCATCGAGCGCCGGATCGCTTGGCTCGAGGGGGAGGGCGGCAAGGACAAGTTCGACGAGGAGGACGAGCTCTGGGCGGACGGCCTCGGGATCACCCCCAAGAAGCTCGACGACGCCGAGCGCAACAAGCTGATCAAGGACACGCGCAAGGCGCTCGAGGCCGAGATCGCCGACACCCAGGCCTACCTCGACGACGCTACCGAGCGCATGGAGGAGGTTTGGAAGACCTTCCAGGAGATGAAGGTCAAGGACGTCATCAACGACGAGGCCGTTTTCCGCGATCTGAAGGATCGCTTCGGCTCCCCGTTCGGCTGGGGCGAGTACTTCCGCGGCGGCATGGGCGCCGAGGCCGTGCGCGACCTGCTCGAGCAGGTCGATCTCGAGGCCGAATGCGAGGAGCTCGAGCAGACCATCAACACGTCCAAGGGCCAGAAGCAGGCCCGGGCGGTGAAGCGGTTGAAGGTCGCCTCGTCCTTCCTGCACTCCGTCAACAAGCCCGAGTGGATGGTCCTGGACTGCGTCCCCGTGATCCCGCCGGAGCTGCGGCCCATGGTGCAGCTCGACGGCGGCCGGTTCGCGACCTCGGACCTGAACGACCTCTACCGACGGGTCATCAACCGCAACAACCGCCTCAAGCGGCTGCTGGACCTGGGCGCGCCGGAGATCATCGTGAACAACGAGAAGCGGATGCTCCAGGAGGCCGTCGACGCGCTGTTCGACAACGGCCGCCGCGGTCGGCCGGTCACCGGGCCGGGCAACCGCGCCCTGAAGTCGCTGTCCGACATGCTCAAGGGCAAGCAGGGCCGCTTCCGGCAGAACCTGCTCGGTAAGCGCGTGGACTACTCGGGCCGCTCGGTGATCGTCTCCGGGCCGAGCCTGAAGCTCCACCAGTGCGGGCTGCCGAAGCTGATGGCGCTGGAGCTCTTCAAGCCGTTCATCATGGCACGGCTCGTCGAGCGGAAGGCCGTGCAGAACATCAAGGCGGCCAAGAAGATGGTCGACTCGATGATCCCCGAGGTCTGGGATGTGCTCGAGGAGGTCATCAAGGAGCACCCCGTCCTGCTGAACCGCGCGCCGACGCTCCACCGTCTGGGGATCCAGGCGTTCGAGCCGGTGCTGGTCGAGGGCAAGGCGATCCAGATCCACCCGCTGGTCTGCCACGCGTTCAACGCGGACTTCGACGGCGACCAGATGGCCGTGCACGTGCCGCTCTCGGCGGAGGCGCAGGCGGAAGCCCGCATCCTGATGCTGTCCTCGAACAACATCCTGAGCCCCGCGCACGGCTCGCCACTGGCGACGCCGACGCAGGACATGGTGCTCGGGATCTACTACCTGACCTACGCACACGCGCCGATCGACGAGGTCGACGTGGGGAAGCTCGACCCCAAGCCGCACCCGTACCGGACGGCGCAGGAGGCCGAGCTCGCGTACGAGAACGGCATCGTGGACCTCCACGACTGGGCCGAGTATCGGCGTCCGGGCCACGAGCACTTCCTGACCACGGTCGGGCGGATCATCTTCAACGACAAGGTCGAGCGTGAGCTCGAGGTGGCCCTGGGCGACGACTATGAACCCGAGAAGTTCGAGTTCATCAACCACTCGCTGAAGAAGAACGACGTCAACGAGATGGTCACCGACCTGGTCGAGGCCTACGGGGCGCCGGCGGTCGCGCAGGTGCTCGACGCCTTCAAGGACCTGGGCTTCCACTACGCGACCCAGGCCGGGATCACGATCTCGAAGAACGACATCGTCTCGCCGCCGAACAAGGAGGAGATCCTCGACGGCTACGAGAGGCAGGCCCAGGACATCCAGTCCAACTACGACGAGGGCTACATCACCGCCGAGGAGCGCAAGGAGGCGGTGACGGACAGGTGGGACAAGGCCACGGAGGAGGTCGCGCGGGCGATGGAGGACAACCTCCACGAGCTCAACCCGATCTTCATGATGGCCAGCTCAGGAGCTCGCGGCTCGTTCAAGCAGATCCGCCAGCTCGCCGGGATGCGCGGCCTCATGGCCAACCCGAAGGGGGAGATCATCGAGCGGCCGATCAAGTCCAACTTCATGGAGGGCCTATCGGTGCTGGAGTACTTCATCTCCACGCACGGCGCCCGCAAGGGCCTCGCCGACACGGCGCTCCGGACGGCGGACTCTGGCTACCTCACGCGGCGTCTGGTCGACGTTGCGCAGGACGTGATCGTCCGCGCCGACGATTGCAAGACGAAGGAGTGCATCGACGCGCCGCTGCGGACCGACGGCCAGCTCAACACGAACCTGATCGGTCGCATCGCCGCCAAGAAGTTCACGACCAAGCGCAGTCGTGAGCTCCTGAAGCGCGGGCAGGAGATCGATCTGCCCGAGCTCGAGGAGATCGCCGAGGCTTATGGCGACGAGGACGTGACGATCCCCGTCCGCTCCGTGCTGAAGTGCGAGCTCGAGTCGGGCGTATGCCAGACGTGCTACGGACGGACGATGGCGACCGGCTCGATGGTCGAGCTGGGCGACGCGGTCGGGATCATCGCCGCGCAGTCGATCGGCGAGCCCGGGACGCAGCTGACCATGCGGACGTTCCACACGGGCGGCATCGCAGGCCAGGACATCACCCAGGGTCTGCCGCGAGTCGTCGAGCTGTTCGAGGCGCGCAAGCCGAAGGGCCTGGCGCAGATGGCGAAGGCCGCCGGGAAGGTCGCCGTCGAGGAGTCGGACAAGGCGATCAAGCTGATCATCACCGACGCGAAGGGCGAGGACGAGTCCTACTCGTTCCCGCCGCGCACGCGCCTGAACGTCAGCCACGGGGACCGCGTCGAGGCCGGCACGCAGCTAAACGAGGGGTCGCTGTATCCCGCCGAGCTGCTCGAGATCCGCGGGCGGACCGAGACCGAGCTCTACCTCGTGAGCGAGGTGCAGAAGGTCTACAAGGCCCAGGGCGTCGACATCAACGACAAGCACATCGAGCTGATCGCGCGCCAGATGATGAAGAAGGTGCGCGTGGAGTCGAAGGGCTCGACGACGCTCCTGCCGGGCGCCCTGGAGGACCGCCACCGCCTGAAGCGGATCAACAAGCAGGTGAAGGAGGACGGCGGAACGCCGGCGAAGGCCGAGGAGACGATCCTCGGGATCACCAAGGCCTCGCTCGCGACCGAGTCCTTCCTCTCGGCGGCGTCGTTCCAGGAGACGACCAAGGTGCTCACCGATGCGGCCCTGGAGGGCAAGCGCGACCGGCTGGTCGGGCTGAAGGAGAACGTCATCATCGGGAAGCTGATCCCGGCGGCGACGGGGCTGAAGCACTATCGGTCGATCGAGATCGAGCCGGTCGAGCCGGCCCAGCCGCCCGAGGAGGATCTGCTGGACGAGGAGGAGCTGGCGGCCGAGCTCGGCCTGACCGAGGACGGCGACGACGTCACCGAGCTGGAGGGCTTCGGCCCCTCCTTCGCGAACGAGCTCGAGGAGCTGGCCCAGGAGATCGAGACCTCGGAGGGCGACGAGAAGTAGGGCTTCGCCCTACTCGCCCAGCACCTTGGGGCGGCGGCGCTGACGCGCCGCCGCCCTTTTGCGTCCAGTCCGCACCGGCGTACCGCTACGGCTCCGTCGCGCCCCGGCCTGTCATCACCCCCGGCCGGGGTCGGGCAAGTAGGGAGGGCCCTCCGTCGCGCCCCGGCCTGTCATCACCCCCGGCCGGGGTCGGGCAAGTAGGGAGGGCCCGGCGGCTGTACCTGTCCGCCCCCGCTCTCCCGCCCTATCGCCCGGGCCGGGTCGGCGGCCCTCCCATCCGTGCCCGCTCTGCCTCCCTCACCCCTCTCACCGCCCCCGCAAACCCTTCAATGGCCGGGGGCGCGTAGCGCGGTTGAAGGGTTGACCTTGCTATGGGAGGTCAACACTTCAATGGCGCTATAGCGGGTCGATGGGTGAAGGGTTAGCGTCGCGACTCGCGGTTGAGCGGCGGATCTTGGCCCTGTCCCGACCCCACGGCGTGGTCCATCGCGCCCAGCTGTTGGCCGCTCGTATTAGCCGCAACATGATCGACCACCGTGTCCGGGTGGGTTGGCTGCGCCCCCTCTATCGCGGCGTCTATGCGGTTGGACCCGTTCAGTCGAATGATGCGCCATACCTGGCCGCGGTGCTCGCCTGTGGCGGCAATGCTGCCTTGAGTCACGAGTCCGCCAGCTTTCTGTGGCGGATGACGCGCCATGAACCGACTGGACCGGTGGCCGTGACCGTGCCTGCTCGTCGCTGCCCCCGCCATCGCGGGATACGTATCCATCGAATCCACGCGCTGCCGCCGGATGAAGTGACGAGGCTTCGCGGTATTCCAGTGACGACAGCGCCCCGGACGCTGCTCGATCTCGCCTCGGTGCTCTCGTCCCGCGAGCTCGAGCAGGCGCTCGCGCAAGCGGAGCGGATGTATGCCGGAACCCAGCGCCGGCTGCTTGCTCTACTTGCCCGGTACCCCGCTCGCGCAGGCACGCCGACCCTGCGTGAACTGCTCGGCGGCTCGCACCGCCCAGCGCTCACGCGATCCGAAGCCGAGGAGCGATTTCTCGACGTCGTGAGAAGAGCTGGGCTTTCCGTACCGGATGTGAACGTCCGGTTTCATGGCTATGAGCTCGACTTCCTGTGGCGAGAGGAAAGGCTCGCCGTTGAGATGGATGGCTTCGCGTTCCACGGCGATCGCGCTGCGTTCGAGGCCGATCGCCGGCGCGATGCGGATCTCGCCGCACGGGGAATCCAGGTCATGCGCGTCACCTGGAGGCAGATCACCAAGGAGCCCGAGGCGACTCTGGTTCGCTTGGCTCGGGCGCTTGCTGAACGCGCCCGCGCTGCCTAGACCCGTTCGGGCTCGGTCGGCTCCGAGGTGCCGCGAGCGTGGGCCGACGCCGCCCGCACCGGGACCGGCGGGGTCAGGATCCGGGTGCGGGAACCGGGCGGGCACGCCGGCAGCGGCTGGGCATCGGGCGCGTGCGGGCCGCCACGGCGCGGGTCGCGCGGGCGCTTCGGCACGCGCCGCCAGTGCAGTGGGTCGCGGTCCTCGCTCTCCGGCGGGGCCTCCTCGGTCTCGGGCGTCTGCTTGATCGCCCACCAGACCAGGTACAGCAGGGCTGCTACGGGGATCTTCAGGATCACCGCCAGGAAGAAGATCGGCCAGAACCCCTCCACGCGTCACGCAGTGTACCCCGCGCGTGCCCACTCGAGCAGGGTCTCGACGTGCCCGTCCGTGAGCCCGACGGCGGACTCCGTCACGACCAGCAGAGTCGGGGCCGGGCGCTCGTGCGCCCAGGTGCGGCAGGTGCCATCGATCGAGTCGTCCACCCACGCGAGCGGGCGGTCGCCGGCGTAGTGGTCGATCGCCTCGATCTTCCAGTGGGCGGTGCCGAAGCTGGCCTGGCCGTCGAAGGTCAGAAACGGCAGCTCGCCGGGCAGCCCGAGGATCTCCGGCAACCGCTCGTTGGCGCGATCCTCCCACCCCGTCGCCCAGACGATCTCGAATGCCGGCGCAAGCCGCTCGAGCCGCGCTCCGATCCCGTCCGGGATGCAGTGGGCAATGCCGTTGATCAGGTGAAAGCGGCCGGGCGCCTCGCCGATCGGGCCCTCGAAGCCGAACAGGCTGATCACGCCGTCGACATCGAGTGCGAGCACTGGGAGGTTCCGCTCCACGCGGTCAGCGTAACGAGAGCCTTTCCGGGCGCTCCGACGCAGCCCTTGTACCATTCCCCGCCGTGCCGACGACCAGCCAACTGATCCGCAAGGGCCGAAATCGGCCCACGAGGAAGGTCGCCACGCCGGGTCTCAAGTCCGGCCAGGGGCGCAAGCGCCGCATCGCCGCGCCGCAGCGGCGGGGAGTGTGCACGCGGGTCTACACCGTGACCCCGAAGAAGCCGAACTCGGCGCTCCGCAAGGTGGCGCGGGTCCGGCTCACCAACGGCATGGAGGTCACGTGCTACATCCCCGGCGAGGGGCACAACCTTCAGGAGCACTCGGTCGTCCTGGTGCGCGGCGGCCGCGTCAAGGACCTGCCGGGCGTGCGGTACAAGGTCGTCCGCGGGACCCTCGACGCCTCCGGTGTCTCCGACCGCAAGCAGTCGCGTTCTCACTACGGCGTGAAGCGTTAAGCCGTGCCTCGTCGCGCTCGCGCCCCGATCCGCCCCGTCGAGCCCGATGCGCAGCATCGGAGCAGGCTCGTGCAGCAGGTCATCAACAAGGTGATGACCGATGGCAAGAAGTCACTCGCAGAGCAGATCACCTACGACGCGCTCGCGATCGTGGGCGAGCGGGCGGGCCGTCCGCCCGTGGACGTGCTCGACGAGGCGATCAAGGAGCTCACGCCCGTCCTCGAGGTCCGCTCCCGCCGCGTCGGCGGGGCGACCTACCAGGTACCGGTCGAGGTCGCGGCCCGCCGGGCCCGCACCCTTGCCGTCCGCTGGCTCGTCCAATACGCGCGCGGGCGTCGCGAGAAGTCCATGCCCGAGCGCCTCGCGCATGAGATGCTCGACGCGACGCAGCAGCAGGGCGGCGCGTGGAAGCGCAAGGACGACATCTACCGGATGGCCCAGGCCAACAAGGCCTTCGCCCACTACCGCTGGTAGCCGGGCGGCAGGCGGCTGCCACCGTCGCATCTGCTTGTCCCTGCTAGGGGTGCTCGCTAGCTGCGCCGCTCGCCTCTAGCGGAGGCGCGCCGTCGCGTGGCGGTGGTGTGGCTGTCACGGTCGCCGCGGGTTAGCTGCTCCGTCTCCGGCTCGCCGCGGCGTGGCTCTCGCGCGGGCGGCTGGCGATCGCCCTCCGCCTTCGGCCCGCCGAGCCAGGACGGCCGGATGGCCCGCAACTGCTCGGGGTTGAGAGTGGCGAGCGCCACGCCGCTCAGCGCGAGCGCTAGGGCACCGACCATCTCGAGCCAGAAGCCGGCCTCAGGCTCGGCCTTGGCGAAGTTGAACGACGCCCCGAGGTCACAGGAGCTCGAGATGTTGCCGACGTTGTTCGCCTGCGGGAGGTCGATCGTCAAGAACAGGACCAGGGCGATCACACCCGCCGCCGCCACCGCGATCGCTGCGGGCTTCGACGCGGACAAGAGGGCGACCACCAGCGCTCCCACCGCGAAGACCGCCAGGATCCCGAGCGCAAAATGGTGACGGCCCGCGGCCCCGACGTTGCAAAACGTCTGCCCCGGGGTGGAGGAGAGTTGAAACGTCGTCATGAGCTCGGACGCGAACAGCGCGGCGGCGCCGGCGATGCACGCCAGGGGAAGCAGGCGCTCCGGGTTCCGCCGCGCCGCGAAGATCGCTCCGACCACGACGCCACCGCCGAGGCCCAGGGCGAGCGCGAGCGCGAAACTGGCGCCGGAGATGACCGCCAGGATGAAGCACAGCAAGCCGAATCCCCCGGCCACGGCCAGCCCGATCGGCACCGCATCGGCGTATCTGCGCGCGCTCACGTTCCGATCCCCGGCCTGAGCCTCGGAGCGCGCTTGGAGCTCGCCTCCTCGCCTGGCCGACCGGCGGGCCGGCGTCTCGCGGCCGCCCGCTCGCCGCGAACCCGGGCGGCGAGCAGGGGTCCCACGATCGCCAGGGTGGCGCCCGCGAAGAGCTGCACCCAAAACGGGCCCAGAAGGATCGCGTGCGCGCCGCTGTACGCCTCGCCTGCAGTGCCGAGTCGCAACCCCTCGGGCCGGTCGACGAACAGGCTGATCGCGACAACCGCCACTCCACCGAACAAGAGCAATCTCGCGAGTCGCGTGTTGCGCCAGATCGCGAACCCGATCACGAACAGGCACGCGACGGCGATCGCGAACACCCAGATGCCGTGCGCCGACCGCGGCATCGCCGGGTCGACCTGCGGCGCCGGCGCCACGCTCTCGACCTTTGCGTACCCGGGGGTTCCGACCTCGACGGCGCGGTAGTCGCCGAACTGCGAGCCCCCGAGCGCGATCGTCGCCGCCAGCGCCGCCACGGCGAGGCCCCGCGCCGGAGTCACGGTCCGCTCGCCCCACCTGAGGGCGGACCGTAGCCACGTCCGGGCGAGCCGCAGGGCCGGGAGCACGGCCCGCCGGCAAGCCACGAGGATCGCCGACCCCAAAGCCACCGCGACGGCCATCCAGATCCGGGCCGGCCAGCGCAGGATCTCGCGCGCGATCCCCAGCGCGTCGGCTGTGACCGACCGCGCCGCGCGCACGAGGGCATCGCGCTCCTGCGGCCCGTTGCCACGCCGACCGCCCCCCGCCGGCGGACGCACCCCACGACGGCGCTTGGGGCGCTCAGTCCGCGCCGCGGGCCGCTTCGCGCCTTTGTCCCCTGCGGGCGGACGCATCTCCGGGTCGTCGGACCGCGCCGAACGCACCGCCCGGGCGAGTCCCATGCGACGCTCCTCGCGTCCCTCCGGCGGTACCTCGGCCCCGGCCTCGGGGTCGCGCCCGGGTGGCTTCGTCCGGCGGTCCCGGGAGTCGCGATTCTTGCGACGGTTAAGCCTCATTCAGCGTGCCTGAGGGGCATCATGCACCTGCTATATTCAGCCGTCGCTCGGGCGTCGGCGCGTCGCGTCGTCCGAGCGGACATCCAATCCATGGAGAGCCGCACGATATAGGCGAGTTCGGGCTGAATCGGCACTAGCGCCAAGGCCCGTGCGGGCCTTTTTTGTGGGCGCATTCCGTTCCGACCCGGCGTCTCCTCCTCACGGCGCCGCGACTCCGGTTTGGCCACGACAGTTCCAGACACTTTACGCAAATGCCACGTACATTCCCACTCGAGAAGACCCGGAACATCGGGATCATGGCGCACATCGACGCCGGCAAGACGACGACGACCGAGCGCATCCTCTTCTACACCGGACGTACCCACAAGATGGGCGAGGTCCACGAGGGCGCGGCCGTCATGGACTGGATGGAGCAGGAGCAGGAGCGCGGCATCACGATCACGTCGGCTGCGACCGCCTGCGAGTGGCAGGGCCACCGCATCAACATCATCGACACGCCGGGGCACGTGGACTTCACCGTCGAGGTCGAGCGGTCCCTGCGGATCCTCGACGGCGCGATCGCGATCTTCGACGCCGTCGCCGGCGTCGAGCCGCAGTCCGAGACCGTCTGGCGCCAGGCCGACAAGTACCGCGTCCCCCGCATCGCCTACGTCAACAAGATGGACCGCACGGGCGCCGACTTCGAGGCCGCGGTCCAGACGATGCGCGATCGGCTCGGGGCGAACCCGCTCCCAATCCAGCTTCCGATCGGCTCCGAGGATCAGTTCGTGGGCGTGGTGGACCTGATCGAGAACAAGGCCCTCGTCTGGAAGGACGAGCTCGGCACGGAGTTCGAGTATGAGGAGATCCCAGCGGACATGCAGGACGCCGCCCACGAGGCGCGGACCCACCTCATCGAGGCCTGCGCCGACTACGACGACGAGCTCATGAAGGCGTACCTGAACGACGAGGACATCGCGCACGAGCGGATCGCGTCCTCGCTTCACCAGGCGACGGTGGACATCAAGGTCACGCCGGTCCTGTGCGGCTCCTCATTCAAGAACAAGGGCGTGCAGCCGCTGCTCGACGCGATCGTCGAGCTCCTGCCGTCCCCGCTCGAGGTCCCACCGGTCACGGGCATCGAGCCGCCCAAGAAGGGCGAGGACGGCCAGGGCCGCGAGGAGGAGCGCCCGGCCGACGAGGACGCCCCGTTCGCGGCACTCGCGTTCAAGGTCATGGCCGACCCGTACGTTGGCAAGCTCACCTACTTCCGTGTCTACTCCGGCAAGCTCTCCGCCGGAAGCCGCGTCCTCAACGCCTCGAACGGGCGCACCGAGCGCATCGGCCGCCTGCTGATGCTGCACGCGAACCACCGGCAGGAGATCGACGAGTGCTATGCGGGCGACATCTGCGCCGGGGTCGGCCTCAAGCAGACCGGGACCGGCGACACCCTCTGCGCGCCCGACGCCCCGATCGTGCTCGAGACGATCGAGTTCCCCGCCCCGGTCATCGCGGTCGCGATCGAGCCGAAGACGAAGGCCGACCAGGAGAAGCTCTCCGCCAGCCTCGCCCGCCTGGCCGAGGAGGATCCAACGTTCCAGGTGCAGAGCGACGAGGAGACCGGCCAGACCCTGATCCACGGCATGGGCGAGCTCCACCTCGAGGTGATCGTCGACCGGCTCCTGCGCGAGTTCAGCGTCGACGCGAACGTAGGCCGGCCGCAGGTCGCCTACCGCGAGACGATCAACCGCCGCGTCGACAAGGTCGAGGGCCGCTTCGTCCGCCAGACGGGCGGCCGCGGCCAGTACGGCCACGTCGTGATCAACGCGGAGCCCGCGCCTGGACAGGGCTTTGACTTCGTGAACCGGATCAAAGGCGGCGCGGTCCCGAGCGAGTTCATTCCCGCGGTCGAGCAGGGCGTGGAGGAGGCGCTCGTGTCCGGCGTTCGAGCCGGTTACCCGATGGTGGACGTGCGCATCGAGCTCGTCGACGGCTCGTCTCACGACGTGGACTCCTCGGAGATGGCCTTCAAGATCGCGGGCTCGATGGCCGTGCAGGAGGCGGCACGCCGCGCCGACCCGAGCCTGCTCGAGCCGGTGATGGGGGTCGAGGTCGTGACGCCCGAGGAGTTCCTCGGCGACGTCATCGGCGACCTCTCGCGCCGCCGGGGCAAGGTCCAGGGGCAGGAGCCCCGCGGAAACGCCGTGGCGATCCAGGCGTTCGTGCCCCTCGGCGAGATGTTCGGGTACGCGACGGACCTGCGCTCGTCCACTCAGGGGCGAGCGACCTACACGATGCAGTTCGAGCGCTACGAGGAGGTGCCGGCGAACATCGCCGAGCAGATCGTCGAGCATCGCAGCCCGGAGCCCGTGGCTGCGGCATAGTTCTCCTATATTTCCGGGGTTCGCTCGGATTCGAGGAGCCCCCCCACCAAACCCAGACAGAGACTTCAACCCAGATCACTGAAAGACGAAAAGGAGCGAGATGGCCAAGGAGAAGTTCGAGCGCGATAAGCCGCACGTCAACGTCGGCACGATCGGTCACATCGACCACGGCAAGACGACGCTGACCGCGGCTATCACCAAGGTCCTTGCCGAGCGGGGCGGCGCCGAGGAGCGTTCGTTCGAGTCGATCGACAACGCTCCGGAGGAGAAGGAGCGCGGGATCACGATCGCGACGTCCCACGTCGAGTACCAGACCGACAAGCGCCACTACGCCCACGTCGACTGTCCGGGACACGCGGACTACGTGAAGAACATGATCACCGGCGCGGCCCAGATGGACGGCGCGATCCTTGTCGTCTCGGCGGCCGACGGCCCGATGCCGCAGACGCGCGAGCACATCCTGCTCGCCCGCCAGGTGAACGTCCCGTACGTCGTCGTCTACCTGAACAAGGTCGACATGGTGGACGACGAGGAGATCCTCGAACTCGTCGAGGAGGAGGTCCGGGACCTCCTCAAGGAGTACGAGTTCCCCGGGGACGACACGCCCGTGATCAAGGGCTCCGCCCTGAAGGCGCTCGAGGGCGACGAGGAGGCCCAGAAGTCCATTCTCGAGCTCGCCGATGCCCTCGACACCTACATCCCCGAGCCGGAGCGCGACCTCGACAAGCCGTACCTGATGCCGATCGAGGACATCTTCTCGATCACAGGGCGCGGCACCGTCGCCACCGGCCGTATCGAGCAGGGTGTCGTCAACACCGGCGACGAGGTCGAGATCGTCGGGATCAAGGCGACCACGAAGACCGTGGTCACTGGCGTCGAGATGTTCCGCAAGATCCTCGACCAGGGTCAGGCGGGCGACAACGTGGGCTGCCTGCTGCGCGGTACCAAGCGCGAGGACATCGAGCGCGGGCAGGTGCTCGCGAAGCCGAGGTCGATCACCCCGCACACGAATTTCAAGTCCGAGGTCTACTGCCTCAAGAAGGAGGAGGGCGGCCGCCACACCCCGTTCTTCTCCGGCTACCGGCCGCAGTTCTACTTCCGGACCACTGACGTCACGGGGGTGGCCAACCTCCCGGAGGGCACCGAGATGGTGATGCCGGGAGACAACGTCGAGATGACGATCGAGCTCATCGCTCCGATCGCCATGGACAAGGGCCTTAGGTTCGCCATCCGAGAGGGTGGCCGGACCGTTGGCTCGGGGGTCGTCACCGAGATTCTCGAGTAGCGACCAGGGGGCCGGCCGCGAGGCCGGCCCTTATTGAGCCCGCGGCGAAGGCCGGGGGCGTGAAAGGACATAAAACCCGGGGCGGCGCCCCACGAGCAGGGGCGACGCCCCGATCTGCGCTGATAGGAGCAGTAAGCGGAGAGCAGCGAAATGGCATCGATTGCCGCGAACAAGATCAGGATCCGCCTCAAGGCGTACGACCACGACGCCATCGATCGCGCTGCCCGCGAGATCGTCGAGACGGCCCAGCGCACCGGGGCCCGCGTCGCCGGCCCCGTGCCCCTGCCGACGGACAAGAACGTCTACTGCGTGATCCGCTCGCCGTTCAAGGACAAGGACTCCCGCGAGCACTTCGAGATCCGCACGCACAAGCGGCTGATCGACATCCACCAGCCGACCCCGAAGACGATCGATTCGCTCCAGCGCTTGGACGCGCTTCCGGCCGGCGTCGACATCGAGATCAAGACCTGAGTTGGTGTAGTGACGTGGGCGCGCTCATCGGCAGGAAGATCGGGATGACCCAGGTGTTCACGGAGGAGGGCACGCGGGTGCCGGTGACGGTGGTCCAGGCTGGGCCGTGCCCCGTGACGGGCGTCCGCGAGCCGGAGCGCGACGGATACGCGGCGATCCAGCTCGGCTTCGGCGAGGCGCCCGAGTACAAGCTCACCAAGGCCCAGCTCGGTCACCTGAAGAAGGCGGACGCCGGCCCGCTGCGGACGCTGGTGGAGTTCCGCGATCCCGGCACGGAGCACAAGGTTGGAGAGGTCCTGACCGTCGAGCAGTTCGAGCCCGGACAGCGGGTCAAGGTCTCCGGCGTTGCGATCGGCAAGGGCTTCCAGGGGACGGTCCGGCGCCACAACTTCAGCCGCGGCCCCGTCTCGCACGGCTCGCATAACGTCCGCGCGCCGGGGGCGATCGGCGCGAGCGCCGACCCGGCCCGCGTCTTCAAGGGCGTGGGGATGCCGGGCCGCATGGGCGGCAAGCGCGTCACCCAGCGAAAGCTCGAGGTCGTCGAGGTGGACCCCGAGCGCAATCTGCTGCTGCTCAGGGGCGCCGTTCCGGGGCCCGAGAACGGCACGGTCGAGGTGAGGTCCGACTGATGGCCGCCGCGACGAAGGCCCCAGTCCTCGGCAAGCAGTCCAAGGCGGATCTGCCCGCGGATGTGTTCGGCGAGGAGTTCCACGAGTCGCTGGTGCACGAGACCGCGCGCGCCGACCTGGCGGCCCGCAGGCGCGGGACCGCATCCACGCTGGGGCGGGGCGAGGTCGCGATGACGACCGCCAAGGCCTGGCGCCAGAAGGGGACCGGCCGCGCGCGGGCCGGACCCCTCAGCGTTCCTCACCGCCGGGGCGGCGGCGTCGCCTTCGGCCCCAAGCCGCGTCACTACAACGTCAAGGTCAACCGCAAGGCCCGCCGGCGCGCCCTGCGTGCCGCGCTGTCGGTCCATGCCGCGCGCGGGAGTGTCGCGGTCGTGGACGGCGCCGGCTTCTCCGAGCCGTCCACCAAGCAGGCGGCGCGAGGGACTCGAGAAGTGGGGTGCTCGCGAGCCCACGCTCGTGGTGCTCGACACCGAGGAGGTCGGGGCGCTGATGAGCTTCCGGAACCTCGCCGGGCGTGACGGTCGTCCAGGCCACGGACGTGTCCCGTGGCGGATGTGGTCGGGCACTCTTCGTTGGTGATGTCCCAGGCCGCTCTCGGGCAGGTGGAGGAGGGCAAAGGAGACGGAGCGATGAAGGCCCCCGCAGGCGTATCGGCGAGTTGTTTTCGCATGCGACAGTCGCCAAAGAGCCAATTCTTCGGCCGGGTGTGTGTGCCTGGCTGCCTCCTTGAGGTGTGCGACTGATGGATGTCCGGCAGGTGATCATCGAGCCGGTCGTGTCCGAGAAGAGCTACGCGCTGATGGCCGACGGCAAGTACACGTTTCGGGTCGACGACCGCGCGCACAAGACGCAGATCGCGCGGGCGGTCGAGGAGATCTTCGACGTGCGCGTCGCCGCGGTGCGGACCTCCAAGGTCCGCTCGAAGCCGAAGCGGCGCGGACTTCACTCCGGACGCACGCGCTCGTGGAAGAAGGCGATCGTCCAGCTGGCGCCCGGCAATCGGATCGAGCTGTTCGAGGGGGCCGCAGTTGCGGGTAGAACCCACACAGCAGCACCGCGATTGTCGGATTTATCGCGCTATGCCAGATGAATCCGACAATTTCGGGTTGTGGGAGCTGAGATGGCGATTCGAAAGTCAAAGCCAACTTCACCCGGGCGGCGGTTCGCCACCTTCCAGCTGCGCGAGGAGCTGACCACCGATAAGCCGCACAAGCCGCTCACCAAGGGCAAGTCCAAGTCGGGTGGGCGGAACACGCGCGGGCGCATCACCTCCCGCCACCGCGGTGGCGGGGCCAAGCGGCGCTACCGCAAGATCGACTTTCGGCGCCGCAAGGACGGCGTGCCGGCCGAGGTCATCACCGTCGAGTACGACCCGAACCGCACCTGCTACATCGCGCTGCTCAACTACGCGGACGGTGACAAGCGCTACATCCTCGCGCCACAGGGGCTGCGCCCCGGCGCGCGGGTGGAGTCCGGCGAGCGTGCCGACATCCGCCCCGGCAACGCGCTGCCGCTGCGGAACATCCCGACCGGTACGGTCGTGCACAACGTGGAACTCGTGCCGGAGCAGGGTGGCCGGCTTGGCCGCGCGGCGGGCTCCGGCATTCAGGTGGTCGCGAAGGAGGGGCCGATGGTGACCCTGCGCCTGCCTTCGTCGGAGACGCGGATGGTCCGCGCGGACTGCCGGGCGACCGTCGGCACCCTGTCGAACTCCGAGCACCAGAACGTCGAGCTCGGCAAGGCGGGCCGAGCGCGGCACAAGGGCGTTCGCCCGCAGACCCGCGGCGTCGCCATGAACCCGGTCGACCACCCGCACGGCGGGGGGAGGCGCACCACACGCCCGGCGGTCACCCTGAGACGCCGTGGGGCAAGCCGACGCTCGGCTACCGCACGCGAAAGAAGGGCAAGACCTCGGACGCGGTGATCGTTCGCGGCCGCCGTCGCGGCAAGCGCAAGGGAGGCAATAGGTAGCGATGGGACGTTCCACCAAGAAGGGGCCGCACGCCGAGGACCGGCTGCTCCGGCGGATTCAGCAGATGAATGAGAGCGGCAGCAAGCAGATGATCAAGACCTGGTCCCGCACCTCGACGATCTTCCCCGACATGGTCGGGCACACGATCGCCGTCCATGACGGCCGCAAGCACGTGCCGGTCTTCATCTCGGAGTCGATGGTCGGTCACAAGCTGGGCGAGTTCGCGCCGACCCGTACCTTCCGGGCCCACTCGGGCAGCAGGGCGGAGAGGTAAGCGATGGCGAGGACGAGCGTGCAGGAGACGCAGGTCCCGGTCGTGCGCGCGAGCGCGAAGTACGTTCGCATGGCGCCCCGGAAGGCGCGGCTCGTGGCCGACCAGGTTCGCGGCTTGCCCGTGCCCGAGGCACGGACGCTGCTGCAGTTCTCAACCCGTGGCGCCGCCGCCGACATCGAGAAGCTGGTGGCCTCCGCGACCGCCAACGCCGAGGCCAACCACGAGCTGGTGGGCGACGACCTTCGAATCTCGGAGATCACGGTGGAGGAGGGCCCGATCCTCAAGCGCTGGCGCGCCCGGGCCCGCGGTCGGGCGACGCGCGTCGACAAGCGGACCTGCCACGTCAAGGTGGCCCTGACCCCGACTGAGGAGGCCGGCTGAGCATGGGACAGAAGATCCATCCTGAGGGCTTCAGGGTCGGCTACATCCACGACTGGAAGTCGAACTGGTTCAACCAGCGCGAGTTCTCGGACTACCTGTTCGAGGACATCGCGATCCGTGATCACATTGAGCGCAAGCTCGCTCACGCCGGGCTCTCCGACATCCGGATCGTGAAGCAGCGGGGCGAGGTGACCGTTGACATCCACACTGCGCGGCCCGGCATCGTGATCGGCAAGTCTGGATCCGAGGTCGATGCCCTGCGCCGCGACCTCCACAGGATCACCGGCAAGCCCGTCAAGGTCAACATCCGCGAGATCAAGCGCCCCGAGCTCGACGCCAAGCTCGTCGCGCAGTCGATCGCCGAGCAGCTCCAGAACCGCGTCGCCTTCCGTCGCGCGATGAAACGCGCGCTCACCTCCGCCATGCGCTCTGGGGCCAAGGGCGTGAAGGTGCAGGTCTCGGGGCGCCTGGGCGGTGCAGAGATGGCTCGCACCGAGGGCTATTCCGACGGTCGAGTGCCGCTGCACACGCTGCGTGCCGACATCGACTACGGCTTCGTCGAGGCGCGGACGACCACCGGGCGGATCGGCGTCAAGTGCTGGATCAACAAGGGCGAGGTGATGCCGGAGGGCTACCGCTCGGGCCAGATCGACGATCAGGAGGAAGGCCTTGGGCCGCGCCGGCGCGACCGCGGGCGCAGGCGCGACGGCGCCCCCGGGGACGGACCCCGCCAGCGACCGGCGCGCCGGCCCCGGACGGGAGCCCCAGCGCCACGCGCAAAGGGGGACGTGACGTCGAAACCCGAGACACGCGGATCCACCCCGCAGCAGCCCGCCGAGAAGCCGCGGGGGACGGAGCAACCCGCCGCTGAGCGGGCGCCGACGCCGCCGAAACCCGCGGAGGCCGAGGCACCGGCGACCCAGGACGCTCCCTCGGAGCCCGAGAGCGGCGAGACCTCGAAGCCCCAGGAGGGTTCTTCCTGATGCTGATGCCGAAGCGGGTCAAGCACCGCAAGGTCCAGCGAGGCCGCATGCGCGGGAACACGAAGGGCGGAAATCAGGTGGCGTTCGGCGAATACGGGCTGAAGGCGCTGGAGCGCGGATGGATCACGAACCGCCAGATCGAGGCCGCCCGTGTCGCGATGACGCGCAAGATCAAGCGCGGCGGGAAGGTCTGGATCAACATCTTTCCCGACAAGCCATACACGAAGAAGCCGGCTGAGACCCGCATGGGATCGGGCAAGGGAAATCCCGAGGGCTGGGTCGCGGTCGTGAAGCCAGGCCGGGTCATGTTCGAGCTGGCGGGCGTCCCAGAGGAACTCGCCCGCGACGCGATCAGGCTGGCGGGCCACAAGCTCCCGATCAAGACGAAGTTCGTCAAGCGCGAGGGGGTGGCGGAGTGAAGGGCTCGGACGTCCACGCGCTCGACGACCACGATCTCGTGGAGCGGCTCAGGCAGGCTCGCGAGGAGGCCTTCAACCTGCGCTTCCGCCACGCGACCGGTGAGCTCGAGAACTCGGCGGCGCTCGCAGCCGCCCGGCGCGATGTCGCGCGGCTGCTCACTGTCGCGCGCCAGCGCGGCATCGATCTGCACAAGGAACTGAGGCGATAGGTGGCCGAGGAAGAGAAGCAGCAGACAGAGGAGACAGGCGAAGAGTCCGCCGAGGAGGCTCCGGCCGAGGAGCAGACCCCGGAGGCCGAGGCCGCCCAGCAGGCCCAGGGCGAGGCCGAAGAGGTCGAGGTCGCCGACGAGACCGAGCCGGCCGAGCCCGCCGACGCCCCCGACGCGGAGCCAGCCGACGCTCCCGAGGCGGAGGCCGCCGAGACGGCCGAGCCCGAGGAAGAGCTTTCCCCAAAGGAGCGGCGCAAGCGCGAGCGCTCGAGCGCACCCGCTGAGGCACGTCCGCAGCGCGGGCCCGGGGAGCGCGCGGCCGACCGCCGCGAGCGGCGCCGCATCGCGTCCGAGGGGCGGCGGCGCTACCGCACGGCCCGCCGCGGGAAGCGCACCGAGCCCGGTCAGGGCACGCCCCCCGCGGAGCGCCAGCCGGGCTCGAAGAAGGTCCGCCAGGGCACGGTGATCTCAGCGGCCGCCGACAAGACCATCACCGTCGAGATTCCCGTCGTTCGGCGCCATCCGGCGTACGAGAAGATCGTGCGCCGAAGCAGCAAGCTGCATGCACACGATGAGTCCAATCAGGCGCAGGAGGGCGATGTCGTGCGCGTGATCGAGTCCCGGCCGCTCTCGCGGACGAAGCGCTGGCGGCTGCTCGAGGTAGTTGAGCGTTCGAGGTAACGATGGTCCAGCAGGAGACACGGCTCAGGGTCGCCGACAACTCCGGCGCGCGCGAGATCCTCGTCATCCGCGTGAAGGGAGGGCATCATCGCCGCTACGCGAGCGTCGGCGACGTGATCACCGCTACCGTAAAGCAGGCGACCCCGCGCGGCGGCGTGCGCAAGGGTGAGGTCGTCCAGGCCGTGGTCGTCCGGACGAAGAAGCAGCTCGGGCGGCCGGATGGGACGTACATTGCGTTCGACGAGAACGCGGCGGTACTGATCGACCCGCAGCGCAACCCCCGCGGGACGCGCATCTTCGGGCCCGTCGCCCGCGAGCTGCGCGACCGCAACTTCATGAAGATCGTCTCTCTAGCACCCGAGGTTCTCTAGATGGCCAAGGCAATGAAAATCCGCAAGGACGACACCGTGCTCGTCACGGGCGGCAAGGAACGCGGCAAGCGGGGCCGCGTGCTGCGAACCGAGCCCGGCAGGCAGCGGGTCTACGTCGAGGGCCTGAACATGGTCAAGCGCCACCAGCGTCCCCGCTCGATCAAGGACACCCAGAAGGGCGCGCAGGCGGGCGGCATCATCGAGAAGGAGGGGCCGATCCACGTCTCCAACGTGATGCTGCTCGACCCCACCGACAACAAGCCGACCCGCGTGGGCGTGCGCGTCAAGGACCGCAAGCGCGAGCGCTACTCCAAGCGGAGCGGCGAGGCCGTGGACGTCTAGGCGAGGCTGATGGAAGCGACGGTCACAGAGGCACAGCGAGCCGCCCCGCCGCCCCGCCTGCGCGAGCTGTACCAGGGCGAGGTCGCCCCCAGCCTGACCTCGCGGTTCGGCTACGCCAATCCGATGGAGGTGCCGCGGCTGGCCAAGGCGACCCTGAACATGGGGATCGGCGAGGCGAAGACGTCCACTGCGATCCTCGATGCCGCGACCGAGCAGCTGGCGGTGATCTCCGGGCAGCGCCCCAGCGTGCGGCGGGCGCGCAAGTCGATCGCGTCGTTCAAGGTCCGGGCCGGCATGCCCGTCGGCGTCTCGGTGACGCTTCGCGGCGCGCGAATGTGGGAGTTCGTCGACCGCCTCGTGACGATCGCGATCCCACGGATCCGCGACTTCCGCGGTCTGAACCCACGCTCCTTCGACGGGCGAGGTAACTATTCCCTGGGCATCCGCGAGCAGCTGATCTTCCCGGAGATCGACTACGACTCGATCGACCAGGTCCGGGGGCTCGACGTCACGATCACGACGACGGCCGCCACTGACGTGGAGGCGCTCGAGCTCCTACTCGGCCTCGGCTTCCCCTTCGCTGAGGAGGGTCGGCCGGGCCAGGCCGAGCGGGAGGACGAGCAGGAGGAGCGCCGGCGCGAGGAGGCCCGGCAACGCGCCGAGGCCGAGCAGGCCGCGCTCGAGCAGCTCAAGGAGGAGAACCCCGAGGCATACGCGAAGCGTGAGCGCCCCGAGGAGGGCGAGGAAGGCACCGAGGGTGAGGCGCCCGCCGAGGCGGAGGCGCCCGCCGAGGAGGAATCAAGCTAGTAACCATGGCCAAGACTTCGCAGGTAGTCCGACAGCAGCGCACTCCGAAGTACAAGACCCGTGCCTACAATCGGTGCCGGCGCTGCGGTCGGCCGCGCGCCTACTTCCGCAAGTTCGGCCTCTGCCGATTGTGCCTGCGGGACCTCGCGCACAAGGGCTACATCCCCGGAATGACCAAGTCCAGCTGGTAGCCAGCCCAGCCCGCCTATGACCCTGATGCTCACCGATCCAGTCTCCGATTACCTGACGCGCGTGCGAAACGCGATCACCGCGCAGCATGCGGAGGTCGAGGTCCCCGCGTCCCGCCTCAAGCGCGAGATGACGCGGATCCTCTCGGAGCAGGGCTACATCCAGGACTTCTCGGTCGAGCCGACGCCCGTCGGGGACGTGATCCGGATCCGGCTGAAGTACACGGACGGCCGGCGC
Source organism: uncultured Actinomycetes bacterium (assembly GCA_963797665.1). Classification (GTDB taxonomy): domain Bacteria; phylum Actinomycetota; class Thermoleophilia; order Solirubrobacterales; family 70-9; genus AC-56. Next base: position 141,329 of record CAWCQE010000006.1, on the reverse strand, counting down.
TCCGTCGTCACGGGGCTGCGGCGCATCTCGCGCCCGGGCCGGCGGCGTTACGTCTCGCACGGCGAGATCCCGCGAGTGATAGGCGGGATGGGTACGGCGATCATGTCCACCTCGGTGGGAGTGATGACCGGCCACCAGGCGAAGCAGAGGGGCGTCGGCGGCGAGGTCGTCGCGTACGTGTGGTGATCAGTGATGTTGGCGCGGTGCCGGAAAAGAGCGGGGTACGGAGATTGCGGGCTGTCCATGTCGGCGCCGCGACTGACAGGTGCAGTTGATTAGTCATGAGCCGGATTGGAAAGCAGCCCATTGCCGTTCCGGACGGCGTCGAGATCGACGTGAAGCCAGGCATGGTCTCGGTCAAGGGACCGAAGGGCGAGCTCAGCCAGGTGGTGAGCGCGGACATGACGGTCAGCCAGGACAACGGGACGCTGACGGTCGAGCGCCCGACGGACCGCGGCGAACACCGCGCGCTCCACGGCCTGACGCGCAGCCTGATCGCGAACATGGTCGAGGGCGTCACCGACGGGTTCGAGAAACGCCTCGAGATCCAGGGTGTCGGGTACCGCGCTCGCCTCCAGGGCAACACGCTCGAGCTCAGCGTCGGCTACTCGCACCCGGTGTCGGTGACGGCGCCCGAGGGGATCGATTTCGAGGTGCCCACGCCGACGCAGGTGATCGTTCGCGGCATCGACAAGCAGCTCGTCGGCGAAATCGCGGCGCGCATCCGCCGGACGCGGCCGCCCGAGCCCTACAAGGGCAAGGGCATCAGGTACGCCGGCGAGCACGTCCGCCGGAAAGTGGGCAAGCGAGCATGACCGTCCAGACCAAGCCACAACGCAGGCTGCGGCGCCGTCAGCGCGTGCGGGCCAAGATCCGGGGGAATGCCGGGCGGCCGCGGCTGTCGGTCTTTCGCTCGAACCGCGGCGTCTTCGCCCAGCTCATCGACGACGACGCGGCGAGCACCGTCGCGGCCGTCACGTGGACCGAGCCGGAGCTTCGCGAGCTCGAGCCGATGGATCAGGCCAAGCGCGCGGGCGAGATCCTGGCCGGGCGTGCGAAGGAGGCGGGGGTGGACTCCTGTGTCTTCGATCGTGGGGGCTACCGGTACCACGGCCGCGTGCGCGCGCTCGCCGAGGGCGCGCGCGAGGGCGGCCTGAGCTTCTGAACTCGCTACCTTGATCTGAGCGTTGCGAACGAATCCCGACATCGAGACCGTCAGCCCCCAGGGGCTTGACCTGCAGGAGCGGGTGATCGAGATCAACCGCGTCGCCAAGGTTGTCAAGGGTGGCCGCCGGTTCTCGTTCACGGCGCTGGTCGCCGTGGGCGACGAGAACTCAGTGGTCGGAGTCGGCTACGGGAAGGCCCGCGAGGTTCCGCTCGCGATCCAGAAGGCGGTGGAGAACGCGCGTAAGAGCCTGATTCGGGTGCCGATGTACGGTCAGACGATCCCGCACCGCATCATCGGACGCTACGGAGCCGGCCACGTCGTCCTGCGGCCCGCCAGCCCCGGTACCGGGGTGATCGCGGGCGGTGGGGTGCGGGCCGTGCTCGAGCTTGCCGGAATCCGCGATGTCCTCACCAAGAGCATCGGAACGCAGAACCCGATCAACCTGGTGAAGGCGACGATGGACGGCCTCACGAGCCTTCGCCGTCCCGAGCAGGTCGCCAAGCTCCGCGGCTTGAGCGTCAATGAGGTTCTGGGGATCCAGAAGCGGCCCGCGAACGGGACCACTGAGGACGAGAGCCAGGGTGCCGCGGCGCCCGAGCCCGTGGCGGTTGTCGCCGAGTCGGGCGCCACCGAGTCGAGTGAATCAACCAACCAGGCGCCAGTGGACGCCGGGGATGAGTGACCTCGTGATCACGCAGGTTCGCTCGGCGAACGGCGCCAACCCCAGGCAGCGGGCGACGCTCGGGTCGCTGCGCCTGGGGCGGATCGGCCGCAGCGTCACGCGCAGCGACTCCCCCGAGCTCCGCGGGATGCTGAACGTCGTCGATCACCTCGTGAAGGTGGAAGACGGAGGGTCGGCGAGCAGCGGCGGGTCGTCAGGAGCTGATTCCTGATGTCGCGGCTCGCTCCTGAGGAGATCGGTCTTCATTCGGTGCGGCCAAAGGCGGGCTCGCGCCATCAGCGCAAGCGCGTGGGACGCGGCGCGGGCTCCGGGCTGGGCAAGACCTCCGGCCGCGGGGAGAAGGGCGCGGGCTCGCGCTCGGGCAACAAGCGCAAGCCGGGCTACGAGGGAGGGCAGAACCCGATCCACATGCGGACGCGCAAGCTGCGCGGCCCGCACCGCAAGATGTCGATGCCGTTCGAGATGTTCCGCACGCACACGCAGCCGGTCAACGTCGGTGATCTCGAGGCCCGGTTCGACGCCGGTGCCGAGGTCACGCCGGAGACGCTGCGTGACGCAGGCCTGGCGAAGCGACGCCATCCGGTGAAGGTGCTCGCCCGCGGCGAGCTGACCAAGAAGCTCACCGTCCGCGCCCACGCGTTCAGCGGCGCGGCCAAGGAGAAGATCGAGAAGGCCGGCGGGACCGCCGAGGTCGTCGCCGACTAGCCGCGGATGATCCAGACACTCGCCAACTCCTTCCGCGTTCCCGAGATCCGGATGAAGCTGGCCTTCACGGCCGCCATGCTCGCGCTCTATCGGCTGGGCGCCTACATCCCCGCGCCGGGGATCGACACGCAGGCGGTCAAGGAGCTCGAATCGAACTTCGCGGGCAACGGGATCCTGCCGTTCCTGAACCTGTTCTCGGGCGGCAGCCTCTCGCGATTGTCGCTATTCGCGCTGGGGATCATGCCCTACATCACGGCCTCGATCATCCTGCAGCTGATGACGGTCGTGGTGCCCTCGCTGGAGCGGCTCCAGAAGGAGGGTGAGGTCGGACAGCAGAAGATCACCCAGTACACGCGCTACCTGACGGTCGGGCTGGCGTTCCTCCAGTCGCTGGGCTACGTGTACCTCTTCAAGTCGTTTTCGGCGGGCGGCACCAGCGTTGTGGGGAACCTGACGTTCCCGAAGCTGATGATGATCGTCATCGCGCTGACGGCCGGCTGCACCCTGCTGATGTGGCTGGGCGAGCTGATCACGCAGCGGGGGATCGGTAACGGGATCTCGCTGATGATCTTCGCCTCGATCGCGTCGAGCATCCCGACGGGAATCCAGGCGTGGTGGACCAATCCCGATCAGGTCTTCGTTGTGATGATGCCCTTCATCGCCCTGGCGGTGATCGTTGGGATCGTCTACGTCCAGGAGGGCCAGCGCCGGATTCCGGTGCAATACGCGAAGCGCGTCGTGGGCCGGCGGATGACGACCGGCGGCCAGACCTACTTGCCGCTGCGCGTGAACATGGCCGGCGTGATCCCGGTCATCTTCGCCGCCTCGATCATGGCGTTCCCACCGACGGTCGGCCAGCTGCTGAACACGCCCGCGGCGGTCGCCTTCGCCGACTTCTTCAGCCCGAACAGCTGGCCATACGTGGTCGGCGAGGTGTTCTTCATCGTGATCTTCACCTACTTCTACACGGCGGTCACCTTCAATCCGGTGGACCAGGCGGAGAACCTGAAGAAGTACGGGGGCTTCATCCCGGGGGTGAGACCCGGACGACCTACCGCCGAATACCTGGACAGGATCCTGTCCAGGCTCACCTTCCCCGGGGCCCTCTATCTGGGCGCGGTCGCGGCCCTGCCGACGATCCTCATCAACCAGACATCGGCGAATTTCTACTTCGGCGGCACCTCGATCCTGATCGTCATCGGCGTCGCCCTCGACACCGTGAAACAGCTGGAAGCCCAGCTGATGATGCGCAACTACGAGGGGTTCCTGAAGTAGGGCCCGGGGCCCGCGTCCGCCCCGCCACCGTTCCGCGTCCGCTCCGCCACCGTTCCCGCGTCCGCCCCGGCCTCCCCGCCAAAACGTCCGTCCAGTGCGGGCGGGGTTGTGAGACCGCCGTCGTCGGTGGCGAACGCCGGCGGAATCGGGCACGTAGGGCAACGACTACCATTGCGCGAGCCTTTCGTTTCAGTTCGCGAGCCACCCTTGCGCCGTCTCGCATCACCCTCAGGGGGTGATCGGCTTTTGCCCTCGTATCGAGGGAAAAACCCGCGCACCCCAGCGGAGGACGGCAAGGGCAGTTGGACGATGAGCGTCCTGGACACTCTTATTGCCCGGCTCGCCGCTCGGCAGCACGGAGTCGTCGCACGCTGGCAGTTGGCCGCGCTGGGAGTCGGCGGGACCGCCATCGACAAGCGCGTAGCCGACGGTCGGCTCCGTCGCATTCATCGAGGCGTGTATGCCGTCGGCCCACTCGACCGCAGGGGCTACTGGATGGCCGCCGTACTTGCCTGTGGCGAAGGAGCCCTGCTCAGCCATCGCGATGGGGCGATGCTCTGGAACCTCAGGCCGGCCAACCGCATGGCGATCGACGTCACGACTCCCGGTGCTCGCGGCCGTCGTCGCTCTCGCATCACGGTCCATGGCACGGTCCGGCTCCATCCCGACGACCGCGCCGAGGTCGAGGGCATCCCCGTCACTTCGGTCCCACGGACGCTCCTCGATCTGGCCGAGGTCGTGCCCCTCGAGCACGTCCGTCGTGCGTACGAGGCGGCGGAACGCCACGAGCTCCTGGACATGCAGGCCATGAACGAGTTGGTGAGCCGCTCCAACGGCCGCCGCGGGCTGGCCGCTCTACTCGCCCTGCTCGATTACGACCCGTCACCGGGGGTGAGGTCGAAGTCAGACCTGGAGTCCAGATTCCTCGACCTGGTCCGTGAGGCCGGCCTTCCGCTCCCGCAGTTGAACGTCTCCGTCGAGGGGTTCATGGTCGACGCTTACTGGCCACCCGGGCGGCTCGTCGTCGAGCTGCAGAGCTGGGAGCACCATGCTCACCGGCAGGCGTTCGAGCGCGACAACGAAAGGTTCGCCCGGCTGCAGGTGGCGGGCTACACGGTGCTGCCGTTGACGTACCGGCAGCTGCGAGACCAGTCGGATTGGGTCATTCGCATCATCGGCGGGCGGCTCGGTGCCGAGCATGCCACCGCGCTCCCGAGTGTCTAGGCTCCCCGGCCTATGTCGGAGCTCAATCTCGTGTTGCTCGGGCCGCCCGGGTCGGGGAAGGGAACCCAGGGCGAGCGGTTGCAGGAGGATCTCCGCCTGCCGTACTACGCCACGGGGGACATCCTCCGCGCGGCCGTGCGGGACGGGACCGACCTTGGCAAACAGGCCAGGGAGTACATGGACCGCGGCGACCTCGTGCCCGACGAGCTGATGGTGGGGTTGATCGCCGAGCGCGTAACGAGCGCGGAGGCCGCCGACGGGTTCATCCTCGACGGATTCCCTCGGAATATGGCCCAGGCGGAGGCTCTCGACGGGAAGCTCTCGGAGCTGGGCCGCGCGTTGACGGCCGTCCTCCTCATCGAGGTCCCCGACGAGGAGGTCGTGCGGCGCCTGGGCGGCCGCCGGGTGTGCGTGAAGGAGGGGCACGTATTCCACATGGAGTTCGACCAGCCGAAGGAAGAGGGCGTGTGCGACATCTGCGGAGGGCGCCTCGAGATCCGCGACGACGACAAGCCCGAGGTCATCCGCCGCCGGCTCGGCACCTACCACGAGAAGACGGAGCCGCTCGTCGCCTACTACGAGGAGCACGGGCTCATCTACCGGATCGACGGGCTACCGCGGCCGGATGAGGTCGCCGCCCGGATCAGAGCCCTTCTCGCGACGGTCCGAAAAGAGGAAGAGCTGTAGGGCTCTAATCTCGGCGTCAGTGATCCTCCGGAAGACCCCCGAGCAGATCGACCGCATGGCGGCCGCCGGCGCGATCCAGGCCCGCTGCCTGAAGATGCTGCGGTCAAAGTGCCGTCCCGGGGTCAGCACGGCCGAGCTCGACGCCGCCGCGGACCGTTTCATCGGCACGCAGGGCGCGGAGCCGTCGTTCAAGGGCTACAGGGGCTTCCCCGGCTCGATCTGCGCCTCGCCGAACTCGATGGTCGTCCACGGGATCCCCGGCCCTTATGAGCTGAAGCGCGGCGACGTCGTCTCCCTCGACGTCGGCGTCACGAAGGACGGCTGGGTCGCGGACGCGGCCGCCACGGTTCCCGTCGGACCGGTGAAGCCGGAGGCGCGCAGACTGCTCGACGCCACGAAGGGCGCGCTGTTCGCCGGCGCCGACCAGGCACGGCCGGGCAAGCATCTCGGTGACGTCTCCGCGGCGATCCAGAGCCACGTCGAGTCCGCCGGCTTCTCGATCATCCGGTCCCTGGTCGGCCACGGCATCGGCCGCGACATGCACGAGGACCCCCAGATCCCGAACTACGGCGAGCCCGGCCGCGGCCCGAAGCTGGAGCCCGGCATGGTCCTGGCGATCGAGCCGATGGTCAACGCCGGCGGCCCGAACATCCGCGTCGGCGACGACAACTGGGCGGTCTACTCTGCCGACGGATCGCTCGCCGCGCACTTCGAGTTCACCGTGGCGGTCACCGAGAACGGCCCGCGCGTCCTCACCCCCTGGCACGAGGAGTAGCAGGACCCCATGAAGCCGCTCGCGGTCCACGGCGGTGCGGCGGCAACGGTATTCTCGGTATGCGCGGCCGGCTGGGTGGCCTTCGAGCTCGCGCTCGCGATTCGCGTTCGCGGCGGGCTTGCGCGGCACCCAAGCCTTCTGCCGCTCGCCCTGTCCCTGGTCGCGGGCGTGGCCCTGGCGGATTTCGTCGCGAGGCGTGTCGATGGGTTGGCGCTCCCGGGGCCCGGCTGGTGGCCCGTGGCGATCGGGGCTGCCGTGCTCGCCCTCGGGCTGGCGTTACGGGCTTGGGCGGTCCATGAGCTCGGCCGGTTCTTCAAGTTCACCGTCGTCGTCCAGGCCGATCATCGAGTCGTCGACACCGGCCCGTACCGCGTCATCCGCCATCCCAGCTACACGGGCTTGCTGATGGCCGAGCTGGGCATGGGGATCATGCTGGGCACCTGGCTTTCGATCCCCGCGGCGCTGCTGCCCCCATTGGTCGCGTTCGGCGTCCGTATCCACAGGGAGGAGCGCGTGCTCGCGTGCGGGCTGGGAGAGCCCTGGGCGTACATGGCGCGGACCCATCGGCTGGTGCCAGGCGTCTGGTGAGCTAGAGCTCAGCCCGCACGGCAGCTTGCGCACAGGCCGCGGATCACAACCTCGGCCCCGTCCGGCGCGAACCCATGGTCGGCGCCGCGGCGAGCGCCCCGGAGAGGGACACCCGCGCGTCCAGGTCCTTGACCGCCCCGCATCGACGGCAGACGAGATGATGGTGGTCGGCGGGACCGGGGTCATAGAGCGCCCGGCCCTGGCCGGCCGAGACGCGTCGCACGAGCCCGGCGTCCTCGAGCGCGTCGAGTGCCGAGTAGACGGTGGGCAGCGAGACCTTGGGAAGCCGCTGTCGCCGTCGGCCAGGCGTAGACCTCGGTCGAGCGCAGCCTGCCGTAAGCCCTCCGGCGGGTTCTCGCCGCCGCTCAGGCCTCGTCCGGGCCCGACCAGTCGAACGGGAAGTGCTTGCTGGAGCGCCCCGGCCAGCTCCACTTGAAGCCGAAGGCCTCGACCTCGTCCTCCTCGGCCGTCGCCCAGGTCGCCACCTGACCCGGGCCGACCTCGGCCCCTGGGGCGTTGTGAACCTGTACTCGTGCGCCTTCGTGCGGTGATGTCGGCCCGGCCAGAGCTACCGCGCTCCCCCTGGCCTTACCCGGCACCTCCACGCGCCAGCTGGCGAGGTCCTCGTCGATCTCGAACTCGATCGGCGCATATTCGATCCCGCGAACCTCGTCGATCATCGCCGCGAACCCGGCCGGCCACCCGCCGGCCTGCCCTCCGAAGATGGCCTGGATCGCCTCCCGCTGATCCTCGTCGGCACGCTCGTCGATGAAGAAGCCCATCGCCGGCTTGGCCTCACCGAGCCAGATGTTGCCCTCAAAGGACCCGACCGCGACCACGTTGAGCCCATCGAGGGAGACGTCACCGAAGTTCCCCGCCCGTATGTGCCAGGCGAGGAGGCCGTCGCACTGCCCGTCGTCGGGTGCCTGCGCGAAGGTGCAGGCGCACGGGACCCTGCACCTGCAGACATCGAACCAGTCGCCGGTTACTCGCCAGGATGGAATGTCGGCCATGCCTCTCCTTCGTCGCCGATGCGGTCCAGCGATCCTCTCATCCTGGCACGAGAAGTCAACCCGCCCAGCGTGCATTGACGGGGTTGTGGGGCTATAGCCCACCTAACCCCGTCAATCGTGCGGGATCAGGCCTCCTGCTACCATTCTCCGTTGGCCGAAGGGCCGTTTTTTCGTGCCCGCGGGTCCGATTCATGGGGCCCATGGGCCTTCTCCGAATTGATTGGATACGACCCAGCGAGTAGAGGGTGAAGGTACGAGCGTCCGTAAAGCCGATGTGTGAGCGCTGCCGGATCATTCGGCGGCGCGGCGTCGTGCTCGTGATCTGCTCCAACCCTCGGCACAAGCAGAGGCAGGGGTGATGTAGGTGGCGCGGATCGCAGGCGTCAACGTTCCCATCAACAAGCGGGTCGAGGTCGGGCTCACCTATGTCCACGGGATCGGTCGAGTCCACGTCGCGGAAGATCCTCGGCGAGACCGGCGTCGATCCGGACACGTACGTCAAGGACCTGACCGACGACGAGGTCGTGAAGCTCCGCGAGGCGGTCGAGGGGCGCGAGGTGGAGGGTGATCTCCGCCGGGAGCGCTCGCAGAACATCAAGCGGCTTTCGGAGATCGGCTCCTACCGCGGGCTTCGCCACCGCCGCGGACTCCCCGCCCACGGCCAACGGACGAAGACCAACGCTCGGACCCGCAAGGGCCCGAAGCGAATGAGCATCGCCGGCAGGCGCAAGCCGCCGCAGCCGAAGTAGGAGCGCCCGGCCGGTATGCCGCAGCCGAAAAGAGGACGTGGGCGCGCCCGCCGGCGTGTCAAGAAGAACATCGCCTACGGAGTCGCCCACATCAAGACGAGCTTCAACAACACGATCGTGACCATCACCGACACCGACGGCAACGTGATCTGCTGGGAGTCGGCCGGCTCGGCGGGCTTCAAGGGCTCCCGCAAGTCGACGCCCTTCGCCGCCCAGGTGACCGCCGATTCCGCGGCTCGCAAGGGCATGGAGCACGGGCTCGAGCGCGTGGAGGTGTACGCAAAGGGCGCGGGGTCGGGGCGCGACACCGCGATCCGCTCGCTTCAGGCGGCGGGGCTGCAGGTGACCACGGTCAAGGACGTGACCCCGCAGGCCCACAACGGGGTTCGTCCCCGCAAGCGGAGACGGGTCTGATGGCCAGGGACACCGGACCGCAGTGCAAGCAGTGCCGTCGGGAGGGGCAGAAGCTCTTCCTGAAGGGCGAGCGCTGCCTGACGGAGAAGTGCGGCGTGGAGCGACGCTCCTACCCTCCGGGCGAGCATGGCCGCGGCCGGATGCGGCAGTCCGAGTACCGCCAGCAGCTTCGCGAGAAGCAGAAGGCCCGCCGGTACTACCAGGTGCTGGAAAAGCAGTTCCGCAGCTATTACGACAAGGCGTCGGGCCAGCCGGGCGTGACGGGCGAGAACCTGCTGAGGCTGCTCGAGCGCCGGTTCGACAACGTCCTCGTCCGGCTCGGCTTCGCCGCCTCGCGGCGCCAGGCGCGCCAGCTGATCAGCCACGGCCACTGGCTGATCAACGGGCGGCGGGTTGACATCCCCTCGTACCAGGTGCGGCCCGACGACGTGATCTCGATCCGCCCCGACTCCGGCGCCGCCGACGTCGTGCGCTCCGCGACCGAGTTGACCGCGGCGGTCCCGCCGTGGCTCCAGGCGGACCACGACTCGTTGACCGCGAAGGTGCTTCGCCTGCCCGAGCGCGGCGAGATCACCACGCCGGTCTCCGAACAGCTCATCGTCGAGCTCTACTCGAAGTAGGGCTCGCAACCCAAAACGCGACAACGAAGGAAGCAATGACCACCCTGCCCGAATTCCAGATCCCGAAGATCTCCTCCGAGAACGTCGACGAGAACCGAGGGACCTTCACCATCGAGCCGCTCGACAAGGGCTTCGGCTACACGTTCGGCAACAGCCTGCGCCGAGTGCTCTTGTCCTCTCTGGGCGGAGCCGCGATAAAGAGCGTGCGGATCGAGGGTGTCGCCCACGAGTTCTCCACGGTCTCCGGCGTGAAGGAGGACGTCACCGACATCGTCCTCAACCTCAAGGACCTCGTCGTGCGCATGCACACCGATGCCGACGAGGTCGAGGCACCGCTCGTCGCGAGCGGGCCAGGCGAGGTGAAGGCGAAGGACATCGACCTGCCGGCCGGCGTCGAGATCCTGAATCCCGACGCGCCGATCGCGACGCTCGAGAAGCGGACCAAGCTCGAGATCTACCTCTCGATCGGCCGCGGGCGCGGCTACTCGGCAGCGGAGGAGAACAAGACCGAGGACCAGCCGCTCGGCGTGATCCCGATCGACTCGATCTTCTCGCCGATCCGCCGCGCCGCGTACGCCGTCGACACCTCCCGCGTCGGCCAGCGGACCGACTTCGACAAGCTGTCGCTCGAGATCGAGACCGACGGCTCGATCGAGCCCGCCGGCGCCCTTCGCGAGGCGGCGGAGATCCTCATCAAGAGCCTGGCGATCTTCACCGACGCCGATCGCGTGGAGGAGCTCACCAGCCAGGACGGCGCAGGCGCCGCCGAGGCCGCGTTTGCGCCGCACGCCGCCGCCGAGGGGGACGACCGACTGATCGAGGAGCTCGAGATCGGTGTCCGCGCGTACAACTGCCTGAAGCGCGCCGGCATCCAGACCGTCGGCGACCTGGTGCAGCGCTCCGAGTCGGAGCTCAACGCGATCCCGAACTTCGGCAAGCGCTCGACCGACGAGGTGAAGGACGCGCTGAACGCCCTTGGGCTCTCGCTGCGAGACGAGTGACCGATGCGCCACGGCAAGCAGCGAGGGAAGCTCAGCCGTGACTCCGCACACCGGAAGGCGCTACTGCGCAACCTCTCGCGCGAGCTGATCCAGCACGAGCGCATCAAGACGAGCCAGGCGAAGGCCAAGGCGGTCAAGCCCGAGGTGGAGAAGCTGATCACCCTGGCGAAGGACGGCGACCTGCACGCTCGGCGCCAGGCGCTGTCGGCGCTCGGCCAGGACCGCTTCCTCGTCGCACAAGCTGTTCGAGGAGATCGCGCCGCGGTACGTCGAGCGTCCCGGGGGCTACACGCGGATCGTGAAGCTCGGCCCGCGCCGCTCGGACTCCACCGAGATGGTCTTCCTCGAGCTGGTCTAGCTCGCCTCGGGCCACGCGCGGGCTTGACTCGGCGGCAGCGCCGCGCGCACTAGCCTGCGGGTGGTGGGCGTCATCCGCCTGACGATCGCTTATGACGGATCGCCCTTCGCCGGCTGGGCCGCGCAGCCCGGCCTCCGCACGGTTCAGAGCGAGCTCGAGGCCGCGCTCGAGACGCTGTTTCAGCGCCCGGTCCCGCTGACGGTCGCCGGGCGGACCGACGCCGGCGTCCACGCCTGGGGGCAGGTGGCGAGCTTCGACGCTCCGGCGGATCCGCCGGATGGGCTCGTTCGACGCGTGAACACCATGTTGCCGAGGGAGATCGCGGTGCTGGCCGCCGAACCGGCGCCGGATGGCTTCGACGCCCGGCGCGACGCCCGCTCACGGACCTATTGCTACTGGGTGATCGCCGGATCGGTCAGAAACCCGTTGCAGGCGGGGCGCGCTCTGTGGTGGCCGCATCCGGTGGATACGCAAGCGCTGGATGGCTGCGCCGACATGCTCATCGGGACCCACGACTTCACCGCCTTCACCCCGACCCAGACGGAGCATGTCCGCTTCGAGCGCAACGTGATGCGCGCCGAATGGCGGGCCCACTCGCTCGGGGCGCCCTTCCCGGGCCGGCTGCTGGAGTTTTGGATCGAGGCGGATGCCTTGATGCGGCACATGGTGCGCGTGCTCGTTGGGACGATGCTCGGCGTGGCCGAAGGCCGGCGTTCGCGCGAAGACTTCGAGGGGCTTCTCGAGGGCGCTCCGCGAGACCGTGCGGGGGACACCGCTCCCGCGCACGGCCTGTACCTCGCGGCGGTTCGCTACTGACTCGATCTTCAGGCGAGGGCGGCCTGGTGCTCCTCCGTTCGCCCGTCGGGCCGGATGTGGACGATGCGCCAGCCGCGGCTGCTGAGAACGTCGGCGATCAGGCGCCGGTGGCACCGTCTCCAGTCGCCCTCCGCGCACATGATCGCGGTCCGCTGGCCCCGCGCAAGCTCCTCGAGCCGCTCGAGGCCGGCGGCGAACTCGTCGGTCTCCATGTACTCGGCGTAGCCGCGGAATGCGTCGTTTCGCCACGCCGCTGCCGGGCCTCGGGGGACTCTGCTTGCCCTCCGGCGTCCGCCGAGCTCCTCGCCGCAGGGCTCGTACTCGACGCCGGCTGCGGCGAGCGAGTCGCGAAGTGCGCCGGCGTTGAACTGCGGATGGCGCCGCGAGCCCGGAAACCGCCTGACGTCGCAGAGGACCTCGACGCGATGACGGCCGAGCAGGGCGACGAAACGGTCGACCGCATGCGTGGAGTGCCCGATCGTGAACAGCTCCTCACCGGCGGCCATACCGTAATTGTCGCCGCACGGACCGTCCCTAGAATCGAAGCAGGGGGCTGACGCCCCTCACCTATCCACATGATGCGCGTTTTGCTCACGAACGACGACGGGATCGGGGCGGAGGGGCTCCACGCGCTGCGGCGGGCGCTCGGTGACGTCGACGCGATCGAGGTCCACGTGATCGTCCCCGACTCCAACCGCAGCGCCACGGCGCGCAGCATCACGACCCGGTCGCCGCTGTCGGTCGAGGAGGTGGAGCTGGACGATGGGTTCATCGCCTACGCGACGGACGGTACGCCGGTGGACTGCGTGCGCTTCGCCGACCTCGGGCTGGTCGGTGAGCGACCTGACCTGATCATCTCCGGGATCAATCACGGCTCCAACCTGGGCGACGACATCACCTACTCGGGGACCGTCGCCGCTGCGCTCGAGGGGATCGTGCTCGGGATCCCGGCGGTCGCGATCTCACAGCAGGGGAGCGCCCAGGAGATGGGGTTCATCCCGGGGCCGCAGTTCGAGTTCGACGTGGCCGCCGCGTTCGGCGCGGAGCTCGTGCGGATGCTGGGCGAGACGCCGCTTCCCGCGGAGACGCTGCTGAACGTCAACTGTCCGGCCGGCGATCCCGACGGAATCGAGGTGACGGGGCTCGGCAAACGGCTCTACAACGACGAGCTGCGGCTCGTCGGCGAGGACGGGGAGCGCCGGCGCCGCTACCAGATCTACGGCTTCGAGCCGTCGTTCGAGGACGAGCCCGGCACGGACCTCGCGGCCGTCGCGCGGGGACGGATCTCGATCACCCCGGTGCATTTCGACCTGACCGATCGGGATGGCCTCACCCGGATGCGGGGGTGGGACCTCGACCGGATGTTCAGGGAGGTGCTCGCCGGTGCGGGCAGCGCCTAGTCGATTGCTGCTCCCGGCGTGAGCGTGACGGATCCGGCAAAGCGCGCGGAGGAGCTCCGCCGAGAGATCTCGCACCACGACCATCGCTACTACGTCCTCGACGACCCGGAGATCGGGGACGACGCCTACGACGCGCTTCTCGATGAGCTCCGACGGCTCGAGGAGGAGCGCCCGGAGCTGCGGACGCCCGACTCACCGACCCAGCGCGTGGCGGGCGGGATCCGCCCGCTCGACAAGTTCGGGGAGATCCGCCACGCGGAGCCGATGCTCTCGCTTGCGAACGCACGGGGCGCCGACGAGTTCCGCGGGTGGGAGAACCGGCTGCACAATCGCCTTCGCCAGCTCGACATCGAGCCGGGCGACCTGAAGTTCGTGTCGGAGCCGAAGATCGACGGGCTGGCGATCTCGCTGACTTATGAGGACGGCGTCTTTGAGCGCGGCGCCACCCGCGGTGACGGCGTCGTCGGCGAGGATGTCACCCAGAACCTGCGCACGATCAGAGCGATCCCGATGCGAATCGACGACGCCCCGGGCCTGATCGAGGTCCGCGGCGAGGTGTATCTGCCGCGCTCGGCCTTCGAGGAGTTGAACGAGACGCGCAGCGCCGCGGGGGAGGCGGCATTCGCGAACCCGCGCAACGCCGCCGCCGGATCACTCCGCCAGCTCAACCCCAACGTCACCGCGTCCAGGCCGCTGTCGATCTGGTGCTATGGCATGAGCGCGCAGCGGGACGGCGAGCTGCCCACGCACGCCAAGGAGCTCGATTGGCTGCGCGACCGCGGGTTCAAGGTCAACGCCGAAACGCAGATCCACGACACAGCCAACGAGGTCGTCGCCCGCTGCCGGTGGTGGGAGGATCGGCGTGAGGCGCTGGACTTCGAGATCGATGGCGTCGTGATCAAGGTGGACCAGCGCACGCTATGGCGCGAGCTCGGGGTGGTCGGACGTGAGCCGCGATGGGCGGTGGCCTGGAAGTTCCCGCCGATCACCGCCACGACGAAGCTCAACCACATCTTCTGGAATGTGGGGCGGACCGGCGCCCTGTTTCCGTTCGCCGCGCTGGAGCCGGTTCGCGTTGGCGGGGTGACCGTTTCCACCGCGACGCTCCACAACGAGGAGGATCTGGCGCGCAAGGACGCGCGAGAGGGCGATGAGGTGGTGGTGACCCGCGCGGGCGACGTGATCCCTCAGGTGATCTCCCCACTGATCCAGCGCCGAAAGGGCAGGCGCCTGCGCAAGCCGAAGCCGCCGGCGAAATGTCCGCGCTGCGGTACCCCAACCGTGAAGCCTCCTGGCGCGGTGTTCACCATCTGCCCGAACCGGCGCGGATGCCCGGGGCAGGTCTTCCAGCACATCAAGCACTTCGTGGGAGTGATGGACATCGAGGGGTTCGGGGAAAAGCTCTCCGCGCGGTTCCTGGAGGAGGACTTGATTCGCGACCAGGCGGACATCTACGACCTCACGACCGAGCAGCTGGTGTTTCTGGAGGGGTTCGGCGAGACCTCGGCGCGCAATCTCATCGAGGCGATCGAGGCGTCCAAGCGCCAGCCGTTCGGCATCGTTCTCTTTGCGCTCGGGCTGCCGGAGGTCGGCTACGTCACCGCGCGCGCGCTGGCCGACCACTTCGGCAACATCGATCGGCTGACCCAGGCATCGGTCGCTCAGATCGAGGAGGTCGAGGGGGTCGGGCCCATCGTGGCGGAGCGCGTCGCCGAGGAGCTCGCCGAGGAGCCAACGGTCGAGCTCATTCACCGCCTGCGCGAGCGCGGGCTGCGGTTCGAGCTAACCGAGGCGGAGCGACGCGCCGAGGGAGGGCCGCTCGAGGGGAAGACCTTCGTGCTCACCGGGACGCTTCCGAGCCTGACCCGGGAGGAGGCGACGGCGATGATCGGGGCGGCCGGTGGCAAGGTGACGGGCTCCGTCTCGAAGAGCACCGATTTCGTCGTGGCGGGTGACAGCCCGGGGTCGAAGCTCGCGAAGGCGGAGGAGCTGGGCAGACCCGTGATCGACGAGGCGGGGCTGCGCGAGCTGCTGCCGGCCTAGTTGCGGCGGACATAGCGGTAGGTGCTTTGCCGCCTAGTGCCCGTACCGTGCGATCAGCGCCGCCATTCGGTCCTGCGCGTCCTCGGCGACGGAGGTATTGACGGAATTCATCAGGATCGAGAAGGCCACGGTGTCGCCGCCCGCGTGGCAGTAGCCGGACAGTGCGCTCACGTCGATAAGCGTGCCGGTCTTCGCCCGGCAGTCGCCGTCCGCGGCAGTGCCGCGCATGCGGCTGTCGAGCGTCCCCTGATGCCCCGCCAGCGGGAGCGACCTGCGGAATGCCAGGTGCTCCGGGCGCCGGTCCATCGCCCGCAAGAGGTCGCCGACGGATTTGGGCGAGGCCTGGTTGCCCCTGGACAGGCCCGAGCCGTTCTGAAGCCGGACAGACGCGCCGAGCTCGGCCGCGAAATGCTCGGCCCGGCGGGCGCCGCGGCTGGTGGTGCCCTTCGAGCTGACGCTCGCGCCGAGGCGCTTCAGCAGCATCTCGGCGAAGAAGTTGTTCGACGGGCGATTCGTGGCCATGATCAGCGTGGACATCCGGGGCGAGTCGACCGCCGCCAGCGGGGGGTGCTCGAGGGCCCTGTCGGACAGGTTGGCGCGGCCGACACCGCCCTTGACGCGGATGTGATGCTGGCGCAGCTTGGTCTGCAGCGCTCGAGCCGCCTTGAGCTCAGGACGGCGCGCGTAGTGGCTCCCGTCGAACCCGGAGTTGTAGGACAGACCCGACAGCGGGGATAGCTCGCCGGATGCATCCACGCCGGTGGTCGGCACGCCGCGCTTGCGGTCGAAGATGGTGTCGTCGGCCTCGACCTTGCCGAGCACCCGCCTGATGCCGTCCCGGTGCAGCTTCCTCGCGAGTGCCCCGATCGGCGTCAGCGGCAGATTGTTGCGCTTCGCGAAGCCCCTGCTCGCCACGGCCGGGTCGCCGTCGCCTGCGATCACCAGGTCGCCCCTGATCGCGTGAGCGCGAAGCGCCGTGCGCGGATGCGGATAGAGGCGCGTCTCGAGGCGGCCATCGACACCGAAGCGGTGGAGCGCCGCCGCCGTCGTGATGAGCTTGGAGTTCGACGCCAGGATCCTCGGCGTCCTCGCCGCCCAGCTGAACAGCAGCCCATGATCGGCGGCGTCCAGGTCGTAAACCCAGGCGCCGCTCCCTCCGCCGACGCGGTGCATCTGCTTCGAGAGCCCCTGCTCCAGCCGCGCGCGGGAGATCGCTCCCGCCGCCGGGGGCGCGGCGAGGAGTATGCACGTCGCGCCCAGAAGCACGATTCGCAGCCTCCGACCCCGCACGAGGCACGTCAGCCTAGCCGACGGACCTGCGGCGCACTGGCTGCCCGGCCAGGCATAATCCCCATGCAGATGAACTGCACAAGCTGCCTCCGGGGCCTCCGGCACCGACCCAGGGCCCATGGGTAAGGTCGTCGAGCTCGAGACCCCGCGGACCGCGGCGGGAAGGGGTCGAGCCAAGAGATCGCGCAGGAAGCGCTCCAAGACCGCGCTGGTGCTCGGGGGCGGCGGCTTCACCGGCGGGGTATACGAGATCGGCGCGCTGCGCGCCCTGGACCTTCTCGCCGTCAACCGAACGATCAACGAGTTCGACGTGTACGTCGGAACCAGCGCGGGCGCGTTCGTCGCCAGCATGGTCGCGAACGGCATCACGCCGGAGGAGATGATGCGGGTGATCAACCGCGACCTCCCGACGCCGCTCTCCGACATCGACCTCGGGACGCTTCTCCATCCGAACTACGGCGGCTTCCTGCGCAAGTCAATCACCTTCCCACTGCGGGTGGCGGGCGTCGCCCGCGAGTTCGTGGCCCACATCGGTGAGATCTCGGCGGTGGATCTCGTGAACGGGCTCGCCGGCGGGCTGCCGACCGGCATCTACAGCGGAAGGGGCATCGAGCGCTACGTCGAGGAGGCCCTGTCGGATCCGGACCGCACCAACGACTTCCGCCTGCTCAACTCCGAGCTGTACATCACGGCGACCGACCTCGACTCAACCGAGAGGATCGTGATGGGGGACGGCGAGTGGACGGACGTGCCGATCTCGACCGCGGTCGCCGCCTCCGGGGCCCTCCCGATGATCTACGAGCCGGTGCGCGTCGACGGCCGCGAGTTCATCGACGGCGGGATCCGGTCGACCACCAACATCGACGTCGCGGTCGAGCACGGGGCGAAGTTCATCGTCGTCGTGAATCCGGTGGTCCCGTTCATCAACGACTTCCGCAAGCGAATCCCGACGATCATGGGGACGCGGGCTCAGCGCATATCGGACATGGGGTTCACCGCGGTCGGCAACCAGGCGTTCCGCCTTCTGTCGCACGAGCGCCTGCACATCGCGGTCCAGCACTGGGAGGAGCGCTACCCGGGCGTCGACATCATCCTGATCGAGCCCGAATTCGACGACGAGCTGATGTTCGGCACGTCGATCCTGGACTACAGCGCCCGGCTCGAGATCGCCAAGCACGGGTTCGAGTCGGTCACGCTGAAGCTGGCGCGGGATTACGAGCGCTACAAGTCCATCGCCGAGCGTCATGGAATCGAGATCTCGGCGCGGCGTGTCCGCCACGTGCTGGACCAGGTCGAGCGCGAGCGCGAACCGCAATCGGCGTGGCGGCGCGTCCTGGAGCAGACGACGGCGGCGCTCCTTCGCACGCAGCGTCAGGACGACACCGAGGAAGCCGGCTAAGCCCCCCCGCCCCATCGTTGTCGGGTTTGTCGGCATATGGACGACAAACCCGACAATCGCCGCCGGTTGGTCAGCCGGAGTACAGCGCTTCGATCTCGCCCGCGTACTTGCCGGCCACCACGTTGCGCTTGACCTTCATCGTCGGGGTGAGCTCACCGCCCTCCTGCGAGAGGTCGTGAGGCAGGATCGCAGTCTTCTTCACCTGCTCGACCCGCGCGAACTTGGCGTTCACCTTCTCGAGGTGCTCGTCGATCGCCTTGCGGACCTCATCGCTCGACGCCAGTGAGTCGGCATCGGTTGAGAGCCCGTGCTCGACGGCGAACTTTTCCGCCTCCTCGGCATCGAGCGTCAACACCGCGACCAGGTACGGCCGGCGATCGCCGATCACAACGCACTGGGAGACGAGCGGGTGCTGCTTGATCTCGGCCTCGAGGTTCGCAGGCGTGATGTTCTTGCCCCCGGCCGTGATGATGATGTCCTTCTTTCGGCCCGTGATCTTCACGTAGCCCTCCGCATCGGTCTCGCCGATATCGCCGGTATGGAGCCAGCCGTCGACGAGGGTCTCAGCGGTCGCCTCCGGGTTCTTGTAATAGCCCTGGAAGATGTTCGGACCGCGCACCAGGATCTCGCCGTCGTCGGCGATCCTGACCTCGCAGCCGGGAAACGGCCTGCCCACCGTGCCGAACTTGAAGTCGTCGCGCGTGGCGATCGTGGCTGCCGTCGATGTCTCCGTCATGCCCCACCCCTCCACGACGAGCACGCCGGCGGCGTCGAAGAACCGCAGGATGTCGGGATTGATCGGCGCAGCGCCGCTGACCGCCACCTTGATGCGGCCGCCGAAGAGGTTGCGGATCTTGGACAGCACCTGCCGGTCGGCGATCTCGTACTGCTTGCGCAGGAGAAGACCGGGCTCCCTGCCGGCTCGCTCGGTCTCGCGCATCCGGCGGCCGACGCCGATCGCCCACCTGAACACCGCCTTCTTCAAGCCACCGGCGCTCTCGGCAGCGGCGGTGGCCGCCGTATAGATCTTCTCGAATATCCTCGGGACGGAGGGGAAGTAGGTCGGCCTGACCTCGGCGAGGTCCGGGACGATCTTCAGCGGGTCGCGCTGCCAGTACGCCAGCGTCGCCCCAAGCGCGACGCTGCCGAACTGGATCAGGAGCGCGAAGGAGTGGGCGAGTGGAAGGTAGAGGTAGGTGACCTCGTCGTCGCCGAGGACGCCGACGTCGAGCACCATGTCGAGCATCGACCGGTAGTTCCCGTGCGAGATCACACAGCCTTTGGGCGGGCCCGTCGTGCCCGACGTGTAGATGAAGGTGCAGATGTCGTCGGGGGCGACGGAGCTCCAGCGCTCCTCCCACTCTGCCGAGTCGTGCGAGGCGCCGCGGCCGGCCAGCTCGGCGGCCGAGATCGCGTCCTCGGCATCGCCCGTCATCAGGATCACGTACTCGAGGGCTGGGCAGCGGTCGCGGATCTCGCGGATCTTGGCCAGCTGCTCGGCGTCCTCGACGATCACCGCCCGGGCGTCGGAGTTCTCCAGCACGTACTGGCACTCGTCGGGGGAGTTGGTCTGGTAGATCGGGACGACGGTCGCCCCGGCCGTCAGCGCCGCGAAGTCGAAGTAGGTCCACTCGGGCCGCGTGTTGGCCAGGATCGCGACCTTGTCGCCCTTCGCGACTCCGAGGTCGATGAGGCCGAGCGCCAGCCGCTTCACGATCTCGCCGACCTCGCGATAGGTCCTGAGGCTCCACTCGGAGGAGCCCTCCTCCTTGTACATGACGGCGCGCCGGTCGCCGTGCTCGCGAACGGCCATCGGGAGCAGGTCGGCGACCGTGCTCGAGGCCACTCCGGGCGCAGAGCCGGGCTGCACCGTGGCCGTCTCCATGGATCTCTCCTCCTTCGTCGGTCGGTCCGCGGCACGGCGCCGCGGGCGCCCGAAGGCTACCTCAGCGCGGCGACCGCGCGCCGGCGGTGAGCGCGGTCCGCGCGCTCACCGGTGGAGGTGCGAATGCCCGGCTACGGTGCTTACACCGGCTGCTTGGCCTGTTTGGTCACGCGGCGCAGCGACGAGAGGAACAAGGTCTTGTCGATCCGGCCGTTGAAGATCGGGACGCCCATTTCCATGCACTTCGAGATCACCTCGCGACGCTTCATGTTGACTTCGTCGGCGAGCTCGGTGGGCGTCAGGTGAACTGCCACTCGTTTGTCTCCTCCCGTCGCTTGCGCCCCAGAGTTTTATCCCATGGAGCGGATGTGTCAACGGATTTGACCGCAAATTCCGAAGAGCGCGGGTCGGGATCGGCACTCGCCTACGATGTGCGCCGTGGCTGAGACCACCCCAGACCTCGCGTCCGCGGACTCCTTCCTCGAGTCGCTCATGGACACCGAGCTCTATTCCATCGGTGCGTTCTTCTGCGACGAGCACCCCGATCTGGTCGACGAGGTCGTCGCGCGCAGCGAGGACATCGAGCGTCGCGGCCTGGAGGCGTACTCGACCGAGGCCGGCACCCCCATTGAGGAGAGCTTCGAGACCCTGCTGACCGGACTCGCGGTCCGCTACTACAAGGCGGTCGCCGGCTAGTGAGCAGTGCTTGGGTGCCCCGCGTCCTACTGGGCGTGGGGGTCGCCGGGCTCGTCGGGGCGATCATCTCGATCTCCGTCGGGACAGGAGGGCCCAAGGTGATCAGGATCTCCGGCGGCAACGACGTTCAGGAGCTTCTCGGCGGGGTGCAGCAGGACGGGTCCTCACTGGGATCGCCGGATGCGCCCGTGACGCTCGGGCTCTTCACGGACCTGCAGTGCTCCACCTGCGACGCCTACCAGCGCGATACGGTCGATCCGCTGATCGCAAAGTACGCCCGCGGCGACCAGGTCCGGTTCGAGCTCCACAACTATTCGCTGGGGCAGGCGGACGTGACGCAGTCGGCCTACGCCGCCAGCGCGGCCGGTGAGCAGGACCGTGAGTGGCAATTCGCCGAGCTCTTCTTCCGCAACCAGGACGAGGCGCCGGGCGGCACCGTCACCGACGAGTTCCTGGACGACATCGGCAACTCGATCCCGGACTTCGACCTCGATGCCTGGCACCAGGCCATGGGCTCCGACCAGGTGAAGGAGGAGGTGGACGCCGACCAGAAGCTCGCGGCGCAATACGGCCTCCGGGTCGAGGCGCCCTCGATCGTGGTCGACGGCCCGGGCGGTACGAAGGTGCTCCAGGACGGGCCGAGCAAGCAGGAGGTCGAGGGAACGGTCGCCGAAGTCGGCGAGTCCTAGGCGCGAACGAGCCCTTCGAATCCGGCCCCTAGAATGACTCCCTCTCGGGGCGTGGCGCAGCCTGGTAGCGCGCACCGTTCGGGTCGGTGAGGTCGCCGGTTCAAATCCGGCCGCCCCGATTTAATACACACTCTCCGCACCGCCCCGCAGGACCGCGTTCTCCTGCGACATCGCCTACTCCGACAGCCCGGCGGCTTGCGAGAGCCTGGGCGCGGTCAAGGTAGTAGTCGGCCTCGACGATGAGGCCGTCCCGCAGGCGATGAACGACGGCGAAGGATCGCGTGTAGGGCGCATCGTCCGCGCCCTCCCCGACCATGCTCGTGCAGGCGACGAAACGGCCATCGCCGACATCGATCAACTCATCGAGGCGCACCTCGATCGGCCCCAGACAGATCGATCAGGCTTTGCATGCGTTCGAGCGCGGCGGCACGGCCTCTGTAGACACCGGCATTGGGCCAGCCCGGCCCCTCGCGGTAGACGGCATCCTCGGCCCAGAACTGGTCCGTCACCGCCGCCGGACCCGACTCGTTCCAGACCTCATAGGCGCGACGGATCGTGTCGGCGTCCTCCTGCGACATCGCCTACTCCGAAAGCCCGGCGGCTTCGAGGGCGGCACGCTGGTTGCTGAAACTCTGGAAGCCCACGATTTTCCCTTCACGCAACTCAGCGATCCACGCCGCAGGCTCGTTGATGGCAACACCGCTTTCGCGGCCGCGAGCGAAGGCGCGCCCCAACACGAGGACCCGACCCCCGAGGTCCCGGAACTCCTCGGGCTCGATGCGGAACTCCGCCCAGGCCGCGTCGATGTCTGCCCAAAAGTCGCTGTTGCCACTCAACCCGCGGTAGACGACCCCCTCGGGGCCGCCGACGATCGCGGGGCGAATCTCCACCTTCGGATCGAGCACCCTGGCCACGGCGTCGAGGTCCCGACCGGCGAAAGCAACAAACAACGTCTTGACCGCGTCCAAATCCTCCTGCGACATCGCCTACGCAGTATCTCGCTACTCCCGCAGCCCGGCGGCTTCGAGGGCTTCGTCGCGAGTGTCGTACTCGCGGCCGCGCGCGATCTTCCCTTCGCGGATCGTGTAGAGGGTGGCGAAGATCAGGTCGGTCTCAACGCCGCTCAGCTTCGCCCGTCCCATGACCCGCAGGACCGCCACGACCTGATCCTCTCCCGCGTCGATCAACTCCAAAAGGTCGGCCCTGAGCCCATCGAACGTGTCGATCCAGTCTTCAACGTAGGCACGCATGGCCTCCTTGCCATGTATCGGGCCACGGTCGTCGATCGAACCCTCGATAGCCCGGTGATCGATGTCGTCCGTCCAGTGTTCGGCAAGCGCGTCCAGTCCACCGCTAGCCATCGCGGTAAGTGCGGCCTGCACGGCTTCGACGTTCTCCTGCGACATCGCCCGAGCAGTATCTCGCGAGGGGGCGTCTAGATCACAAAGCCGAGCAAACGGACACAGCGCGCCGTCCGTCGCGAGAAACTGGCCTCGGGTATGTGTGCAGATCGCACACATTGAAAGTCACGCATGAGGTAGGCTCGATTCCGTCCACGGAAGGAAGGGGCACGCAGTGTCCAACCTAATCCAGCCGATCATGGAGAGCAGGCCCGAGGCTCCGCAACCGAACCGACACGATTGGAAGCGTCCGGTGGAGCCGAAACGACAGAGTTGGATCGGCCGGGCGATGGCCGCTAGGGCGGCACCGATGAAGCCCAAAGAGGCGCAGTGGATTCTCGCCCAGCAACCGCCTGCGATTGGGACAATCAAAGGGGAGTCGAGGCGCTACGTCGAGGCGTGGATGGTTCAGTCGGGCGCTCCTCGTGCACGGATCAAGGCCGTGAGAGCGGCGCTAGCGCGGGGCGCGGCCTGACGCCGCATTGACGAGCACTTCGGCGCCGTGGTCGAGCTGGGGTCATGTGCGCGTTTGTGCGGCCGGCGCCGACCGCTGCGGGGTCGAGCTTGACGACTTCCGCATCCGACGCTGTCGCGCGACTTTTTAGGGGCCGCTCCCCGCTCACTCTGTGACTGCGCCGCGCAAAAACGCCCGTGCTCCAGCAAGCGAGATACTGAGCGGGCGATGTCGCAGGAGAACGTGGAGACGGCACGCCGGTTCACGGCTGCGGTGCTTCGCGGGCCCTCGAGCCGCCGGGCTGCGGGAGTAGACCTCCGGTTTCTTTAGGGGGCAGTGTCCCGGCTCACTGTTCCACTGACCGGCGCGCGCCGTCCTGGTAGATCCGTGCCGTGCACGCTTTTCGTCCAAGCGGTGCATCGGGCGGCCTGATCTTCTTCCCGCCTGCGCTGATCATGGCCTACATTGTCCAGGACCGCACCGCCCTGAGAGCGGCCTAGCTCTCAAACCGCAAGGGTTGTCGAGCTTCGCCGCCCCTTTTAAGGAGGATGGAACATGCCACTAGGTCGAGACAGACGCCAGCGAAGGCGACGAGCCGCCGTAGTCGGAGGGGCTGCAATGGCCGCGAAGAAGCGCAGGGACGCAAAGCAAGCGCCACAGCAGGAGGAAGCGGCTCCACAGCAGGCTGCGCCCGGCGAGTCCGGCCAGCCCTCTGCGGGTGGCGGACTGACCCCCGAGGTGATAGAGCAGCTCAAGCAGCTCGGCGAGCTGCATGAGCAGAACGTGCTCTCAGACGAGGAGTTCGAGCGCGAGAAGGCGAAGCTGCTGGATCAAGCCTGAGCGATACCAGCTCACCTCGTAGCCGCTTTCCCCGCAAACCGGACATCAGCGCCAACCCCGATTGCGGGTGGCCACCCACCCGTGGACGATCGCCCTACCCACCCTCCCGCCGGCGCCAGGCGCCCGAGCGCCGCCCGGACGTCGGCCTGGCTTCCCTCGTCCAGGACCGGCTCGTTTTCGATCCACAGCACGAAGCCGTGAAGCCACAGCACCCGCACGTCCATCTCGAGCTCGTCCGCGTAGGCCATCAGCACCTCCTCGGGGCGCCGGGGCCAGGCGCTGCCGTCCTCAAACCGCGCGATCGTCGCCTGGTTTACCTTGATCGCGGCCGCGATCTCGACCTGATGGACCCCCCGTTCCTCGCGCGCCTGGCGACAGGCGCGACCGATCCAGGGCAAGAACGGGCGCGGAATCTCCTCGGCCTCCATCGCCGGAGTTCTACCCGACCGCGAGCGCCGAGGCCCGGAGGCACCACCGGTCGACGGCGGCGCCGGTAGCTTTCCGCTGCGATGAGGGTCTTCGTCGCGGGAGCCTCCGGCGTGATCGGTCGGCCGCTGGTGCGTCGGCTCACCGAGGCCGGCCACGAGGTCGTCGGGATGACGAGCCGCAAGGCTGGGACCCCCGCGATCGAAGAGTCCGGGGGCCATGCCGTCGTCTGCGACGCGCTCGACCCGGATGCGCTGCGCGAGACCGTTGGCGTCGCCCGGCCCGACGTCGTCGTCAACGAGCTCACGAAGCTGCCGCGGGACTACGACGCGCGCAAGCTGGACGAGCGGTTCTACGGCCCGACCAATCGGATTCGAACCGTCGGCGGGGGCAACCTGCTGGGGGCGGCGGTCGACGCGGGCGCCAGGCGCTTCGTCACGCAGAGCATCGCGTTTCTGTACGCGCCGGAGGGGGAGATGATCAAGGACGAGGACGGCCGCCCCTGGACCGAGGCCGCCCCGCCGTTCGGAGACGGCGTGCGGGCGATGGTCTCCCACGAGCAAGCGGTGCTCGACGCCGACGCCCTCGAGGGAGTGGTGCTGCGCTACGGCTGGTTCTACGGCCCGGGGACCTACTACGCGCGTGAGGCCAGCATCGCCCAGATGGTCCGAAGGCGGCGGTTTCCGATCGTCCGCGGGAGCGACGGCCTCTTCTCGTTCATTCATATCGAGGACGCCGCCGGAGCGACGGTCACCGCGTGCGAGCGCGGCGACCCGGGCATCTACAACGTCGTCGACGACGAGCCTGCGACCGTCGCGGAGTGGCTGCCGGCATACGCCGAGGCGCTCGGGGCGAAGCGGCCCTGGCAGGTCCCGGGTTTCATCGCGCGCCTGGTGGGAGGAACCGCGGCGCGCATGGTGATCGGCCTGCGCGGCGCGTCGAACGCAAAGGCGCGGCGCGAACTGGGCTGGGAGCCCGGGTACCCGAGCTGGCGCGCGGGTTTTCGCGAGGCGCTTGGATAGTCCGCACCTCGAATTGTCGGATTTATCGCGTATAGGCCGATGAATCCGACAATCGCATCGCGGAGGCGCTCGGATAGGCTGGATCGACATCCCCCGACAGCGACGAAGGAGCGGTCAGATGGCTTACTCGGTTCCCGATCTTCCCTACGACTACGCGGCGCTCGAGCCGCACATCGACGAGCAGACGATGCGCGTGCACCACGACAAGCACCACCAGGCCTACGTGGACAAGGCCAACGCCGCGCTCGAGGGAACGGAGTGGGCGGACAAGGACGTCGACGAGGTGCTCCGCAATCTCGACCAGCTCCCGGACGACATCCGCACTGCCGTGCGGAACAACGGGGGCGGGCATTCCAACCACACGTTCTTCTGGCAGATCATGAGCCCGGACGGCGGCGGCGAGCCGGACGGCGACCTCGGCGCCGCGATCGATGACGCCTTCGGCTCGCTCGACTCGTTCAAGGACGACTTCAAGGCCGCGGGAGTCAACCGCTTCGGCTCGGGATGGTCGTGGCTGGTGCACGACGGCTCGGGGCTCGCCGTGGTCTCGACCGCGAACCAGGACTCGCCGATCTCGGACGGGCAGACGCCGTTGCTCGGCGTCGATGTCTGGGAGCATGCGTACTACCTGAAGTACCAGAACCGGCGCCCGGACTACATCGACGCGTGGTGGAACGTCGTGAACTGGCCGGAGGTGGCCAGCCGGCTGGCGGCCGCGGGGTAGGCCCGCCCAGCCGTAAAGACAGCGCGGCGTCATTCGGGGCGCCGCACCTGCGCTCGACGCCGGTTCGGGGTTTTCGGGCATCCCTGCGCGGGCACATCCCTCCTTAACAACAACTCAAGAAAGTCAGGGAAATACGTGCGTGAGCCGGGGCCGCTCACGCACGGTTCTCCTTTGACATTCCCGATCGCCCGGCGCCAAGCTTCACCTGTGCGTGGAGGGAGCCGCGGACGGCATGGGATGGAGAGGACCGAGAGACATTGAGTAGGTCTTCGGCGGTTGGCCGGATCGCCGCCATCGTGGCCCTGGCGGTGGCCGCGGTGGTCGTCGCGCTGCTCCTCCTTCGCGGGGGCTCGAGCTACGAGATCACCGCCGAGTTCCAGAATGCAAGCCAGCTCGTAAAGGGCTCCCAGGTGGTCGTGGCCGGCGTCCCCACGGGCACCGTCAAGGACATCGCCCTGGGGGACCACGGCCAGGCGCTCGTGACCTTCACGGTCTCAGACCCCTACGTTCCGCTGAGGGAGGGAACGACGGCGACGATCCGCTCCTACTCGTTGAGCGGGATCGCGAACCGCCAGATTCAGCTCGACCTCCCGGCTCCCGATCAGGCGGGACCGGAGCTTGCCTCGGGCACGACGCTTCCGGAGTCCCAGACCGTCTCCGAGGTCGATCTGGATCAGCTCTTCAACACCCTGAACGCGAGGACGATCAAGAACTTCAAGCACGTGATCGAGGGCTTCCAGCTCTCCTACCAGGGGGCCGGGGTCGCGCAGCAGGCGAACACCGGCTTCAAGTACCTGAACCCGTTCCTCTCGACCTCCCGCCAGGTCTTCGGCGAGCTCACGAGGGACACCCCGACCCTCCAGCGTCTGATCGTCGATACCTCCCACCTCTCCGGCGCGCTGGCCGATCGATCGAACGACATCTCGCTGCTCATCCACAACGCGAACCAGATGATGGGCGCGATCGCGAGCCAGTCCTCGGCGCTGAAGGAGGCCCTGGTCCGCTTTCCCGACTTCATGCGCCAGGCGAACACCACGTTCGTCAACCTCAGGGCGACCCTCGACGACCTCGACCCGCTGGTGAACGCGTCGAAGCCGGTCGCCGAGAAGCTGCCGGCGTTCTTCCACACCTTCAGGCGCGCGGCCCACGGCGCCGTTCCAACGATCACCGACCTGGAGAAGACGATCCGAAGGCCCGGCGGGCAAAACGACCTCGTCGAGCTGACGAAGGACGCGGTCCCGCTCGCCCACGCCGCGATCGGCTCGGGGTCGCCCGACTGCGGCAAGAACCCCTCGACCGACTACCGGACCGCCGCCGACAACAACTTCAAGCAGGGTGCCTTCGGGGAGTCGGTCTGCGCGCTGCGAAACGGCCTTCCCGATCTGTCCTTCTTCCGCGCCTACACGCCGGAGCTCGTCGGCTGGTTCAACGACTTCGGCACCTCGGGAATCCAGGACGCGAACGGAGGGATCGGGCGGATCGCGACCACGTTCAACGCCTTCAGCGGCGGCGTTCCGAGCGCATCGCCGCTCTCCCCCCTGGCCGAGCTCGCGAAGATCGGCGGCGCGATCGACAACCGCGCCCGGTGCCCCGGCGCCAACGAGCGCGACCCCGGGGACAACTCGACCCCGTTCACCGACAACGGCACGCTCGCCTGCGATCCGTCGCAGGTGCCGGTGGGGCCATGAGAAGGATCGCGGTGCTGACAGCCCTGCTCGTCGCGGCGGCCGCGTGGGTGACCTCGCTCGCCGGGGCCTCGGATTCGCACACGTACCACGTGGAGATGTACAACGCGTTCGGGATCGTCGACGGCTCGAACGTGCGAATCGCCGGCGTCGACACGGGCACGGTCACCGCCCTCGACATCACGGCGAAGAAGCAGGCCGACCTGACGATCGAGACGTCCGGGCCACTCGGCGTCCTCGGCAAGAACACCCGGTGCTCCTCGCAGCCGCAGTCGTTGATCGCCGAGTACTTCCTGACGTGCAACCCCAAAGGCCCGCCGCTTCCCGACGACGGGACGATTCCGGCGAGCCAGGTCACCCAGACGGTCCAGCCGGATCTGGTGCAGAACACCCTGCGCGAGTCCTACAAGGACCGGCTCTCGCTCCTGATCAACGAGTTCGGGACCGCGCTCGCCGGCAACCCGAAGGACCTGAACGAGGCGATCCGACTCGGCGCTCCGGCGCTCAGGAAGCTCGAGGCGGCGCTGCGGATCCTCGCATCGGAGAACCGCACGATCCGCGACCTGAACGCGAACGCCGACAAGATCATCACCCAGCTGGCCAACCGGCGCCAGGACGTCATCAGCTTCATCCAGCACTCCCGTGACGTCGCGGCGATCTCGGCTTCGCGGCGCGCCGATCTCTCCACCGACTTCAACCGCCTCGACGACTTTCTCGCCCAGCTTCGCCCGACCCTCGTAAAGCTCGGCACGCTCGCGGACGCCCAGGTTCCGCTGCTGACCAACCTCCGGCTCGCCGCCCCGGGCCTGAACACGCTCGCCCAGAACCTCCCGGCGTTCAACCAGGCGACCGACCGCTCGCTCACGAGCCTCGGCAGGGCCGCTGGGCCAGGGCGGCGCGCGCTGATCCAGGGCAAGGACGAGATCCAGGCGCTCGCGAAGTCCGGCAGGAACGCCTACCCCGCCACCAACACGCTCGACAAGTTCCTGCTCGACATCGCGAGCCCGAAGCGCCACATCGAGACCGACGCGCGCGCGGCGCGGAGCTGCGACAACAAGACGGCTCCGTGCTGGTCGACGGGCCGCAGCGCGCCCACCGGCTACACGGGCATGGAGGGGCTCCTCAACTACGCCTACTACCAGACCGGCGCGATCAACCAGTTCGACCAGTACGGCCACCTGCTGCACTTCAGCCTCTTCGACGTCGGCGCCACGCCATGCGATCAGGGCTACAACGCCGGCGACAACCCGGCCGACAACGCCCCGCCGCCCGGCAACCACACGATCGGCGTGCCGGACAAGTCAGGCACGGGGACGACCACGAGCATCACGAACGCGAACGCCTGCGTCTCGTGGCTCGGGCCCACCCAGCCGGGGATCAACCAGGACATCGGCTCGCCGCCGTACGACCCGTCCGTCTGCCCGAACGGCTCGACGGACCCGAGCCTCTGTAACCCGGCGGGTCCCAACGCCGCCGCGACGACGGGCGGCGCGGGAGCGCCGCAGTCGGGTGGCACCGCGGCCGGTCCCCAGGCGAGCCAGGGGACAACCGGTGCCACCGGCCGGACGGGCGTCACCGGCTCGACGGGACCGACCGGCGTCTCCCCGCCGTCCGGCGTGCCGCACACCGGAGCGACCGGCAAGGTCAAAAAGCACCTGCGCCACATCCTGGGCGGCGGCGGCGGGAACCAGCTGCCGCACGTGGGCGGAGGCGGCGGCGGCAACACGATCCCGAAGCCGGGGGGGCATATCCGCCGCAACGTCGGTCACCAAGCGAACGACCTCCTGAACCTCCTGATGGGGCCATGAGACGAGGCCGGGGCGCATTTCAGTCGATCGCGGCGTCGCCGACGATGGTCGGAGCGGTCACGACCCTGATCGTGATCGTCGCGGTGTTCCTCGCGTACAACGCGAACAACGGCCTGCCGTTCGTGCCGACGTACCGGGTCTCGGTCGTCGTCCCGAACGCCGCGCGCCTCGTGAAGAACAACGAGGTGAGGATCGGCGGCAGCCGCGTGGGCGTGGTCGAGTCGATCGATATCACGAAGGTCAGCCCGAGCGAGATCGCGAACTCCGCCACCCAGCAGGGAACGCCCGTCGGCACCTCGACCCGAGCGAGCAACGGCTCGAAGCAGACCTGCTGCGTGGCGGCGGAGCTCAACCTGAAGCTCGACAAGTCGGCCTCCCCGATCCCCGAGGACTCGGTCTTCAGGGTCCGCTACCGGTCCTCCTTCGGCCTCAAGTACCTCGAGATCACGCGCGGGACCGGCAAGCCGGCGCCCGAGGGATACGTCTTCGACGGCCTCGACGACTCGGGGACGTGCAGGCTGCCCACCGACCCGAGCACGTTCGACTCGTCGATTCCGGCGTCCAGCAAGAACGGCTGCTTCCAGAAGCAGACCGAGTTCGACGCGATCAACGACACGTTCGACACCAAGACGCGATCGAACGTCCGGAAGAACCTGGTCGGCTACGGTGGCGCGTTCGCCGGTCGCGGGGCGTCCCTGAACCAGGCGATCGGCGCGCTGCAGCCGTTGTTCGTGAACCTGAAGCCGGTCTCGGAGATCCTGGCCGATCCGCACACCGAGCTCCGTCGCTTCTTCGAGGCGATGGGCCGCACGGCGCAGATCGTCGCGCCCGTCGCCGTCCAACAGGCGGAGTTCTTCCGGAACGCCTCGATCGCGTTCCAGGCGATCGCCTCGGACCCCGACGCGCTTCGCGCCGCGATCTCCGAGGGCGCCCCGCTGGTGACCCAGGGACCCGCCCTCCTGCAGCGCGAGCGCCCGTTCCTGACCGAGTTCGCGGAGCTCTCGCGGCGGCTCAACCCGGGCGTCCGCCAGCTCAGGGTCGCGATCCCCACCCTGAACGACGCGGTCCGGATCGGGACGCCGGTGCTCAACCGCACTCCACCCATCAACCAAAAGCTGCGCCGGGTGATGGTGTCGCTCAAGAAGCTCGTCCAGCAGCCGTCGACCAAGACGAGCATCCAGCGCCTCCAGGAGACG
The DNA here is from genome assembly GCA_963797665.1 of uncultured Actinomycetes bacterium. Lineage (GTDB taxonomy): Bacteria > Actinomycetota > Thermoleophilia > Solirubrobacterales > 70-9 > AC-56. The sequence goes on along the minus strand of CAWCQE010000006.1, from coordinate 110,297 downwards.
TTCGACACGGCGAAGCCGCTGGCCCAGTGGGTGGCGCCGGCGCAGACGGTCTGCAACTACTGGAACTACATGTTCACGCTGCTCCCGGAGCACCTCACCGAGCGTGACCAGGTCGGGTTCCAGCAGCGGATCGCGCTCGTCGGCGGCACGGTGGGGCCCACCGAGAGCAACTTCGTGCAGGGGCCGCTCAACGCTTACTCGGGCATCCAGGCGAACGGTCAGACGAAGGCCACCGGCGACCCACTCCAGAGCATCCCGCCGAACACGTTCGCGCCGCACAACATCCCGATCCTCCACGGGAACACGTACATGCCGACGGGGCAGCCGAACAACGTCGTCCGCAACTACGCCAGCAAGCTCGGCCTCTCCGGCTACTCGCCGAACTACAACGAGGCTCCCGACTGCCAGGCCGGCCAGACGGGCTACCCGCTCGGCAACTTCCCGGCGCCCGGCCAGCCGAAGTGGAGCCCAGCGCAGGTCCTGGACAACCTGCCCGGCTCACGGGGCGTCACGGACGTCTTCTTCAACCAGGACGGGTCGCGCGAGCTGAAGGACACCCGAATCCCCTCCCACCAGCCATGAGACCCGGCGGTCACAAGCGTCTCCCGAACCACGTGATCGGACTGATCCTGGTCGTCCTGATCGCGGTGGGCTCCTATCTCGCCTTCGCGAAGAAGCTCCCCTGGTCGCACGGCTACGAGATCAAGGCAGTGTTCACGACCGCCGAGAACGTCCGGCCCAAGAGCCCGGTCCGCATCGCGGGCGTCGAGGTGGGGGAGGTCACGGACGTCCAGCCCTGCACGAACGACAACCAGGCGTGCGGCGGAGTCGACAACGGGGACACCGTCTCCGCGTCGACCAACGGTTCGAGCTCGGGGCAGAGCGGGGCGAGCGGGGTGCAGGCCGCGATCGTGACGATGGAGATCTCCGACGAGGGCCGGCCGATCAAGGATGACGCGACCTTCAAGCTCCGGCCCCGGCTGTTCCTGGAGGGCAACATGTTCGTCGACGTCAGCCCAGGCAGCCCGCAGTCGCCCGAGGCGCCGGCCGACCACGTGTTTCCGGTGACGCAGACGGGGGCATCGGTCCAGCTCGATCAGGTGCTCACCACGCTCCAGTACGGAGTGCGCAAGGACCTCCAGCTCTTCCTGAAGGAGTTCGGCAACGCCCTCACCAAGTACGGCGGCGCGGCCGGGCTCCGGGAGCTCTACCAGACCTCGCCGGGGGCGTACAAGTACACGTCGCTCGTCAACCAGGCCCTGCTCGGGACGCAGCCGCACGACCTCTCGAACCTGATTCGCGACCTCGACTCCACGGTCCAGGCACTCGATCAGGACGAGCGGGGACTCCAGGACCTGGTCACGAACCTGCGCGTGGTCACAGGGTCGTTCGCGGCACAGAACCAGGCCCTCTCGGACGCCATCGCGGGCCTGCCCGACTTCCTCCAGGTCGGCCGCCCGGCGCTCGCGGCACTCGACCGGTCCTTCCCGCCGCTCCGCGCGTTCGCGCGTGAGGCGCTGCCCGGCGTGCGATCGACGCCCGAGACCCTGGACGCCGCGACGCCGCTGCTCAACCAGATCCGCCTCCTGGTGCGACAGCGCGAGCTCCGCGGCCTGAGCCAGGACCTCCGGCACACGATCCCGAGCCTGACGAAGCTCTCCCACCGCACGATCCCGTTCCTGAAGCAGTCGCGGGCGCTCGCGAGCTGCTTCAACGAGGCGATCATCCCGTGGTCGAACTCGAGCGTTCCGGACTCGAACTTCCCGCCGCCGACAGTCACCGACGGTGCCGGGACGCACCCGGCGACGGTGGCCGAGGAGACGGGCTACGGCCTCGTCGGGATCGGCGGCGAGAGCCGCTCCGGCGACGCCAACGGCGAGTACATCCGGGTCGAGGCCGGAGGCGGGGCGAACACCCCGGCGTTCCCGCTGCCTCCGATCGGCGGCGGGGGGGGCAGCGTCATCAAGGGCTTGCAGCCCGCGAGCCAGACGGTCCCGTTCGTCGGCTTCGCCGAGAGCAAGATCCTGGGCTCCCAGCCGAACCTCTCGCGCGGCCACGAGGACTCTGTCAAGACCCCGTTCCGCCCCGACGCCCCCTGTGAGCGCCAGCAGCCGCCGAACCTCGAGACGTCTCAGGGCCCGGCGCCGACACAGTCGAGCCCGTCGCCGCTGCCGGTGAATTCGAACTCGAAATCGCCGAAGTTCGAGGAGCTCGAGCAGGCTTCGAAGGACTTCGCCACCGCTTACGACAAGGCCCAGAAGCTGGTCGCCGGGGGGCAGCAGTCCAAGGCGGACGCGCTGATCGGAAAGGCGACCCAGGACTGGCTGCACAGTCGGGCAAAGACCGACCCGGCGCTCCGCTCGCAGCTCCAGGCCGCGCAGAAGCAGGTGGTATCGAAGGTGCAGAAGCAGGTGGTGCCGAAGTGACGGCGATCCGCAAGCATCTGCGCGACTTCATCGCGATCATGGTCCTCGTAGTCGTCGCCGTGATCGCGACCTACATCATCGTCCAGCAGCAGCGACTGCGGATCCCGATCCTCGAGTCCAAGCCGTTCGAGCTGAACGCCGAGTTCTCATCCGCCCAGGCGGTGGTCCCCGGACAGGGCCAGACGATCAACGTCGCAGGCGTCGAGGTCGGGCAGGTCGAGGACGTCCACCTCGAGAACGGGCGCGCGGTCGTCACGTTCGGCATCGACCGCCAGTTCCTGCCGATCTACAAGAACGCGACGATCCTCCTGCGGCCGCGAACCGGCCTCCAGGACATGTTCTTCGAGCTCGACCCCGGGACCAAGTCGGCCGGCGATATCGCAGACGGAGGCACGGTCCCGGTCCAGAACACGGCACCCGACGTGAACGTCGACGAGATCCTCTCGGCACTCGACTCCGACACGCAGGCTTACCTGCGCCTGCTCCTGGTGGGCGCCGGCGAGGGATTGAAGGGACAGGGGCAGAACCTCGGCCAGCTGCTCGGGAGCCTGGGCCCGCTGAACCGCGACCTCGACCGTCTGAACTCCATGGTCTCGCAGCGACGCCACGAGCTCGCCGACCTGGTCCACAACCTCGGCGTCCTGACCAAGGACATCGGCAAGCACCGCGGCGACGTGGTCTCGTTCATCCAGGCGAACAACGACGCGTTGAGCGCGATCGGCGCCCAGGACCCGGACGTCCAGCGGGCGGTCTCGCTGCTCCCGTCGACGCTCAAGACCGGGACCACCACCTTCGGCAAGGTGAGCGATCTCGCCCACGTGCTGGGCCCGGCGTTCAACTCGCTGCGGCCCTTCGCACGACACCTGGACGAGCTGAACACGTCGGTTCGCGACCTGGCGAACTCCGCCACGCCCGTGATTCAGCACCAGATCCGACCGTTCGTGCGCAGCGCTCGCCCCGACCTGCCGCCGTTGAACAAAGCAGCCAAGCGTTACGCGAAGGCCTCGCCGAAGCTGACGACGCTTGGCAAGCAGATGAACAAGCTCGCGAACATGGCGGCGTACAACCCGCACGGCGCGCAGGGCTGCCCCGGCGGTACCTGCAATCCGCAGCAACCGCGCAGGGACGAGGGGTACCTGTACTGGCTGGCGTGGCTCGCCCACAACGGAAACAGCGTCTTCGCCAACCAGGACGCCAACGGGCTCTACCGCCGCATCTACTTCACCGCGAGCTGCCGCAACATCCTCAACGTCCTCGAATCCTCGCCGGCGGCGCCCCTCGTGACGCCGTTCGGCGCCGTCTTCCTGACCGCGTGTTCACCAGGGGATGTGACTCCGTCACCAGGGGATGTGACTCCGTAATGCAGACGCAGGCGCCATCGATCGGCAGGATCCTCGTCGCGATCGGCTTCGCGTTGTCGTGCTTCGGGCTGATCCTCTTCCTCTGGATCGCCTTCGGCGGACCGATCCCGCTGAAGCCGACGAGCTACGAGATCACGGCCTACTTCCCCGAGGCGACGCAGCTGGCGACGGAGTCCGACGTGCGGATCGGCGGCGTCTCCGTCGGCAAGGTCAAGTCGATCCAGCTCGCGCCGGAGGACAAGCGCGTCGACGGCCAGGACACGACCCAGGCGACGATCGAGATCGAGCCGGAGTTCGCGCCGATCAACTCCGACGCCCGCGCGATCCTGCGCCAGAAGACGCTCCTGGGTGAGACCTACGTCGAGCTCACCTCCGGGACGAAGCGGGGAGAGCCCGTGTCGCTCGGGTCCTCGGGCGGAGGCTCCGGCTCCGAGACCGAGCAGGCGCACGCGATCCCGGAGGGCGGAACGCTCGGCGTGAGTCAGACAAAGGACGCGACGCAGATCGACGAGATCTTCAACGCGCTCGACTCGAGAACCCGGCATGCGTTCCAGGATTGGCAGGCGAACGCGGCAGTTGCCATCAACGGGCGCAGCGTCGACCTGAATGACTCCCTGGGCAACCTCGGGCCGTTCCTCGGTGACGCGACCAACGTCGTCAAGGTCCTGCGCTCCCAGAAGACCGCGCTTCAGGGGCTGATCCGCAATACCGGCACCGTTTTCCACGCGCTCAGCGAGCGAAACCAGGAGCTCGCCGGCGCGATCACGAACTCGAACCAGACCTTCGGCGCGCTCGCCGACGAGAACCAGGCGCTGTCCGAGACCTTCCGCGTCCTGCCGGTGTTCGAGCACGAATCGCTGCTCACGCTGCAGCGACTGGACCGGTTCCAGGCCAACACGCGGCCCCTGATCCACAAGCTGCTGCCGGTCGCGAACGACATCTCCCCGACCCTGCGTTCGATCAGGCAGCTCTCGCCGCACCTGAAGTCGCTGTTCATCGATCTGAAGCCGCTGATCAAGGCGGCCAAGACGGGCCTGCCGGCGACCCGCAGGTTCCTGAGCGGCGTGCGGCCGGTCCTGAGCGCGCTCGACCCGTTCCTGGCGAACCTGAACCCGGTGATCCGTTACCTCGGCTTCTACCGCACCGAGATCACGAACTTCCTCACCGGCCCGCCGGCGGCGCTGGGGGACACGCTCGCCCTGTCCACTAACAAGGGCAGCGAGCCGGCTCCGCTTCACGCATTGCGCCAGCTCTCCTACCTGAGCTCCGAGAGCCTCTCGGTGTACCCGGAGCGGCTCGAGACCAACCGCGGGAACGGCTACCCGCAGCCGAACGCGCTCACCGGCCTGGAGGCGAACCTCCACGGGATCTTCCCGAACTTCGACTGCAAGCCCAGCGGTGGCGAGGTCAACCAGCACCCGCCGGATCCCGCCAACGCGAACTGCTTCGTGGCCTCCAACTTCCCGAACGAGTTCGGTGGCGGCCAGGCGCCGAACCTCTTCGCGGATCCGTAGCGAGGCCTTGGGGAATTGGGGTCGCCAGAGCGGCCCCAAACCCCAAACGCCGCTCGCGCCGTAGGATTCGGCGGCCGACCGCCACGGCCCCGGCTCGCGCAGACAGGAAAGGAATTGACGTATTTCAAGGACGCCGACGAGGTCTAAGCGACGATCGGAAAGCTCTTTCAGGACCGCGCCGACAACGAGGAGCTCGCGTCGAAGTTCCGGAAGGCCAACACGATCGTCCGGTACGAGTTCCGCAATCCCGATTCCGTCCTCACGGTTCGCCTGCAGGAGGGCCAGCCGGGGGACGTCGACTTCGGCGACTCCGATATGGAGCCGGACGTGACGATGTCGATGGAGGCGGACAGAGCGCGGCGGACGGGCACCCTCCAGGGATGCGCACGACCATTGCGAGGTTCATGAGCGCCGCGGATGACCAGCGAGCGTGGGCCGAGACGGTCCAGGCCCTGGCCAGGGACCGTGGCCTGCGATACGAGCCGATCGGCGGGCTCAACCCCGTGGGTCAGCCGGTGGCGCTGTGCCCGGGCGGGACGAACCGCCTCACGGGCCAGCTCAGCGAGGGGTTCTGGGGCGCCTCGTGCGACGCCGACGAGCGCGAGGAGGGCGGGCTCTTCTCGAAGGCGGTCCTCCCCGGCGCGCTCCTCGCGAAGTCGCACGTCCCGGACCTGGCGAAGGTGATGCCACCGTTCAACGTCGAGTCGATCGAGAGGACTCCCGAGGAGCTGATCATGCAGCGCGCCTCGCGCCGCAAGGTCGAGTTCGAGAGCCTCGACTTCAACAAGCGCTTCCTGGCGACGGTCCCGAGCGAATACGACCCGGTCGAGCTGCGGGAGACGTTCAGCCCGGGCTTCCTCGAGTGGGTGACGACGATCGGCAACGAGATCGACTTCGGCGTCTCCGAGCGCCAGCTCTGGTTCCTGTGGCGCCTGCGGGAGCGGAGCCGGGACGAGCTGAAGGCGGCGCTGAAGAACGGCGGGCGATTGTTCGAGCGCATTCGCAAGGAGGTCGAGGAGTCCGGCGTCCACGCCTACCCGGCCGGCCCCTGGCACGCCGGCCTGGAGCCCTTCCCCGCGGCCTAGCCCCGAAGCCCCGCACGGTTTTGGCAGCTCAGGTACGCGCAGGCCTACTCAGATTGCCAAAACCTCTATGGAGCTGACTTGCGGTAGCGGCGGGCGGTCTTGAAGTAACGGATCGACTTGCCGAGGTTTCGCCGGTAGCGGGCGGCCTCGCTCTCGTCCGGGAGCTCGAAGCCACCCACCAGCTTGCGCGGCATGAGTGCCCAGCCGCCGTTCGCTTCCACCAGATCGCCGCGCACCTGGAAGTTCTCCTGCCAGCTGAAGGTGGGGCTGTGGCTGTGCGCGGTGACGCAGGCCCTCCCAGCCGTCAGCGGGAGCCCCGCCGGCACCGCGCCGAACACGATCCGCCGCTGGCCGTGGTCCAGGCTGACCGGAAGGCGCACCGCGAGGGGGAAGCCGTCCGGCGCGACCCAGCTGAGCACCGCAGTCGCGTAGCGACGGTCGAGTTCCTCGATCCGCCCGTCCCAGGCGACGTCACCGCCGATTCCCGGCTCATGCGGCTCGAGCGCCGTCTCGCTGTGGCCTGATCTGACCTCGTCCACGTGTGAGTCGAGCAGGTCGGGAGGATTCGCCACGTCTCCGCTCGGCCACACGAAGACCCGCTCGGGCGTCACGTGGACGTAGATCCGCGCGTAATACCAGTCGAAGAGCCCGCGGACGAGCTTGGGCGGGTGCATTTCCCTCGTCGCCGGCAGCTTCTCGCCGGACTCCCGCCAGTAGCGCTCCCGGTTCGCCGCAAGGTCCGCGTCGTCGACGTGCGCGGTTCCCTGGACCAGGACCTTGATGCCCGACTCGATCCCGGACCCCGTCGGATCGGAGAACAGCAGCGCGACACGCGGGTTGCGCTTGGCGTCGAGCGCCTTCTTCGGGTAGCCGAGCCCCGTCGTCACGTCGAGGCACGGAGCGCCGTTCTCGTAATACGGGGTGACCGGCCACACGATCGGCTGCTGGCACGAATCGACCGTCACGTACTCGCACGTGGTGAAGCTTCCGAACGCCTCGCGGACCTCCTTCGGCAGGCTCGCGGTCACGAGCCAACGATAGCTCGGCCCTAGCCCACGTCGCGCCTGGGGACCAACACTCCCGCCGCCGTCATGACGACAGCCACATAGCCGAGGTAGATGAGTCCTGAGACCACGGGCGAGAACAGCTCATAGCCCGCGTTGCTGCTCGAGTTTCCGCTCATGCTCATGGCCAAGCCCTGGAGGCTGGAACCTGCCGTACCCGTGTGCCAGACCGGCCACGACCGGATCCACGACGGCGACGAGGATCAAGACGATCACGACCGCTGCGACCTGGCTCGGTACGAGTGACCCGGCTGCGACCCCGAGCATCGCGCCAAGGGCCGCATAGATGATCGATCCGGCTGCGATCGCCGCGACGTCGCCCGCGCTGAGGTCGAGCGTGGTGACGGCGTGGCCCTGGGAGGAGAGCCACGGCACCGAGATCACGAGGATCATGATGCTGGCCACTGCTCCAGCGCCGAGTCCGGCGATCCCGTGGGCGATCGCTTTCGCAACTAGGACGCGGCGGCGTTCGGGTGCGACGAGGAAGGTCGACGTGACGGTCCCGTGGCGATACTCGCCCGCCGCCCCCACGACGCCCATGATGAGCATGAAGAGCCCGGCGATCCCGATGTTGCTGAGGAGCGAGCGCGCATCGTCCTGGGTGGTCGTGTTGCTGGTGGCCAGCGTGATCACGACGACCAGCACGGGCAGCGCCACCGCTACGAAGCTGAGCCACCAGAACGTACGCGTCGTTCGGAGCTTGAGCAGCTCCGCCGCGAGCAGCCGCATCACTGCGGCTCGTCCTGCGCGTCGCGCGTCAGTTCAAGGAAGACCTCCTCGAGTGTGGGATCGGTGCGCTCGGCGATGAGCTCGTGAAGCGTGATCCCGTGCTCGCCGGCGAGATCACCCACGCGCTCAGGGGTCGAGTCTTGAATCCTGACCAGCCCTGGTTCGACCGTCATCGCGCTGGGCCCGATCAGCTCGGCAAGCCGATCGGCCTGCGGGCTGCGGGCCCGGACCATCGGAGTCCCCGTACCGCGACGAGTGAGCTCGGCGAGCGTCGAGTGCGCACGCATGCGGCCACGATGAATCACCGCGACCTCGTCCACGGTCTGGGACACCTCGGCGAGCACGTGGCTCGACACCAGAATTGTCCGGTCCTGAGCCGCGAGCGATCGCAGCAGGTCGCGGAGCCAGCGAATGCCCTGAGGGTCCAACCCGTTGGCGGGTTCGTCCAGCACCAGCGTCTGCGGGTCGCCGAGGAGCGCGGCCGCCAGGTTCAGACGCTGGCGCATTCCCAGCGAGAAGGCGCCGGCGCGCCGGCGCGGCACCGAATCGAGCTCCACGAGCCGCAGCACCTCGTCGACGCGGCTGACCGGCAGCCCGGCGGCACGGGCAATGATGCGCAGATGGTCCCGCCCCCGCCGGCCGGGATGAAGGCCGGATGTATCGAGCACCGCCCCGACCATCCCGGTCGGGTCGCGGAGCGAGCGGTAGGGACGGCCGTCGATCGTCGCGTTGCCCGACGTGGGATGGGCGAGGCCGAGGATGATCCGCAGCGTGGTCGTCTTGCCCGCGCCATTCGGTCCCAGGAAACCGAGGATTGACCCCTCGCGGGCAGTGAACGTGAGCCCGTCGACAGCCACCGTCGTCCCGTAACGCTTAGTGAGGGATTCGACGGCGATCACGACGCGTTAGTACCCGGCTCGCCCGGCAGCACGATCCGGCGGTCGTCCCCCTCGCCCACGACGCGCGGCAGCACCGGCTCGATGTCGCGGTCGCGGGCGGCCTCGAGGACCTCACCGGAGCTGGAGTACGGAAGCAGGGACTCGAGGTGCTTGATCGTCGGGAAGACGAGATCGAGCTCCCCGGCGGCGTGGCGCTCGAGCGCCTCGGCGGGCGCGAACCACCCCGCCTCCGTCACCTCACGTCCGTCCGGGCGCGGCGGCGAATGCGGCGGCGCCAGTGCCACGTAGAAGCGTGTGTCGAACCGAACCGGCACGGGCTCGGGGGTGATCCAGCGCGACCAGGCGAGGAGCTCCGCCGCGGGCGCAAGGTCGATGCTCGCCTCCTCGCGCAGCTCACGGACCGCGCACGCCATGTGCGCCGCCTCACCGTCACCGGCGTCGCCCGCGTCGACCGCGCCGCCGGGGAATACCCACACGCCCGGCATGAAGCGCGCGTCATGGCTGCGGCGGACCAGCAGCACCTCGACCCCGCGGTCGATGTGCTTGCCACCACGCCGCAGGAGGATGAGCGAGGCGGCCGGTCGGGCCTCGGCGACCATCGCCGGACCCTATCTGCGCATGCCGGCACGGACGGCCGTAATGGCGGATAATGCTGCTTCGTGAGCGGCAAGAGCGTGGTGCGGGCGGCGGTCGCGAGCATGGTGCTCACGTGCGCCGCCGCGGCCCTTGCCACCCCAGCGAGCGCTGCGTCGTCTCGCCGGGCCGCGCGTTTTCGCGTGGGCGCCGCCACGGTCAACTTCACGCCGCCCAAGGCCGGCGAGCTCAAGAACGACCCGGCCGACTGCGATCCCTCCGCCACCTTTCGCGGGCGCCGGAAGTTCGCGTTCGAGGAGCCGTACAAGGACCTCCAGGGTTCCGGCCACTTCGACCCGGGCGATCCCTACGTCGACTGCAACGGCAACGGCCGCTGGGAGGGGAACCTCCTGGGAGGCGGCTCGGACTCGCCGCGGTTCTACAATCACGTCGCGGACGATGTCGGCGCGCGAGCCATCGCGGTGTCGAACGGCAACCGCACCATCGCCGTCGAGGTCCTCGACAACGAGGGGGCGTTCAACGTGTACCTCCAGCGGATCCGGCAGCGCGTGGCGGCCGACGGCGTCGACTTGGACGGCATCTACATCAGCTCGAACCACGACGAGTCGGCGCCCGACACGATCGGGATCTCGGGCGTGAACCAGCTGACATCCAGCGTGAACTCGTACTTCGCCGACTACATGGTGCGAAAGTCGGCCAAGGCGATCGAGAGGGCGGTGGCGAAGGAGCGTCGCGCGCGCATCCGCTACGCGGAGGCGATCGAGCCGGGGAACCTGCGGCAGTGCTGGTCCTCGTATCCGTTCGTCGACGAGCAGCAGATGCCGAGCCTGCAGGCCGTCGGCAGGAACGGACACGTGATCGCCACCCTCGCGAACGTGAGCCAGCATGCCGAGTCGCTCGGCTTCAACCCGAACGAGGCGCAGAAGCGCTGGATCAGCGCCGACTGGATCCACTTCTTCCGGCAGCGGCTCGAGCACCGGTACGGCGGCGTCGCGATCGAGATGGCCGGATCGGTCGGGAGTGTGGAGACTCCGGAGGTCTTCTCGCGCTCGATCTCGCGGATCCCACAGCAGTTCATCGATGAGAGCCATCCCGCCGGGTGCCGGACGCTGTTCGACGCGAAGGGCGACACAACGCCGGTGGGCTACGGGAGCGAGACCAAGGCATTGGGCAATGCGCTGGCGAAGTCCGTGGTCACGGCGTTCCGGAAGCGCGCGCGTCCCTCGCGTTCGAGTGCGGTCTGGGGCAAGCGCCAGAACATCTGCGTCCCGCTGAGCAACCAGCTGTTCGCGATTGGAGCCCACGCCGGCGTGTTCGCCGCGCGTCCCGGCTACACCGACAACTGCACGCACCGCTTCCCGGTGGCGCCGGACGGGAGCACGTTCGGCGACGAGGTCAAGAGCCAGGTCGCCGCGTTCCGAATCGGCGACGGCACGTTCATCTCCGTGCCGGGCGAGGTGTTCCCGTTCACCTACCTGAGGAGCTTCATGGGCCCCGACGACATGCCGAAGCCCGCGTACCCACTCCCACCGTGGCCGATGCGCCACATGCACACGCCCTTCCGGTTCATCGACGGACTGGGTGAGGACATGCTCGGCTATATCTTTCCGCGGGGTAACGGGGTCGGCGTTCCGGGCGAGGACCCCGGTGGGAGCGACACCGATCGCTTCGGCTGCGGGCATTCAGACGACTCAGAGGCAGCGAGCTCCCGGACGGCGGCCATCGCAGGCAAGGCGCTCACCCGGTTGCTCGACGCCCGCTTCGGCGCACCCGAGCGCACGGTGCAGGGCCGCTACGTGCTGCCGGACGGCACACGATCGCGTGACCCCCTCGGCGCCCCGGAGATCAAGTGCAACGTGGATACCACGTTCGACTTCGCCGGCCGCGCGAAGCGAGTCTGGATCCCGGGGCGTGGGAGCGTGAAGCCGAAGGCCTGGATGTCGCTGGACGGGCGCCGTCAGGACAAGGCGACGCGAAACACGCGTGGCTACTTCAACAAGCGCGGCGACCGGGTGTGGCTCGACGTGTTCGAAGACCTGGGCGCAGCTCGATAGAGGCCGCGCCCTAAGCTAACCTCGGACGATGACGGCCGAGACCCAGACCGCGCAGCTCTGGATCTGCACGTCGTGCGGGTTCGTCTACGACCCCGATGAGGGGGATCCCGACGGCGGCATCCCGCCGGGCACTCCGTTCGAGTCGATCCCGGACGACTGGTTCTGCCCCGTGTGCGGCGCCCGCAAGGCCGACTTCGAGCCTTACGAGCAGTAAGCGGCGGCGAGTCGAGCTCGCTCGACAGACGAGCACCGAGGCGCACCGCGGGGGGTGATCGGACTTTTCCCTCAATACGAGGGAAAAAGCCGACCACCCCTGCCCGAGAGGCCAGAGAGTCGCGCGTTCGGCCTACCACCCCTGCCCAAGAGGCAAGGCCCGCGCGTTCGGCCGACACGCTCCCCTGCGTGCCCGGCGCCGTTGGCGCCACCGCGCCGCCGAGAGGCGCTTACGCCGCCTGCCGAACCGGGAGCTCTTCGGTGTCCGGCTCGGGGAGCGCCTCGATCCCGCGCGCTTCCCCGTAGGCGTCGGCGAACGCGGCCCGAATGGACTCCACGATGATCTCCACCAGGCGCCGGAGGTCGGCCTTCGAGATCGCCAACGGTGGCATCAGCACGATGACGTTGCCGAGCGGCCGGACGATCGCACCCCGGCGGCGCGCCTCCAGCGCGACCCTATGGCCGAGCCGCATCCCGGGGTCGTGCTCGCCGAGGTCGACGCCGGCCATGAAGCCGCAGCCGCGCACCTCGGTCACCTCCGGCATCGACGCCGCCTGGCGGAGCAGCTCGCCGAGCAGGCGGATCTTCGGCTGCAGGCGAAGCAGAGTGTGCTCCGCCTCGAACGCGTCGAGGTTGGCCAGGGCGGCCGCACACGCGAGCGGGCTGCCGGTGAACGTGTGGCCGTGGAAGAAGGTCCGGGCGTCCTCCGGGGCACCCAGGAACCCCTCGTAGACGCGCTCGGTCGTGAGCGTGGCCGCGAGCGGCAGGTAGCCGCCGGTCAGCCCCTTGCCGAGGCACAGGAAGTCGGGCGCAACCCGCTCCCGCTCGCACGCGAACATCGTGCCCGTGCGCCCGAAGCCCGTGGCGACCTCGTCGCAGATCAGGAAGACGTCGTGACGGTCGCAGAGCTCGCGTACCCGTCGCAGGTAGCCCGGCGGTTGCACCCGGATGCCCGCGGCGCCCTGGACGAGCGGCTCGACGATGACGGCGGCGACCTCCTCGGAGTGGAAGTCGAGGACGCACTCGAGCTGATCGGCATCGCCCGGGTCGACCCTGTAGGTGTCGAACAGGAGGGGCGAGTAGGCGGCGTGGAAGAGGTCGATCCCGCCGACCGAGACCGCTCCGAGCGTGTCGCCGTGGTAGGCGTCCTGCAGCGAGACGAACGAGGTCCGCCGGGCGTGCTGGCCGCCGCGCTGCTGCCAGTACTGGAACGCCATCTTGAGCGCAACCTCGGTCGCCGTCGAGCCGGAGTCCGAGTAGAAGACCCGGCTCAGGCCCGGCGGCGCCAGATCAACCAGCCGCGCGGCCAGCTCGGCGGCACTCCGGTGCGTCAGGCCGAGCATCGTCGAGTGTGCGACCCGCTCGAGCTGGTCGTGAACGGCTTGGTCGATCAGCGGGTGGCGGTGCCCGTGGACGTTGCACCACAGCGAGGAGACGCCGTCGATATAGCGCCTTCCCTCGGCGTCGATCAGGTCGGTGCCCTCGGCCCGCTCAATCACCAGTGGCTCCTCGCGACACCAGTCGAGCTGTTGCGTGAATGGGTGCCAGAGGTGACGGTGGTCGAGGTCGCGAACCTTCGACATCGCGAGCGACCATAGAACGGCGGGCGGCGGAAGACCGGCGAGCCCAAGTGGTCAGAAGTCGAGCACCCGCCCGCTCCACTAACCTCCTCGATCCGAACGAACGCCCGCACGCGGCGCACGGAGGTGCGGCCCGCAGAACGCAGGGGCATGTCGAAAGGAGCGGCATTGAAGGTCAGGTTGTGGATCGCGATTGCATCGTTGGCGCTGTTCGGGGTCGTGTTCGCGGCCCCGGCGATGGCCAAGGGCAAGCACGTCTTCACGGTCTGCAAGCACGGCTGCCGCTACGCCTCGATCCAGAAGGCCGTCAACAACGTCAAAAAGGGCAGCAACTCGGTGGTCAGGGTGAAGCCCGGCGTCTATCACGAGGGCGTGCAGGTCTACGGGCATAAGTACGACGGCCTGTTGATCCAGGGCAAGGCGAAGAACCCGCACAAGACGATCCTCGACGGCGACAACGCGCGGATCAAGGGTCAGCCGGCCCAGAACGGCGTCGACGGCCTCAACGTCGACAACCTCAAGGTGAGGCGGCTGTGGACACGCGACTTTCCGGCGAATGGGATCTTCGTTCACGCCGATCCGGGCAATCACTGCCACGGCTTCGTGATGAACAAGGACCTCGCTTCGTTCAACCGCTCCTACGGGCTCTTCGCCAAGCACTGCACCGGGGGGCGGATCACGAACTCGCAGGGCTGGGGCCACGGCGACTCGGCGATCTACATCGGGGAGACGCCGCCTCAGAAGAACCCGGACTGGACCGAGATCGCGCACGACAAGGCGTACCTGAACGTCCTCGGGTACTCCGGGACGAACTCGAAGTACGTGGACATCCACGACTCGATGTTCTTCAACAACGGCCTCGGCGTCGGACCGAACACGCTCGACTCCGAGCTCTTCCAGCCGAACGCCGACGGCAAGATCCACGACAACGACATCTTCTGGAACAACTTCAACTACTTCCTGCCGAAGTCACCGGTCGAGACCGTCTCAGGCGGACTCGGCCAGATCGGCGATCAGACGATCAACTACCCGACGGGCGTGGGGGTGGCCCTGTTCGGCTCGGACGGCTGGGTTGTCAAGGACAACCGCATCTTCGGGAACTTCTTCTGGGGCGTGGCGGCGTTCTCGAACGCGCTCGACACCACGGGGATGGCGCTGAACGAGCACAACCGGGTGATCGACAACCGGTTCGGGCGCTTCGGGACGGACACGAATCGGTTCGACATCTACAACGACGGCTCGGGCAAGGGCAACTGTTTCGAGGGGAACCAGTCGTCGACGTTCGACCTCACGCCCGACCACGCGAATCCGAAGTCGTTCATCTACCCGGGCTGCCCGCCGCCCGCCAGCGCCGGGACCGGGTCCGTGATGGGTGACGGGACGCTCTCGTCGGGCCAGGTCGGCGAGCTCGCCAACTACGTGTTGAGCGATCCCCCGTGCTCACAGGAGGACGGATGGGTGGAGCACGCGCATCCTGCCTTCAAGGGCATCACCCCGATCGATACCAAGAACCTCGGGCAGTGCAAGTGAGGCGCAGCCGCGTGGCGGCGGCGGCAGCCGCGCTCGCACTGGGCGTCGTGGCCGTCGGCGCTCCGGGCACGCCGGCCAAGACGACGAAGCCGAAGGTCGTGAAGGTCAAGGACAACTTCTATACGCCCGACAGCGTTGGAGTGCGGAAGGGCGGCAAGGTCAAGTGGGACTGGACGCCGGTCTTCAACAACCACAACGTGACGCTCAAAAAGGGCCCGAGGGGCGTCCGGAAGCGGCAGTTCCGGTCGCAGACCACAGCCGATCCGAGCTTCTTCTTCGTGAAGCGCTTCACGAAAACCGGCAAGTACCAGTTCTTCTGCACGATCCACCCGGACGTGATGCGGATGACGGTCCGCGTGCATCGGTGAGCATCCGACCTATCGGATAGCGCATGGACTTCGGCCACTTCGATCGGCGCCAGTTCCTGGCGGGTGGCGGCGCGGCGTTCGTGTGCACGCTGGCCGGGCACAAGCTGTTCCTCGACCGGCCCGCGGACCTGCCGAAGCTCGCGAGCGGGGTGCACGTGCCGCCCAAGGTGGCGGCCGCCGAGGGCCCGGCCAACACGCAGTTCGTCTCGGACACCAGCGGCGCGGCCGCCGCCGCCCAGCGCCGGTACTGGATCCGCGCCGAGGAGCGCCGGTGGAACATCGTCCCCACCGGGCGCGACGAGATGATGGACAAACCGGTCAACGGCAAAACGCGCTTCCCGGCGTACGTCTATCGGGCGTACACGCCCAACTTCGGCCGGCCGCTCGGCGACGGGAAGATCCCGGGTCCCCTCATCCAAGCCAACGTGGGCGAGACCGTTGCCGTCCACTTCCAGAACCGGCTCTCGGTCCCGGTGACGATGCACCCGCACGGGATCTTCTACAGCTCGGAGATGGACGGCGCCTACAAGGGCAAGTACACGGACCCGGGCGGGTTCGTCCAACCGGGGCGGACGTTCACCTACATCTGGACCGCGCGACCTGGAACCCAGGGGCTGTGGCTATACCACGACCACGGCCCGCTCGACCCCGTCCCCGTATACAAGGGCCTGTTCGGCCCGCTGATCATCCGCGATCCATCCCAGCCGCGCCCGAACGTCGAGTTCTTCCTCTTCATGCATTCCCTGCAGCCGATCGCGACGAACCTCAACCGCCTGTTCGGGTGCTTCAACGGGCGCGCCTACGCCGGCAACACGCCCACGCTGCGCGCCAGGGTCGGCCAGCGAGTCGCCTTCCACGTCGTCGCCCTCGACAACGACTTCCACACATTTCACCTCCACGGCCACCGCTGGACGGACCCCGACGGGACCGTCATCGACACGAAGACGATGGGGCCGGGCGAGTCCTTTACGTTCGAGTTCACCGAGAACGATCCGGGCCGCTGGTTCTACCACTGCCACGTGTTCAGCCACCTGCACATGGGGATGAACGGGTGGTACGTCGTCAGCTGATCAAGCGTCGGTGGGTCCTGCCGACGGTCGGAGCGACGCTCGCCGCCGCAGCCCTGCTGTTCGCCACCGCCGCCGGCGCATCGAACCGCCGCGTCTCGATCGGCAACTACCAATGGTCGCTCCCGCAGATCCACCTTGACCTCGGGGAGCACGTGACCTGGTACTGGGTCGGGCCCGACACGATGCACTCGGTGACCGGCGTCTCGGCGAACGACCGGGGACTCGACTCAGACCGCGGCATCAACACCCCCAACCACCCGTTGGGCGACACCTTCCAGCTGACCTTCAACCACCCGGGGACCTATCGCTTCCAGTGCAAGCTCCATCCGGGCGTCCGCGGCACCGTCTCCGTCTCGTCGACGCCCGGCGACCCGAACAGGGAGATCGACCCGGTCCCCAAGATCAACTTCGACCTGACCCCGCCGCACGTGAGCGAGCTGAAGCTCCGCAGCCGCGGGTTCGGCCGCAACGGGACCACCCTTCACCTCGGCATCGATGAGACCTCGAAGATCGACGCCGAGTACTACGAGATGCGGCACGGCCACCGCGCGGGTTTCGCGGGCTGGCACGCCTGGCACGCACACGTCGGCTACAACGACGTCCGATTCGCGGGCCGCTCCAAGCACTTCCGCGCCCGCCCGGGCCGCTACATCGCGGTGATCCGAGCGACCGACACGAGCAACAACACGGCCCGCAAGCTGACCCGCCGCTTCCGGATTCGCTAGGCCGGCCTTCTCCGACGCCACTGCCCCCCGCGGTTGTCGGGTTTGTCCTCCATGCGCTGACTAACCCGACAACCGCCCCAAGCGCTGTGTGATGTGCATCACACACGCAAACATTGCAGTAGTGAAATAGTTTCATTTGTGCAATCATTGTAGGCATGGAACGAACGGCCACACGGGAGCTGAAGAAGACGAAGGGCGGAGCGGACGAACGCGCGGCGGAGCTGCGCGAGACGGCGGTGAGGCTCGGGGCGTTCCTTCGCCACATCTTCATCTTCTCCGGCGGCGAGCACCTCCGGAAAATGGAGGAGAGCGGGCTTTCGCTCACTCAGGTCAAGGCGCTTCTGATGCTCGCGGGCCCTGAGGGCGAGGAGCCCTACGCCGGGCGCGACATCGCCGAGCGGCTTCAGGTTTCGCTCGCGTCCGTCAGCCGTGCCGTGGACGGGCTCGTTCGCAACCGGCTCGTGAGGCGGGTCGAGGATCCCGACGACCGCAGGGTTCGGCGCCTGTCGATCACCGACAAGGGCCGCCGACTCGCCGGCGAGATCGTCGCCGCGCGCCTCGCGGACCTGGAGGCCTTCGCGGGCAATTTGAACCCCGCGCAGCGCCGCAAGCTCGACGCGGCGCTCGAGGCCGTTCTCGACGAGGAGGCCATCAGCGCCGCCCTCAGAGAGCTCGAGGAGATTCGCTCATGACGAGACACCAGGCCCGACTGATCACGGAGGCGAACCGCAAGTGGTGGACGCTCGGAGCCATGTGCTTCGCCCTGTTCATGCTGATGCTCGACAACACGGTCGTCAACGTCGCGCTGCCGTCGATCGAGCACGATCTGGGTTCGAGCCTCTCCAGCCTCGAGTGGATCGTCAACGGCTACACACTGGCGTTCGCGGTCTTCCTCGCCAGCGGTGGGCGGCTCGGCGACATCTTCGGGCGGAGGCTGACGTTCCTCATCGGCGTCATGCTGTTCTCCGTCTCGTCGGCCACCGCGGGCTTCGCGCCCGATACGGCGTGGCTGGTCGGAAGCCGCGTGGTCCAGGGCATCGGCGGGGCCCTGATGATGCCCGCGACGCTCTCGATCGTGACCAACGCGTTCCCGCCCGCCGAGCGTGGAAAGGCGATTGGTACCTGGGCGGGGGTGTCCGCCCTGGCGCTCGCCATCGGCCCGGTCCTCGGCGGCTTCCTGACCGAGGCCGTCTCGTGGCGGGCGATCTTCTTCATCAACCTCCCCGTCGGCGCCGGCGCCGTGCTCGCGACGCTGTTCGCGGTCCGCGAGTCGCGCGACACCACCGTCGGGCGCGAGGTCGATTACGCCGGCGTCGTGACCCTGACGGGGGCGCTCACCGCCCTCGTTCTCGCCCTGATCGAGGGCAACTCCTGGGGCTGGAGCTCGACGTCCATCCTGGCGCTGTTCGCGACCTCCGTTGTGATGCTCATCGCGTTCGTGATCGTCGAGCGGCGGGTCGCCGCGCCGATGGTGGAGTTCCGTTTGTTCGCCAGTCGCAACTTCGTGGGAGCGAACCTGATCGCTCTGATCGTGACGTTCGCGATGCTCGCGCAGTTCTTCTTCGTCGCGCTCTACATGCAGAACATCCTCGGCTACTCGCCGCTTCAGGCAGGGATCAGATTCCTTCCGGCCACCCTCATGATCGTCACCATCGCGCCGATCGCGGGGCGGCTGACCGACAGGATCGGCCCCCGGATCCCCATTGCTGTCGGACTGTCGCTGACGGCCGGCGCGCTCGTTTGGCTCACCCAGATCGATCCGTCCACCACCTACGGCGACCTGTTCCCCTCCTTCATCTTGATGGGCGTAGGCATGGCGCTCGTGATGTCGCCGATGTCGACGGCCGCGATGAACGCCGTCGCCGACGCCAAGGCGGGCATCGCGTCGGGGATCCTGTCGATGAACCGGATGATCGGCGGGACGCTCGGCGTCGCCGTCATCGGCGCCGTGTTCCAGGCAGCCGCGCGTTCGGACCTCGACTCCTCGCTTGCGCATTCGGGCCTCACCGCGGCTCAGCGCGGCGACATCGCGCATGCGCTTGGCGGAGGCGGTTCCGCGGTTCCGAGCGGTGTGGGCCACGCCCAGGCCGCTCAGATCGCCACGGCCGCTCGCGATGCCTTCATCAATGGGTTCGCCTCGTCGATGAAGGTGGCGACGGCCGTCGTGGTCGCGGGCGTGATCGCCGCGGTCGCCCTGATCCGATCGGAGCGGAAGCGCGAGGCGGAGGCGCCCGCCGGCGGCGTGGCTCCGGGGACCGAGCTCGCCACCGGCGAGCACAGCGTCAGCTAGCGGCCTCCGGCAGGGTGAGCGGCGGCCAGCTGGCCGGGTCGGCCAGGTCGATCCGCGGCAGGACCTCGACCCGCACCTGCCCCAGGCGCTGGATCGCCTCGCGGTTCGATGCCTCGACCTCGCCAGGCTCGGCCGGCCAGGGCGTGAGCACGACCGCGGAGACCTCGAGCCCGACCGCGCGGATGGCTTCGAGTGTCAGCAGGCTGTGGTTGATGGTGCCGAGGCCGGCCGCCGCGGCGATGACGACCGGAACTCCCAGGTCGCGTGCGAGATCGCGGATGAGGTAGCCGAGGGTCAACGGCACGAGGAAGCCCCCGACTCCCTCGCAAACCAGCAGGTCCCCGCGGCTGGCCGCGGCCAGGGCGGCCTTGCGCAGTCGCGCCGGGTCGATCCGCTCGCCGGCGAGCTCCGCCCCGAGGTGCGGGGACGCCGGCGCCCAGTAGCGATAGGGGGCGATCTCGTCGTCCGACTGTCCCGAGCCGGCCGCGCGGCGCAGCAGCGCGTGATCGGGCTCGCCAGCCTCCTCGAGGCCGCTCACCGCCGGCTTGAATACCGCGACCGTCTCACCGGCTGCGGCGTGCGTGCGGGCGATGACCGCGGCGACGACCGTCTTCCCGACCTCGGTGCCGGTGCCGGTGACGAAGACGCCGCGCAACTAGGCGGCTTCGCGAAGGTGGGCCGCCGCGCTCGTGCTGGTTGCCCGGCTCATCGGGACGATCCCGAGCTCGTCCATCGCCCTCGCGATCACCCGCGCGGCGGCGCAGAGGTCGCTCGGGCGGTGGTTGGCCATCACCGACAGGCGCAGCCGCGACGTGCCCGGCGGCACGGTGGGCGGTCGGATCGCCTGCGCGAAGACGCGTCCCTCGAGCGTCCGTTCGCAGAGTTCCATCGTGCTCTGAGCGTCGCCGACGACCACGGGAATGATCTGCGTCCGCGACCGTCCGGGATCGAGGCCCTGCTGGATCAGCGCCTCGCGCAGAGTTGCCGAGTTTCGCCGCAGGTGCTCGACCATTCCGGGCTGGGCGTCGAGCATCGCGAGCGCAGTGATCGCGGCGCCAACCGCGGGCGGCGGCAGCGCGGTGGAGAAGATGAACGGCCGAGCGACGTTGACCAGCAACTCGACGACCTCGGCGCTCGCGCATACGTAGGCGCCGTAGCTGCCGAGTGTCTTACCGAGCGTGCCCACGACCACGTCAACCTCGCCGGAGAGGCCGGCCTCCGACACGGCCCCGCGCCCGTCCGGTCCCAGCGAGCCGATGGCGTGCGCCTCGTCGACCAGGAGCCGGCAGCCATGGCGGCGGGCCAGCTCCACCAGCCCGGCGACGGGCGCGACGTCGCCGTCCATCGAGAAGAGCGAATCGGTCACGATCAGCGCGGCGCGCCCGTTCGCCTTGCGCAGGCCCCAGGCCAGGTGCTCGAGGTCGCGGTGCCGGTAGACGAACCGCTCGGCGCGCGAGATCCGGCAGCCGTCGATGAGGCTCGCGTGGTTCAGCTCGTCGGAGAAGACGACCTGCCCGCGCCCGACCAGTGCCGACACCGTTCCCACGTTGGCCAGGTAGCCCGATCCGAAGAGCAGCGCCGCCTCGTAGCCGGTGAAGTCTGCGAGCCGGCGCTCGAGGCGCTCGTGCAGCGACATGTTGCCCGAGATCAGCCGCGAGGCCCCGGCGCCCGCGCCGAACCGCTCGGCGGCATCCGAGGCCGCCTGGCGAATGCGGGGATGATCGGCCAGACCGAGGTAGTTGTTGGAGCACAGGAGCAGGACCTCGGTGCCGTCGAGCGTCACGCGGGGGCCCTGAGGACTCTCGACCAGACGCAGGCGCCGATACATGCCCGCCGCGCGAAGCTCGGTGAGGCGCTCGCCGACGTCGCTCATGCGGCTCAGTCGCCCCAGCCTGCCGGCTGGGGAGCCGCCGCCTCGCCAGCCTTGGGGTACGGCGGCGGCTTTCGCCCCTTCTTCACGACGCGAAGCTGCTGCGACGGATCCCAGAAGGGGGCCTCGGCCTGGCTGTCGATCAGGTCGTCGACCGGCGTTCGCGGCGTCTCGCCGTCGAGCCAGCCGGAGCGATTGTCGGGCCGAGGATTTTCGCCGTTGTCGGGCTGGCGGGCGACGTTCAGCCCGAGGTCCTCGAACATCGCGCGATCCTCGGCGGGCTCGGCTCCGAGCGTCGTCAGGAAGTTCCCCATCATCACGCCGTTCAGCCCCGCCTTCACGGCCAGCGGCTGAAGGTCGTCGAGGTTCTCCACCCGCCCGCCGCACAGCCGGAAGAGTGCGTCGGGCAGGATCAGGCGGAAGATCGCCACCCACTTGACCACCTCCCACGGGTCCATCAGCGGGCGATCCCCGAACTTGGTGCCCGTCCTGGGGTTCAACAGGTTGATCGGCACGGAGGTGGGGTCGATCTCGGCCAGCTCGAACGCCATCTCCACGCGCTGGCGGGGCGTCTCGCCGAGGTTGAGGATGCCGCCGACGCAGCTCTCGAGCCCCGCCTCCTTCACCGCGTCGATCGTTCGGATGCGGCCCTCGTAGCGGACCGTGGTGGAGACCTCCGGATAGTGGGACCGCGCGGTCTCGACGTTGTGGTGAACCCGCTGGACCCCGGCCTCCGCCAGCTGCTTCGCGCGGTCCGCTGACATGTGTCCGACCGAGACGCAGCGCTTGAGGTTGGTGTTCTCGGCGACCAGGCGCGCACCCTCGAGGATCCTCTGGAAGTCACGCCGCGACAGGCCTTGGCCCTGCGTGACCATGCAGAACCGGTGCGCGCCCGCGGCCTCGGCGGCCCTCGCGTGCTCCAGGATCTGATCGGGCTCCATCATCGCGTGCATCGGCGTGTCCGCCTCGGCGTACCGCGACTGCGCGCAGAAGCCGCAGTCCTCGGCGCACCCGCCGGATTTGGCGTTGACCAGCGAGCACATGTCGGTCGAGTCGCCGAAGCGCTGAGTGCGCACGCTCCAGGCCCGCTCGACCAGCGCGGTGATCTCCTCCTGCGTGGAGATCTCCGCGAGCTCCATCGCTTCCTCGAAGGTGATCAGCGGCGGCATCGCGAGGCAGTGGGTCGTGGCGGGGGCACCAGCGTGACCGGCACGCGCGAAGGCTAGGAACCGCCTCGGACGGCGCCGATGCGCGTACCATCCGCGTCCGCGTGCCGGGGAAGCTGACGTTCTTGAGACGCCGGATCACAGCGATCCTCCTCGTCGGAGGGATCGGCGCCGCGATCTGGGTCGCACTCGCCGACGGGACGCCCACGCCCAAGCGTGAGGCCCCTGCCGAGGGCCTCTCGATCGCGGAGCTCGCGGGCCAGCGGCTCATCGCCGGGTTTCCAGGCTCGAGCCCGCCCGCGAAGGTGAAGAGCATGATCGGGAGCGGTGAGCTCGCCGGGGTGATCCTCTTCGACGAGAACCTCGGGAGCAGGCACCATGCCCGCCGGCTCATCCGGAAGCTCCAGGCGATCAAGCGGCCGACGGGGCTCCGGAGCCCGTTGCTCATCATGATCGACCAGGAGGGAGGGCTCGTGAAGCGGCTTTCGGGGCCGCCGAACGCGTCCGCGGAGCAGATGGGCCGGCGGGGCAAGGCGTACAGCAGCCGCCAGGGTGCGAAGACCGCGAAGAACCTGAAGGACGTCGGCGTCAACGTGAACCTCGCGCCGGTGCTGGACGTCGGGCGGGACGGCAGCGCGATCGAGGCCGAGCACCGGAGCTTCGGTTCCACACCGAGCAGGGTCATCCGTACGGCGGTCCCGTTCGCGAGCGCGATGCAGCGTGGCGGAGTGGCCGCGACCGGCAAGCACTTCCCGGGTCTTGGCGACGCGAAGCGGAACACCGACGTGGCGGTACAGAAGATCCGCCTCTCGAGGTCGAAGCTCCGCCGGATCGACGAGAAGCCCTACGGCCCCTTCGCCGAGCAGCACGGGAAGCTCGTGATGCTCAGCACCGCGATCTACACCCACTTCTCGCATCGGCCCGGAGCGTTCACCAAGTCGATCGCGACCGGCGAGCTTCGACACCGTGTGGGCTTCACCGGAGTCTCGATCACCGATGCGCTCGAGACGACCTCGGCCGGAGACTTCGGCGGCCCGGCGAAGGTCGGTGTCGCCGCGGCCAAGGCGGGAGCGGACCTCCTCCTCTACACCGATGAGGACGCCGCCGCGAGGGCCGGCCACGCGCTGCGGGAGAAGCTTCGCAAGGGGTCGCTGAAGCGCAGTGCATTCGAGCCTTCCGTCAACCGGGTGCTCGAGCTTCGGGCGGAATTGGGCAAGCAGGGGGCGGACTCGGCCGGCTAGGTCCTCGACACCGACGAAGTCCTCGGCTCAAGTCAATTCGTTCTCGGAAACCGAGACCGGATTGACCTGACCGGCCAGGCTCGCGGTCCTACCCAGCCTCATCCGCGCGGCGGTGCCGGCGATGCGGCGGGGCTCAGCGCCCCCGCCACTCGGGGCGGCGCTTCTCAGTGAACGCCGTGATCCCCTCGCGGAGGTCCTCGGATTCGAAGCAGGAGCGGCGCAGCTCGATCAGCTCCCGCTCCTGTTCGTCCGTCAGGCGCGCATAGGAGTTGAGCGCCTCGATCGTTCGCTTGTTCCCGCGCGCGCTGAGCGGTGAACCCTCCGCGACCTCCGCAGCCAGCGCTACGGCCTCGTCGGGCAGTCGCTCGTCGAGGACGGTGTCGTTGACGAGCCCGATCGCCATCGCCCGCGGCCCGCTGATATTGCGGCCGGTAAGGAACAGCTCCTTCGTCCGGGCATAGCCGACCACGTCGATGAACGTCCGCAGGCCCGTGTGGCTGTAGATCAGCCCGAGCTTTGCCGGCGGCATCCCCAGCTTCGCGCTCACGGCACACAGCCGCAGATCGCAACGCACCGCCAGCTCGAGGCCCCCACCCAGGCAGTGGCCGTTGATCGCTGCCAGCGTCGGGTACGGATGGGCGCTCACGGCCTCCATGGCGGCGTGGAACGGATGGGCCACGAGCGCCTCGGCGTCGGTGGAGAATGTCCCCTCCGGGATCCCGCCGATGTCATAGCCGGCGGAGAACAGCTCGCCCTTTCCGGTGATCACGACGCAGCGGATCTCGATCCCGCGATCGAGCTGCGGCATCGTCTCCGCGAGCGCGCCCAGGATGTCATGGTCGAGCGCGTTGCGGCGCGCGGGGTTGGAGATCGTCAGGCGCGCGACCGCCGGTGCCGGATAGTCGAGGATGACCTTTCCCTCGGCGAGCTCCCTCTGCTCGCCGTCGCCCAGCTGGAACGCCATGGCGCTAGTCGAGGACGACGAGGACGTCGCCCTCCTGCACCGACTGGCCCTCCTTGACGCGGATCTCCTTCACGGTGCCGGGGTCCTCCGCCTCCACGGGCATCTCCATCTTCATCGACTCCAGGATCACGACGGTGTCCCCTTCGTCGACTTCGTCGCCGGGCTCGACCTCGATCTTCCAGACCGTGCCGGTGATGTGCGCGGGGATGTCGATCTCCGGCATGGCGCGGCAGAATATCCGCCTTGCCTACGGAGGGAACAGGCGGCCTCGTAATCCTCGTCGCCGCCAGGGACGAGGCCGACCGGATCGGCACGACCATCGACGCGCTGAAGGACGCGCTTCCGACCGCGCGGATCGTCGTCGCCGACGACGGGTCCGCCGACGGCACGTCCGACCTCGCGCTGGCCCACGGGGCGGAGGTCGTGAGCCGCCGCCGGCCGCACGGAAAAGGGGGAAGCGTCAGCGCCGCGGCGGCGACGGTGGAGCCACTCACCGAGCTGGGGGACCCGCCGATCTTCGTGCTGTGCGACGGCGACCTTGGCGCCTCGGCTCGGGAGCTGGCCCGGCTGGTTGAGGTGGTCACGGCGGGGGAGTGCGACCTCGCGATCGCCGCCTTCTCCAGGCGGATCGGCGGCGGGTTCGGGATTGCGCTTCGCCTCGCACGCTGGGCGATACGTCAGCGCTGCGGCTACCGCGCCGGTGCCGCGCTCTCGGGACAGCGCGCGATGCGCGCCGAGGTCCTGCGCGCCGTCGTGCCCTTCGCCCCCGGGTACGGCATGGAGACCCGCATGACCATCGACGCGGTGAGGGCCGGGTTCACCGTTCGCGAGATCCAGCTGGACCTCGAGCATCGGGCCACCGGCCGCACGCTCGGCGGCTTCGCGCACCGGGCGCGCCAGCTCGTCGACATCGCACGGGCCTGGTGGGCGCGGAGATAGCCTCCAGGTGTGTTCATCGAGGAGCGGCTAGCGACGAGTCAGGCAGGTCAGGCGGCGAAGCCGCCGCAATTCGGTTGATCCTCGCAATCGACCAGGGCACGACCGGCACCATGTGCCTGGTCTTCGATCGCGAGGGGCGGATCGCCGGGCGGGCCTACTCGGAGTTCACGCAGCACTTCCCGCGGCCCGGCTGGGTCGAGCACGACGCCGCCGAGATCTGGGAGGTCACGCGCTCGGTGGCCGGGCAGGCGCTCGGCGATGCCGGCATCGAGGGGTCCGATCTCGACGGCATCGGGATCACCAACCAGCGCGAGACCGTCGTCGCGTGGGACCCCGAGACGGGAGAGCCCGTCCACCACGCCCTGGTCTGGCAGGACCGGCGCACCTCCGCTCGCTGTGACGAGCTGCGCGAGGAGGGCCACGAGGAGCTCGTGCGCGAGCGAACCGGCCTGGTCATCGACCCGTACTTCTCCGGCACGAAGATCGAGTGGTTGCTCCAGAACGTCGACGCGGCGCGGAGCGCGGTCTTCGGGACGATCGACTCCTGGCTCGCCTTCAAGCTCACGGGCCGCCATGTCACCGACTACACGAATGCCTCGCGAACGATGCTGTTCGACATCCGCGGCCTTCGCTGGGATGAGGAGCTCTGCGGGTTGCTCGGCGTCGACCCGACGGCGCTCCCGGAGGCCCTGCCGTCGGCACATGTCTACGGCACGACCGGAGAGCTGGGGGGCGAGATCCCGGTCGCCGGCATCGCGGGCGACCAGCAGGCGGCGCTGTTCGGCCAGGCCTGCACGCGACCGGGCCTGGCCAAGAACACGTACGGCACCGGCAGCTTCGTGCTGCTGAACACGGGCACGGACGTCCCCGAGCCCGGCGACGGCCTCCTGACGACGGTCGCCTGGGGCCTGGGGGATAAGACGCACTACGCGCTGGAGGCCTCGGTCTTCGTCACCGGAGCGGCGGTCCAGTGGCTCCGTGATGGGCTGGGGGTCATCAAGTCGGCACCCGAGACGGAGGAGCTTGCGCGGTCGCTCGACGGCAACGACGGTGTCTACTTCGTGCCCGCCCTGACCGGGCTGGGATCGCCGCACTGGGACCCGTACGCGCGGGGGACGATCGTGGGGCTCACGCGGGGCACGCGCCGCGAGCACCTGGCGCGCGCGGCGCTCGAGGCGATCGCGTACGAGACCGTGGACGCGGTCCGGGCTCAGGAGGCCGCGGCCGGTAAATCGCTCGAGGCGCTCAAGGCGGACGGTGGCGGTGTGGCCAATCGCTGGCTCATGCAGTTCCAGGCCGACGTCCTCGGTGCGCCGGTGATCGTCCCCGAGATCTCCGAGACCACAGCGGTCGGCGCCGCCTATCTGGCCGGAATCGCGATCGGGATCTGGGGTGTCGAGGAGGTGGGGTCGATGTGGCGCGAGGCGGCCCGTTACGAGCCGCGGATGGGTGCCGATGAGCGCGACCGCCTGGTCGCGGAGTGGCGCCGGGCCGTCGATAGGTCCAGGAGCTGGGCGTCGCCGGAGTAGGTCGTGAGAGCCCCCGTAACCGCGGCGTGGCGCCGGGGTAGGAGCGATCAGCCGGCTTGCGCCGATCCGGATCACGATGCCCGACCTAAAGCCACAGGTCTACAAGGACCCTCGTCCCGCCGAGTACTTCGACCGCTTTCACGAGCGGTCGCGGACCCGGGAGCCGGACTGGGTATACGACTTCGCGCGAATCGTCCTGACGCCGCCCTGCCTTCTGCTCTACCGGGCGCGGGCGATCGGCGCAGAGAACGTCCCGCGCACGGGCCCGGTCGTCCTGGCTCCCAACCACTTCAGCCAGTGGGACCACTTCTTCGCCGGGGTCTTCATCCGCCGCAAGGTGCGGTTCATGGCGAAGTCACAGCTCTTCTCGAACCCCGTGATCAAGTGGATCTTCTTCCACGGTGGCGCCTTCCCGGTGCGGCGCGGACATCAGGACGAGGAGGCGTTCAAGACGGCGTTCACGATCCTCGAACGGGGCGGCTGCATGCTCATGTACCCCGAGGGTGGGCGCTCGCGCACCGGTGGCCTCGGCGAGCCGCGGCCGGGAGTGGGGCGGATCGCGCTGCAGTCGGGAATTCCCGTCGTCCCCGTCGCGATCCACGGCTCGGTCGGAGTCCGAAGGTGGCGCAAGTTCAGCTTTCCCAAGGTCACGATCCGGTACGGCGAGCCGATGGTCTTCGACGTGGTGCCCGAGCCGACGCGCGAGCAGCAGATCGAGGTCGCCACGAGAATCTTCGAGCGCGTTCGCGAGATGTACGACGGCCTCGAGGCGCACGGTCGCCGCGGCGTGGTCAAGGCGCTGAAAGAGGGCATCGAGAGCCGGACGGAGCAAAAGCTCCCGGCGGAGCAGCACCGCTAGCGGACGAGTGCTGGGCCTGGGCCGCTGCGCTGGCTCAAGCGGAGGTAGGGCAAGTAGGGGAGGGTCGGCGCTGGGTCAAGTCAATCTGCGCCCGACAGGTGGGCGCGGATTGACGTGACCGGTATTAGACCCCGGGTCACTGCAATCCAGTCCCGGTTTCCGGGACTGGATTGACTTGACCCGCCTACTCGAACCGGGCCTGTAGCTCCGACCACTGCTTTGGGTCGTGGCCGGCCACGATCACCGCCTGTGGGTACTCGCGGTGAAACAGCTGGAGCTCCTGGAGGGAGCGACGCCAGAGGTGCGGGTCCGGGGGATTGGGCTGTGGCGGGCCGCCCTCGAGCTGACGGACGGTGTAGACCGCATCGCCCGCGATCGCGAAGTCGCGCTCCTGCAGGCGCAGGACCACGCACATGTGGCCGCGGGTATGGCCGGGCGTGAACGCGAGGCGGATACTGCCGTCGCCGAGGAGGTCGAAGGTGCGCCCGAAGGTCGAATAGGACTCGATGCGGGGACCGTTGAAGTCGATCAGGCGGTAATCGAAGGCATTGTCGTAGTGCTGGGGCCGGTAGCCGCGCAAGAGGGGCCGCGAGCCGCTGGTCGCGACCCGCCACTCGACGTCGCTCAACACGAATGTCGACGACGGAAAGTAGGCGATGCCCGATGCATGGTCCATGTGGAGATGAGTCATGACGACCAGCCGGATCGACTTGGGATCGACGTCTCGCTCGCGCAGCTGCGCTGGCAGATCGCGACCCGGCTTGACCGTCGGCTGGGCGATGCGGGCTGCGAGGCGGCCGAAGTTCTCGCTCGGCCTGGCGGCGATCGAGGGATGCAGGCTGGTGTCGACGAGGATCCTTCCCGCGGTCGGATGGGTGATCAGAAAGGCCGGGCATGGGACCCACAGCCACTTGGAGCGCCGGGTGAGAAGCCCGGTCGACCTCAGGCGCTCGAACGGACCGCCCGGCGCCTCCATCGCCTGGATGGGCCAGCGGACCTCGCCGCCCGACAGTGGCTCCACGGCGACCGTCGCCTTCGGGTTGCCGCCGGGGAGCGGCTCGTACAGCCACTTCGGTTCTGCGTGGACCTTCATCGGGCGGTCAGCGTAGCGATGCTGGGCTCGCACTAAGCTGCCCCCGCGTGGGCCGGCAAACGGCATCGCAGATCTTTCGCGAGGACCTGTTGAAGGGCCAGATCTGCGTCGTCTCGGGCGCCGGCACCGGCCTCGGGAAGGCCACGGCGATCGAGCTCGCGTCGCTCGGCGCGACGGTGATCGGGTGCGGGCGCCGGCCGGAGCCGATCGAGGAGACGGTCGCCATGATCCGCGCCGCGGGCGGCACGGCCGAGTGCGAGGCGATGGACATCCGCGACGCGGATGTGGTGGACGCGCTGTTCGACGGAGTGCTCGAACGCCACGGGCGGGTCGATGTACTCGTCAACAACGCCGGCGGGCAGTTCATGAGCCCAGCCGAGGCGATCACCCCCAAGGGCTTTCGCACCGTGATCGAGCTGAACGTCCAGGGAACCTGGCAGATGACGCACGCCGCCGCGACCAAGGCGTTCATCCCCCAGCGCTCCGGCAAGGTCGTCAGCGTCACCCTCTCCCCCCACCAGGGGATGCCCGGGATGGCTCATTCCGGGGCAGCGCGGGCGGCGGTCGAGAACATGATGCGCACGCTCTCGATCGAGTGGGCCCGGTTCAACATCAAGCTCTGCGCCGTGGCCGCGGGCCAGTTCGACACCGAGGTGCTGCGCACGAAGTACCCGCCCGAGGTGAGCGAGAACGTCCCGCGCACGGTGCCGCTGCAGCGGCTCGGCACGCCGGAGGAGATGGCATGGATGATCGCCTACCTGGCGTCGCCAGCGGGAGATTTCCTCTCTGGCTGCGTGATCACGATCGACGGTGCGCGCGACAACTGGTTCGGGGCGTGGCCGCCATCAGGGGTGACCGGAGAATCGGGCGAGCCGCTCGCCGAGGAGCGGAGGAAGCCGACCGCCTAGGCACTTGGCGGGTTGGTCGGCATATCGACGACAGGGGTGTCCGGCCTTCGGGCCGTGGTGAACCCGTCGCATCCCCGGCCCCTGCGGGGCGCGGCGTCGCTGACCCTGCATGACGAAAAGCAGCGGTCTTTTCACGCGAAAGCAGAAGTGCACGGTTTCGGCGCACGCAACCACCCGAACTTCCGGTTTCCGAACTCTCAGGGTGGGAAACCAGGATGTGGGGAACCGAGAGGAGAGGGCAAATGAATGCGCTGCAGCTCAGTGGAAGACGGATTTTCTTCTTTGGTGCGTTGGGCGGTCTGCTGTTCGGCTACGACACCGGCGTCATCTCTGGCGCGATTCTGTTCATCACGTCCGATTTCGGCCTCTCGCCGTTCATGCAGGGTGCAGTTGTCGGTGCGCTGCTGCTCGGGGCGATGATCGGAGCCGCCGTCGCCGGCCCGATGTCGGACCGGATGGGACGCCGGCGACTCATCATGATCGCCGCCGTCACGTTCACGGTCGGCGCCCTCGGCGCGGCGGCGGCGCCGAGCGCCGGAGCGCTGGTGGCCGCCCGCTTCGTGATCGGCCTCGCGGTTGGATCGGCAGCGCTGGCGGTGCCGCTCTACCTGTCCGAGATCGCCCCCACGCAGATTCGCGGCGCGATCTCCTCCCTCAACCAGATGATGATCGTGATCGGCATCCTCGCCGCGTTCATCGTCAACGCCATCCTGGCCTCGTCCGGCGACTGGCGCCTGATGCTCGGCCTGGCTGCAGTGCCGTCCGTGGTCCTGCTGATCGGCATGTTCTTCGTGCCGGAGACGCCACGCTTCCTCGTCCGCACGGGCGAAGAGGGGGAGGCGCGGGACGTCCTCGAGGAAGTAACCGAGGACGACGCGGGGCGTGACGAGTCGCCCGAGCGCAAGATCGAGGAGATCCAGGAGGTGGAGGAGGAGGAAGGCGGCCTGCGCCTGCTCAAGCAGCGGTGGGTCCGGCCGGCGCTGATCGCTGCGATCGGCCTGGCGGTCTTCCAGCAGCTCATCGGCATCAACACGATCATCTACTACGCGCCGACCACGCTCACGAGCGTTGGCTTCGCCGCAGATTCCGCGATCTACCTGAACCTCATAATCGGCACGCTCAACGTGCTGATGACGGTCGTCGCGATCCGGATCATCGACCGCGTCGGTCGCAAGCCGATGCTCCTATTCGGCCTCGTCGGCATGGTGACGAGCCTCACCGTCCTCGGGTTGTCGACGGAGTTGCTTGCGACGCCGTCATCGTCGAGTGACCCGGCAGCGATCATCACGTTCCTCTGCCTGACCGGCTTCATCGTCTCGTTTGCGGCGACCTGGGGGCCGGTGGTCTGGGTCATGATGCCCGAGGTGCTGCCGCTGAGCGTGCGCGGCACGGCGATGGGTGTGGCGGTGTGCCTCAACTGGTTCGCCAACTTCCTGGTGTCCCAGACCTTCCCGATCATGCTCGACGCTTGGGGCTCCGGCCCGGTGTTCCTGGGCTACGCCGTCATGGGCGTGCTCGCGTTCTTCTTCGTCAGGGCGATGCTGCCCGAGACGAAGGGGCGCAGCCTCGAGGAGATCGAGGCGGACCTGCAGCGGAAGACCGGGGCGGGCGAGCCCGCCGTGGCGGGCGGCGGCGGCTCGGGTCGCTTCGAGCGCGGTGCCTCTGACGGCGGTGCCTCTGACGGCGCCTCCGCGGAGGAGAAGCCGCCCGCGCGCTCGGCTCGCTAGACCCTCGCGCCCACGTCAGCGTTTCCCACCCGGCGCCAGCGCGCGGGGATACTCCTCTCCTCGGCGATGTCGAAGGAGAACGTGGAAATAGCGCGGCGCTGGTACGAGGTCGCCACGAGCAAGGCGCAGCTGTTGGCCGCGATGCCCAGAACGATGGCCTTCTGCCATCCCGACGTCGAATGGAGCGCACCAGAAGACGGGAGGACGTATCGGGGTCGTGAAGGGGTCAGGGAGCGGCTCGAGGAGTGGCTCGAGAGCTTCGATGACTACAGGTACGAGATCCGTCGGATCGTCGACTGCGGAGGCGACGAGGTGCTGGTGGAGGCGACCGAGGTCGGGCGTGGCGCGATCAGCGGCGCCGAGGTGCGCTCGACCCACTACGAGCTGCTCACGATCCGCGACGGGATGATCGTTCGCATCCGCGAGTACTACGACGAAGGCAATGCCCTCGAAGCCGCAGGGCTTTCGGAGTAGGCGACGTCACGAGGAACCTTGAGGTCTTGCGGGGGCCACTGGCGGGGAGCGGATGGCGAGTGCAATAATCGCCACGGCGAGCGAGGGGAGCATTGATGGCGAATCCGGGTCAACCGACCGTCCGTCAGGGCGATAGCGGGGACGTGGTCCGTCGGGCACAACGTGGGGTGCGCCGGACGCCCAACCTCGGTCTCGTCGTCGATGGCATCTTTGGACACGAGACCGAGAAGGCGATCAAGCAGGTTCAAAAGGCGGCCGGTCTGGCCGTCGATGGCATCGTCGGGCCCGCGACGTGGCAGGCTCTGCCCGACGGCGGTCCGATGCCGATGCTGAGTGAGGGATCCACCGGCGCGGTCGTTCATCACCTGCAGACCGTGCTCAAAAACGGCTCGAGCGTGTGGGGCACCGGCCCTGGCCCGATCGATGGCGACTTCGGCCCCAAGACCCGAGATTCGGTCGAGGCGTTCCAGAAGTGGGGTGGCGTCGGGGTCGACGGGATAGTCGGAGAGCAGACGTGGGACGTGTCGTTGCACGCGATGAGCGCGACGCTCGAGACACAGGTCGGCCTCCAATTCGTGATCGGCTGAGCTGAAAACCTCTCAGGTGGTCATTCCACCGAACTGGCCGCCGGTGACGTTGAGGATCTGGCCGTGGACGTAGTTCGCCAGCTCGGAGGCCAAAAAGAGCACCGGCCCCGCGGCCTCGCCGGGCTGCGCGGGGCGACCGACCGGGATGATCATCGACGCCATCGCCCGCTGCTGTTCGGGGATGCCCAGCTCGATCGTCTCGCCCTCGCGCTCGATTGAGCCGGCCTCCTCCTTCGCGGCGGTCAACCGCGTCTCGACGAACCCGAACGCGACTGCGTTCACGTTCACCTTGAACTGTCCCCACTCCTTGGCGATCGTCTTGGTCAGCCCGGTGACCCCCGCCTTCGCTGCCGAGTAGTTCGCCTGGCCCGCGTTCCCCATCGTGCCGGAGATCGAAGTCACGTTCACGATCTTGCGGAACACCTCGCGCCCCTGGGTGCGCTCCGCCTTCGCCGCCTCGCGCCAATGGGGGGCGAGTGCGCGGATGACCCGGAAGGGGACGATCGTGTGGATGTCGAGCATCGCCTGGAACTGCTCGTCGGTCATCTTGTGGACAACGCCGTCCCACGTGTAGCCGGCGTTGTTGACGACGACGTCGACCTCGCCGAACGCATCGTTCGCCTTCGCCACCAGCTCGTCCGGCACGCCCGGCTTCGTGAGGTCCCCGGCGAACACCGCGGTCTCGCCCTCGATCTCCCCGGCGGCCTGCTCGGCTACGTCGCCGTCGATGTCGTTGATCAGGACGCTTGCGCCCTCACGGATGAAGAGCTCCGCGGTCGCGCGGCCGATTCCTCGGGCCGATCCCGTGATGATCGCGGACTTGCCGTCAAGTAACCCCATCGGTGTCGTTCTCCTCTCGATCTCTCTGCGGGTGGGCGGGAACCGTATCCGGGCGGCGCATAGCTCGCCGGCCGTCGGGAATACGCGAGTCATCGAGGAGCGCTCGACCGCCCCGATGGGCCTCGACCTGAGGACGCTTGCCCTCGCCTGAGGCGCGGGGAGGCGCCTGAGGCGCTAGCCAGGCCGCGTCCAGCCCCGATACAGTGAGCCCGACGGTCAGGGGGCGAACGAGAGTTGGGCGGAGGGAGAAACGATCACCGCGCCGTGCACCATGCGGCCGCGAGAGTGGTGCTCGCGGCGCTCGTCGCGACGCTCGGCACCTTGGGGTTCGCGGGCGTCGCGCATGCCGGCCCGAGGCCCAACATCATCGTGGTGCAGACCGACGATCAGGACGCCGCCTCACTGACCCGAAGCGTGATGCCGCGAACCGTCGAGTTGCTGAAGAACCACGGCACCGCTTTCACCGATTACATCGACAGCGGGCCGCTGTGCTGCCCCTCGCGGGCGGTGCTTCTCACCGGCCAGTACGGTCACAACAACGGCGTCCTGTGGGACAGATATGAAGATCTCCGGGAAAAGGCGAACACCCTTCCGGTGTGGCTGCAGCGAGCTGGCTACCGAACCGCCCATGTCGGGAAGTATCTGAACGCGTACGAGCGAGCGGTCGGAGATCCGAACGAGGTTCCTCCTGGGTGGGACGAGTGGCACACCATTCTCGAGCCTGTCCGCTACTACGACTACGTCCTGCGCGAAAACGGGGAGGCCAACCAATACGGCCACCGACCCCAGGACTACCTGACCCGGGTGCTGAATCGTGAGGCGGTGGACCTCGTTCACCGCTACGTGCCGCGGCGGCGGCCGTTGTTCCTCGCGATCGACCAGTTCGCCCCCCACGGCTCGCCTGGTCCCGGGCGATGTGCGGGAATGGCGGTGCCGGATCCACGCGATCGCCACCTGTTCGAGAACGCACCCCTCCCGATGCCGCCGTCTTTCAACGAGGCCAATGTGAGTGACAAGCCCGGGTACGTTCGGGCGCGACCGCTACTCGGGGGATCCGAGATCCAGTCGCTCACGCGAGAGTATCGCTGCCGTCTCGCGTCGCTGCGGGCCGTCGACCGCGGCATCGCGACCATCGTCCAGTCGCTGAGATCCGAACACGAGCTCGACGACACCGCCATCATCTTCACGTCCGACAACGGCTGGCTCCTGGGCCAACACCGTGTCCCCGGAAAAAAGGTCGATCCCTACGAGGAGAGCCTCCACGTCCCGTTCGTGATGCGGCAGCCGAAGGACATCCGCGGGGGAGATCGCCAGCCGCAGAGCCTGCGGAGCACCGTTGCGAACGTCGACGTCGCTCCGACCATCGTGCGGATGGCGCGGGCGAGGCCTTGCTCGCGCTCAGGCAACTGCCGCACGCTCGACGGGCGCTCGATGCTCAAGGCCATCAGAAGCGACGGCCGCCGGTGGCCGAAGCGCCGGGCGATCCTGCTCGAGCTCGAGACGCATCGTAGGTTCGACGGGAAGCAAAGGGCACAGCCGTTCACACCGTGCGACTACGAGGGATTTCGCACCGCAGACAGCGTCTACGTCGAGTACCACAGCACGACACGAAGGATGCCCGGCCCTTGCGTCCCGAGTGAGGAGGTGGAGCACTATGACCTGCGCTCCGATCCGTTCGAGCTCAACAACATCTTCCCGGCTCCCCCGGGGAGCGCCGCGGCGGGGAGAGAACGCTCGCTCAGGGCGCGCCTCGCTCGGCTTCGCGACTGCGCCGGCATCGAGGGCCGCGACCCGGAGCCCGCATCGGGCCACTACTGCGAGTAGTCAGGTCAAACTTCACCTGCTCGAGCCGCGTCGGTGAGTGCCAGGGGCGAGGCTGCACCGCGCTCGTCGACCACACCGTTTCGCTGCTCTGTTCGCGCTGCCGGAACCAGGGGCGTCGTGGCCAGGCGGGGGACGACGGGGTTACCGCAGGGTGATAATCCGGAAGGGGATGCCGGACTGAAATGGGGTCGTGTTTCCGGTGGGATTGCAGGTTTTGACCTTTACCTTGTCGGGAGCGGGCACGCCGACCGCCTGCACCATCAGGCTGGGGAACGGGTTCGCGCGCATCAACACGACGTCGCCCACCTTCGCACCGGGGACGTTGAAATCACTTGTGCCGCAGAAATTAGGGGGGGCACGTTGCCGGTCTGCATCGTCCCGCTCTTGTCGGCCCCCGTGATGTCGAGCTGATTGATCGAGCCATCCAGGACGTCCGATCCATTGACGGGGCCGGTCTTGATCTCCGAGCCACTGACGGAGCTAGCCGCGAGGTCCTCTCCGTTGACGGAGCTGGAGATGATGTTCGAGTGATACGAGCGCGACGGCGCGTGGCCGGCGATCGTGCCCGGGGCGACCTGGCTGTTATCGGTGATGACCACCGCCGCCGCCGCGGTGCCTCCGCCGATGTGGGGCGAGCCTCTCACCCGCGGCTCAGCGCGACATCGCCTGCGCGCAGTATCTAGCGATCCGAGCGAGATCCGGAAACCGCGGGTCTTCTCTCAGAGAACCGCCGGTTGCCCCGTCTTATTGCGATTCCTCTAGGACGAGGATCGTCTGGCTACGAACGCCGTCGTAGCGCTCGGCTTCAGCTGCTTCCTTGGTGCCCATGAACTCCTGGAATGCGTTCATATCGGGGATCTCGGCGATGAGCGCCGTCTTGTTGGATCCGCCCGGATCCCGGAAGGTCCTCACGCTGATACCCATCGGCCCGAAAACCTCTTCGCGCTTCGGCGAGCTCAACCAGTGCTCGACGTCGTCAACTTCGTGCGTGATCACATACGTCGCCATCCAGGCCCCTTTCGTCGCTTGCGCGGATCCTACGCCTGAAGATCGGCAGGGCAAACACTTCACAGGCCACCTTCACGATCTCCACCCGATGCCCTTGATCACGTTGTCTTTGATCTCCGGGCCTCCGACCGAAGCCGGCCGAAGGTCGGCGGCGGTCAGACCTCCGCCGTTGAGCGAGTCGTCGCGCACGTCGGCGCTAGAATACTTGGTCGTTGACGATGTCGTCGCTAAAGACGGTGTTCGAGCCTTTCAACGCCACCGCGGTCCCGCCAGTGAGGACCAGAAACAACGCGAGCGTCGCAATCACGTTCGCGTAGGTCAGTCGGCCCCGGATCCTTCTCCCCATCTCAGCTACCTCCCCGGTGATCGACGCGCGGAAGCTCCCGACTCGTCGCGGGGCCGAATCGCGTGGACTGGATGCTGGACTCTTTCACCGGGTTCGGGGCGAGTCAAGGGGCCGAGTGGAGGGTCGCGCCAGCGTGAGCGCTGATCCCGCTAACCGCCGGATGACTCTCGACACCCACGGACAATGCCTGCGCTAGGACGTACCGAGACCCTCGTAGAGGCGATCCGCGACTCGCTACCAGCAAAGACCGAGTGGGACGAGCGTGAGGTGGTGCTCCTCGAACTGGCAGCGAAGCAGGCCACCGACACCGACCGACTCGAGGCCGACATCGCGAGGCATGGCGTCCGCGTTCCGGCGCGGTAGCGCTCCTCAGCCCGACAAGCCATTCAGCCCACACTCTGTCACCGACTGGGCGGACACGGCATGGGGCAAGGCGGAGGTTGAGTGGATCACCCCGCACGACGCGGGGCACACCTGCGCCTCGATCCTGATCGCCGCAGGCCTAAACGCGAAGGCGGTCAGCGTGCTCATGGGCCACAGCTCGATCGCGATCACCTTCGACACCTACAGGCACCTGCTCGAGGGGTCAGAGGCCGAGGCGGCCGAGCTCGTCGGCGCGTACCTCGACGTCCAGCAGGAGACGGCCGCCGAGCGGGTGAGGGCTGCTTGACATGGCGCTACGGGATCGAAGAGGATCGGTCGCGTAAAGGGCTGGAGACGAATCGGTCTCCTGCCACGAAGAGGGGAGTCGTATGAGGAACCCGAGACGGTTCCGACCGTCCCCCGCGCTCGTCATCTCGTTGATCGCACTTTTCGTGTCGGTCAGCGGAGTTGCCTGGGCCGCGGCGACGATCGGTACCAGCGACATCAAGAACGGCGCCGTGACGGCGGCGAAGCTCCACACGGACGCCGTTACCTCGCCGAAGATCAAGAACGGCGCCGTGGGCGGCGCGAAGATCAAGAACAACGCGGTCAACGGAGCGAAGGTCGCCGACGGGTCACTCGGCACCGCTGACCTCAAGAACGGCGCCGTCAACAAAGCAAAGATCTCCTCTAACGCGGTGGGCGCTGACGAGCTGGGCACCGTCGTTCAGAGGACGAACAACATCTCGGTGCCAGCAAACTCGGCCAGGATCGTGAGCAAGAACTGTGATCCCGGCGAACTGGCCCTCAGCGCCGGCGCGAACTGGGACGGCGCCCAGACCGTGGGCCCGGTCCTGCAAGCGGCCACCTTCGTGTCGGGAGCGGGGGAGCCGATCGGCGGAAGTGCGGCCGGTCGAAATTTCAGCGCGTCTGCCCGCACGCTCACGGTCATCGTGAGCTGTCTGCAGCCGTAAAGGGCCGACCTCACCGTTAGAAAGCGTCGGGCGGGGCCAGGCGCGGCCCCGCCCGACGAACCCAATCGCGCCCGCGACTTTTTAGAGCCTGCTCCTGACTCACTGGCGGCTGACTGGCGCAAGTACTGGCGCATCGCGGTTGATGTATGGCGCCGGCCGTCGCGATCGACTCGGACACTTGTGCCGCGTTTGCAGGGCTTTTACAGGCTCCGGGCGATCACCAGCCGCTGGATCTCGTTGGTGCCCTCGTAGATCTGGGTGATCTTGGCGTCTCGCATCATCCGCTCGACGGGGTATTCGCTCACGTATCCGTAGCCGCCGAGCACCTGGACCCCCTCCGTCGTCACCCACATCGCGGTGTCGGAGGCGACCAGCTTCGCCATCGAGGAGTACTTGCCCATGTCGCGCTCGCCGGCGTCGACCTTCGCACAGGCTCTGTACAGGAGCTCCCGCGACGCAGCCGTGCGCGACTCCATGTCGGCGAGCTTGAACTGAATTCCCTGGAAGGAGGCGATGGGCTTTCCGAACTGGCGGCGCTCCTTCGCGTACGCGGCCGCGTAGTCGGTGGCGCCCTGCGCGATGCCGACCGCCTGCGCCGCCACGCCGAGCCGCGAGCGGTCGAGGGTCGACATCGCCACCTTGAAGCCCTCATTCTCGGTGCCGATCAGGTTCTCCTCCG
Organism: uncultured Actinomycetes bacterium; assembly: GCA_963797665.1. GTDB lineage: Bacteria > Actinomycetota > Thermoleophilia > Solirubrobacterales > 70-9 > AC-56. The sequence goes on along the minus strand of CAWCQE010000006.1, from coordinate 71,404 downwards.
GCACGCGCACCCCATCGAAGATCGGCTGCCCCGTCGGCGACCCCCGAATGCCCATCTTGTGCTCGAGCTTGCCGACCGAGAAGCCGGGTCGATCGGCCTCCACCACGAACGCGGAGATGCCCCGTGAGTGCCCCGCCGCGGGATCGGTGACGCAGAACACGATGTAGAAGTCGGCGACCCCGAGGTTGGTGATCCAGTTCTTGGTCCCGTCGATCACCCATTCGGATCCCTCCCTGCGGGCCTGGGTTCGCATGCCGCCCGGGTCGGACCCGGCGTCCGGCTCGGACAGTGCGAACGCGGGCGTCCAGTCGCCCGCGGCGCACTTCGGCAGGAACCGCCGCCTCTGCTCCTCGGTCCCGAAGAGCTTGATCGGCAGCGTCCCGAGCTCCTGGATCATCAGCATCAACGCGGTCGAGGCGCAGGCCTTCGCGACCTCCTCGATCGCGATGTTCAGCATCAGCGTCCCGGTCCCGGTGCCGCCGTATTCGGTGTCGAACGGCAGTCCGAACAGGTCGTGCTCGGCGAAGAGCCGGCGCAGGTCGCGGGGATACTCGGCGCGCTCGTCGATCTCGGCAGCTCGCGGTGCCACCCGCTCGACCACGATTCTGCTGATCGTCTCCCGGAAGTCGAAGAACTCCTGCGGGAGCGAGTAGGTCACGGGAGGCTCGGTGGCGGTGGCCATGCGCGGAGGTTACTCACGGGGACCCGGACGCGATCGCGATACTTGGTCCATGACGGCCGCCGCTGTCAGCGACATCGTCGCCTCGTACGACGCGCTCAATCGGGGCGACGTCGATTCGACGATCGCCGTGCTGGCGCCGGACGTCGTATGGCGGGAGAGCGCGGAGCTACCGGGAGGCGGCGAGCTGCGCGGCCGCGAGTCAGTGCGCTCGTTCCTGATGGAGTTCCTGGACTCGTGGGATCGGTTCGAGCAGACGGTCGAGCGGACGGTCGTCGCCGGTGATCGCGTCGCCGTCGTGATCCACGCCCGGACCATCGGGAGGGGCAGCGGCGCCGAGGTCGAGACGCGCTACGCCCACGTATGGACCACGCGGCAGGGCCTGGCGGTCCGGGTCGACGCCTATCGGGACGTGGACGAAGCGCTCGCCGCGGTGAAGCCGTAGAGACCGACGAGCAGCACGCTCGCGACGGCCGCGACGTACGCGATTCCGCTCACGGTGCCGCTGTCAAAGTCGTCCCAGTGCAACGCGAGGGCCAGAAGCTCCAGCGCGCCCAATGCGCCGTATGCGAGCGCGCATCCCCGAAGCCGGTGGAGGTCGTTCTCGCGAAGCGCGAATGCCGCGGCGACGCCGAACCCACAGAGGAACGCGCCGATGGCGCGACCGGTGAGCGGTGTCAGCTCCCACGGCCACGCGTCACCGGCCGAGAGCGGCGCGATCAGGAGCGCAACGCCCACAACCACCATCACCGTCGCCTGCAGTGCCAGCCCCGCTCGGGCCCACGGCGCGATCGACGGCCCGTGCGCCGCGGTACCCGACGGCTGGCGCCACAGCAGGTAGACGAGGAGCGGCGTGACCACTATGTACACGACGAGCCAGAACCAGCCGAAGACGCCGTCGAAGTCGAACTTCTCCAGATGTGCCAGGGTCGCCGCGAGGAGCAGAACGGCGATGGTCAACACCGGTGGTATGGCCGTGCGGGCCAGGACCCACCGCTCCTGCGACGCCGCCCACCCGAGGAGCACGGCGGCCGCCCAGTAGGCGGCCCCGAGAAAGGCGGCCGTGAGCGGTGGCTCGATGGTCCAGGAGAAGAAGCGGTCGGTCTCGGTCGCGCCGACGAAGAGCTCGATGCCCGCGATCACGGCGAGCACGGCGGCGACGCCGAGAAACCAGCGAAGCGGCGCGATGACCGCGCCGGTGGACGAGACGTTCGTTGCCGTCATAGGCCGATCTGCTTGCCCAGGATCTCCCTCATCACCTCGTCGGTGCCGCCGCCGATCGGCCCGAGGCGTGCGTCCCGGACCGCGCGCTCGATCCCGTACTCCCGCATGTAGCCGTAGCCGCCGTGGATCTGCAGGCACTCGTCCGCGACCTCGAGCAGCGCGCGCTGGGTATAGAGCTTCGCCACCGTCACCTCGCGCAGCGAGCCGGATGTTGCCGCCACCACCTTGCGCGGATCCGCCTCGTCGGCGCTAGCGGCGTGCCCCGCCGCGAACGAGCGCAGGGCGCCGTAGGCGATTGCGCGCGAGGCTTCGATCCTGGTCGACATCTCGGCGAACTTGTGGCGCATCGCCTGGAAGCGCCCCACGGGGCGCCCGAACGCCTCGCGCTCCTTCGCGTACGCGAGGGTCGCGTCGAAGACCCTCTGCATCCCGCCGACGGCCCCGATCGCCATCGACAAGCGCTCCCACTGGAAGTTGGCCATGATCAGGTAGAAGCCCTGGTTCTCGCGACCGAGAAGGTTCTCCTCCGGCACCTCGACATCGGTGAAGCTGAGCGCGCCGGTGTCCGAGGAGTGCCAGCCCATCTTCTCCAGCTTGCGGGAGATCTCGTAGCCGGGCATGTCGCGCTCCAGGACCAGGAACGAGATGCCGTGGTGCCCGCCCGCCTCGGTCGTCTTCACCGCGCACACCAGAAAATCCGCCCGCACCCCGTTGGTGATGAAGGTCTTCGATCCGTTGACGACGTAGCCGCCCGGGACCCTGCGCGCGAAGGTTCGGATGCCGGCGACGTCCGATCCCGCGCCCGGCTCGGTGATCCCGAGCGCTCCGATCAGCCCGCCGCGGATCCCGGGGACGATCCACCGCCGCCGCTGCTCCTCGGTCCCGAAGTTGAAGACCGGCGGCATCGCGATCTGGGCGTGGGCGTTGAGACCGGCCGCCACTCCGCCGGAGCCGCCGGCGCGGGACAGCTCCTCGATCCACACGGCCTCGTGCGCGAGGTCGCCGCCCTGGCCGCCGTAGCGCTCCGGGAACTTCAGTCCCAGAAATCCGAGCTCGCCACAGCGCTCAAACAGGTCGCGAGGAAACTCCCGCGCCCGCTCCCATGTCTCGACATGGGGTGCGATCTCGGCGGACACGAAGCGCCGCACGCTCTCGCGAAGCTCCTCATGCTCCTCCGTGAACGGCGGGAGGGGAGCGCGCACCCCGGCGTCCTTGATCACGCTCATCGCTCGTCGAGCATGGTGTAGCCGCGGCGCTCGTGGTCGAAGCCCAGCAGGTCACCCCGCGGGTTGTTCCGGTCGCCATGGTGGTAGGCCCGGACCTCGGCAATCTTTCCATCGCGCATCCGAAACCACTCCGTCCCGCGGTTGATCCGCCTCTCCCCGGACTTCGGGTCGCGCCAGGTCATCGCCCACTCGATGACCGCCTCGTCGCCCTGCTCGATCCCGTGCTCGAGGTGCCACCGGCCCTCCAGGTTCTCCACCGCCCACTTGGTGTTGTCGCCGATCGCCCGCGAGCCCTCGTGCGGACCGAGCCGCGTGTAGTAGTGAACCGCGTCGTCGGTGAAGTGCGAGGCGACGAGGTTGGGATCGCCGGTGTTCAGCGCCCGGTAGTAGCTGCGGATGTGATCGAGGTTGCCCAGGGGACCGGATTCTTCCCGATTCCCTACGGCGAGCTGAAGCCGGTCGGCTTGCGTTCCAGCTGATGACGATCGACGACGCGGTCAGCGAGCCCGTACTCGACCGCCTCCGGCGCCGTGAAGTAGCGATCGCGCTCCATGTCGGAGTGAACCTCACTGATCGGGCGGCCGGTGTGATTCGCGTAGATCTCGTCGATGCGCCGGCGCAGGGCGAGGACCTCCCGTGCGTGGATGTCGATGTCGGTCGACTGGCCCTGGAACCCGCCCGATGGCTGGTGGATGAGGATCTTCGAGTTGGGCAGCGCCATTCGCTTGCCCGCGGCGCCGCCGGCGAGCAGGAGCGCCCCCATCGACATCGCGACGCCGAAGCAGATCGTCTGGACGTCCGGCTTCACATACTGCATGGCGTCGTAGATCGCGAGCCCCGCGTACACCGATCCCCCGGGCGAGTTGACGTAGAGCGCGATGTCCTTGTCGGGATCGTCGGCCTCGAGATGAAGGATCTGGGCAACGATCAGGTTCGCGATCTCCTCGTCCACCGGCTGCCCGAGGAAGACGATCCGCTCTCCCAGGAGGCGGGAGTAGATGTCGTAGGAGCGCTCACCGCGCGCGGTCTGCTCGACGACCATCGGGATCAGGGGCATGGGAGTCCTCCTTCGCTTGGTAAAGTGCAACCGTGGGGTTGCGCAAAGGTGAACCTAGCAAACACGCAACCGTAAGGTTGCTCATAGCAGAGGAGAAACGGATGGATGAGCGACGCGTGGAGCGCGAGGCGGTCCTGGACAGTCAGCCCGACGAGGTGTGGGAGGCGCTCACAGACGAGCGTCTGCTCGCGGAGTGGCTGGCCGATGAGGCCGAGCTCGACCCCGTGCCGGGCGGACGGGCGAGCTTCCGGTTCGAGGACGGATCGGAGCGCGAGGGAACCGTGCTGCGAGTGGAAGAGGAGCGCGAGCTCGCCTTCACCTGGGCGCGGCCGGGTGAGCCGCCAACGGAGGTCGAGATGACACTCGAGCCGCTCGTGGTCGGCACGCGGCTTATCGTGATCGAGCGCACGTACTCCGGGACGACGGTCGCGGTGTCCGGCATCGCATGGGGCCCGCGGCTCGCGGCGCTGGAGCACGCGGCCTCGTTGGTGCTGGTCTGACGGTGGCGACCGTCGATGCCGTGTTCGCGGCGCTCGCGGACCCGACGCGCCGCCGTGTCGTCGAGACGCTCGCCGGCGGCTCGACGGTGACCGCGAGTGCCCTGGCGGCGGATCTGCCGATCAGCCGTCAGGCGGTCGCGAAGCATCTGGCGGCACTCCGCCGGGCCCGGCTCGTGTGGGCCCGGCGCGTTGGTCGGGAGACGCGCTACCGGCTGCGTCCGGAGGCGCTCGGCGATGCCGCGCAGTGGATGGCCACTGTCGGCGCCGAGTGGGACGAGCGCCTTGGCGATCTGCAGCATCTGCTTGCCGGCCAGAGCTGAATCGACTTTCCGCGGACCTGTCGATTTGGGCGCACGCCGTTCGTCGTTATCGTGAACGCGGCGATTGGCGCCGCGCGACCCAAGGAGGTTCCAATGAGGTACATGCTCGCGATCATCGCCGAGGAGGGCGGCTGGGAGGATGTGACTCCCGAGCAGATGAAGGAGGCCATGTCGCGCTGGGCCGCCTTCGACGAGAAGGTGATCGCCGACGGCGTCTGGGTGGCCGGCGACGGCCTGCAGCCCAGCGCCACGGCGACCACGGTGCAGATCGGCGAGGGCGAGGCGAGCGTGACCGACGGTCCGTTCGCGGAGACCAAGGAGCAACTCGGCGGGTTCTACCTCCTCGACTGCGACAGCCTCGACGAAGCGCTGGACTACGCGAAGCAGATTCCAGCGAGTCCCGGGGCAGCGATCGAGGTACGGCCGGTCATGGACTACGGCGACTTTGGCTACGTGCATCCGCTCGACCGGGAGAAGGCCGCGTCATAGCGACGCCCGCCGGCAGTGCGGCGGCGCAGGCCGCCGCCAGTCCAGCGGCAGTCGTCGACCGCCTGTTCCGGCACGAGTCGGGGCGGGCGGTCGCGACGCTCATCCGGGCCATCGGAGACTTCGACCTCGCCGAGGAGGCGGTTCAGGAGGCGTTCCTCGTCGCTCTGGAGCGCTGGCCCCGGGACGGGGTCCCGGGCAATCCGGGGGCGTGGATAACCAAGGTCGCTCGCAACAAGGCGATCGACCGCATCCGCCGCGAGCGGACGCTGGCCACGAAGCGGGCGGCGCTCGAGGCGCTCGAGGAGCTCGGGGGCGGCATCATCGCCGAGAACGCCGAACCCGACGAGTTCCCCGACGAGCGCCTGCGCCTCATCTTCACCTGCTGCCACCCGGCACTGGCGCCGGAGGCTCGTGTCGCCCTGACGCTTCGCACGCTGGGCGGCCTGGCGACGCCCGAGATTGCGCGGGCCTTCCTCGTCGCCGAGCCGACGATGGCGCAACGGCTCGTTCGCGCCAAGCGGAAGATCCGTGACGCCGGCATCCGCTACGAGGTGCCGGAAGGCGACCGGCTGCGCGAGCGCCTGCCATCGGTGCTCGCGACTCTCTACTTGATCTTCAACGAGGGCTATCTCGCCACGGGCGGCGACGCCCTGGTGCGCCGCGAGCTCGCGGCCGAGGCGATCCGGCTGGGGCGGGTTCTCGTCGCCCTGATGCCGAACGAGCCCGAGGCGACCGGTCTCCTCGCGTTGATGCTGCTCCAGGACTCTCGCCGCGAGGCTCGCGTCGATGCGGCCGGACGCATGGTCCTGCTCGCCGATCAGGATCGCTCGCTATGGGATCGGGACGAGATCGTCGAGGGTCTCGACGTGGCGCGCCGCGCCGCCCGGTCGTTCCCCCCGGGCTCCTACACGCTTCAGGCGACGATCGCGGCCGAGCACGCCCAAGCCGCCAGCGCCGAGGACACGAACTGGCGCCGCATCCGCCACATCTACGGCTGGCTCGCCTTCGTCCAGCCGACCCCTGTGGTCCAGCTCAACCGCGCCGTCGCGATCGCCATGGTCGACGGGCCGGAACGGGGCCTCGAGGAGATCGAGCGGATCGAGGGCCTCGACGGCTACCAGCACCTTCATTCTGCGCGCGCGGATCTGCTCCAGCGCGCGGGCCGCCGCGACGAGGCCGCGGCCGCCTATCGCCGTGCCCTCGAGCTCGCCACCAATCCCGTGGAGCGGGCGTTCCTGGAGCGGCGGCTGAGCGCGCTGGGGGCGCTAGCTGTGGCTCAGAGCCCGTAGGAGCGGCCGATCACGTCGAGCATGATCTCGTCGGTTCCGGCGCCGATGCGATTCAGGCGGACGTCGCGGTAGGCCCGCTCGATCTCGTACTCCTTCATGTAGCCGTAGCCGCCGAAGATCTGGACGCACTCGTCGGCGACCTCGCAGCGCGACGCGCGACGTGAACAGCTTGACCTCGGTGATCTCGCGCACGGGGTATTCGCCGTTCGCGTAGCGCCAGGCGACGACGTAGTTGAACTGCTTGGCGGCCTCGATCTTGGTTGCCATGTCCGCGAACTTGTGGCGGATCGCCTGGAAGCGACCGATCGGCCGTCCGAACGCCTCCCGTTCCTTCGCGTAGGCGAGGGTCTTCTCGAACATTCGCTCCGCGCCGGCGACGGCGCCGGCCGCGGCCACCATTCGCTCGCTCTGGAGCTCCCAGGAGATGTGGTAGAAGCCCTTGCCGATCTCGCCGAGGACGCTCTCGGCCGGCACCCGCACCTCGCCGAACGACAGCTCGCCGGTGTCGGATGCGTGCATGCCCATCTTCTCGAGCTTCCTCGCCACCTCGAAGCCGGGAACGTGGTTGCCGTCGTCGTCGCGGAGGTCGACGAGGAACAGGGTGATCCCCTCGTGGCGGGCATCGGGGTCGGTCTTCGCCACCAGCAGGATGAAGTCGGCCCGGGCGCCGTTCGTGATGAACGTCTTCGAGCCGGAGATCAGGTAGTCATCGCCGTCGCGGATCGCCTTGGTGCGAATTCCTGCCACGTCGGAACCGGCGCCAGGCTCGGTGATCCCGAGGCAGCCGATCTTCTCGCCCCTGATGCCGGGGACCAGGTAGCGCTCCTTCTGCCCCTCCGTTCCGAGCAGGTGGACCGGCGGCAGCACCATGTCGGTCTGCACCGCGAAACCCATGTTGGTCCCGCCGGACCCGGAATGGCTCATGCATTCGGCGCGGACCAGCGAGTAGTAGTAGTCGCCGCCCTGCCCGCCGTACTCCTCGGGGAAGCACAGCCCGAGGAACCCGAGCTCGCCCGCCCGGCGCATGATCTCGTCGGGCCAGGTCGTTTCCTCCCACTCGTTCCGGTGCGGCCAGAGCTCCTTCTTCACCCACGCCTCCATCGACTCGCGCAGATCCTCGTGCTCGTCGGTGAACAGGAGGTGCTTGCGGCTTGCCTCGTGCCGGGGCTTGATCACGGTCGCTGCTTCCACGTTCGCTCCTTGGTTGGCGATGGCTTCGCGCCTGGCGCGCGGTGCACGGCGGCTGCCGCGCAGCATAGAGTATTACTTCATACTTTGTGCTACCGTGGGCGCCGGTGGCCGAGGAGCTGGTCAGCTACGGGGTGGACGACGGCGTCGCGACCGTGACGCTGAACGATCCCGAGAAGAGGAACCGGCTCTCCGGAGACATGCTCGCGCAGCTGGTGGCCGCGGTCCGGCGAACCCGCGACGATGCCGAGGCGCGCGCCATGGTGCTGACCGGCGCGGGTGACGTCTTCTGCGCGGGCGCGGACCTCGGCGGCTTCGGATCCGACGCGCCGCCGATTCAAAAGCACTTCGGCACCGATCTCTTCCTCGAGTTCTTCCGCCTGATGCCACGGCTCGGCAAGCCATCGCTGTGCGCCGCGAATGGCCACGTGGTCGCGGGCGGGCTGGGCCTCGCCCTGTCGTGCGACCTCGTGATCGCGAAGGAGGGCGCCGACTTCTGGACGCCCGAGATCAACATCGGTGCGTTCCCCTACATGATCATGTCGATCATCTACCGCAACGTCCCGCGGAAGAAGGTGAACGAGATGATCCTGCTCGGGGAGCGCCTCTCGGCGGAGGAGGCGGTCCGCTGTGGCCTCGCGAACAAGGTCGTGGCCGCCGGGGAGTTCGACGACGCGGTGGCCGACTGGGCGCAGCGCCTCGCCGCGAAGAGCCCGGTGTTGATGCGCCTCGGGCACGACGCGATGTACCGGCAGCAGGACATGGCCCTCGACGACGCCCTCGAGTACCTGCGCTCGCAGCTCTCGCTCACGTTCACCACCGAGGACATCCTCGAGGGCGCGCAGGCGTTCTTCGAGAAGCGAGAGCCGAACTGGAAGGGGCGCTGATGATCGCAGCACCGCCGCAGCGCGACCGCTGTCCTGGCCGGGTGGGGGATCGGGCTGGCAGCGACTCCGCTGACGCAAACCCTTCAACCGTCACCGGTCACACGACGGTTGAAGAGTTGACCTTCTCCTGGAAGATCAACCCTTCACTCGCCGCGAATAGCGCCGCGGTGGAAGGGTTTGCGTTCACGCTCCCCTACCTGCTCAACCGAGGTCCCCGATGACGCCTGAGGACACCAAGGCGGCAGCCGACGAGGCGAAGAAGGTCGCTGACGCGGCGAGGGAGGCCGAGGCACGGGAGGCGCCCGACGAGGTCAAGGCCGGCGAGAAGACCGGCATGCGCCCGCTGGTGGAGGACCTTCACGCGCGCCGCGAGAAGGCCAAGCTCGGCGGGGGTGAGAAACGGATCGCTCTCCAGCACGAGCGCGGCAAGCTGACCGCGCGCGAGCGCATCGAGCTGCTCGTCGATCCCGGCACCTTCGTCGAGATCGGTATCCACGCCGGGCCGCACTTCTCTCAGCGCGCTATGGAGGGCAAGGAGGCGCCCGCGGACGGGGTGATCACGGGGTGGGGCGACGTCGACGGGCGCCCGTGCTGCATCGCCGCCTACGACTTCACGGTGATGGCGGGCTCGATGGGGATGACCGGCGAGCTCAAGGTCTCGCGCCTTCGCGAGACGGCGCTGCAGAAGCGCATGCCGTTCATCTGGCTCCTCGACTCGGCGGGGGCGCGGATCCAAGAGGCGGCGGGCTCGCTCTTCGCCGGCTCCGGGCACCTCTTCCGCGAGGAGGTGACGATGTCCGGCGTCATCCCGCTGGTGGCGGCGATGCTCGGACCGTGCGCCGCCGGCACGGCGTACATTCCCGGGCTCTCCGACTTCGTTCCGATGGTGGTCGGGCAGGGCGCGATGGCGCTCGCGGGGCCCCACCTCGTCAAGGCGGTGACGGGCGAGGACATCTCGATGGAGGACCTGGGTGGCGCTCGTGTCCACTGCCGGATCTCCGGGGTCGGCGACCTCGAGGTCAAGGACGACCACGAGTGCATCGACGTCGTCAAGCGCTACCTCTCCTACTTCCCCGCCAACTGCGAGGAACCGCCGCCGATGGGCGCGACCTCCGACCCCGAGGACCGCATGTCCGAGCGCCTCCTCGACATCGTCCCGGAGTCGGCGCGCCACCCGTACGACATGTACGACGTCATCGGCGAGATCGTCGACGACGGCCAGATCCTCGACATCAAGCCGAAGTTCGCCAAGACGATCATCACCTGCCTCGCCCGCTTCGCCGGCCAACCCGTCGGCATCGTCGCCAACCAGCCCAAGCAGCTGGGCGGCATCCTCGAGAACGACTCGGCCGACAAGGCCGCTCGCTTCATCAACCTCTGCGACGCGTTCAACATCCCCCTCGTCTTCCTGCAGGACGTGCCCGGCTTCATGGTCGGCTCGAAGGTCGAGCACGCGGGGATCATCCGCCACGGGGCGAAGATGCTCTACGCCGTGTCACGCGCCACGGTGCCGAAGATCACCGTGGTGGTGCGCAAGGCATACGGCGCCGGCTACTACGTGATGTGCGGGAAGGCATACGAGCCCGACCTGATCGTGGCCTGGCCCACGGCCGAGATCTCGGTCATGGGCCCGGAGGGTGCTGTGAACATCATCGGCCGCTCGGCGATCGAAGCCTCCGACGACCCGGAGCGGACGCGCGAGGAGATGCTCGCGCGGATCCGCCAGTCGATCGACCCGTACATCGCCGCGCACAACGATGTGATCGATGACGTCATCGATCCGCGCGAGACGCGCCCGACGATCATCCGCGGCCTGCGGCTGGCCGCGGCCAAGCGCGTGCAGCGACCATGGAGGAAGCACGGGGTGATGCCCGTATGAGCCCGCAACGGCAAGATGGGTTCCGGCGAAGGGCACCCAGAGCAGTTGGCTTGCCGCTCCCAAACGGTCACATCGCATCGAGTGAGGGATTCGGGGTCATCTACACCCCCAATCGCTCGCTCGAGGTCCTTGGCGCCGGATTTGGCGGTCTGTTGTCACATAGCGACAACAAGCCGCCAATACCTTGCGGGCCTGCCCCGGGTGCGGCGTTTTTCGGCCTGGCGGGAGCATCGAGATGAGCCGCTTCGAGGACCCGGTCGTCATCAGCTGCTCGATCTCGGGCGCGATCGCCAACCGCGACCAGTGCCCCGCGATCCCCTACACGCCGGAGGAGTATGCGGCCGAGGCGCGCCGGATCGTCGACGAGGGCGGCTCCCAGATCCACATCCATGCGCGGACACCGGAGGGCGTGCCGAGCTACGAGATCGAGGACTTCAGCGCGATCACCGAGGCGATCCGGGCGGAGGTCGACGATGTGATCATCAACTACTCCACCGGCGCGATCGGGGTCCCGGTCGAGAAGCGGATCGCATATCTGCGTGAGCTCAGCCCCGATGTCGCCGCCCTGAACATGAGCTCGATGAACTATGCGAAGTACTCGCATCGGCGCCGGGACTTCGTCTTCAAGGCGGTGTTCGAGAACAGCTTCGACACGATCATCGAGTTCCTGACGGCGATGCGCGAGCTCGGCATCAAGCCCGAGCACGAGTGCTTCGACGCCGGCCACATCGCCAACCTGGATCCGCTTCTGGACATGGGCCTCCTGCTCGAGCCGCTCCAGGTCTCGCTGGTCATCGGCGTGAATGGCGGGATCCGGCCGAACGCTCGCAATGTCAGCTTCATGGCCGACCAGATCCCGGGTGGACCGGAGGGCCCGAACCAGTGGCAGGTGATCGGGATCTCGCGCGACCAGTGGCGGCTGGTCAGCGCCGCGCTCGCGCTGGGCGGCAACGCCCGCGCAGGGCTCGAGGACAACTTCTACCTGCCGAGCGGCGAGATGGCCCGCTCCAACGGCGACCTCATCGCGAAGGTTCGCCAGATGGCCGAGGACGTCGGCCGCCGGGCGGCGACGGTGGCGGAGGCGAGGGAGCTGCTGGGTGTGCCAGGAGGAGAGAACCGGACCCGGCGCGAGGTCCTGACGCACCCAATCGAGGCCTCGGAGGCGTCTGGAGAGTGAGCGACGGGCCGCTCAGCGATGTCCGCGTCCTCGATCTGACGCGTCTGCTTCCCGGCGGGTTCTGCTCGCTACTGCTCGCCGACTTCGGCGCCGACGTGGTGAAGGTGGAGGACACCGGCATGGGGGACTACGTCCGCTGGGCACCGCCCTATTACGGCACCGAGGAGCAGCAGGCGCTGGGCACGCGCTCGGCGCTCTACCTCGCTCTCAACCGCGGCAAGCGCTCGATCCGGCTGGATCTGAAGTCCGAGCGCGGGCGCGACGCGTTCCTCCGTCTCGCTCGCGACTGCGACGTCGTGCTGGAGAGCTTTCGCCCCGGCGTCCTCGACAAGCTCGGCTGCGGGTACGCGGTGCTGCGGGAGGCAAATCCCCGCCTCGTCTACTGCGCGATCACCGGCTACGGCCAGACGGGCCCGAACACCCAGCGCGCGGGACACGACATGAACTACCTCGGCCTCAATGGGCTGCTCGGGCTGACCGGCGAGCCGGGAAACCGGCCGATCCAGTCGGCCGGCCAGATCGCGGACCTGGGCGGCGGTGCCCTGATGGCCGCGTTCGGCGTGATGGCGGCGCTTCGCGAGCGCGAGCGATCGGGCGCCGGCCAGCTCGTGGACGTTTCGATGACCGACGGCTCGCTTGCCTGGCTCGCGATGGTGGCCGCCCAGTACCTGTGCGACGGCGAGGTACCGCAGCGCGGCCGCGGCAATCTCAACGGCGGGATCGCGTGCTACCTGCCCTACGAGGCGGCCGACGGGTGGGTCACCTGTGGGGCGTTGGAGCCAAAGTTCTGGCGCAACCTCTGCGAGGGCGTCGGCCGTCCGGACCTGGTCGACAAGCAGTTCGCCCCTCCCGATTCGCAGGACGGTCAGGCGATCGCCGCCGTCTTCAGGGCGCGCACGCGGAGGAGTGGAAGGCGTTCAACGACGAGCACGACGCGATGATCGAGCCGATCCTCGACCTGGACGAGGCGCTCGAATCCGAGCTCGTTCGCGAGCGGGGGATGGTCGTGGAGATTGAGCAGCCAGAGCTCGGCCCGGTGCGGCTCCTGGGCCTTCCAGTGAGGTTCTCCCGGACGCCTGGCGACGCGACCCGCCCAGCGCCCGCACTGGGCGAGCACACGGAGCAGGTCCTTGCCGCGGCCGGGTTCTCGACGGAGGAGGTGGCGTCGCTGGTCGGGTCCGGCGCCGCCGCCGGCCCGAGCACGCCGACACAGCGAGCCCGGGACGGCGAGCGTGCGGGGGACCGGCCCCAGCGCCCGTCCGGAACGGACGCGGCCGGCTCCGAGCCGGCGAGGTTCATGTGATGAGCGCGCGGCCGGCGGAGGGCGGCACGCACGCGGCGGAGAACGGGCTGCTGAAGATCTCCGAGCTCGCAGAGCGGTCCGGCGTTCCGGTGGCGACGATCCGTCATTACCTGCGCGAGGGGCTTCTGCCCGAACCGGTCAAGACGAGCCGGAACATGGCGTACTACCCGCCGGAGTTCGTCGAGCGCATCCGCGTCATCAAGCAACTTCAGGAGGAGCGGTTCCTGCCGCTGCGCGTGATCCGCGACCTGCTCGACCGCCAGGACGCCGAGCCGGAGCGCCTGCGGGCGATGATCGCCCTCGAGGACCGCATCCTCGAGCGCGCACTGGTCGGCGAGCAGCGACCGAATCGACGCCGAGGAGGTCCGCAGTCGCTACGACGTCCCGCAGGAGGTGCTGGACCGCCTGGCGGAGCTCGGCGTCCTGACGCCCGACCAGCAGCGGTTACTCGCCCTCGGACGTGCGCGATGGTCGAGGCGATCGGCCGCTTCCGGGCGGGCGGCTACGACGAGCGGCTCGGCTTCACCGTCTACGACACGCTGCGCTACAAGCGCGCGCTCGAGCCGCTCGTCGCCGACGAGGTGGACGTGCTGACGAGCCGGCTCTCGGGCGACGTGGACCTGGACCGGGCCGCCGGAGATCATCGAGGCCGGCATCGGCCCCCTGAACGACCTGATGACGGCGCTGCACACGAAGCTCCTGGTTGCCGCCTGGCCCAGCACAGTCGCAAGCGGTAGGCAGCGTCTAAGCCGCGGCCGCCCGCGCACCATCCGTGTTGCGCACCGCCGCCAGGACCTCGCTCGCGAGCTTCGCGCCGTCCGCCGGGCGCATCGGTGTGGCGACGACCCGCACCACCAGCTCGTCGCCGTCGAGCTCCTCGAGCTCGACATGTGCGGCGCGTAGCGTGTGGGCACGGTGATCGACCCTCGAGCAGCTCCTGGACGCTCGCTCGGTGTGGTGTCGGCGCTGAAGCGGGCCCGCAGCTCCACTCGCTCCGGCTCGCGCAGCGGCACGACGGCGACGTTCAGGAGCATGCTGTTCGGAACCATGATCCGGTCGGCCCCGCTGACCAGGTCGGTGTAGAAGAGGCCCAGCGAGCTGACGATGCCCTCCAGCGATCCGGCGAGGGCGCCGCCGACGAGCCGCACCCGGTCGCCGACCCGGAACGGCCGCGTGCCCAGCAGCACGAGGCCGGCGAACAGGTTGCCGAGCGTCTGCTGGGCGGCGAGGCCGAGCACGACCGCGGTGAAGGCGCCGCCGACGGCGAGCGTGCTCGGTGCGAGGCCCGCGATCCGCAGGGCCACCGCGATGACGACGACGATCGTCACCAGCCGGATCAGGAACCCGACCGATGCCGGCGGTGCCCGGCTCCATGCGGCGAAACAGCGCCGGCGCGAGCGCCGCGCCCGAGCGCCCGGGCGAGCGCCCACGCCGAGGATCACGAGCGCGGCGACCGTCGCGACCCGCACGTCGTGCCGAGGCCGGGGAACAGCGTCGCCGCTGTTGGTGAACAGCGATCAGGACGCCGGCGATCAGCGCAGCGAGCACCACGACGCTGCCGCGGGCCCGCTTGGCGTCGCGGCGGTCCACCTCGGCTCCCAGGCCCACCTGGCGCCACTGCTCGGTCCGGGTCTCGAAGGCGTGCGCGCGCGCCGAAACCGTTCGAACGACGCGCGTCGCGCCGGGAACGTCCGAAAGCGAACATCTGCCCACCGCTTCCCGTTCAGGCGGCCGTTACACGCCCCTGGACTCCCTTTGCGCCACAACGGTCACCTCGTGCGGCCGAACCTATACTCCCTAGATTGACTGGTCAGTCAACGCGATTCAGGTGAGTTGAGATGCGAGCGGCGGCCATACAGCTGAATTCGACGAGCGACAAGGCCCGCAACCTCGAGGCGGCGGAGGCGCTGGTGCGCGAAGCGGCCGGCGATGGCGCCGAGCTCGTCGCGCTGCCCGAGAAGTGGAACGTCTTGGGCGACGCCGCGCTCCTGCAGCAGGAGGCCGAGCCACTCGGCGGGCCGACCATCTCGGCGGCGAGCTCGTGGGCCCGCGAGCTCGGGATCCATCTGCTGGCCGGCAGCATCCCCGAACGGGTAGAGGGGGCGGACAAGCTCTTCAACACCTCGATCCTGATCGGCCCCGACGGTGAGCTGCACGCCCGCTATCGCAAGATCCACATGTTCGACGTGGACGTCGGCGGCGTCTCCTATCGCGAGTCCGAGAGCGAGGCGCCGGGGGGAGAGATCGTGATCGCGGCGCTCGGGCCGGCCCTGCCGGGGGTCACGTTGGGGATGACGGTCTGCTACGACCTGCGATTTCCCGAGCTCTACCGAATCCTCGCGGTGCGCGGCGCGACCGTCCTGGCGGTGCCGTCGGCCTTCACGTTCGAGACCGGTAAGGATCACTGGGAGGTCTTGGTGCGCGCGCGGGCGATCGAGAACCAGGCGTTCGTGATCGCGCCGAACCAGGTGGGTGAAGCGCCGCCGCACTACCGCTCATACGGGCACTCCATGATCGTCGATCCGTGGGGGAAGGTGCTCGCCCTGGCAGCCGAGGGTGAATGCTTCGTCGCCGCAGACCTGGACCTCGAGGTGGTCGAGCGGGTTCGCACGACGCTGCCGTCCCTCGCCAATCGCCGTCCCGGTGCCTACCGCTGGCCCGAGGCGATGACGCCCGGGGTGCCGAGCCATGCCTGATCGGGTGCGGCGATGAGCGCCGAAGCGCCGCCGGCCGACAAGCGCCGCCAGATCCTTGACGCCGCGATACGCGTGTTCGCTCGGCAGGGCTTTCACTCCTGTCGCGTCTCGGACATCGCCGACGAGGCCGGCGTCGCCTACGGCCTCGTCTATCACTACTTCAAGTCGAAGGATGAGGTCCTGAACGAGCTCTTCGCGGAGCGCTGGTCGCTGCTGCTGGCCGCGATCGAGGAGGTCGACAGCCAGGCGATCGGCGGCCGCGAGAAGCTCGATGCGGTGGCGCGGTTCATCATCGACTCCTACCGGTACGACCCCGACCTGATGAAGGTGATCATCGTCGAGGTGACTCGGGCGGCGAACTCGTTCGGCCGGACGCACCTGACCGAGATCCGGCGCGCCTACGACCTGATCGCGAAGATCGTCGCCGATGCCCAGGCGGCGGGTGAGTTTCGCAAGGACGTCGACCCCGAGTTCGCCTCGATGTGGTTCTACGGAGCGATCGAGCAGCTGCTGTCGGGCTGGGTCTTCGGCCTGATTCCCGGCGATGACGGCGACTTCGACCGCGCGCGCGAGATGGTGGTCGAGACGATCTGCGGCGGCCTCGAGGCCCGCGCTGCGGCCGTAGGAGGCCGCTCGTGTGGGAATCGCTCGCATCCTCGTATCGACAGGACCGGATCCTCCACGGGGCCGCCAAGGCGCTCAACCTCGCGGTCGGGTCGGTCGCCCTGCCGATGTGGCTCGCGGGTCAACGCCTTCGCGAGCCGCTTCGCCGGACGCTTGCCAGGCTGGACCCGGAGCCGACCGAGCTGCCGGTGGCACAACCGCGCCGGCGCTCGATGGACGCCCTGATGGCCGACCTCGAGTCGATCCCCCACGAGCTCCATCACTCTGACGCGGCGATGGTCCGCAAGGGCCTCGCCGGACATCTCCTCGTTCGTGCTCGCCCAGCAGCGCGAGGGGGCCAACCTCGGATACGCGTACCCGGCGCAGTTCTCGGACCACGTGTTCGAGGGAGCCGACGGCGAGCACATCGCGGCGAGCATCGGGCTGCACGAGGGCCCCCGCAGGCCGGGCCTGATCGTCGTCCACGGGCTGTTCTCCTCGCGGCGCTTCGACTACGTACGGGACATCGCGCGTCCGCGCCTACTTCGAGTGGGGCTTCAATGTCGCTGCCGTCGACCTGCGCAGCTTCGGCCTGACCAACCTGACCAGCCAGGCGCCGACGAGCGCCGGGTGGAAGGAAGGAGAGGACATCCTCGCGTGTGCTCGCTACCTGAAGGAGCTCGGCGCGACCACGGCTGGGGCGCTGGGGATATCGCTGGGCGGCTCCGCCGTACTCGGTGCGTGCCACCCGGTCGGCGCGCGACGACGCCCTCGATGGCGGCATCCTCGCCATCTCCCCGCCCGGAGATCCGCGTGCGATGGCTGAGCCGCCTCTCGCAGCAAGCTCCCGCGAACGGATCCGGCCTATGCGCTGAACCGAGATCTTCTGGGCGATGCTGGTGTCACGCATCCGGCAGTCACGCTGGGACGACGTCCACGACTTCGTCGATCCGCTCGAGAAGATCTCGGCGCCTTACTACGAGGTCGCCCCGGAGGAGCTCTGGCGCCGCGCCTCGGCTCGGGAGCACATCAAGGACGCGAAGGTCCCGGTGCTCGTGCTGCATCCGGCCGACGACGAGGTGATCCCGGTGGAGCAGGCGCGCGAGCTGGCGGCCGCCGCGCGGGGGAACGGCCTCGTGCGGGTATGGATCCTCCCCGGCGGCGGTCATGGGGCGATCGACGCGATCGACCGGCGCTGGTTCTACGCGGTCCTGCGCGGTTTCTTCGAGCGCTGGGCCGGGTACGAGCGCGAAACGGAGGTTGCGGAGGGTGCCGCGCGCGAATCCCAGCGAGGAGGCAAGCTGATTTACTCCGCCAGCGGTTAAGCGAGATGGAGAACGAATCCTCAGAAGACTGCTGTGGGCGGGCCTCGTGGCCGGGACCGGCGCGCTGGCCACCGTGGTCGCCAACCGGGTCGCCTCCGCGATCTGGGTACGCGTCTTCGGGGAGGACCCGCCGGAATGAGCACGCCCGAGCCCCCTCCCCCTCTCGGGGCAGTCCCCTCCCCCTCCGGGGCAGCCCCCTCCCCCTCCGGGGCAGCCCCCTCCCCCTCCGGGGCAGGACAGGTCGGTCGGCGAGCTCGTCGTCGACGTCTCCGAGCGAACGTCGACCCTTATCCGCGAGGAGATCGAGCTCGCGAAGACCGAGGTCCGGGAGAAGATCCACGAAGCTTCTGCAGGGGTCCGTGGTCGGGATCGCCGCCGGCGTCTTCGTCCTCATGGCGCTCGCGATGTTCATGCACGGCATCGCCTGGGGCTCAACGACCTCTTCTTCTCCGGCGACGTCTGGGCCGGGTTCCTGATCGAGGGCGCCTTTCTGGTCTGATCGTCGCCGGCATCGCCGGCCTGATCGCTTACAGGTCCTTCCAGGCGGGCGCTCCGCCGACGCCGGACCTCGCGATCGAGGAGGCCAAGCGGACCAAGGAGACGCTGGAGGCCGGCACCAGGTGAACAGGGCCCCGGACGTCTACGTGAGCGGCGCGGGGGAGCCCGTCGGCCGCCGGGCCCCCGGCGCTCCCGGGCGCAGCTCCGACCAGATTCGCGCGGACATCGAACGCCAGCGAACCGAGCTCTCGCATTCGGTCGAGGCGCTGCGGGGCAAGGTGGCCGAGCTCACCGACTGGCGCCGGCAGATCCGCGAGCACCGCCGGGAGCTCGCGATCGGAGCCGCGGTCGTCGGGTTCGCGATCGGCGGCATGATCGCGCTCCGCCGCCGCCGATAACGGGTTTTGGGGTTTTGGGGACGCGATAGCGGCCCCAAGGCCAAAGGCATCGGGGACGAGGCGGTTGGCGCGTCCGGCTGCGCGCCTAGTCTGGCGCAGGTGGTGCTTGTCGAGGAGCGTCAGGCGACGCGTCGGCCAGGTTCGGCGGCGGAGTCGCCGCAGTAGGTATGGACCACACGCAGGTCTCCGCCCGCTTGGTGGCAAAGGTCGTGCTGGTGGCGGCCGGCGTGCTCGCCGCCCTCTACTTCGCGTACCTGATCCGGACCGTGATCGGTCTGGTGCTGATCGCCGCCTTCTTCGCGATCGCGATCGCGCCGGCGGTCAACTGGCTCGAACAGCGCAGCGTGCCGCGCTGGGTCGCGATCCTCCTCGTGTACCTGTCGATCGCGGGGGCGATCTTCGGGATCGGCCTGGTGATCGTGCCGCCGCTCGTGAGCGGGGTCGAGAACCTGTCCAGCAACCTCGGCGGATACGCACAGGATCTGCGCAACAACCAGACGTTCCGCGACTACGACGACCACTACCACATCACGAAGACCCTCAAGCAGCAGGCGAAGGATCTGCCGAGCAAGCTCGGCGAGCGCGGCCGGCACCCTGAGGGACGTCACCGTAGGGGTGTTCTCGCGCATCGTCCAGCTGTTCTCGATCCTGGTCATCACCTTCTTCCTCGTGAAGGACGGCAACCGATTGCTCGAGTTCTTCTACAAACAGGTGCCCGAGGTCCGGGCGCGGAGGTTCCGCAGGATCGCCGGCGACATCTCGGACGCGATCTCCGGCTACGTGTTCGGCAACTTCGTGATCAGCGTCTTAGCGGGGCTGGTCACCTACGTCACCCTGCGCATACTCGAGGTGCCGTTCGCGCTCCCGCTGGCGATCCTGTTCGGCTTCTTCGACCTGATCCCACTCGTGGGAGCGACGCTCGGCGGGATCCTCGTCGGGATCGTGGTCGCATTCGCTGTCGCCTTTCCCATCGGCCTGATCGTCTGGGTGATCGTCCTCGTCCTCTACCAGCAGATCGAGAACAACCTGATCCAGCCCTTCGTGTACGGCAAGGCCGTCCAGCTCCACCCGCTGATCGTGATCATCGCGATCCTGATCGGCGCCGCGCTCCTGGGCGTCCTCGGCGCCCTGCTCGCGATCCCGACGGCCGCGGCGGTCCAGGCGGTGGTTCGGGACTACTGGCGTCTCAGGCACCCGGAGGGATCGCCGCCGCCCGACTCTGGGGACTCGGCCGCCGAGGCTCCGGCCGAGGCAGGCTGACGACCACGCGCCCCCTCCGTCGTCGAGAGGTGCATTTCCCGCGTATGGCGCGGATAACGCACCGCTCGATGGTTCGGTGGGGGCGATCAGGGGGCCGCGGTCGTCGGGCGGAGCACCCCGGAGGGAGCGCCTCCGACGCCGAGCAATCCGGGGCCGACGTGGGCGCCGATCACGGGGCCGACCTCGGACACGAACACGGGATCCGAGTCGAACAGCTCCCGGCATTGCTGCGCGAGGCGCTGGGCCGTTTCAGGGTCCTGGATGTGCTGGACGACCCAGGCGTCGGCGCCCTCGTCCTGGCGCTGGCGCGCGTAATCCACCAGCCGCTCGAACGCGCGCCGCCGAGTCCGGACGCGCTCGACCGGGGTGATCTCCTCGCCGAGCGTGAGGATCGGCTTGATCTGAAGGGCTGATCCCAGCCATGCCTGGGCGGCGCCGATACGGCCGCCCTTCCGCAGGTACTCGAGGGTGTCGATGGCGAACCACATCTGCAGCGCATCGCGGCAGCGCTCGGCCGCGGCGAGCGCCTCAGCGCCGTCGGCGCCCGCCGCGGCCGCCGACGCTGTGGCGAGCACGACGAGTCCCTGACCCCCGCACGAGGAGCGGCTGTCGTAAACGTGAATGCGCTCCCCGCCTTTGCCCTCCCTCGTCAGGCGTTCCTTGGCCTGCAGGGCCGACTCGCACGTTCCCGAGATCCCGGCCGAGAGGTGAACCGAGACGATGTCCCTGCCCTCGGCGAGCAGCGGCTCATACACGGCGCAGAAGTCCCCGACCGACGGCTGCGACGTCGTCGCCCCCTCCCGGCTCGAGCGCAGCCGCTCGAAGAAATCGCCGTAGTCGTCGCCGGCGATCTCGATCTCCGGCCGCTGCTCGCCGTCCAGCGACACGTACAGGCTCACGCGTTTGATGTCGTGCTCCGCGATCAGATCCTCCGAGAGGTACGCCGTCGTATCCGTGACAACGGCGGTCCTGGGACCCTTCGCGTCCGCGGGCACCGCGCGGTTCTATCACTTCGGCCGGTGGCCGCCGGGCCCGGTCGCCAGTTGTCCGCGTCTACCATCGGCAGCCGTGGGCAAGACGCTGGTCACCGGCGGCAGCGGCTTCGTGGGCTCGCACGTCGTGCGCGAGCTCGCGGCGCGCGGGGACGATCTGCGGCTGCTGGTGCGACGGGGCTCGAGCCTCGACCACCTCGCGGGCGTCGAGTTCGAGCGGGCGGGAGGCGACGTGCTGGATCGCCGGGCCGTGCGCGCGCCGTGAAGGGGATCGATCGCGTATTCCACATCGCCGGCACGACCTCGATGCTCCCGCAGCATCGCCAGAGCGGTCTTCGACCTGAACGTCAAGGGCACCCGGATCGTCCTGGAGGAGTGCCTGGCCACGGGGGTCGAACGGGTCCTGTTCACCTCGTCAGTCGCCGCCGTCGGCCCCGCCGGCCCTCGCGGAACCGCGGACGAGACCCACGCGTTTCAGGCCGGCTCGCTGGGCATCGCATACGTCAACTCCAAGCACGAGGCGGAGGTCGAGGCGCTGCGCCTGGCGGCCCACGGCCTGCCGGTGGTGATCGTCAACCCGTCGTTCGTCCTCGGGCCGGACGATCCGCAGGGGACGTCGATGGAGCTCGTTCGCCGGTTTCTCCTCGGCCGCATCCCCGCTTACGTGGACGGCGGACTGAACATCGTCGACGTTCGCGACGTCGCGAAGGGCCACGTGCTCGCCGACGAGAAGGGCGTTCCGGGCGAGCGCTACATCCTCGCCGCGCGTAACTTCACGTTCGATCGCCTGTTCGCGGACCTCGCCCGCCTCTCGGGGCGCGAGCACGTGCCCGTGAAGCTTCCGGGCGCCCCGACCTTGCTCGCGGTCGAGCTGATGGCCCGGGCGGGCGTCCCGTTGCCGATCTCACCCGACGAGGTCCGATCCGCCGGCTGCTGGTGGACCTATCGGAACGCGAAGGCACGCAAGGAGCTCGGATTCGAGCCACGGCCGCACGAGCAGACCCTCGAGGATGCCGTCCGCTGGCAGATGGAGCAGCTCGGCGGACGCATCGCCACGCACAGGGGCGTGCCCGAGATCGCCCTGGGCGCAGCCGCGCCGTTCATGAGACTCGCGGACAGGGTGCTCTCATGATGAGCGCTCCGGAGCGCCAAACGGGGGAATCGACCGGGAAGGGCGGTCGTCCGCCAAGGCTCGTGCTCTACCGCTGCCCCACACCGACGAACGTGCTGTGCCCGTGCGGCGCGGTCGCCAGGCGGCTGGGAGGGCTCGAGCTCGACTATCGGACCGAGCGCGTTCCGTACCGGCGGAGCTCCCGACCGGAGATCGTGGAGCTGACTCGCCAGCGGCGCGTCCCCGTGCTCGTGGACGGGGAGGAGGTCATCCACGACTCGAAACGGATCATCCAGTACCTGGACTGGAAGTACGGCGAGGATGAGAACTGAGCTGGCCTATACAATGTGAAGCGCGCGATGGACACTCCCGAGACAGCAGTTCGACTCACCGACAAGGCGGCGGGCAAGATCACTGAGCTGATCGGCGCCAACGGCAACGCCGAGGAGCAGGCGCTGCGCGTCGCGGTGCGGGGCGGCGGCTGTTCCGGCTTCCAGTACGCACTCGCCCTGGATCAACCGAAGGCCGAGGACCACGTGTTCCAGCACCAGGGCGTGTCCGTGGTCGTGGACAAGGTGAGCATGCAGTTCGTCTTCGGATCGGAGGTCGACTACGTGGACGGCCTCCAGGGCGCCGGGTTCGTCGTCAACAACCCGAACGTCGTCGCCGCCTGCGGTTGCGGCTCCTCGTTCCAGGTTCGCGAGGACGCGGCCGAACAGGCCGCCGTCTAGCGGCCCTCCCTCAGTCGGCCGCGCGCTAGCCGCAGTTCGGCCAGTGTCCGGTGCCGTCGCGCTTCTTGAGATAGACGGCGACCACCGCCTGGGTGCGGTACGAGTACTTGATGGGGTCACCACCGGGCGACTTCGGCGCCCGCCGCCAGGTCGCCTTCATGAACTGGAAGGCGCCGCGATACAGGCCGCCGCCACCGATCGCGTTCGGGTCCTTGCCCGACTCGCACTCGGCGGTATGGCGTGCCCAGCGCTTGTTGCGGGGGGAGACGTTGTCCCACAGGCGCTGGTACTTGTCGCCGCCGCCGCCCGAGGTGGTCGTCGAGGTCCCGCCGCTGTACGCGCCGGCCGGTGCCGAGACCGACAGCAGGATCACGGTCAGGGCCACTACTGCGGCCACCACCATCAGGATGATCTTGAGCTTGGGCGTCGTCGCGCCCGCGGGCAAGTTCAACTCAACGCTCTTTCGTCGCTTACGGGGTTAGCTGACGGGCTCGCGCCGAAGAGCTGGCGCTACACGGCCATCAGGCCGCGATTCGCCCCAACCGAATGGGTCCCCCGCTACCCGCGGATATGTGGCGGGTGTTCAGCAGGTCGAGCGGCAGGCTAGCAAATCGTGAGGAACGTGTTAGCGGTACCCGTGCCGAAAGGCGCCCGGGTTCGTGACGGAAGCGTCAGGGGCTGGCGCGCTTCGGCGCGCTAGGTGCCGTCGACCTGAAGCGGCGGGCTCTGCTGTGGGTTCGAGGCGGCCTCGGGCTGCGCCTCGGCGGCGGCCCCGGCCGGCTGCTGCACGCCGAGCAGCTCAGCCAGCTCGCCGCTCTCTGCCATCTCCTCGACGATGTCGCAGCCGCCCACCAGCTCACCGTTGACGTAGAGCTGGGGGAAGGTGCGCCAGTCGGCGATCTCGCCGGTCACCTCGCGCAATGGATCCAGGATCGGCAGGACATCGATCGCGCCGTACTCCGTGTCCATCTGCTCCAGGACGCCCACCACGCGCATTGAGAAGCCGCACCGCGGCATCTCCGGCGTCCCCTTCATGAAGAGGAGGACGCGGTTGTCTCTCAGGACCTCCTCGACCTGTTGCCTGAGCTCGGGGTTCGCGGGCATGGACTCACCTTAGCGGGTCCAGGCAAGCGACCGTCAAAGCGGCTTCGTCTGGATCGAGAGCGCGTGGATGGAGCCGTCGTCCATGCGTTCCTGGACCGCCGCCCGGACCATCCGGTGCTGGTCGATCCGGCTCTTGCCCTCGAACTGCGCGGCGCGCACGATCGCGCGCAGGTGATCGCGGTCGCCGGTCTCGTCGATCACCTCCACCTCGGCGCCGGGCAGCGTCTCGGCGATCATCCGCTCGATCTCGGAGAGATCGGCCACAGCGTCAGCCGGAGACCGGCGACCCGCGGGCCGTCTCGAGCATCTCGTCGACGTGAACGAACTTGACGCGCGGACGCCCGAGCGGCCTGCCCCGCTCCTTCTCGGCGACGTCGATCACCTGCCAGCCCTGGAAGGTCACGTAGTCCGGCGCGCGCTCGTCCAGGAGCCGGACGACGGAGTCCGGGTCCGCGGCCGCCGCGGGCGACGGGAGCTTCCCGTCGGTGGCGTCCGCGACGAGGTTGTCGACCGTCTCCTGGGCGTCCTTCTTGTTCGTTCCGATGACGCCCGAGGGCCCGCGCTTGATCCAACCGACGACGTACTGGCCTGCGACGTGGTCACCACGTTCGGGATCCGTGACCCGGCCGCCCTCGTTCGGGATGACGCCGCGCCGCTCGTCGAACGGAACCCCATGGAGGCCGATGCCCTTGTAGCCGATCGACCGGAAGACGACGCCGCACTCGATCGTCTCGCGCTGACCCGTATCGCGCGGGCGGATCGCGCCCGACTTGTCACGGTGAAGCTCGTTCCGGGCGACGATGATCCGCTCGACCCTGCCGTCCCCCTGGATCTCGACCGGGGAGCGCAGGAATCGCAGCACGATGCGCCGCGACTTGCCCTCGGGCCGGCGCCGGCTGAACTCGGTGAAGATCTCGACGTTCTTGCGGGTGGTGATGTCCGCTTCCTCCGACTCCAGGTACTCGCGGCTGAGCTCATCGAGCTCCACCTCGGCCGGCTCCACGTCGATGTCGGCGTCGACCATCTCTCCGAGCTCGCGAAGCTCGGGGTTCGTGAACGCCGCCTGCGCCGGGCCGCGTCGCCCGAGCACGAGGATCTCCTTGATCGCGTTCGAGCCGAGCGCCTCGATCGCATGGTCGGCCGTATCGGTCTCCTCGAGCTCCTCGCGCGTCAGTCCCAGCATCCGCGCCACGTCGGTCGCGACGTTGCCGTTGCCGATCACGACGGCGCGCTCGCACGAGAGGTCGAACTCGCGGTCGGCGAAGTCGGGGTGGGCGTTGTACCAGGCGACCAACTCGGTGGCCGCGTGGCTTCCCGCGAGGTCCTCGCCGGGAATGCCGAGGTGGCGGTCCCTGGGGGCTCCGTACGCATAGATCACGGCGTTGTGGCGCTCCGCGAGGTCGGAGGCGCTTATGTCCTTCCCAACCTCGACGTTGCCGAAGAAGCGAAAGCCGTCGCGCGCGGCCGTCTTCTCGTACACGCGGATGACTGACTTGATCTTCGGATGATCCGGCGCGACGCCGGCCCGCACGAGTCCGAACGGCGTCGGCAGGCAGTCGAACATGTCCACCTCGCAATCCAGCGCCTCGGAACGCAGGAGATGCTCGGCCGCGTAGAACCCCGCCGGCCCCGAGCCGACGATCGCGACGCGCAGGGGAGACTGGTCGTTCATGGAGGCGGCAAGGTTAGGGACTAGGCCAGAGCAGGCGCGCTGCGTGCGGTCGCGGCCCCGTCCAGGGCGTCGAGTGCCTTCCCGACCGACATCGCCATGCAGGTGAAGATCGGGGTGTCGCGCAGCGTGTAGGAGCTCGACTCCGTGCCCCGGAGCTCCTGGACGAGGTCCAGGAACTGCCCGGGGTCGTCGGCCTCGAAGCTCACGACGAACTCCTGGTCGTCGAGGCCAAACGAATAGGCCGTGTTGATCGTGATCTCCGGATAGCGACGGCCGACGGCGATATGGTCGTTCATGATGCGCTGGCGCTCATCGGGGGGCAGGCGGTACCACTCGCGCCTCTTCTCGAAGGGGTAGACGAAGAGGTAACGGCGCTCCGAGGTGCAGATCTCCGGCCGCGCCTCGGCCTCCGAGTACTGCGAGCGCTTCGTCATCGCGAGGTAGGAGTGGGGGGTCGTCATCCACTTCGCCAGGCCGCTCTGCGCCAGGACGACCTGAAAGGTGTGGAGGTCGTCGAGGACCGGGCTCTGGCTCAGCAGCAGGAGATCGGTGTCGCCGCGCGTGCCGACGGTGGAGTAGGCGCGGAGCGAGCGATCCTGGGCGAAATCCTCGCAAGCGGCCAGAAACTCCCGTTTATCCTCCGCGCGCGCCTCGGGATCGCGGCGCTGCCACGCGGGGTCGAGCTTGAAGAACGTGAACTTGGCGAAAGTCCGCTCGGGCACTGCCGCGATGGTAGTGCTTGTGGTGTCCCTGCTTCTCGGGGCGGCGTCGCCCCCCGACGCCGACGCCGCCGCCCGAGGCCCGGCGCACATTACGATCGCGGTCGTGCCCGAGCGCACGACGGTAAGGGAGCTGGCTCGGGTGCCCGGGATGGGCGTGGGGATTCTCTCGGCGGGGGTTGGGAACGTCTCCGCGGACCAGACCTATCTCGACATCGGCCAGGGGGCTCGCGTCCAGGAGTCGCTGTACGACTCGCCGTTGCCGCGGCTGACGATCAGCGGCGCGGAGGGCAGCGGCCTTCGCGTGCCCGAATCGCGGTGGCGGGACGTTCGAAGTCGTGCGGATTCGTTGCCCGCGGACATTCTCCCGGGCCTGCTCGGCTCCACCCTGATGCGGGCAGACGTAACGCGCATTCACGCGGTGAGGAGCGCGCCGTCCATCGCGCTGCCGATCGTCGACGAGCACGGCCGGGTGCCGGCACCGCGGTGCCACCACCACGGGTGTGCGAGTGTCGCGGTGGCCTCAGCTGATCTGGCGGGCGTGCGCAAGCTCGCGAAGGACCTGCGCGGGGACGACCTGCTAATCGCGCTGGGCCGGCCGCCGCCACCGGCGAACCACGGGCTCCCGCTCGGGATCGCCGGGCGCGCGTTCGACGGGACGCTCACCTCAGACTCGACGCGGATGCGTGGTTACGTCCTCTCCACGGACCTCGCGCCGACGATCCTGGACCGGCTGGGGATCGCGGTTCCCAGCGAGATGAGCGGCGAGCCGATCCAGACGGAGGGCACGGTCGACGCCGCCTTCCTGCAGGATCTCCAGGATCGGCTCGCCGCGATCGGGCCGCGACGGGCACCAGTGGTCGGGCTGAGCGTGCTGGGCTGGGTGGTCCTCACCGCTCTGGCGTGGATCGCCCGCCGTCGCGCGGGCCTGCAGGTCGCGCTGACGATCCTCGCAACCTCCCTGGGCCTCCTGCCGGGGGTGCTCCTGCTCTGCGCCGCGATCGAGCCCAGCGAGCTTGCAGAGGGACTGATCGTCGGGTTCGGGTGTCCCGCTCTTGCGGTGCTGATCCTGTGGTTCGCGCCCGGCGTTCGCGGATTGGCCGTCGCGGCGGCAGTATCGGTCGTCGCTTACGGCATCGATGCGATCGCCGGATCGCACCTGACCGAGCTGTCGCTGATCGGACCGAACCCCATCGCTGGGATCCGCTTCTATGGCATCGGCAACGAGCTCGAGGCGACAATCGCGGCGCTGGTGCCGATCGGTACCGGCGCAGCGCTCGCCGGATGGGCGCCGCGAAGCTCGCCGATGACCGCCGCGCTCGCCTTCGCCGTCACCGGCCTTGCCGCCATCGCGGCCTTCGCGCCCGGGCGATTCGGAGCCGATGTCGGCGCCGCCATCGGGATCTCAATTGGGACGGCCGTCGCCATCGGTGTCTGCCTGGGCGCGCGACGCTGGCGCTGGGTTTGGGTGATCGTGGCTCCGATCGCCGCTCTGGCCGCGCTCGTGGCGGCGGATCTGGTCTCGGGTGGCAACGCCCACCTCACGAGGAGCATTCTGGACGCCGGTGGCCTGGGCGACCTGGGGCAGGTGTTCCAGCGGCGCCTCGAGCTGTCGGCACACAGCTTCGCCCGCTACGCCGGCTCGGTGATCTTCTGGATCGTCATGGCGCTGATCGTCGCCGGCGTCGTCGCCTGGCGCTCGGTACGCGCATGGTTCGCCGGACGCGACGTCCTGTGGGCGGGGTTCCTCGGCGCGATCGCGGCGACGCTGGCCGGGACGCTTGCGAACGACTCGGGCGCGCTTCTGCTCATGATCGGAGCGGTCGCGTGCGCCGCGGCGGCCGGCGTAGCCTGGGCTACGCGCTCAGAGAGGCGCGTCCCGGGCCTGTGGAGTCAGTCGGGTCCGGTAACCTGAGACCGCGCTTAGCGACTCGCGCTCAGGCGGCTCTCGTTCAGAAGCGTTCAGGATTCACTTCGATGCGAATCGCAATCGTCAGCCCATACTCGTGGACGTACCCAGGGGGGGTGAATCGCCATGTCGAGGCGCTGACGGAGTCGCTCTTCGAGCGCGGCCACGAGGTGCGCGTGATGGCGCCCTGGGACCCGCCAGATCGCGTCTCGCGCCTGCTCCACCGCGGGCCCGCCGAGCCCCATGAGCGCCCCGACTACCTGATCCCCCTCGGCCGGACCGTGGGCGTCGGGGCAAACGGCGCCGTCTCGAACCTGGGCGTCTTCCACTACGGCGTCAACACGATGCGGCGCGAGCTCCGCGCGGGAGGGTTCGATGTGGTCCATGTGCACGAGCCGGCGGCTCCCGCACTCGCGTGGGACGCCTGCTCGTTCCGGGGAGCCCCGGTCGTCGGCACCTTCCACGCCTACTCCACCAAGCCGATGCCGAACTGGATCGCCATCGGGCTCGGGGCGCGCCGTAAGTTCAACCAGCTCCACAAGCGGATCGCCGTCTCCGCGGCCGCCGAGTGGACGGGGAAGCGATGGTTTGGCGGCAGCTACACGGTCATCCCGAACGGGGTGGACATCGATGCCCCGCCGAAGAAGCCCAAGCCTCCCTCGGAGGAGTTGCGCGTGCTGTTCGTGGGCCGCTCGGAGGAGCGCAAGGGGCTACCCGTGCTGCTGCAGGCTTTCGAGGGCCTGGTCGAGCACGTGCCGGCACGATTGACCGTCATCGGCTCGACGCGGGAGGACGTCCGCCGCTACCTCGCCGACGAGTCCGTGGAGGAGCGGATCGATGCCCTCGGGCGCGTCGGCGGCGACGACCTCTGGCGGAGCATGCACGAGGCGGACGTGCTGTGCGCGCCTTCGCTGGCGGGCGAGAGCTTCGGGATGGTCCTCACGGAGGCGTTCGCCGCGGGCACGCCGGTGATCGCGTCGGAGATCGCCGGCTACACGGACGTGGTCTCGGACGGCGTTGACGGTGTACTGGTGCCGCCGGCCGATCCCCAGCGCCTCGCCGAGGAGCTCCAGGGCCTCTACCTGGAGCCGGAGCGACGCAGCCGAATGGGGCTCGCCGCCCGCGAGAGCGCCAAGCGCTACGCCTGGCCGAACATCGCAGCGCAGGTGGAGCAGGTGTACGAGCAGGCCCAGCTGGCCCCGGTCCCGGCCACCGCGATGGAGCGCATCGCGCGGGTCAGCGGCTTCGTTTCGGCTGATGGCAGCGAAGCCAATCCTCCCGCCCGGCTCCCGTCGCTCGACCCCGAGCCGGCCAGGGCGGTCGCCAGGCACGGACTTGCCCGCCGGGTGGCGCTCGGGGTCGCCGCGATCCTGGGCCTCGGCCTGACCGCGCTGGCCGCGAACAAGATCGGCCTGCAGAACGTAGTCGCCAGCATGGTCCGCTCCGACCTGTCGTTCGTGCTGATGGCGCTCGGGTTGATGATCGCCTCGATGATGCTGCGAGCCGGGTCGTGGTACGCGATCGCGCGGGCCGCGCTGCCGAACAGCCCGTTGCGCCGGCGAGACGTGACCTCGGCGACGATGATCGGCGTCCTCATGTCCGCGACGTTGCCGGCGCGCCTCGGCGAGCCCGCGCGCGCGATGGTCCTCGCGCGGCGCACGGGCCGGATGCGGTTCACGTTCCCCGTGCTACTCGGCACTCTCGTGTCCCAGACCGTGCTGAACATCGCCGCGCTGGCCCTGCTCGGCGTGATCATCGTCGCATCAACCGATCTGTTCCACTCGGCGTCGACGAAGCTGTTCGTCTTCAGCCTCATTCCGCTCGTGGTCCTGCTCGCGCTGATCCTGGCGCCGGTAGTCGTCAGGCGACCAACGGGAACCGGCAGACTGGCTCGGGTCGCCGAGGCGATCCGCGCCGCGCTCCTGCGCGTTCGCACCGGGTTGAGCGTGTTCCGGAATGCCCGGTACGGATCGATTGCTGCTGCGGCCCAGCTCGCCGCCTGGGGTTTGCAGCTCCTCGCCTGCGCCGTCCTGTTCGACGCGCTCGGCATGCACGGCGTGGGGATCGGCGCCGCTGCGGCCGTGCTGTTCGCGGTGAACGTGACCGCGGTGGTGCCGGCGACCCCGTCCAACATCGGCGTTTTCCAGCTGGCCGTGATCAGCGTGCTCACGACCGGATTCGGGGTTGGGGCCGCCGACGCGCTCGCCTACGGCGTGATCCTTCAGGCCGTGGAGGTCGCGACGGCCGTCGTCCTGGGGCTCCCAGCGCTCGTCCGCGAGGGGCTGACCTGGTCCGACATGCGCCTGCGCGCCCTGAGCACGGCTCCGGTCCGCCTCACGCCGCAAAAGGCCGGCGGCGGGCGGGCGACCGAGACCGGTGGGGCGTAACCCGCCACTAACCTAGGTCGACCAGGAGCTTTCTCGATGGCGCTCTCCAACATCGCCGGCTTTCCGCGCATCGGTCCCAACCGCGAGCTGAAGTTCGCGACCGAGGGATACTGGCGCGGCGACGTCTCGCTCGACGAGCTGGAGGCGACCGCCACGCGGATCCGCACGGACAACTGGAGGTTCATGCAGGGCGCGGGGGTGGACCTGATCCCGTCGAACGACTTCTCCCTGTACGACCACGTGCTCGACACCATCGCCCTCGTCGGCGCCGTCCCCGAGCGCTACCAGCACTCCGGCGGCCCCGTCGACATCGACACCTACTTCGCCATGGCCCGCGGGCGGCAGGAGGACGGGATCGACGTCACGGCGATGGAGATGACGAAGTGGTTCGACACCAACTACCACTACATCGTCCCGGAGCTCGGACCGGACACGACGTTCTCGCTGTCCACGGCGAAGCCCTTCGACGAGCACGCGGAGGCGATGGAGGAGCTCGGCATCGACACCGTCCCCGTAATCGTGGGGCCCGCCTCGTTCCTGCTGCTGGGCAAGTCCGCCGACGGTGCCCCGGCCGGCTTCGACCGGCTTGACTTGATCGAGGCGCTCCTGCCCGTCTACGGCGAGGTCATCGAGCGCCTCGCCCAGCAGGGAGCGACGTGGGTCCAGCTCGACGAGCCATGCTTCGTGCAGGATCGCTCCGAGCGCGAGCTGGGCGCGCTGCGGCTCGCCTACGAGGAGCTCGCAAAGGTGCACGAGCGGACCCGGATCTGTGTCAAGACGTACTTCGACCACGCCGGCGACGCCTACGGCGTCCTGCGCGACCTGCCCGTCGAGGGCATCGGCCTCGACCTCCATCGCGGAGGGCCGGACCTCGACCGCGTGATGGAGCGCGAGGGTCCGAAGAACGTCGAGCTGATCGCCGACGAGGGCGGTCTCGAGGACCAGTGGCTCTTCGCCGGGATCGTCGACGGGCACAACGTCTGGATCAACGAGCTCGAACACAGCCTCGATCTGCTCGGGGGCCTGCGCGACCGCTGCAAGGAGCTCGTCGTGTCCACGTCGTGCTCGCTCCTGCACACGCCCCTCGACCTCGACGCCGAGCCGCCGTCGGAGGTCCTCGACGATGAGCTTCGCTCGTGGCTGGCGTTCGCGAAGCAGAAGGTGGGCGAGGTCGTGACGCTTGCGACCGGGCTCGCGTATGGACGCGAGGCGATCGCGGATGACCTCGACGCCAACGACCGCGCGCTGGACGACCGCCGCGGGTCGCATCGGACGCGCAATCCGGCCGTACGGGACCGCGTGAAGGCGCTGACCGAGGACGACGCCCGCCGCTCGGCCCCGTTCGAGGTCCGCCGGGAGGCCCAGCGCGCCCGGCTCGGCCTGCCGCTCTTCCCCACGACGACGATCGGGTCTTATCCCCAGACGGCCGAGATTCGCCAGGCTCGCAAGGAGCTTCGCGAGGGGCAGATCGACCCGACCGAATACGACCGCCGCATGCGCGCGGAGATCGACCGCGTCATCCGCTTCCAGGAGGAGATCGGTCTCGACGTCCTGGTGCACGGCGAACCGGAGCGAAACGACATGGTCCAGTACTTCGCCGAGCAGATGGAGGGCTATGTCTTCACCCAGAACGCATGGGTGCAGTCATACGGCTCGCGCTACGTGCGCCCGCCGATCATCTACGGGGACGTCAACCGGCGCCACCCGATGACGACCGACTGGATCGCATACGCCCAGTCGATCACGGACAAGCCGGTCAAGGGAATGCTCACAGGCCCGGTCACGATGCTCCAGTGGTCGTTTGTCCGCGACGACCAGCCGCGCTCGGCGACGTGTGAACAGCTGGCGCTCGCGATCCGCGACGAGGTGGAGGACCTCGAGGCCGAGGACATCAAGGTGATCCAGGTCGACGAGCCCGCGATCCGCGAGGGCCTGCCACTGCGACGCGACCGCTGGAACGAGTACCTGAGCTGGGCCGTCTACTCGTTCCGCGTCGCGACGTCCGTGGTGCGCGACGAGACCCAGATCCACACCCACATGTGCTACTCGGACTTCGGCGACATCATGGAGCAGATCCAGCAGATGGACGCCGACGTGACCCTGATCGAGGCGGCCCGGTCGCGCATGGAGCTCCTCCACGAATGGGAGCGCACGGGGTACTCCCAGGAGATCGGGCCGGGCGTCTACGACATCCACTCGCCGCGTGTCCCCTCCACCGAGGAGATGGCCGAGCTGCTACAGGCGGCCGCGAAGGTCCTCGACCCGGAGCAGATCTGGGTGAACCCGGACTGCGGCCTGAAGACCCGTACCTGGCCGGAGGTGGAGGCGGCTCTGCGCAACCTGGTCCAGGCGGCGAAGCAGCTGCGCGAGGAGCTCGTCCCGGCGGGCTGAGCCTCGGCGTAGCCGCAGCCCGAAAAACGGCGGCAAGTAGGGCACCCTGCGTCACCCCCTGCGTTCCTGGGACATCCCGGCCGATTTGGCCCGAATGGACGTCTGCGTTCGCTATGCGAAAGCGAACGTCCACGGGCGATCGTGGCACCGCATGGCGGCGGCTCGGTCGGCGCCCCCATACCAGCGTGAGCGTGGCCGAGGCCCTGGACCTGGCGGGTGATGAGTTCGCCGACTACGTCGAGGTGCGGACCCGCGCCGAGGTCGAGCGGCTGCGGGCCGTGGCGGACTGGTATCGGCAGCGGGCGGATCGCCTGCAAAGCCAGCTCGCCGACATGCACGCGTAGCGCTAGAGCACAACGCCGTGGCGGACGGTGTTCGTCGAGATGACCTGCTCGTCCGCGAAGTGGCGGAGGTAGCTCGGGCCGCCGGCGCGGGCGCCGGTGCCGGAGAGGCCGTTCCCGCCGAACGGCTGGCGCCCAACCATCGCGCCGGTGATCGCGCGGTCCACGTACACGACCCCTGCCGGCAGGCGCTCGATCAGGCCATCGATGCGGTCGGGATGGCGGCTGAAGATCCCAGCTGTCAGCGCCTGCGGCAGGTCGCGAACCCTCGCGATCGCCTCGTCCAGGTCGCGGACTCGCTCCACCGTGAGCAGCGGGCCGAAGATCTCCTCCCGCACGACCGGCGTGTCATCGGGCAGCCTTCCCGCGTCCACGAGCAGCGGCGTCACGTACTGCGGGCCCCTCGCCGGGTCGGCGCGGGCCAGCTCCGCGCCCCGGCACAGCTCGGCGTAGCGGGTGAACTTGGCGACGGCGTCCGAGTCGATCAGAGCCGGCACCTCCGTAGCGAAGTCGTCGGCCGGCCCGACGCGCACGATCTCGACGGCGCCCGCCAGCCGCTCGGCAAGGCGGTCCATGATCCCCTCGTGCACGAGCGCCCGCGCCGCAGCCGAGCACTTCTGCCCTGCGTAGCCGAAGGCGGAGCGCGCGATCGCCGGAACGGCCTCGTCGAGGTCCACGTCGGAGTCGACCAACACGCAGTTCTTGCCACCGAGCTCAGCGATGATGCGCTTGATCTGGCGCTGGCCGTCGGCCCCATGAGCGCGGCGCTGGATATCGAGGCCAACCGCCGCGGACCCGGTGAACGCGATCGTTGCGATTCGCGGCTCGGCGACCAGCCATTGGCCCAGCTCGCCGCCGGCGGGCAGGTAGGCGAGCGCGTCCTCGTCGGTTCCCGCCTCGAGCAGCAGGCGCGCGATCTCCCGTCCGCAGGCCGGGCTCTGCTCGGCGGGCTTGAACAGCACCGGGCTTCCGATCACGAGCGCGGCGGAGGTCATTCCGAGCGGGATCGAGAGCGGGAAGTTCCACGGGCTGATGACGGCGGCCGGCCCGCGGGGGCGCAGGCGGAGCTCGTTGAGCTCGCCCGGGACCTGGATGAGCTCATCGCCGAGGCGGCGCGCGCCCAGCGCGTAGTAGCGCAGGAAGTCGATCGCCTCGCACACCTCGGCGTCGGCGTCCTCCCACGGCTTTCCGACCTCGCGGACGATGAGCGCCGTCATCCGGTGCCGGCGGGCAGCGAGCAGGTCGGCGGCGCGGTCGAGGACCGCCGCGCGGTCCTCAGGCGCCCGCGCCGGCCAGCGCGACGCGAGCGCGAGCCCCAGCGCCCGCTCCGCGGCATCGACGTCAGCCCAAGCGAGCCTCGCGACCTCGCGATCGGGATCGCACGGATCCGTGGATGTCGCCCCGTCGCCGGCCGATTCCTCGCCCCCGACGAGCGCCGCCGGCCGGAGCGGCAGCTCGCGGTCGAGCGTGCTCAGCGCCGCGAGCAGCTCCTCGCGGACCTCGGCGCGCCGAAGCTCGAGGAGCGGATGGTTCTGAAAGTCGTTCAGCGGTGCCTCCTTCCGCGGCAGTGAGACTCAGCCGCCGAAAACGTAGCCGGGCAAGGAAGCAGCGAGCGTGGCGCACTTGAAAAGTGCGCGAGCGAGCGATGACGCCGCCCGGCTCCGGTTTGCAGGCGGCTGCGGCGTGCTGTCGTGGGAGGAGTCACCGCTATGCCGGTGGCCTCAGCAGCTCGTCGAGGGACTGGTGTCGCTGGCGCAGCAGGAAGCCCTCGTTGGAGGAGTTCTCCAGCAGCCGCCGGACGAGATACGCCATCCCGGCGACGAGATCTCCGATCGGCGTGTAGATCCGGACGCGGTACCCGATGCGAGAAAGGCCTTCGGCGAGGTCATCGCCGAGACCGCGCAGCACCTGCAGCTCGAGCTCCTGCGGTTCCCCTCCCCGGTGCTCCAGATACGCGATGGCGTGCGCCAGCGAGCGCAGGTTGTGGGTCGCGATGGCGGGACGCACGGAATCGCGGGCGTCGATCAACCGGCGCGTGAGCCGCTCGAAGCAGGCATCGGACTCGCGCTTCTCCATCCACACCGGCGCCTCCCAGCCCCGCTGAGAGGCGATCACCCTCTCGTGGTCCCAGTACGCGCCCTTCACGAGCCTGATCGTCGGCGGGATCGCCCGGCCGGTGAGCGAGGGGGAGGCGAGAATCCGCTCCAGAGTCTCGTCGGCGTCGCGGAGATACGCTTGAACGACGACTCCCACCGACGGCGCGTCGCGGAACTCATCGCTCGCGAGCACATCCTCGAACGCCAGCAGCAGCGTCTCGCGACTATCGACGTCCTCCATGTCCAGGTGGACGTGCGCCCCGAGCTCGCGGGCGAGCTGGAGCAGGGGCCGCAGGCGGCGCGCCGCGTCCACGGCGCCGCGCTCCGGTGCCAGCGGGCGCAGGAGCGGAGTCAGTGCCGTCAACTTGATCGACAGATTGGCCCGCGCCAGGCGGCCGTGATGGTCGGCGTCCAGAAGCGGCTGCTCCGGCCAGGCTCCGGTCGCCTCCGCAAGCACCCGAAGCGTCTCGGCGCAGAGCTCGAAGTAGGCCTCGGCCTCCGCCTCGGAGACCGTCGACTCGCCCAGGAGGTCGAGGGCGAACGCCTGTCCCCGCCGCCACATCGTCCTCAGGGTCCGCGTGGCGTCCTTCACGTCCCGTCCCGCGATGAACTGCCGCGCGAGCAGGGCGGTCGCCGGGCCGCTGGCCAGGCCGTAGGCGGTGAGCAGGGGGCCGAGGGCGGCTCCCCCTCGCAATGGGCGTAGAGCGACCGGGATGGGCTCGCCGTCCACCTCGCGCACGAAGGCGCGCAGATGCGCGCCGCGGTCGAATGGGCCACGGCAGGCCGGCGCGGCGTCCACGAAGCGAAACAGCGCCGAGCGCAGGGCGGGACGACCATCGAGGCTGCCGAGCTGCCGCCGCCCGAACGCGACCGCCGGGCGCCTCCAGGTCGATGACTCCACCCCATGGAGCTGCTCGGCCAACTCCCGGATGCGACTCTCCAGCGGCTCGTCCATCCAGCCGCGAGGCTACTCCGGCGAGCGCGTGCCGGTGCGCTACAGGCCGAGGCGGTTCCGCAGGCCGCGGGCGTTGATCAGGCGGTTGACGCGGTTGACGAGCTTGCGACGGGCCCTCGTGTACGGGAACCACAGCGGGTCGCGCTTGCCCTGCTTTACGCGCGGGACGACGACCGAGTTCGGCCGCACGAACTTCTTGATCCCGTACGAGCCGTGGCGGAAGCCGATGCCCGACTCCTTCCAGCCGCCCATGGGGAGGCCCAGCGCGAAGTAGTTCGTGAGCACGTCATTAACGTTCACTGCACCCGCCTCGATTCGCCTGGCGATGGATGCGCCCTCGTCGCTCGTGCCGGCGAACACCGACGCCGAGAGCCCGTAGCGCGTGTCGTTCGCCAGCCGCACCGCCTCATCGGCGTCGCGCACCTTCATCACGGGAACAACCGGGCCGAAGGTCTCCTCGGTCATCACCTTCATGAAGTGATCGGCGTCCGCGATCACCGTGGGCTCGTACCACTGGCCGGCGCCCTCTTTGCGCTTCCCACCGGTAAGGACGCTGGCGCCCTTCTGGCGAGCGTCCTCGACGTGGGCCGAGACGATGTCCACCTGCGCCGGGGTGGCCATGGCGCCGATCTCGGCGCCGTATGAGCGTCCGTCCTGCCCCTGGCGCAGCCCCCGGACGTGCTCGGCGAGCCTGGCCACGAACTCGTCGTACACCGGCTCCTCGACGTAGACGCGCTCGATCGACGTGCAGGCCTGGCCCGAATTCAACAGGCCCCCCACGGCCGTCGCGTTCACCGCGCGCTCCAGGTCCGCGTCGCGGAGCACGATCAGCGGATCCTTTCCCCCCAGCTCGAGGCTCACGGGGGTGAGGGTGTCGGCCGCGCGCTTCATCACGATCCTTCCGGTCCGGTCCGAGCCCGTGAACTGCACGAAGTCGACCTCGTCGATCAGCGTGCCGCCCGTCTCACCGAAGCCGTTCACCACATCCAGGACGTCGGGGCCACCGATGTCCTCCTTCCACCCCCGAACCGCCTCCATGATCGAGAACGGGGTGAACTCGGACGGCTTGATCACGACCGCGCAGCCGGCGAACAGCGCTCCGACGGCGTCGTCCAGCGCGAGGAGGAGGGGGAAGTTCCAGGGAGTGATCACGCCCACAACGGGATACGGGCGGTAGACGATGCGGAGCCGCTTGACCCTCAGGGGAAGGATGTTCGGGGTGGGCGTCTCATCGGCAAGGAACTCCTCGCCGTGCTGGGAGTAGTAGTTGATCGCCGCGCTGATGAGGGGCGCCTCGGCCTCCGCCTCGGCCCGCACCTTCCCGGTCTCCTCCTGCATGACGTCGGCAAGCCGTGGCTCGTGGTCGATCATCCAGTCCCGAAGCCGCTCGAGCCACCTGCGCCTGCCCGCGAAGCCGATCGCCTCCCACTCCGCCTGATTGGCGCGGACCCGCCCGACGACCTCCGCGACGCGTCCCGGCGGATCGACCGGAATCGAGCGGATCAGCGAGCCGTCGGCGGGGCGGTGGACCTCGATGGTCGCGCTCTCTGCGTCGGCTCCGTTTCCCGCCGCGGGCGGCGCGCTCTGGGTCGCGGCGGCGCTCTCCATCGCGGTGCGGACTCTACTCCACGGGCTTCGCAGGCTCCTCAGGGCCGCTGAACTATCTGGTAGACGTGATCGTCGCCCTCGAAGTTGCCCGAGGTGACGTAGAGCCGGCCGCCGAGCGCCGACGCCGAACGAGGTGGGACTCGCGACGTCCAGCCCGGTGGTCCGATCGCCGCTTGAGCCACCGGTGCTCGGCACGAGGCTGCGGATGTCTCCATGTGCAGTTGTCGCTGTAGACGTAGCGGCCGTTCAGCAGGCTCAGATCGGGGTTATGGACGACGTAGCCCCCGATGATCGCGCAGTACCCCTCACTGGAGTGGTCGTGGACCTTGATCGGGAGGATCGGCGGGCGCGGATTTGGGTTGGGGTCTGGACGGCCCAGGTCGAAACCGACCTTACCCTCGTATGTGGGCCAGCCGAAGTAGGAGCCACTGGCCCGGCTGCGGGTCACGTAGTCGATCTCCTCCCACCTGCCCTGGCCGACGTCGCCGATAGCGAGGTTGCCGGTGGCGGAATCGAACGAGAACCGGAAGGGGTTGCGCAGCCCGTAGGAGAAGATCTCGTCACGCCCGGCGCGCCCGACGTACGGGTTGCTCCGGGGCACGGTGTACGGCGCGGTCCCCTGCTGGTGCGGGTCGATGCGCAGGAGCTTTCCGAGCAGCACGTTCAGGTGCCTCGCGTTGTCGAGGTTGTCGCCGGCGCCTCCCCCATCGCCGGTTGAGATGTAGAGGAGACCACCCGGGCCGAACTGAAGCTGCCCTGCGTTGTGGTTCGACTCACCCGGATGCGGGACGACGATCACGGTGCGGCGCGAACTCGGGTCGGCGCTCGTGTTGGAGGTGGCGCGGAACTGGTCGACCTGGAGGTTCCCGTTGGCGTTCGTGTAATCGGCGTAGAGGAAGTGGTTCGACCTGTAGCGGGGATCGAAGGCGATCGACAGGAGGCCCTGCTCACCCCCATACGAGATTCGACCGCTGATGTTCAGGAAGGCCCTGGGCAGCACCCTCCCGTGGTCGACCGCCCTGACCCGGCCGCTCTGCTCGACCACGTACAGGAACCCGGGCGCCCCGGGCGCGTGGGTGACGTAGATGGGCGCGTCGAAGACGCCGATGGATTTCAGCGCGAGAGACGCGGCGCCGGCCGGATGCCCGGCCGCCGAGCAGCGTGAGCCCGACCACGAGCACGGCAACGATCGCGGCGGCAACGAGTGAGCGTCGCCCCCGATCATCTCCCGGCCCCGGCATCCCCATGGAGCGTAGTCCGGCTGGTCGAGATCACTCGGTCGGAACCAGCCGGTACACAGGCCCGTCGAGCGAGGTCGCGTAGATATGGCCGGCGTTGTCCTCCCCGAACGAGCTGAGCGACGGGACCTTCAGGCCGAGCGCCCTGTCGTCCTTCGCGCGGCGACCCGGCACGGCCGGGAAGCTCCGCAGATCCCCGGCGCAGAAGTCGCCGTAGAGGTAGCGGCCGTCGAGCGATGGGAGCGAGGGGTCGCGGACGACGTAGCCACCCGTGACCGAGCACCCCTCGTCGTGGGGGTAGACGAGCACGGGGGGGATCGCGTTCGGAGCGGTCTGATCGTCGTTGAACCGCGCAAACCCCTCGAACGCGGACCAGCCGAAGTTCGCGCCGCGACCCGCGCCGTGCGGCACGAGGTCGATCTCCTCCCATTGGGTCTCGCCGACGTCGCCGATCGCGAGCGCCCCGGTGCGACGGTCGAACGAGAAGCGCCACGGGTTCCGCAGCCCGTACGAGTAGATCTCAGGCTGCGCACCGGGCCGGTCCACGAAGGGGTTCGACGCCGGGACCGAGTACGGGCGCCCACCGCTCGGCTGCGGGTCGATGCGCAGGATCTTCCCCAGCAGGGTGCCGAGGTCCTGCCCGCGCCGATCCGGGTCCCCGTCGGGCCCGCCGTCGCCCAACCCGACGTACAGGAGCCCGTCGGGACCGAACATCAATAAGCCCCCGTTGTGGTTCGAGAACGGCTGGTCCACGCGCAGGACGACGCGGGCGCTCGCCGGATCGACGGTGAGCGCGTTTGAGGCCGACCGCCGGTACTCAACAACCCGCGTGTCGCCGGCGCGATCGGTGTAGTCGGCGTAGACGAGGCCGCTCTGCCGGTAGTCGGGCGCGAACGCGATCGAGAGAAGCCCCTGCTCGCCACAGCACGACACCTCGTCAGAGAGGTCGAGGAACGGCTCGCCCTCCCGCGCGCCGTCCGTGAGCACCTGGACGCGCCCGGTCTGCTCGACAACGAACAGATGGTGGTGGTCGCCGGGCGGCTGGGTCACGTAGAGCGGCAGGTCGAAGTCCCCGAGCTTCTCGAGGCGAACGCCGCCCGCTCCGTCACCGATCGGTGGCTTCGGCGCCTGACCCTGCGTGTCCACCGAGACGCCGCCGGTCGATGTCGTGGAGGGCGACCCCCCGCCGCAGCCCGCCGCCGCGACCATGACGGCGAGCGACGCCGCCACGAGATTGAGGCATCTATTGCTCGCCGCGGATCACTTTCCGGCCCTACGGGCCGCAGTTCGTGGTGACCTGGCCGCTCCCGGTGACGCAGGACTGTGGGGGCTTCCCCGAGATCGTCGCCACGAACTCCCCCTTGACCGGGCCGCCGTCAGGAGTCACGGCCCTGGCGCCGCCGGTCAGGGACGCCGAGACCTCGTAACGGACCGTGAAGGTCCCGGTGCGGACCGGCGTCACTCGCCACGCGATGTCCTTGCTCTCATTCGGCTTCACTTCCCCGAACTGGAAGGTGTCCGTCGCCGCCGACGCCGCGCTGGAGGTAGGGGTCTTGGCGAGCTGCCCCTTGAGCGGCTGGCCGGGCTTGATGACCGTCGGATAGTGCTCCTCGAGGATCCACACGGGCCGGAACGGGAAGGAGAGGTGCGGATCGTCGATCCTGACGTTGAAGGACCCCTGGCCCGAGCCGGTCGAATACGCGGGCGACTTCACATTGGGTTGCCCCTGCTCGACGGTGTTGATCGTGACCGCGAGATCGGGGATCGTCTTGCTGCCCGCGTTGCGGATCCCGAGCTGCAGGTAGGTCGTTGCGGACAGGCTCTGGTGGTTGGCGAACTTGGCCTGGGTGACCTGGACCGGATAGTTGCCGGAGGGCACGGTCGCATCCTGGCGCTGGCCTCCCCCGCACGCCGCCAGCCCGGCGCCGAGCGCGACCGCGACGACCCCGAGTGCGATTCCTGCTCCCGGACCCCGGAGTCGCAGCCTCCCGGCGCTTGTGCCGCTCTGCCCCAAGGCCCGGCGGAACATAGCACCTGATTCGTGCGCTAACCGCCGCTTCCCGCGCGGGAGCGCGGCGCGGAATCCGGCCCCTGACGCGCGCCTCGCGGCCGGGTTATGGGTGGCGGCGCGCGGTTTCATCGAATACATTTACTTGGTTGCCCGTACCCGCGTCCGGGCACGGAGGAGAGATGGTCCGAACCGTCGCAGACAGGGCGTTCCTTCCCGCAAAGAGCCTGTTCGAGCAGGTGGGGAACATGATGATCCTCACCGGCAAGACGATCACTGCCACCGTGCGGCCCCCCTA
Source organism: uncultured Actinomycetes bacterium (assembly GCA_963797665.1). Lineage (GTDB taxonomy): Bacteria > Actinomycetota > Thermoleophilia > Solirubrobacterales > 70-9 > AC-56. The sequence goes on along the minus strand of CAWCQE010000006.1, from coordinate 29,846 downwards.
CCCCTACGGCGGGGAGTTCATCTCCCAGTTCATCTTCGCCCTGCAGCTGTGCTGGTTTCCGATGCTGATCAGCACCGTCGCCTTCGGCTTCGGCGCCCCCGGCCTCCAGGCGGCGAACTTCCTGACCCTGTTCGGGGCCCTGGATCGCCTCGGCGGTTTCTTCATCCTCGCCTCGGTGCGCGAGTTCGCGCCGTTCGTGACCGCGGTCGTCGTCGCCGGCGTCGCCGGGACCGCGATCACCGCTGACCTCGGGGCGCGAAAGATCCGCGAGGAGCTCGACGCGCTGCAGGTGCTCGGCGTCGATCCGATCAAGAACCTGGTCGTCCCCCGGTTCCTGGCGCTGATGCTGATCACCGGTCTCCTCGACGTCTACGCAGTGCTGTTCGGCATCGCCGGCGGGATCTTCGCCGAGGTCGCCTACCACGCCCCCCTCGGCGGCTTCTTCGCCACCCTCTTGAACAACGCCTCGGTCACCGAGCTCTGGGGATCGATCCTCAAGTGCACCCTGTTCGGGGCGATCATCGCGATCGTCTGCTCGTATAAGGGGATGAACGCCTCCGGCGGCGCTGCCGGCGTCGGCCGGGCGGTGAACGAGGCGGTCGTGATCGCGTTCCTGGGCGTCTTTGCCTTCAACTACGTCTTCACCCAAACCCTGTTGGCAACCCATCCTGAATTGAACGTGATCAAGTAATGCCCGGCTGGCTCGCAGTGCCACGCGATTGGCTCGCCTCGTTGGGCGAGATCGCGCGCTTCTGCGGGCGCACGATGGGGCTCGTCTACTCGGGGCGGGTGCTGCAGTTCTTCGGCGAGTCGCTGCGCCAGGCCGGGATCCTGATCTTGGGCTCGACGATCGTTATCTGGGGGCTCGTGTTCATCCTCGGCCTCCAGTGCGGGATCGAGGGCGCCTACTTCAATCGCTCGGTCGGCGCCCCCGCCTACGCCGGAGTGTTCGCCGCCTGGTGCGACCTGCGCGAGGTGATCCCCTACGCCTTCGGCTACATGTTGGCGGCCAAGGTCGGCACCGGGATCGTCGCCGAGCTCGGCGCGATGCGGATCTCCGACGAGATCGATGCCCTCGAGGTGATGGGGGTCCCGCCGATGACCTTCCTCGCCGCCACCCGCCTGCTCGGCGCTTGGATGACGCTCCCGTTCATGTACCTGGCGGCGATCGGGATCGGTTACTTCGCGAGCTGGCTCGCCGTCGTCAAGCAGATCGGTGACGTCTCCAGCGGCGGCTACTTCCTGATCTTCTGGATGTTCCAGAACCCTCCCGACCTCTTATTCAGCGTCATCAAGGCGATGGTGATGGCGACGGCGATCGTCCTCGTCGGCTGCTACTACGGCTACACGGCCTCCGGCGGGCCGGTCGGAGTAGGTACGGCGACGGCGAAGTCGATGGTGCTTAACATCGTCTTGGTTCACCTCATCGGCATGATGGGAACCCTGGTGTTCTGGGGCGCGAATCCGAGGGCCCCTATCGGGGGCTGACCCTGCCCACCTAGGAGGAGAACGGCTGCGATGGCTGACGAGACACGGGAAACGCGCGAGCAGACCTACGAGGAAGAGGAGACGCCTCAGGACGTCGACGAGACGGCGCGTGGCGACGAGGCGCCGCCGGACGACGACGGACGGGAATGGCGCGACGAGGGTCCGCCGGCGGATGACGACCGCGGCTACGAGGAGCCCGCGCCCGAGCTCGGGCAGCTGAACCGGGACTACATGATCCCCGGCGTCAGCTCCGAGGAGATCGAACCCGTACCGCTGGCACACCGGCGAGAAGCGCGACCACGGGGGCGAGGACGCGATCGAGATCATCGATCTCGTCAAGCAGTTCGGTCGCACCCGGATCCTGAACGGCCTCAACCTGGGCCTTCCCGACAACCAGATCTCGATGGTGCTGGGCCCCTCCGGCACCGGCAAGAGCGTGCTGATCAAGCACATCGTCGGCCTGCTCTACCCGGACGCAGGCGACGTGCTCGTGCACGGCGAGTCGGTCCCGAACATGACCGACGACGAGCTGTTCGAGATGCGCAAGAAGTTCGGCCTCCTGTTCCAGGACGGGGCGCTGTTCGGGTCGATGAACGTTTTCGACAACACGGCGTTCCCGCTTCGCCAGCACACCGACAAGTCGGAGGACGAGATCGGCGAGATCTGTCAACCGCAGGCTCCGCGAGGTGGGGCTGGCCGAGGCGATGCAGAAGATGCCGAACGAGCTCTCCGGCGGGATGCGCAAGCGGGCGGGCTTCGCGCGCGCCCTCGTGCTCGATCCGGCGATCGTCATGTTCGACGAGCCTGATTCCGGCCTCGACCCGGTGCGGACGGCGCTCCTGTGCGAGCTGATCCGCGAGGTGCACGAGGAGAACGGCGGCTGCTACCTCGTGATCAGCCACGACCTCGGCACGGCGCGGCGGATCGCCGACTTCATCGCGGTGCTCTGGAAGGGCGGATCGTCGAGTCCGGCCCCTCCGACGAGCTGTTCGACTCCGACAACGAGTTCGTCGCACAGTTCCTCAACGCGGAGACCGAAGGCCCCCTGGCGATGGACTGAGCCAGGCGGCTCGGCCGTTCTGCGTGCTCCGTAATCTCTTTCGCATGCGGAATCTGATGGCACGGATCGCCGGGCGGGCGGTTGAGCGGCCCACGCCGGTCATCGTCGCGGCCGTGCTGCTGGCGCTGATCGGCGCGGTCGCCGCGCTGCGGCTCGAGGCGGACCGCAGCCCGAGCTCCCTGGTCGACAGGGGCTCGACCACATACGCGGAAACCCAGGACTTCTACGACCAGTTCGGCGACGAGCCGGTCGAGGTCCTGGTCAAGGGCGATCTGCGCCAGCTGCTGCTGACCGAGCAACCTCGGCAAGCTGCTCGCGCTCGAGAGCTGCCTGTCCGGCAAGGCAAGGGCGGGCAGGTCGTTCACGGATCAGCCGGCGCCGGCACCGTGCGCCGCCATCGCGAAGCTCGATCCGAGCGCCGTCGTCTTCGGCCCGGCGACCTTCCTCAACCAGTTCGCGATCGAGGCGAACAAGCTCTATCAGCAGGAGGCTCAGGCGGCGATCGGAGCGAGGCGCGCCAGGCGGCGCAGCAGGCCGCCGCGAGCGGCCAAGCGCCAGGGCTTCTCGCAGGCACAACAGCAGCAGGCGGCGCCTGCCGCGTATCAGGGCGTACTCCAGCAGTTCCAGCCGCAGCTCGCTCAGCTTGCGGCCCGCTACGGGCAGCAGGGCCCGCCCCGTCTGAACGACCCGCGCTATGTCGAGTCGGTGATCTGCGACCCGAGGCCTGCCGGGGTGCACAGCCGAAGGCGCGCCTGGCGGCGATCGTGCCCAGCGCCAAGGCGGCGTTGATCTCGGTCCGGCTGCGCCCCGGGCTCTCGCGACGCGCAGCGAGCGGAGGCGATATCGCTGTTCAGGCAGGCCGACCCAGGACCCCGCCTTCCACCTGAAGCGCTTCTCGTCGTTCGGGTCGACGCAGCCGCGCTACGTGGTGAGCGGCGTGCCGGTCGTGTTCGAGGGCCTGGCGCAGGAGCTCTCGACGCAGATCTTCATCCTGCTGGCGGCGGCGCTCGCGGCGATGGTGATCACGCTCGCGCTCGTGTTCCGCTCCCCGCTCCGGCTCCTGCCGCTCGGCATCGCGCTCGGCGCGGCAGGGATCACGTTCGGGTTCCTGTCGCTCGTCGGCGGTTCGCTGACCATGGCCTCGATCGCCGTGCTGCCCGTCCTGATCGGGCTGTCGGTCGACTACGCGATCCAGTTCCAGGCGCGCTTCGTCGAGGCGTTGCGCGAGGGGCTCCTCGCCACCGCGGGCGGCGGTGGAGGCCGCCGCGCGCGGCGGCCCGGTGATCGCGACGGCGGGCCTGGCGACCGCCGCCGGGTTCTGCGTCCTCGTCCTCTCGCCGATCCCGATGGTGCGCGGCTTCGCCCTGCTCCTCGTGCTCGGGATCGCGATCGCCTTCGCCTTGCGCTGACGGTGGGCCTCTCCGCCCTGTCGCTGCTGCGGCCGGCGGATCCCGATCGAGTTCCGGGCTCCTCGAGCGGCCCTCGCGGCTGGGCGGCCGCCCGCGGGCGGGTGAGCGAGGCCGTCCGCCCGGTCGCCGCGCTCAGCTCGGCCGAGTTGGGGCGGGCGCCGGTCGCGTGGGCCGGCGGGCGCTTGCGGTGTCCATCGCGGCGCCCGGCAGGGTCCTCGCCGTCGCGGCCGCTGCTCGCGGTCGTCGGGCTGGGGCGTCGGAACCCAGATCCCGGTGATCTCCGACATCCGCGAGCTCGTGCCCCGCAACCTCCCGGCGCTTCAGGACGTCGACCAGCTCGAGAACGCGACGGGGGTCTCCGGGCTCACCTATGTCACGGTCACCGCGCCCGGACCTCACCGACCCAAAGGTGATCTCGTGGATGCACGACTTCGAGCAGCGGGTGCTAGCGCGCCACGGCTACGCGGGCACCACGCCGTCGTGCCGGTCCCCGCAGACCGAGATCTGCCCGGAGATCTCGCTGCCCGACTTCCTCTACGGCGATTCGCCAGTCCGCGCCGAGCCAGTCCAGCGGATCAAGACCGATCTGCGCCTGCTCCCGCACTACGTGTCACAGGCGATGGTGACCACGGATCCGAAGACCGGCAAACCCGGCAACACCGGCGTGATCACGTTCGGGATCAAGGTGATGCCGTTCGATCAGCAGAAGGCCCTGATCGACGACATCCGCGCCCAGATCAACCCGCCCGGGTGGCGGCACGGCGCCGCCGCCCGGGGTCACGGCGGAGGTCCTCGGGCTGCCGGTCCTCGCGGCCGACGCGAACTCCTCCCTGTCGGGAAGCCGCTACCTGGTGACGATCGCGGGCCTGCTGGCCGTGGCGCTCGTCCTGGTCGCGGTCTATCGCTCTGCGCGCCGTGCGCTCGTCCCGCTGATCCCGATCGTGCTTGCGACCGGGCTGGTCCTCGCTCATCCTGTGGATCACCGGAGTGCCGCTGAACCCGATGTCGGCGACCCTGGGCGCGCTGGTCATCGCGATCGCGACCGAGTTCAGCGTCCTGCTCTCGCGCGCGCTACTACGAGGAGCGCGCCGCGGGTGGGTCACTCGGCGAGGCGCTGCGCCGCGCCTTCGCGCGCACGGGCGCCGCCGTGGCCGCATCCGGGGTCACCGCCATCGCCGGCTTCGCCGTGCTGGTGTTCACGGACATCAGAATGCTCCGCGACTTCGGGCTCGTGACCGTGTTCGACCTCGGCGTGGCGCTCGTCGGCGTGCTCCTGGTACTGCCGGCGGCGCTGGTGTGGGCGGAGGGCGGATTCCAGCCGGTTCAGACGCTCGTCGCGCGCTTCCGGCGCCGTGGCCGCCCCGCGCCGGCGGACGCCGGCTGAGTCCGTGGCGCCCGAGCGAGACCCGGACATCGATCGGGCGAGGGTCCAGCCCCGACACGCGTAGGGAACGGGCGTGGCTGGTTCCGAGCAGGCGTCCAAGCGGCCGGGCCGGCGCTATTCGACCTTCGTCGGGATCGCGTTCCTCGTGCTGATCATCGTCGCCACGCTCAACACGATCCGCACGCAGAGCGGCGGGACGCTGGGAATCAGCGGCGGTGATCGCGGCATGCCGCTGTCCGAGTTCGCGGTGCCGAACGCGCTTCCGCCCGGCCCTCTCGACAAGGACGCGAACATCGCCCAGGACGATTGCTCGACCTCCCAGAACCCGTGCCCGGCGGACGCGCGGCGACCCTCGGCGTGCCAGATCCCACGCAAGGGCGCGATCCGCGTCTGCGACCTCTTCAACCGGCCCCTCGTGCTCTCGTTCTGGTTCACCCGCGGGGCGAACTGCCTGCCAACCCAGGACGCCCTGAATCGGATCGCGCGCGAATACCGGGGCCGGGTCAACTTCCTCTCGATCGACGTCCGGGACGACCCGCGGACGTGCGGAGCATCGCTCAGGAGCATGGCTGGACCATGCCCGGTCGGATACGACCGCGACGGCGCCGTGAGCGACCTCTACCGGGTCGGAGGTTGCCCGACGGTGGCCTTCGCCTATCCCGGCGGGATCCTGGCCTTCGCGAAGGCGGGCATCGCCGAGCTGTCGCAGCCGCCGGACCAGAGTCCGGCGAGCCTTCGCGCCGGGCTCCGAGCGCGACGTCAAGACGCCTGCTCCGGCAGACGCGCGAGCGCGAGGCGGAGAGCCGCTGATGAGCGGCGATGCGGTCCCGGAGGCCGGCTGGGTCGCGCCGGAGCTGCGCGAGGAGTTTCCGGGGCTCGGCCTGCGCTACCTGCTGATCGAGCACGGCTCGGGTCGGAGCCCGCGCGAGCTCAAGAACCGTCTCGCGCAGATGTCGGACCGCTTCTCGGGCCCCCAGGCGATCGCGCTGCGCCACCAGCCGATTCCCTGGGCCTATCGCGTCTTCTTCCGCCAGATCGGGCTCGATCCGGACGAGCAGCCGACGCCGGTGGAGGCGGTGGCGCTGGAGCGCATCAAGCGCGGCGGGTTCGTCAGCCAGAGCCTGCTCGACGACGCGCTGACGATCGCGATCATCGAGTCCGGCGTTGCGCTGCGCGCCTTCGACGCCGACCGCGCGAACGGCCGGCTCGGCATCCGCCAGAGCGCGGAGGGGGAGGACCTGGAGGGCCGGCCCGGCGCCGCTTCCGAGGGAACGCTGGTGATCGCCGACGAAGCGCGGCCGCTTGCGCTGCTCTTCGGCGCGACGGGGTCCGGCCGGGGTGTCACGCCCGAAGACGGCGCGGACGATCCTCGCGGCCATCCAGGTCAAGGGCGTCCCGGACATCGCCGTCGAGGAGGCCATCTGGCTGGCCGCGTCGGGCGATGCGGACCTCAGGGGCCGCCCGAGGCCGATCTATTCGCCGCAACACGCCGGAGCCCACGTGTACGCCGAGGCTCCCCCCTTGGGGGTTGGATCGACCACGCCGTCCCGGGGCTAGACTGTGGGGTCCATCCAGGGTCGGAAGGAGGGGCTTCGTTGCCCGAGCAATTGCTTGAGATCGAGCGAGTCCCGGAGCGATGGCGGCTTCGGGACTCGAGCGCGCCACGGTCGAGCGCGTCGAACCCGGTGTCGCGCGGAAGGCCCGGCACGAGCTTCTGTCGTCAGATCGCGCTGCTCGAGAGGCGCCTGGGAGAGCTGTTCGCCTCGGCCTTTCCGCGAACGGGGATCGAGTGGAGCGTGCCCGGCCGTCGGCGGCCCGCGGGTGCTCGGCGTCGCGGAGCTCGAGCGGGTACGCGACGGGCTCGCCGTACGGCTGCGGGAGGCGCAGGCCGAGCTCGCTCGTCGAGGCGAGATCGAGGAAGCGAACCGCGGGCTGCTCGAGTCGATGATCGCGAGCCCCGGAGCGCTACCGCTGGGTGCGGGTCGCGGCCGAGGACGTCGGGGAGCGGCCCTGTCAGCACTGGCACTCACGTCCGCGGTGGGGCATCCTCGGGATGCTGCTGGGGTGGTGGCGCGTCAAGCACTCCTCGGGTTGTCCGTTAGCCGCGGGGCTTGCGGCCCCCCTTCCGCTGGCTAGGTGAGCTCCAAGCGGCGGCGCAAGCGCCGCCCCCGCAGAGAGCCTCCGCCGAAGCCGCCGGTAGCGCCGGCGAACGGCATCGAGACGCCCAGGGCCGGCCAGGCGCCCGGCGCTGCGCCGGCGCGCGGCGAACCTGGACGGGCGCCCGCCTGCCCCATGGGGCAGCGTGCCGCTCGTCGAGCTCGTCGTCCTCGCCGGCATCGTCCTGCTGATCGCCGGCTTCGTCGTCGGGGGGTCGAACGGCGTCGTGATGATCGCGGCGGGCGCCGTGCTCTGCTCGATCGCCGGGCTCGAGCTCTCGGTTCGCGAGCACTTCGGCGGCTACCGCTCGCACACCTTCCTGCTCGTCGGGCGCGGTCGGCGTCGGCATCCTGGCGGGGCTCTTCTTCCTCGCGCCGCGATCTGTGGCTCCCGTCGCGCTCGCGATCGCGGCCGCCGCGTTCGCGGCGACCGCATGGATGCTGACCCGCGCGTTCCAGCGCCGCTCGGGTCGCGCCGTTCAAGCTCCGCTGACGACGGCGCCCCGCCTCCGAATGGCGATCCGTGCCTGGGCGCGCGACGTCAGCGAGAGTGAGTGCTAGCGCCGGCGGCGTTGCTTCGCCGTCAGCGCGGCGGCGAGGACGTTGCGCTGGCGCTCGGTGAGCCGGCCCAGCTCGCGATTCTCGTTGAGGGCCAGCGAGGTGAGGAACTTCCGGACGCGGGTCCGACCCCAGCGCCGCTGGCTCCGCAGGAGCTCGCCGATCGTCATCGTCTCGACCTCCCACGGGCAGTTGCGCACGACCTCCGTGACTTCGATCTGGTTGGCGAGGATGGCGCGCTTCAGTGACGCGCGCGCGAGGCGGACGCGGTTGGCGTGGGCCAGTGCCTGCATGTGCTGCGGCACAGAGACGACCGTCGAGGCAGCGGACATTGTCACTCCTCCTCTGAGTGTTTAGAGGCTTGCCGGGGATGAACCGGACGCTCCTCCCTCCGTTCTCTCGGGGCCCTGGGGGTCGGACGAAACGGGATGATTTCCTCTCTCTCCGCTCCGGCCACTCCCTGCCCCGGGGTGACGTCCGGCGTGCGTGGGAACCTAGGCGAGCCGGGCGCCGAGCGTCAACCGGCGCCCCCCCTTGCCGGCACGAGTCGTTCGCTAAGAGCAAGCTTTTCTTGCTCGGCTTCTCGCTTGTCCGAAAATGGACAAGCCGAAACTACCCATCGCGGGGGAGGTCTGGGAACTCCGCGATCGTCCGGGCGAAGATCTCCAGCGCTCGGTCGAGATGGCTCGCGCTCATGGGTCGCCATCAGGCTGGTCCGCAGGAGCGCCCCGGCCGGCGGGACCGCCGGATGGAGCGCGACGTTGGTGTAGACGCCGGCGTCGAACAGCGCCTTCCACAGGAGCACCGCCTGCCAGTCCTCGCCGACGACGACCGGGACCACGGGGGTTGTCGCCGCAGAGCCGTCCGGCAGCCGGCCGGGGTCGACGACCCTCAGCCCGAGGTCAGCGAACCCGCGGCGCAGGTAGTTCGGCGTTGTCGAGCAGCCGCTCGAAGAGCGGTCCGCCCTCCGACCGGCAGATCCGCACGGCCTCGAGCGCCGCGCCGACCGCCGCCGGGACTGCGGCCGCGGTGAACATGAACGGGCGCGCCGCGATCTTCAGGTACTCGAGCACGTCCGCCGGCCCGGCGATGTACCCCCCGCACGACGCGAGGCTCTTGGAGAAGGTACCCATGCGCAGGTCGACCCGGTCCTCGACCCCGAAGAGCTCGCACGAGCCGGTTCCGCGGCGCCCCGAGCACCCCGACGGCGTGCGCCTCGTCGACCATCAGGCGGGCCCCGTAGCGCTCGGTCCGCTCGAGGACGTCGGGGATCGGGCAGAGGTCGCCCTCCATCGAGAACACGCCGTCAACCACGACCAGGACGCCGCCGCCGTCGCCGATGCCCCGCTCGAGCATCTTGGTCGAGCTTGTCCATCTGGTTGTGCCGGTACGGCCGCAGCTTCGCGCCGGACAGGCGGCACCCGTCGAGGATCGAGGCGTGGTCGCCGGAGTCGCAGATCACGGTGTCGCCGGGACCGAGGAGCGTGCCGATCGTCCCGAGGTTCGCCTGGTAGCCCGTGGTGAAGACGAGCGCGTCCTCGGTTCCCATCCAGTCGGCGATCTCGCGCTCGAGCTCGACGTGGAGCGGGATCGTCCCGTTCATGAACCTCGAGCCGGTCAGCGCGGTCCCGTACCGCTCGAGCGCGTCGCGGGCCGCGGCCTTCACGCGACGATCGCCCGTCAGGCCGAGGTAGTTGTTGGAGCCGAGCATGATCTTCTGGCGCCCCTCCATCTCCACAACGGGGCCCGCCTCCGACTCGATCAGGCGGAAGTAGGGAAGGAGGTCGGCCTCCTTGGCGGCCTCGAGCTGCTCCTTGCGGTCGTGCGTGCGGGCTCGTTCGAAGACGTCGACGGGCGTGCGGTCGGTCTCGCCATGGCGAGAGTCTTCCATGGCGGCCAGGAAGCCGCGGCCAGGCGCGACCGACTACCGTGCGGCACATGCTGCGCCGGCGCCCTACGGCGCCGGCGTGACACAACCAACTGCACATGCTGCTGCCGGCGCCCTACGGCGTCGGCCTGACACACATGAACGTGACCGTGCGGCCGGTGAGGGGGCGGGGCGATCTCAGCGAGTTCATCCAGCTGCCATTTCGGCTCCACCGCGACACGCCGTGGGTTCCGCCGCTGATCATCGAGCGCCGAGGGTTCCTCGACCGCGAGAAGAACCCGTTCTTCGAGCACGCCGAGGCGGAGTACTTCATCGCCGTACGCGACGGGCAGGTGGTGGGCCGGATCACCGCCCACGTTGACGAGCGCTGGACTCAGTTCCAGGGCGGAAACGACGGGATGTTCGGCTTCTTCGAGTCGGAGAACGACACCGAGACCGTGACGGGCACTCGTCGACGCGGCCACCGATTGGCTTCGCCAGCGCGGACGCGAGCGCATGCTCGGCCCGATGGACTTCACCACCAACGACGAATGCGGCCTCCTGATCGAGGGTCACGAGCGCGACCCGCTTGTGCTGGAGCCATGGCACCCGCCTTACTACCGGGAGCTCGTCGAGGGACTCGGGCATGACGAAGACGATGGACCTGCTGATGTGGGAGCTCTATCTCGGGCAGCTCAAACAAGGGGACCGGCTCCACGACTTCATTCACGAGGCGGGCCAGGAAGTCGCAGTCCGAGCACGGCGTGAGCGTTCGCCACATGCGAAAGCGAGACCTGGAGGCAGAGATCGCCAGGTTCATGGAGGTGTACAACGCGGCGTGGGGACCGAACTGGGGGTTCGTCCCCATCACCGAGGAGGAAGTGCGATTCCAGGCCAAGAACCTGAAGCCGATCCTCGACGAGAACTGGGCGATGATCGCCGAGCGCGAGGGCGAGGTGGTCGGTGCGGCTCTCACCCTGCCGGACATCAATCAGGTGCTCGCGAAGATGAACGGCAGGCTCCTTCCCTTCGGCTGGTGGCACTTCCTCACCGGCCGGCGCAGCATCGATCAGGTAAGGGTGTTCGCGCTCGGCGTCAAGCCCGAGTACCAGCACTTCGGCGTCGCGGCCGCGCTTTACGTCCGCCACGTCGAGGCCGCCGCCCGAGTGCGCCAGAAGGGCGGTGAGATGGGATGGATCCTCGAGGTCAACGAGCCCATGAACCGGGCGATGGAGGGGATGGGCGGCTCGATCGTGAAGCGCTATCGGCTCTACGAGATGCCGCTGGGCTGAGCCGCCGCCTCGACCTCGCAAAGTGCGGAAAGCGCGAGCGGCGGATCGCTCCCCCGGCACCGTCGTGACCGCTGGACGCGCCGTTAGACTGGCCCGGCCGGTCGGCGCCAGCTCAGAAAGGGGAGTTGGTTTGGCGGCGCGTGAGGAAGTGATGGACGCAGAGGACGTGGTGCTGGAGGCGGACGCGGTCGAGGAGCCGCAGCCCAACGACACTCAGGAGCTTGCCTCAGCCCAGACGCCTGCCGGAGCCCTCGCGACGCACGGATGTGGACGCTTGGCGCGGGGAGATGCGAGCCGCGGCGATCGCCGCCGCGGGCGGGCTGGTGGCGGGGGCCGCGACGGTCGCGGCGGTACGCGCGGTCCGAGGGGCGGGACAGGCCAGGCGCCAGCGCGGGCGCCGCGTCCTCGCTCGGCGCCCGGAGCAGTCGAACATCGTCGCCAGCCGCTCCTTCCTGGTCGACGTCCACATCCTCGGCAGCGGCAGGTAGCGGCCGATGGACGCTCGGGGGCCCAGCCCGGCCGCGGGCTGCCTCGACGTCGAGATCCGTCCGCCGTGGCCGTACCGACTGCCGGCCGGCGGCGGTGGGGACGCCGTGATGCGGGTCCGCCGAGGCGTCGTGACGCGCTTCCTGCACGTGGACGGGCGCCCCGCCGTCGTGCGCGCGGCGCAGCGCCGCGACGGCACCGTCCTGATCCGCGCGGAGGCGGACTCGGCCGAGGATCGAGCGCGAGCGGTCGAGCGCATGCGGTTCGCGCTCGGGGTCGATGAGGATTACCGCGAGGTCTACGAGCTGTTCCGTGGCGACCCGCTGCTCGGGGGCGCGATCCGCGGGCGCCCCTGGCACCGGCCCCGGCGTCGCCCCTGGGCCTGGGAGGCGCTGGCGTGGTCGATCACGAAGCAGCTGATCGAGTCCGGGCGCGCCGCCGCGATCCAGCGGCGGATGGTCTTCAGGTGGGGCGTGACGCGCGACGACGGCGACGGCCGCGTGCTGCGGGACGTACCGACGCCGCAGCTCATCGCCTCCCGATCCCCTGCCGAGCTGGCCGCGATTGACCTCTCGCCGGCCCGCGCGCTGGCGATGATCAGGGTCGCCAAGGAGGTCTGCGAGGGGCGGGTGGACCCGGCCGATGGCGCGGGCGACCGCCGCCTGACGGCGATCCGCGAGATCGGGCCGTGGACGATTCAGTGCCTCGCCCTGTACGGCCGCGGCGAACCGGACTCGCTACCGGCGGGTGACCTCGGCTACATCAAGCTCGTGGGGCGCCTCGCGGGCCTGGGCCGGCGGGCGACGATCGAGGAGGTCGAGGAGTTCTTCCGCCCATACGCGCCCTATCGTGGCCTCGCGGGCGACTTCGTGCTGTTCGCCCACCACAAGGCGATCGCTCAGGGACCGCCGCTGCGAATGGCGGCCTGACCGCGGCGCCTACGGCTGCTTCGATCCGGGCAGCAGATCGTTCGTCAACACGTCGTCGACCCGGGGGAGCGCCTTGATCTCGCCGTTGTCGGCGAAGAAGTGGGCGAACTTGTCCCACTCGCCGGGGTCCATGTAGCCATAAGGGTGGCCCGAGTCCTGCGGGAGCAGCAGGGGCAGGGTCTTGCGGACCTCGGCGGCGGTGATCTTGGGGTCGAGGCCCTTGCCCGCCGCGAGGATGTCCCTGGTCGCCCCGACCGGGTCGGCGACGGCGGCCTTGGTCCCTCGCTCCAGGGCGTCGAGGAACAGGCGGATGTCCTCGGACTTCGAGTCCAGCGTGTCCGAGTTCGCCACCAGCACGAGCTCGTCGTAGGTGGGGATGCCGAGCTTGTCGACCGGGATGACGGTCGGGTCCTTGCCGCGAAGCTGAAGGTCGACGCCCTCGACATTGAGGAACCCGCCGAGCATCGCCTGGGCGCGGCCGGAGAGGATCGCCGGCAGGAGCCCCTGCTGCACGTCGACCGTCTTCACGTCGTCGGTGGACAGTCCGGCGCGGTCGAGGATCGTCTTCAGGTAGGCCTCCTGGTACGGGATGCCGGCCGTCGCGATCGTCTTTCCACCAAGGTCCTTGACGCTCTGGATGCCGGAGTCCTTCAGCCAGATGAGTGAGGTCAGCGGCGTCGGGACGAGGGCGGCGACGGCCTTCACGGGGAGCCCCTGATCGTGGGCCAGGAGGACCTCCGGCTCATAGGAGATGGCGAGATCCACGCGGCCGGCGGCCACCTCCCGAATCGGAGCCGACGGGTCGGAGGGCGTCTGTGGCTGGACCTCCAGGCCGGCCTGGCGGAAGTAACCCTTGTCGAGCGCCTCGTAGATCCCGGCGTGGTCCGGGTTGACGTAGAAGTCGAGCGCGAGCGAGAACGGCTGTGGCGTTCCAGGCGTCGTGGACTCCGACTTCTCGCCGCATCCGAGCGCGACGCTCGCGGCAAGGACCGCCGCGGCGACGGCCAGAGCCGACCTGCCAGCTGCCTTGATCACCGATCGTCCTCTTTCCCTCGTGTCACCGGCCGTCCGTCTCCGCGGGACCCCACCAGGCCACGCGGCGCTCGAGCGCCGCCAGGAGCCCGAACAGTGCGATCGCCAGGACCGACAGCACCACGACCGCAGCGAAGGTCCGGGCCGTCTGGAGCTGAGCCGATGCCTGCTGGATCAGGTGCCCGAGGCCCGAGCTCGATCCAGCCCATTCCCCGAACACCGCGCCGATCACCGCGACCGCAACGGCGATCTTGGCACCGCTGAAGAAGTACGGGCAGCGCGGTCGGGGCCTCGACGCCGCTGAGGGTTCGCCAGCGGCCCGCGTCGAGCGTGCGCATCATCTTCACGAGGTCGGGGTCCACCGAGCGCAAGCCGTCGAGGGTATTGACCGTGATCGGGAAGAAGCAGATCAGCGCGATGATCGCGAGCTTGGGCCCGATCCCGAAGCCGAGCCAGACGACGAGGATCGGCGCGACGACGACGATGGGCACGGTCTGCGAGGCGACCAGCAGCGGGTAGAAGGCGCGCCGCAGCGTGGGGGAGAGGTGCAACACCACCGCGAACCCGACCCCGGCGACGATCGACACGGCGAAGCCCGCGAGGACCTCCTGAAGCGTGACCCAGCCGTTGTCGACGAGCAGCGAGCGGTCGGTCCAGAGCGACCGCGCGATGTCGCTCGGTGCCGGTACGAGAAACGGCTCGATCCGGAGCGCGTTGGCGATGACGTCCGCGCTGGCGGCGAGCTGCCAGAGGCCGAGGAGCACCAGAGCGATCACGACCGGGGGGAGCCAGCGTCTCATCGCGTGGCCTCCGTGAGAGCCTCCAGCGCCCGTTCTCGCGCGGCCGTGAAGGCGGCGCTCGTCACGGTCTCGAGCCGCGGTCGGGATCGCGGCGCAGGCGCGGAGACCTCACCGACCGCGCGGGCCGGCCGCGGCGAGAGCACCGTCACCCGGTCGGACAGGTAGAGGGCCTCCTCGACGTCGTGGCTCACCAGGATGACCGTGCGCGACTCCCCTGCCAGCGCCTCCGCGAGCCACTCCTGCATCTCCGCCCGGGTGATGGCATCGAGGGACGCGAACGGCTCGTCCAGCAGCAGCACCGGCTTTCCCGCGAGGAGCGTGCGGAGGAACGCGATTCGCTGGCGCATCCCGCCGGAGAGCTCGGCGGGACGGGTCCCCTCGAACCCAGCGAGCCCGAAGCGCTCGAACAGCGGGTGCGCCGCCCGCCGGGCGTCGCGCCGCGAGGCGCCCCGGTTTCGAAGCGCGATCGCCGCGTTGTCAATCGCCGACAGCCACGGAAGGAGCAGGTCGCGTTGCGGCATGTACGCGCAGCTGGAGAGCCGCCGGCGCGGATGCGAGGAGCCGTGAACGGCGATCTCGCCGGCTGACGGCTCGCGCAGTCCGCCGACGAGCTCGAGCAGCGTGGATTTGCCGCATCCGGACGGCCCGACGATCCCGCGTACCTCGCCCGATCGCAGGCGGAGGTCGATGCCCGCGATGACCCCGAGGTCGCCGAACGAGTGCTCGAGCCCCTCGATCCGGACGGCGGCGTCGGTGCCCCCCGGGTCGGGTGCGACATCGCGTGCGCCGCCGTCGAGCGCCCTCTTAACTGGTTGAGGCTCCGCTACGGGAGCCTCGGAAGTCGTTCGCATGCTCCCTCCGCGCGCATTACCGCACAGGTTCTAAGGGTCAGCGCCGGGTGGGTGTCCAGAGGCGCTATCTCAGCCCGCTAGCCCGCGAGCACCCCTGTCGTCAACTGACGGGAGTTTACCTGTCATCGCTCGCCGCCCCGACGCGGTCGCGGCCGATGACCGGGAGCTCGGACAGCGCGGCGCGCAGCTCCGCGAGCCCGGAGAAGACCGCGACTGCCCCCGCCTCGCGCAGCTCGGACGCGGCGAACCCACCGGTCATCACGGCGACGGCCGGAATCCCGGCACGCCCCGCCGCCTGGCAATCCCAGCTCGTGTCCCCGATCATGAGCGCGGAGTGGGTGCCGGCCTTGTCCATCGCCCGATGCACGAGGTCCGGCTGCGGCTTGGTGGCCTCGACGTCGGCTGAGGTGGTCCAGTCCGTGGCGAGGTCCCGGGCCTCGAGCAGGTCGAGGTAGTGGTCCACCTCGTGCTCCTTCGCCGAGCTGGCCAGGACAACCGCGTCGGCCGTCACGCGCAGCTCGACGATCAGCTCGCGGGCCCCCTCGAAGGGCTCGACCTCGTCGATCATCCCCATGTAGATCTCGCCCTCGGCCTCGCGGATGTCATCTCCGACCCGCTCCTCGGCATCCTCGCCGGCAACCGCGCCGACGAGCTGGTCGCCGCCCATGCCGATGTGCCGGTGAATCCGCCAGATCTCGGGCGTCACCCCGTTCCGGCGAAACGCCCGGTACCACGCGATCGCGTGGTGGTAGTTCGTGTCGACGAGGGTGCCGTCGACGTCGAGTATCGCCGCGGTGGCCATTGCTCCCGGCTACCCGCCCAGCCCCTTCCCACCACGATTGTCGGATTCATCGCGATATGGCCGATGAATCCGACAATCTCGGCTGACGGGGTGATGCGGATGGGCGGTGGGCTCTATCCCTGGTCGACCAGCGGGGTGCCACCCGCCACCACGTTCACGAACCCCTCGAGGTGCCGGGTGGTCCAGCACTCGAAGGCCGCCGTGCAGTGGCGCTCGTAGGCCGCCATGACCGAATCGCCGTAGTTCCAGTAGAGGCGCGGCTCGGGATTCAGCCAGAAGGTCCGGCCCGCCCGTTGCGTGATCTGGGCGAAGACCTCGGCGTGGGGCTCGCGGCCGTTCGTGCGCGCGTCGCCCAGCACGATGACGGTGGAGCGCGGCCCGAGGTCGTCCACGATCTCCTCCAGGAACTCGAGCCACACGCGGCCGTAGTCGGTGTACCCGGATACGTCAGCGACGCCGCCCTCGCGGCTGACCCGCTCGGAGATCGCGCGGAAGTCGCGCTCGCGCTCGAAGATCTCGGTCACCTCGGAGATTCGCTCGATGAAGACGAAGCTTCGGAGCTTGCGGAAGGCGTCGTGGAGGGCATGCAGCACCGACAGGAAGAAGACGCTGGCCGAGGTGACCGAGGTCGAGACGTCGCAGAGAACGTAGATCTCCGGCCGGCGCGGGTGCTTGGGCCGGTATTTCAGCCGCAGCGGCACCCCGCCGGTGTCGAGCGACGCCCTCATCGTGCGCCGCATGTCGACGACCGCGCCCCGCCGCCGGCCGCGCTGCTCGTGCCCCAGCGTCGCGAGGCGGCGCTTGAGCTGGGCGACCGCCCGGTGAACCCCGGCGAGGTCCTGGGCGGGGCTCGTCGGGAGGGCGCGGTCGAGCTCGGCGAGGGGGCGCGACGGCGGAAGCTTCTCCGTGCGCTCGATCAGCGCACGCTCGAGCTCGCGGCGAAGGTGGCGCTCGAAGCGGTTGATCTGCTCGCGGTCGAGCTCCACCTCACCCGGCTCGGTGCCTCGACCCTGCGACTGCAGGCCAAGCGTGCGGCGGATTCGCTGCACGTCGACGCCGATGACGCCGGAACCCTCTCCATGGCGGCCGAAGGCGGCGATCGCGAGCCTGGCTGCGTCGCGCATCTCCCCGTCGCGGCCCTCGGCGATCGCCTGCCGCACCGCCTCGCGCAACTCGCCGAGGTCGAGGCCGTCCCCGTCGTCGTAGCGCCGGTCCTCGCGGATGCCGCGCTCGAGCGCCTCCGACTCGGCGGCGCGGAAGAAGAAGCGGTCGAACAGCAGCTCGAACACTCGGCGGTCCTCCTGCGACTTCGCGACCGTGGCGGCGAGCGCCTCCCGGAAGTCCTCCTCGCGCGCCCACGGCACCTTCTCCAGCGCGGCGAACGCGTCCAGGATCTCCGAGGTGCCGATCGCGACGCCCTCGCCGCGGAGCTCCTCGCAGAACGAGACCAGGCGTGGGGCGAGCCCGGGGGGAAGGGAACTCATCCCGCTGCTTCCGCACCCAGGCCCTGCACGCCGCCGAGCTTCATTCCCACGCGCTCGGTGACCAGGTCCATGTCGGTGCGGTGCTTGACGATGATGCTCATCGTCCGAGCGAACAGCGACGCGTCGATGTCGTCGGCGCCCAGGAGCAGCACCGCCCGCGCCCAGTCGATCGACTCCGCGATCGAGGGCGGCTTCTTCAGGTCGAGCTGGCGCACCATGTGGACGACCTCCACGAGCCGGCGGGCCAGCCGCTCGTCGAGCTCCGGCGCGTGCAGGCGGACGATCTCCATCTCGCGCTCGACCTCCGGATAGTCGAGCCACAGATAGAGGCAGCGTCGCTTGAGCGCCTCGGTGAGCTCGCGTGAGTTGTTGGACGTGAGCAGGACGATCGGGTGGGTGCGCGCCTCGATTACACCGAGCTCGGGGATCGAGATCTGAAAGTCGGAGAGCACCTCCAGCAGCATCGCCTCGAATTCCTGGTCGGTCTTGTCGATTTCGTCGATCAGGAGGACCACCGGTTCGGTGGCGGCGATCGCTTGCAGTAGCGGGCGGGCGAGAAGGAACTCCTCGCTGAAGATGTCGCCGTGGACGGCATCCCAGCCGGCGGCCTCGGACTGAGGGTCGACGCCCGACTCCGCCTGGATCCGCAGGAGCTGCTTGCGGTAGTTCCACTCGTAGAGCGCCTTGGCCTCGTCGAGCCCCTCGTAGCACTGCAGGCGGATCAGGTGGCGCTGTGTCGCTCGGGCGATGGCCTTCGCGAGCTCGGTCTTGCCTACTCCCGCGGGCCCCTCCACGAGCACGGGCTTCCCCAGCCGCTGCGCCAGATAGGCGACCAGCGCTGCGGGCTCGTCGGCGAGGTATCCGACCCGGCCCAGGGCCTCCCGGACCTCGGCGGCCGATCCGGGATCTTCGCTTGCGGCCATGGCGGCGATGATAATGACGCGATGGCGGCCGCCGGGATCCTCCCGCACTCGATCGGTCCCTACGTGTCGCTCATGGTCGCCGGCTTTGCGATCGGGATCCTGGGCCACATGTTTCGTGCCCGGTGGCTCGTCGCGGTGGGGATCATCCTGATCTTCCTGGCCGCGCTCGCCCTGCCGATCGCGCTGAACGTCACCACCGATCAGCCGCAGCCGCCCGGCCCCCTCCCCGACCCGTACTGAGCGTCTGACCTGAGAGGATCGGAGCACGGTGGGCCGCCTGGACGACCTGGACCTGTCCAAATCCCTGAGTCGCAAGGAGGAGGACCGCGCGCTGGACCGCGGCTGGGAGCGACTGACGCAGCTTCGCCTCACGCTCGGAGGGCTGATCGGCGACCAGGGCATCGGGCCGCCGCTCTGCGTCGTGTTCGAGGGGTGGGACGCCTCCGGCAAGGGCGGTGCGATCAAGCGCTTGGTGGCGAGGCTCGATCCGCGGCACGTGCGGGTGGTCCAGTTCGCTGCGCCGACGCACGACGAGAAGCGGCATCACTTCCTGTGGAGGTTCTTCCCGGCACTGCCTGGGTGGGGCGGCATGGCTGTGCTCGATCGGTCCTGGTACGGCAGGGTGCTCGTGGAGCGCGTGGAGGGACTCGCGACGCGACAGGAGTGGACGCGCGCCTACGACGAGATCAACGGGTTCGAGCGCTCGCTCGTGGACAACGGCATGATCCTGGTGAAGTTCTGGCTCCATATCTCCTCCAAGGAGCAGCTGGGCCGCTTCCGCAAACGAGAGCGCGATCCCCTCAAGACATGGAAGCTCAGCGACGAGGACTGGCGCAACCGCAAGAAGCGCGGGCAGTACACGGAGGCCGTCGAGGACATGCTGGCGCGAACCGACCAGCCAAACGCGCCGTGGCATCTGGTCGAGGCGGAGTCCAAGCGTTACGCGCGAGTGAAGGTGGTCGAGACGGTGGTCGACCGGATCGAGACCGGCATGCGAGAGTGGGGCATGCAGCCCCCGGCGCCGCTCGACGACGAGAACTGAGCGCGCGGGCCGGCCGCGGCTTGCGCCGCCGACGGCGGTCGAGCGAAGCGGATCGTCTAGGAGCTCAGAGGACCGGCAGGTACTTGTCCAGCTCCCACCGCGTGACCTGGATCCTGTAGTCCTCCCACTCCGCGCGCTTCAGCTCCACGTAGCGCTCGAAGATGTGATCACCGAGCGCGCGCCGAACGAGGTCCGAGTCCGCCAGGACCTCGATCGCCTCCCCGAGCGTCTCCGGCAGCTGCTCGATGCCGCGCTCGATCCGCTCGTCGTGAGAGAGCTCGTACAGGTTTCGCTCCATTGGCTCCGGACACTCGTAGCCCTTCTCGATCCCCTCCAGCCCGGCGTACAGCATCGCCGCGAACGTCAGGTACGGGTTGCAGGAGGGATCCGGGCAGCGGAGCTCGCAGCGCGTCGCCTGCTCCTTCCCGGGGTGGTAGACGGGCACTCGGACGAGCGCCGAGCGGTTCCGCTGCGACCACGCGCAGTAGACCGGCGCCTCGTAGCCCGGCACGAGGCGCTTATAGGAGTTGACGTTCGGGGCGAACAGCGCGGCGATCTCCCGGGCGTGGCGAAGCAGCCCGGCGATGTACGACCCGGCCGTATCGGACAGGTGGTAATCGCCGTCGGCGTCGAAGAAGGCGTTCTTCCCGCCCGAGAACAGCGACTGGTGGGTGTGCATGCCGGATCCGTTCTCACCGAACAGCGGCTTGGGCATGAAGGTCGCGTAAACGCCGTGCTCGGCGGCGATCTCCTTGACGACGATCCGGTAGGTCATCGCGTTGTCCGACATCCGCAACCCCTCGGCGTAGCGCATGTCGATCTCGTGCTGCGACGGCCCGACCTCATGGTGGGTGTACTCGACCGGGATCCCGATCCGCCTCAGCGCATGGACCGTGTCGCGCCGCAGGTCGGAGGCGGCGTCGAGCGTGGTCAGGTCGAAGTAGCCGCCCTTGTCGAGGATCTCCGGAACGCCGTCGGCCCCGAGGCCGTCGGACGCGAAGTAGAAGAACTCGAGCTCGGGGCCGAGGTTGAAGGTGTCGAACCCAAGGTCGTTCGCCCTCGCCAGCGCGCGACGCATGACGAACCGCGGGTCGCCCTCGTACGGCTCCCCGCCCGGCCTCAGCACGTCGCAGAACATTCGGGCGACGTTCCCCTTCTCGCCGTCGGTTCGCCACGGCAGAACCACGTAGGTGTCCGGATCGGGCATCGCGATCATGTCGGACTCCTCGATGGCGTTGAAGCCGGTGATCGAGGAACCGTCGAACCCCATGCCGTCCTCGAGGGCGCCCTCGAGCTCCTCACGGCCGATCGAGAAGCTCTTCAGCTGCCCGACGATGTCGGTGAACCACAGGCGGATGAATTCAACTCCGTCCTCGTCCGCACGGGCGAGGATGTCCTCGGGCTTGGTGCTGGGCTGGGTTGCGGTTGCCAACGTGTTCTTCCTCCGTTTTGGGATCGCGGCTATCCGAATCTGACGGGAAAGTTAAGGCAGGCGCGGCCCAAGTCCCTGGCCCGCTGTCGAGAATTTCCGCAACGTGCTTATACCGAGTGTCGAAGGGCGCCGCCGGCGCCCGCGAAACGGCCCGATCGGCGCGATGCGCCGAGTGCCTAAGCGGTCGTGGCGAGCCCCGCGGGCGTGGCGGCGGGACCCACCTCGAGCTCGCCTCCCTCCATCGCCATGGCGACGTCGGCGGGGTCTCCGCCGAGCTCCGCCCATCGCCTCCGGGCGGCGGCGTGCAGGTCGTCGAGGAACCCATCGGCGTGCAGCGGGTCGTGATGGAAGAGCAGGAGCCGCCGAGCCCCGATCCGGGACGCGAAGCTGAGCGTGTCGGTCATCGCGGAGTGACCCCAGCCGACGTGGAACGGGTACTCGTCGTCGACGTACTGGCAATCGTGGATCAACAGATCGGCGTCCTTCGCGAGGTCGTAGCCGGAGATCCACTCCGGCTCGGTCTCGGCGAGGACCGTCCCGAGCGCCGGCTCGTGGTCGGGGATGTAGCAGACCGTCGTATCGCCGTCGGTGATCCGGAAGCCGAGGGTCGGACCGCGGTGGTTGACCGCCTCGCACCGGATCGTCGCCGAGCCTAGTTGCCACTCGCTCGGCGGCGTGTCCCTGAACGAGACGTCGCAGGGAAGCTCGCGGACCTCGACCGGTGAGAGGGGGGCCGAGATGTAGCGTGCGACGCGGTCCTCGAGCGACGCCTCTGGCGAGGCGGGGCCCCAGATCGTGATGTCGGCATCCGCGCGGAAGCAGGGCGGGAAGAACATGAGTCCCTGGATGTGGTCCAGGTGGAGGTGCGTGAGCAGGATGTTCACGTGCGGCGAGGCGGTGATACCGAGCCCCAGCGTGCGAATGCCGGTCCCGGCGTCGAGGATGATCTGCTCGCCACCTGCGAGCGTCAGCTCCACGCACGAGGTGTTGCCGCCGTAGCGGTTCATCTCCGGCCCCGGGGCCGGAACGGATCCGCGAGCGCCATAGACCTTGACCCTCATCCGCCCTTCTGCCCGTCCTCTCCGAGCGGCCAGAAGAAGATCATCGCCCCGGAGGAGCCTTCCTCGGACGCGACGATCGGGAAGGCGCTCGACTCGATCTCGCGAGTGCCGCCGTTCGCCGAGCGAATCGTGAACGCGGCGTGCGCCGGGCGGCCATCCCTCACGGCGCGGGTCGTGGGCAGCTCGTCCAGGTCGACCGGCTTGCCGCTGGCGTCGAACGGACCGTAGGTCGATGTCCATTCCTCGGGCGACATCCGGCCGACGTCCTCGAATGAGCGCCCCAGGAGTGCCCCCGCGGCCTCGTTGTAGAAGACGAGCGATGCGTCCTGGTCGACCAGGAAGGCGGGCGTCGAGATGCTGGTGAGGAGGTTGCGGGCCAGGATCAGCTCCAGGGGCTTTTGAGCCGGCATCTCGTCCATTCTTCCATCCTTGAGGCAACTGCCACGGGAATTGGTCCCCGTCGCTAGCCTCGGGCCGGGATGACCCAGCGAGCGATCGCGATCGCGATCGGCTTGGTGGTGCCGCTCACCATTCCAGCCGGCGCGGCGGCGCAGACGACCGGCGTGACTCCGCCGCCGATCCCGCAGGGCCCGATGGCCGGCAACATCAGGCCGTTCGACGGGTCGCCTGCCAAGCCGGCTCCCTTCTCGCTCCCGGTCGTGCCACGGAATCCGTTCATGGCGCCGAACGGCCTCTCCAACCTCCACGACGACGCCTACCAGACGGACAGCTACCGCTGGAGCGGCCCCCTGGGCCGTCGAACCGGCACGCAGTCGGCTTTCTACGTCGCCCCGGGGCTCGCCCGCGAGTGCGCCTCGATCACGTTCGACTCGCGCCATCGGCTGGTGGCGATCTGCGTCGGCCTCGACCGCGCGGTGGTCGCGATCATCGACCCGAAGACCTTGACGCCGCTGGCGACCTACCCGCTGCCACCGCGCCAGCCAGGCGCGGGCAATCCGTTCACGGACTTCAGCGGGGGTGGCTACTTCTACCTCGGCCGCGGTGACCGCGTGGTCGCCCCGACCACCACCCGCCACATCTTCGTCATCGCGGAGACGCCCGGCCCAGGGCTGGAGCGGCGCCGGGACTACGACCTCAGCGGACACCTGGCCGCCGACGACAAGATCATCTCGGCGCTGCCCGACTGGGATGGGCGGATCTGGTTCGCGACCCGGGACGGAGTCGTCGGCTGGGTCAACCGCCACAGCGGCAAAGCCCATACCCGCGACCTCGGCGCGCCGATCGGGAACTCGTTCGCCGTCGACGAGCTCCGCGGGGTCTACATCGTCACGGACGCGGCGCTCTACAGGCTGACCGCCGAGGACGGCCGGGTCCGCGTCGTGTGGCGGCACGGGTATCCGAACGACGGCACCGTCAAGCCCGGTCAAACGCAGGCGGGATCGGGCACGACGCCGACGATCACGGACGGCGGGCGGTACGTCGCGATCACCGACAACGCCGATCCCGTCCACATCATGGTGTTCAAGCGCGCGGCGCGCCCACGTGGCCGGCGCGTCGTCTGCCGTGTGCCGGTCTTCCACAAGGGCCGCTCGTCAACCGACCAGTCGCTGATCGGAGCGGGTCGGGCGCTGATCGCCGAGAACAACTACGGCTACGGCATCCCGGCGACCCAGAACGGTGGCGTCACCGCGCCGGGGCTGGAGCGCGTGGACGTCAACCGCGCGGGCACGGGCTGCCACAAGGTCTGGCACAGCGACGCCCGCGCCCCCTCGGTCGTTCCCAAGGTCTCGGCCAGGGCCGGCCTCGTCTACACGTACACGAAGCCGCCGCGCTCGGACGACCAGGACGCCTGGTACCTCACCGCGCTCGACTTCGACACCGGGCGGCGGATCTGGCGCCGCCTGGCGGGCGAGGGCCTCGGCTACAACAACAACTACGCGCCGGTCACGATCGCGCCGAACGGCACGGCGTACGTGGGCGTGCTCGGCGGGCTCGTCAAGTTCCGGGACGCGCCCGGGCGGTGAGCGGCGAGTTAGTCAGGCCTGGCCTGACAAAGTCGCCTTTCGGCGATCGGCTGGTTCTGCCTTCGGTGCCTTACCAGAGCGATCGGTGTTTCCATCAGAAGGCGCTCAGCAGAGCTCGAGAAGCTCCGCCAGCGACTCGTCCAGTCCCTCCGCCAGGTCCGCGACGCCCGGCACCGCGCCGGGGTCCGTGCAGAAGCCGAGTCCCATCCGGCCCGCCAGGGAGATCGCGGACGCTCGCAGGGCGTGGCGGTCGGCTGGCTCGGCAGCCGAGTAGAGCTCGGCGACGCGGCCGCCGAGCAGGCTGATCGGCTCCCGCGGCCCTGGCACGTTCGACACCGACAACGCGAATTCCCGCGGGCCCGAGGCGAGTTCCGAGGCGGCCCTGTAGAGGGGGCGGATGTGGGAGAGGCTGTGGAAGAACGAGTAGAGCTCGTCGGGATCGTGGTGCTCCTTTCGGCTCCGGGTCTCAGCGTTGATCGCCTCGAGCCTGGCCCGCGGGTCCGGCTCCGAGATCGGTAGATCGCAGAACAGGAACGAGTCGCGGTTGCCGAGCGCTTCCCCGTCCTCCTCACGGTGGTGCATGCTCACCGGCACCTGCACGCGCATGGCCTCCATCCGCTCGTGATGGGTCGAGAGCCATCGCCTGATGGCCCCGGCGACCATGGCGAGCACGACGTCATTGACGGTTACGTCCTCACCCGCCGCGTGCTCGATTCGCTTGAGGTCCGCGACGCTGCAGGAAGTGAACGCGAGCTCACGATCGCCGCCGATGTGGCGGTCGAAGGTCGTGTCGGCGCCGAGCGGCCAGAGCTCGCGGCGAAGGGTCCCGGGCAGCGCGGCGAGCGCCCGTCCGGTTGCTAGCCAGCTCCTCGGCGACACCGCCGCTCTCGCGCCGCGCGACATCGCGCCCCCGACCGCGCGCACCCGGCTGCCCACTCCCGCCGCCAGCAGGCGGGTAGCGCCGGGCTCGGGTCCGGCCTCCCAGTGGCTGGCCGCCCCGGGTCACGCCCGTCGCGATCGTCATCCCAGAGCAGCTGCGACACGCAACCGCAGCGCCGTGACGCCGTCGGCCATGCAGTGGTGGATCCGGATGACCAGGGCCATGCGCCCGTCGTCGAGCGGACCGGCGAAGTCGATACACCACAGCGGATGCGAGTGGTCGAGCCGTTCGGCCATGACCTTCCCGGCATAGGCGACGAGGCCCTCGCGTCTATGACCGGCTCCGACGCGAGCCGCACCTGCCTGGCGGATGTCGAAGCTCGTGTCGTCGATCCAAGCCGGCGTCGCGAGGCTCGAGCGGCGTGGGGGCCAGGCGCTGGCGCGCCCGGGGAAGGCCGGCCAGTCGCGATTGCACGCGGCGGCGAACGAGCTCGAGCGCCGGGCGGCTCACCGCCTCCCGGCGGGTCCACGATGCACCATCTTGAGCGTGTGCCCCGCGATGACGTCGGACTCGAGCCTGCAGGATGCGCGCGTCGTCGGGGCTGAGGCGCTCCATGGCCTCGTTTATCGCAGATTCCGGGCGGCGTCGCGGCAGCGCTCAGGCAGCGGAGCCGCCGAGCTTCCTCGTCTGCCAGGGATGCACCCGCCGTCCGGTCCCACGCGGGCGGGCACATCCGCCGTTCCCGGCAGCCCTGGGCCGTCCCTGGCGACCGGACGGGTGCGACGAACGTGCGCGACCCGACTGTGAGGCCGATGGCGGTGACGTCGGGCGGATCGATCCCGGAGCTCAGCTCCGTCGCGTCGGCTCTCGCCCGGCGTAGACGTATCGAAAGGACCCGCCGGTATCGCGCCCGTCGCGAGCGCGCAACCACACGGTGCACAGCGTCCCGGGCCTGAAGCCACGGACGTAGAGATGCACGTCGCTCCCCCAGGGGCGGGGTGCGAGGCTCGCGCTCGACCGAGACACCCTTGGGGAGGCGGGGGAAGGCCACCGTCTGGACCGACTCACCGCTGTTCGGCGACCCGGTCAGGCTCAGCGCGAGCAAGACCGCGGCGGTTGCGGCGGCCGCGGCCGCGGCCAGGCCGAACCCGAGGCGCACCCTGCGCCGGTGCGCGACCCGGCGCTCGGCCGCGATACGCCGCGCGATCCGGTCGCGCGAGCCCCGGAGGAGGCATGGGGGGGGGCGCAAGGCGCTCCGGGTCGGCTCGCCGCAGCACCCCAGCGATCGGGGCGAGCGCGTTGGCCTCAGCGCGGCAGTCGGGGCAGCCCTCCAGGTGGGCCTCGGTGGCCGCCCGCTCCTCGGGTCCGAGCTGACCCAGGACGAGCGCGCCGAGGCGCTCGCGCCAGATGCGACACTCGTCAGTCGTCATAGCCCATCTCCTCGAGCGCGTTGCGCAGCGCGCGCAGGCCGTAGTAGACGCGGCTCTTGATCGTTCCCTCGGGCACGCCGAGCTCCGACGCCACCTCGGCGTAGGGCCGGCCGCGCAGATACGTCTCGACCAGCACCCTGCGGTGCTGGTCGCCGATCCGCCGCAGCGCCTCCTCGACCTGCCAGCTGACGAGCATCTCCTCGAGGGCTCGTGTCCGATCTCGGGTACGTCGCCGGTCACGACGGGGCGCGACGCCGCGCGCGCGACCCAGGTCGATCACGACGTTCCGCAGGATCGCGAACAGCCAGGTGCGCAGCGACCCGATCTGTGGATCGAAGCGGTCGCCCGCCCTCCAGGCGCGCAGGAAGGTGTCCTGGACGGCCTCCTCGGCGAGTCCGCGGTCCTCGAGCGATCGCATGGCGAACCCGTAGAGCTCCCCGGCGTGCGCGGCGTACGCCTCGCGAACGTCCGATTCCCCTGTCAGGGCGCCCTGCGGCACCAGGGGTCCTGTTGTCGGTGCACCAACATCCGCCCGGTAATACTCCTCCGATGCGGGCGCAGTTCACCCCCCACCCGGTGCGGGCCGACCGGGACGAGCGCCCCCTGAACGACCGCGACGGCCCCGGGACGACGCCCGGCGCCGCGCGGCGCCTCCAGTCGGCTTCTGAAAGGTCCGTCTAGAGCTTGCCGATCTTGAAGATTGCCCCGCATGGCTTCAGCAAGCGGAAGTTTTGTTTGTCCATGCGGTTTGACGCCCCGCCGAGACCCGCCGAGACCGAGTGGACGAGCGTGAGGTGGTCTCCTCGAACTGGCGGCGAAGCAGGCCACCGACATCGACCGGCTCGAGGCCGACATCGCGCGCCATGGCGTCCGGGTTCCGGCGCGCGGCGGTGAACGGCGAACCCCGGCCCCGGCGCCGAGGTCCGGCAGGCCCGCGTTGGCGCTCAGCCCGGACCCCTCGGCCAGGTCGATATCCCCGAATCGGTGGCCCCGGCCTCGCTGCATGACCGCAAGGCTGCCCAGGCGCGGTGGGCGAGCTGATGCCGCGACGACGACGCGGCCATCGCACCGCCCGCCGAGCTTCGACGAGCTGCTCGAGCTGATGATCGGGCTCGGGCCGCATCCCCGGCGACCAAAAGCCGGCCTCGAACTTCGACTCGGAGGCCGGCGAGGGGGCGGCTGGGAGGCCAATCGCGATCGGCTCCGCGACGGACAGCGGCACACGTCGACAAGTTGGGCCGAGGAGCGCCACGGACGAGGAACCCGGTCGTGTCCGGAGGCCGTTCGCTCCCGCTATGAGCAGCGCTTCGCGTCCACAGGAGCGGAAGGTGGTGGTCGCCGATGGCCGGGTGGTCGGCATCGAGATCGACGGGGTGTTTCACGAGACCTGCCGTGCTGCTAGAAGGGGGGTGCCTCTCCGGACGCTGACCTGCGTCTCACCCTGGGTCCCTGCGCGTGCAGGCTGACGTCTGGAGTACTCCCACCGGTAGTCCGGAGTCTCAGCCCGCCGCGCGCGATACCAGCCCTGGCCTGTGTCGCTACCTGAAAGATCGCGTCCCTCGACCGCCTCCTCGCCGCTCGCGTTTACTTCCCCCACCGGGGCCCAGCGCTCCGGAATGTCAAGGGGCTCGCCGCGCTCTATCGCGAACCACGGCGGCCATCCTACGGCAGACCGACGGACTAGAAGCTGACGGTTTCCGGACAGTCGATCTGTCTCTCGCCGGTCTCGGAGTTCAGGCTGACCTGGCAGTAGGTCCAAAGGTATTCGGGGTCATCGGCGAGCCGCGGATCACCGACGAGCCGCGTTCGATACCAGCCGGTTTCCCCGGACACTTCCCTGATCGCATCCTTCGCAGCGTGGGCTCCGGTCGCATCGGCCTGGCCCACCGGCTCCCAGAGCTCCGGATGGTCACAGGGCGTCCCGCGCTCTATCTCGAACAGTGCCACGCTGGCATCGTACGTCAGCGCGCAAAAGGCTGGCGCGGCCGCCACTGGCGCACAGACTGGCGCACCAGTGGCGCACGGCGCCTGAAAACCGCTTGTCTAAGCGCTAGCTCCCTCCATCTTGCCGATCTTGAAGATCTTCGTGCCGCAGTCGGGGCACGTGCCCTGGATCGCCGGGCGACCGTTCTTCATGGTCACCTGCTGGGGATCCTTGATCTCCACCTCTTGCGTTCCTTCACGCAGTCGCCGGTTGGCATCTGAGGGTCTCCTTTCAGGAACCGCGTTCTGCGTGACGCCTGGACGCCACATGTCGCCCAGGCGTGAAAACGACCGTAGAGGACCAGCCGGACGCCTGCACGCACACATCGTGCGCTTTGCAACGAGGCCCGCGGGCCGCGGCTCGGGCTTGGGCGTGCTCAGCCGCCGGGAGAGGCGCCGCCCCTGGCCTCGCCGGCCCGTGCGCCGGAGTCCACCGGAGGTGCGCGATTCCTTCGTGGCGAGTCGTCCTTGAGCTGCAGCACGAGAACCAGCGCGACTGGCGCTCGCCGCAAGCCCGAGCACGGCGGCTGCCCCGAGGAAGGCAGGTTGATGCCGAGGCTTCGGTCGAGCTGCACGACCCAGGCGCGAAGGTCCTCGATCCGGCTGTGGGTTCGGCGACGCCCCCCTAGAGCGCGAGCGCCTGGCCTCGGTGCGGCGACCTCGCCGTGGAGGGATCGAGCTCGTGCCCGCGCTCGACCCACTGCTCAAGCCTCCGCGAGGTCTCGCGTCCCAGCCGGCCTGGCGGCAGCGCAGCTCGCCGCCAGTGCGGAGCGGCTCCCGGAGCGCAGTAGAAGACCACCGGCCGGGTTCCGCGAGGCACTGACTCTGCGCTGTCGGCGAGGTCGTTCATCTCGATGTGGCTCGCGCTCGGGATGGGGCCGGCATCCCACTCTACGGCCTGGACGTCGATGACGTGGGCGCCGGAGGCCATGAGCTGGCTGTCCGCTCGGCGCTGATATCGATCTCCATCGCGGTTTCCTCGGCCACGCCGTCAGCTTAGACACCGACCGCTCCGACCAGTGCGGCGTCATCCGGGTCCAGTCATATCCTCTGCGTCTCGAACTCGGAAACCACTGGACCGAAGGGAGACGCCCGCATGCCGGAAGCAGTAGTCGTCGACGCCGTTCGCACCCCGATCGGGCGCGCGTTCAAGGGGTCGCCGGCCAGTTCGCCCCGACGACACGGGCGCCTTCGTCGTCGACAAGGTGCTCGAGCGCAATCCGGACGTGAGCCCGGACCTCGATCGAGGACCTGTTCTGTGGCTCGGCATGCCCCAGGGCCTTCAGGCGTTCAACGTCGCCCGCATCATCGTCCTGCTCGCGAGCGGCTTCCCCAGGCCGTCAACGGCGTCACGATCTACGCTACTGCTCCTCGAGCCTCGACGCGATCCGCCACGCGGGCAACGCGATCAAGGCCGGCGAGGGCGACGCCTACATCGCCGCGGGGTGGAGTGGGTGAGCCGCTACACGAGCGGACGGAGCCAGCCGGCGCCGCCGACCAGAACGAAAAGTC
>CAWCQE010000005.1:0-20552 GCA_963797665.1 uncultured Actinomycetes bacterium | reverse complement strand
GCGGGCGATGTCGCAGGAGAACGTGGAGAGGGTCAGGAAGGGGTTCGAGGCTCACAACCGCGGTGACCTCGATGCCCTGGTCGAGTTCTATGACCCGGACGTGGTGTTCGAGACGCTGCTCTTGGGGACGCACCACGGCAACGAGGCGATAAGGCTGATCTACGAGGAGAACCAGAAAACGCTGTCCGGATACGACGTCGTCCCGGTCGAGCTGATCGACGCCGGGGACAGGGTGGTGGCGGTCGCGCAGACGGTCGGGTCCGGTCCCGTCAGCCAGATCGCCGTCGAGGACCAGTTCGCATTCGTGTTCACGTTCGCGGGGGAGCGGTGCGTGCGGGAGCAGGCCTTCCGCAACAAAGAGGAAGCCCTCAAAGCCGCCGGGCTGTCGGAGTAGGCGATGTCGCAGGAGAACGTGGAGATCTTGCGCAAGTCGACGGAGGCGTTCAACCGAGGCGACAAGGCCTTGTGGCTCTCCACAGTCGACCGAGACGCCGCGATGGTTCCCTCCGAGGAGTGGCCCGAGAACGCTCCAATCCGGGGTGCCGAAGCCATCTGGGAGACCTACACGGACGTGACCCAGGCCTGGGAGGAAGCGTCCTTTGAGGTGGGCGAGATCATCGAGGCGCGGGATAAGATTGTGGCCAACGTTCGGCGTCCGGCGCGTGGCAGGGCGAGTGGAGCCGACCTCGCGTTCAACTACTGGCTTGTAGCGACATACCGCGACGGAAAGGGGATCCGCTCCGAATGGTTTGCCGATCGCGCCGCCCTCGAAGCCGCCGGGCTGTCGGAGTAGGCGATGTCGCAGGAGGACGTGGAGTTCGTCCGGAACCTCTACGCGATGATCGACCGCGGCGACGCGGAAGCCTGGGACCTGCTTCCACGGGATTTTGTGATCGATCTGTCGCGGCGGCTCATAGACCCCGTGATCCTTCGTGGGCCCGATGAAATGCGCGCGTTCTATCGCGACCTCGGTGAGCCCTGGGCGGGTGGGGCGAAGTTGGAAGTCGAAGAGCTGATCGACGCCGGCCACCAGGTGCTCGTGCTGATCCGTTTTGGCGGACGCGGCAAGATGAGCGGCGCTGAGGTCGAGGCTGTTGTGTGGAACCTGTGGACCTTTCGCGATGGCGAGCCCGTCAGGTGGACCTACTTCGGAGAAGACCGGGCGCAAGCCTTCGAAGCCGCCGGGCTGTCGGAGTAGGCCGCTCGCTTGGTGGACAGCCGGTTGTGAAAGCCGATCGCGAAGCCGAGGCTACTTCCGCTTCACCGTCCACGTCCACTTGGCAGCGGCGAGGTCTTCGTTGCCCAGCAGGTCGGTGGCGCGAACCTCGAAGGTGTGCTTCTTCGCCTTTGCCGTCGCCTTGGTCTTGACGGTCATGGGCGAGTGACAGGAGGCGAAGGCGTTTCGGTCGAGGCTGCATTCGAAGCTCGAATCCGGCTCCGTCGAGGCGAACTCGAAGCTCGCCTTCGCCTTCTTCTTGGTGGTCTTCAGCTTCTTGCTGGGGTGCTTGGCGATCGTCGTCTCGGGGCTGTCGTGTCCACGGTGAAGGAGCGACCCGCGGGACTGGCGTCGGTGTTGGCAGCCGGGTCGCTGCTCCGACACCTCCTCGTCTCCCCCTCTTGGCGCTCGGCGTAGAGTCCAGGTGGCTGTCGCGGAGCGAGCAAGGGAGAAGTCGATGATCGGTGCCGCAATCGTGGGATTCCTGGCCGGTGTGATTGGCCGTGTGCTCATGCCGGGCGATCCGTTCCATGGGATGAGCGGCCCGAAGTCCTGGGGCGTCTCGGTGCTCATTGGCCTCGCCGGGGCCGCGCTCGGCTACCTGATCTTCACCGTCGGACTCGGCATTGGCGACACCGACGTCTTCGACTTCGGAGGGATCATCGGCGCGATCATCGGCGTTGTGATAGTCCTCGCCATCGCGGCTGCGGTGATCAAGAACCGGGGCGGCCCGACGACGCACCCAGGGGCCACACCTACCTGATCGTGCGTGGCCGGAGCACAGCCTGGCAGCGCCCGAGCCCGGGCGGGCGCCTCCTGCATCGTCCGGAGCAGCGGACAGTGGTCGTCGTGTCGGACTGCGGCGGCCGGCGTGTCCAGCCGATCGATGATCGCGATCGTGACCCCACCCACCACCGAAGGAGAACTGATGGACATCGTCGAGATTGAGCAGAAGGAAAAGGTCAGCCGCGCGGAAGTCGCGAGCCGGCTGCGGAAGTTGGCCACCCAGCTCGCCAAGGGCAACGACGTCAAGTTCACGGAGGGCGGGATGTCGATGACGGTCCACGTCCCCGACGAGGTCGAGCTCAAGGTCGAGCTCGAGGTGGAGACCGACGAGCGTGAGCTCGAGATCGAGCTGAAGTGGTGAAGGGCCTGGACTGAGGCGATACGCGGGGAAAATCGCCTGCCAACGCGACCGCGAAGGAGGCGGTGGTGACTGAGCAGACCAGCATGGCCAATCTCGGGAAGGTCGACCACGTCGTTGTATTGATGCTCGAGAATCGCTCCTTCGACCACATGCTGGGGTATCTCTCGCTCGAGGGTGGTCGCGGCGATGTCGATGGTCTGCGCGAGGATTTCGCCAACGAGCACGGCGGGCGCAACTATCCGGTCCACCATCTCGACAGCACGGTGATCGAGGACGATCCGAATCACTCCGCCAGCGCCGTCGACCTCCAGATCGGGGGCGGCAAAATGAACGGATTCGTCACGAGCTTCGCCGAGACGCTCTCGCACAATGACGTCCAGGATGCGGATCCCAGTCGCGTGGTTGGTTATTACAACGCCGCCGATGTCCCGGTCTACGATCACCTGGCGAGCGAGTTCGCGGTCTGCGATCGTTGGTTCAGCTCTGTCCCCGGGGCGACTTGGCCCAACCGCCTGTACGCGATTTGCGGTCGCGCCGCCGGCAGTCGCGATGACCGGCCGCTCCATCTCCCGCCCATGTACAACCAACCCTCGTTCGTGCGACACCTCGACGCCAACGGCATCTCGTGGCGCTGGTACTCGTTCGAGGCGGGGACCCTGCGCTTCGCCGATGGGCACTACAAGCTGGGCCACCACCACAACTTCGCGTTCTTCAGCAAGACCAACTTGAACTGGAGGACCAGCCTCGAGCTCAGGATGGACGCAAAAGCGGCCAGCTTTCTCGAAGACGCCGCCAATGGTGCGCTTCCCTCAGTCTCATGGATCGACCCGAACTTCAGCAATTTCAACCCAATCGGCTTTCAGCCCAACGACGACCACCCGCCCGCGGACATCAGGGACGGCCAGGAGCTTGTGCTCGCCGTCTACCACGCGCTCGCAACAAGCCCCCAATGGGCAAGGACGCTGCTCATCATCTTCTACGACGAGCACGGCGGCTTCTTCGATCACGTCGCGCCGCCTTCGGCGCCGGACGACGACCCCGACACGTTCGGACGCTACGGCGTCCGGATACCGGCGCTGATCGTCTCGCCGTGGGTGGAACCAACGTCTGTATCCAAGACGCTCTTCGATCACACGTCGATCATGAAGACGATTCTTCTGCGCTTCTGCCCGGAAGCCCTCGACGAGCCAAAGCGGCATCAAGGGCGGTTTTCGCGGCTCAGGAGCGCCGGGCACCCGCGCCACATGGGAACGCGCGTGTCACAAGCCAATGATCTCGGAGAACTTCTCACACGTACGGCGCCACGACCAGCGCCAGACCGGTACGCGCTGATAGAGGACGCCGCGGCCCGCGCGGCCGTGAGAACAGAAGGCGCCCCGATCGAAGGGGACCCGCTCGCTCGCCGGCCAGCGACGGAGCTCCAGATCCGCCTCGCCGCCGCGACTCGCGAGCTGAGAAGACGAGGGCACCCGGCAGACCGGCCGTAAGTGCTGTGGACGACGTGGTCGTGCTCCCGTGAGCGCTCCCGTCCCGCGAGCAGGTCGACCTAGCACTCGGGACCAGCGGTAGTTGCCGAGTGAGGTCGGGCCCCATGAGGCCGCGCGACGGTGTCGGCGTAGGCGAGCGGACCAACCCCTCAGCGCGGGGTTGGTGGCTGACGTTCGTACGCGGCCTCGTTGCGCTGTGTTTGGGCGGAGCCTTGCTGGTGGCCGGCGCCGGCGAATCGCGGCTTGCGACCTTCATCGGCATGTACTGGCTGCTCGGCGCGGTGCTCACGATCCGGTGGGTCCTGCGAAGCCCGGGGGTGCCCGGCAGGCGCTTGGGGACACTGGCAGCCGGGATCGGAGCACTCACCGCGGTGGCGCTGCTGGCCCGAAGTCCGCTCGCGAACGTGATCAGCACAGGCGTCCTGCTCGACCTCGTGGGGGCGGGTGCGATCGCTACGGGCGCGATGCGGATACTCGGGGGCTTCCGCGACGACCAACTCGCGGACGAGCAGCCGCGCAGGCGGACCAACATGCTAGTCGGGGCTCTCGACGTCGGACTCGGAATCGCGCTGATCGTCACGTCGGACTCGACGTCGACGTGGGTCCGCTTCCTCGCAGCAGCGTGGGGCCTCGTCGGCGGAACCTTGCTCCTAGTAGACGCGCTCCGACTACGACGGTTCGCGCGGACGAGCGCCGAGGCGAACTCCGCATCGTGACCTCCACCAGGGTCAGCGATGGACCCCGCGCTTCGGGACGCGAGCAAGCTCGTCTACCGCGTTCAGACTTGCGCGAAAGGCAGGGCGGCGCTAGGGGCGTCGCCGGGCGGTGATCAACCAGGAGCGCGAATCGAAGATGAGGCCGCGCTCGTCGCTGTAGTGCGCCGCCAGCGTGTCGCGCAGGCGGTCGACGGTACGAGCCGCCTCGCCATCGCTCAGGCTCGCGAGCGCCGCGCTCACATTCTGAAACCCCCGGACGCCGCGTTGGGCGACCCTCTCACGGTGCGCCGGGACATGCAACTGGCGGCGCCGACGCGCAGGACCGCATCTCGGTCGGACATCGCCCGCGCAGTATCTCGCGGCACCGGGGGGGTCGCTCTCACCGTTCCCGGCGTCTCAGAGGTCATCAGAATAACCTGCCCGGATTCGGAGCTGCCCGGATTCGGAGCGCCGCGTTCCTCGCGCGCGCAGGGAACCTGAAGGGGACGAATTCACATGCCGGAGGGGCCGTCGCCACAAAAAGTCGGCAAGGCGATCGCAGAGCACGCCAAGCCCAGCGGCCAGGACGACGCCCACGGACGCCGGGACCGCCTTATCTCGATCACCGAGGCCGTCCTCCTGTCGATCGTTGCTCTGCTGGCGGCTTGGTCCGGCTACGCCGCGGCAAAGTGGAGCACCGAGTCCCGCGTGGGTCTGGCCAAGGCTTCGGCTGCTAGGACGGAGGCGAACCGCGCGAATCTCGAAGCCATCGATCTTCGGAACTTTGATTCGTCGACGTTCGAGGCTTGGTTCGCCGCCTACATCGCCCACAGCAAGCAGGCGATGGCCCTCGCCGAGCATCGCTTCCGTCCCGAGTTCCGCGTTGCGTTCGAGGCATGGCGTGCCACGAAACCTGAGACGAACCCCAACGCGCCGCGGGGGCCGACCTACATGCCGCAGTACCGACAGCCGGAGCTGGCTAAGGCAAGGGCACTGGACCAGCAGGCGGACGAGGACTTCGCCACAGCCGAAGCCGCGGGTGAGACGTCCGATAAGTATGTCCGCACGACCGTCTACCTCGCGAGCGTGCTCTTTATCGTCGGTATCAGCACGCAGTTCCGCTTACGGGGAGTGCGGTACGCGCTCCTTGGGCTCGGCGGTGTGATGACGGTCCTCTCCCTCGTGCAGCTCACGCAGCTGCCCGGGCCGCCCACATGACCTCCACCGAAGCTCTGGAGTGCTCGTTCGCTTCCAGCCAGAGGCGCAAACACGGAAGCCGAGCGAGCCACTCGCTGATCACGACGCAACCCCCGATCGTCGCTCGCCCTTGGCGTTGCACGGCAACGCGCCCGTTTGCCCCGTCGGGCTTCCCTCCTGCTCCATGATCCCCAGGGTCCGCTCCATCGCCACCGGTTGCAGGCTGCCGAGTTCGCCACCGTATGGGTCGTCCAGGAACTGGATCAGCAGCAACATCGCTGCGATCACGGCCGTCACCGAACCGATGAGCATCGCCTGGCTCTTCGCCCGCTCGCCACTGTCGGCGAAGAAGAGCATGTAGGCGAAGATGACGACGGCGATGAACAGGAGGACGAACCAAAGGGGCTCCGGGATGATCCCGACGGCGCCGTGGATGCGGTCACTGCGGCCCTGCTCGCGATCCGCGGTTTGGTCGAGCCATTGATCGTATGCCGACTGCTGGGCGTTCGTCCGGGGATTGGTGATTTTCAGGGTCCGAAACAGCGCCAAGGTCCACGGGTTGGCGAGATCCCCCTCGGTTCCGGCCTCGAGCGCCGGCCATTCGATGTAGACGATCGATCTCGCGTAGCAGACCAGCTCATTGCCGAGCTCGACGCGGACGTCGGCCGGAAGGAACTGCGCCGTCTCGAACTGCTGGCGGACCGAAATGGCCTCCGCTTCCGCACCGCTTCGCGAGTCGTCGTAGCTCGTAAACGCGAGGAAGATGATCAGCCCGAGCAGGACCGAGAAGCCAGTGGCCAGCACCCCGAACCCACCCGCGGCGCGGTCGCCGTCGGCGAAGAAGCTTCCGCTCGGGCGCACGACGGCGAACCAGCAGCATCGCCGCAACAGCGACGGCCGTCGCCACGCCGATGATCAGAAGCGCGAGGATTGGACTCATCAAGGGCGCATCTTGCCGTGACCGAGGCGTAGGGGGTCAACGGCACCCGGCCCGTGGCGGAAACCGGTCATGGAAGGCATGTATTTGCTCGCGCACCGCGCCGTTCCCGCCTTACCCCTCCCCCTCCATGCGCCACGGATGCGCCAGCAAGCACCAGTCCCGATCGAACCGTGCGCGCCAGCCGCGCGCCAGTGAGCACGCGGGTCAGGCGGTTTTGAGCGGTAGTGAAATCGCTTGATCAAGCCATGAACGACACGGGCTGTGACGCCCTCGAAAACCGTTATGGGCGTTTTCTCGTCCATCGAGGGTTCGAATCCCTCCCCCTCCGCTGTAGAGCCAGATCTGGCTTGGGAAAGGCCTTCAGTCGCCTCATCCATACGCCGTGGCGACGGCTCGCTTATCCGGCCTGAGGACGTTCGGGGCCGCTGGGGACTGGCGCTTACTGGCGCATCCGTGGCGCACGAGGGAGGGGTGAGGCTGGAACGGAGCGGTGCGCGAGCAAATACATAGTCGCCGGCATGACGTCCGCATGCTCACGCAGCTTGGCGGCGATGTGCTCGCGGAAGTCGTCGGTCGACCAGTCGGTGATGTCGGACCCGACCAGGGAGAACCCATCCGGGAGCAGCTCATCCTCGGCCAACTGGGCGACCGCCGCCGGCAGCAGGAGTCGGCTGGTCAGATCACCGGAAGCTCCGAACAGAACCATGCGCTCGATCATGGCGTGATGCCTTTCTCGGTTCGTCGTGGGAGGTCTGTGAAGCGCGGCGAGGGCCGGCCCGTCACCCCGGGCCGGCAACGAAAGATCGAGCCCGCCAGCGGCTCGTCGCCAGGCCGCTCGCAGTCGACCCATGAGGTCGTGATGTACAGGTCGCCGCCGTCGTCGCCGCCGAAGGCCACGGAGGTGGGATTCGAGGTCGGCAGCTCGACGACGTCGTCGAGCGTGCCGTCCGCTCGGTAGCGGTGGACCGCCCCGGCTCGTCCCAGGGCCACCCACAGCATGCCCTCACCGTCGACGGTCATGCCGTCCGGCCAGAGCTGCTCGGGGCTGAGATCGACGAAGCGCCGGCGACCGCTGAGGGCACCCGTCGCAGCGTCCAGGTCGAACATATCGACGACGCAGAGGGCGGTGTCGGCGAGGTAGAGCCGCCCGCGCGGCTCATCGAACGCCGGCCCGTTGGGGATGGTCAGACCGTCGACGACACGGGTAACCCGGCCCCCGTCGACGCGATAGAGCGCCCCGTTGCGCGGTCGCTTGTCGAACGCCATCGTGCCGACCCAGGCGCGTCCGCCACCGTCGACCTTGATGTCGTTGGCGCGGTTCTCGGGCCTGTCCTGCTCGATCGGAACCCGCAGATCCAACCTGCCCGTGCTGCGGTCGAGCACCGCCAGGCCCTCCGGGCTTGCCACCACCGGCTCGCCCATCGCGCCGAGCACCACGCCACCCGGCTGCCCGGCGGTGCTCCAGGAGCTGTGCTCAGAGGACTCCGGATCGAAGCAATGCACCCGCTCTCCTGTGATGTCCACCCACCACAGGCGGACGGTCGCGGCATCCCAGATCGGACCCTCGCCGTGCTGCGCCCGCACGCTCAACGCGACCTCGACTGAGGTATCGCCCACGCCTCAGGCCCCCTTACCCGGTGCCTCCGAGGCGCCCGGGCCCGCGCAGGCGCGGCCAGGAGGTGCGACGCTACGAGCCTGCCCACCGACGACCTCGATGTGACCGTGATCGGCGCCGGGCCCGCTGGCGTCGTGGCTGCGTTGCGCGCGGCGCGACTCGGAGCTCGAACGGCCCTCGTCACGCGCGACGAGCTCGGGGGAATGGCCGCCAATGACGGGCCGGTGCCGGTGCGGACCCTCGCCCACGCGGCGCGCCTGATGCGGGAGGCGAGGCAACTCGGGCACTACGGGATCAGCGCCGGCGAACCCACGCTCGACTATCGGCGTCTGCTCGCGCGCGTGCGCGAGGTGACCGGCGACGTGCGCGCGCACGCGCTCTTGCGCGACGAGCTCCAGCAGGCCGGCGTGACCCTCTACGAACACGCCGGAACCGCCCGCTTCGTCGAGCCGCACGTGATCGAGAGCGACAACGGACCGCGACTGCGAGCCGCGAACGTCATCGTCTGCACCGGCGGCGTGTCGCGGCAGCTCCCGTTGCCCGGCTTCGAGCTGACCTGCACCCACAGCGACGCGTGGCGCCTCGAATCGGCGCCCGACTCGCTGCTGGTGATCGGCGCCGGTGCGACCGGGGTTCAGGTCGCCTCGATCTTCAACGCCTTCGGATCGCGGGTCACCCTGTTCGAGGCCGCCCCCCGCATCCTCATGAGCGAGGACGAGCAGGTGTCGGCAGCGATGAGCACGGCGCTGCAGGCCTCCGGCGTCGCGCGTCCTCGAGCACGCCGGGACGATCGAGCGCTTCGAGCCATCTCCCGCCGGAGTGCGACTCGTCTATTCCCGAAGCGATGCACAGGCACGAATCGACGCGACGCTGGCCGTGGTCGCGGTCGGCTGGGTCGCGAACACCGACCCGCTCGATCTCGCGGTCGCCGGCGTGGAGACCGACCCTCGCGGCTACATCAAGGTCGATTCCCAGCTCCGCACGACCTCGCCGGGCATCTACGCCGCCGGAGACGTCACCGGTCACCTCATGGTCGTACACGAGGCCGCGCGCGAGGCCTACCTCGCGGCCACCAACGCAACCGTCGGGAGGACCGAGGTCCTCCCCGCGGAGGTCAGCCCTCTGGGCAGCTTCACCGACCCCGAATACGCCTCTGTCGGGCTCACTGAGGCGACCGCTCGCGAGACCCATGACGTCGTCGTCGGGGAAGAGGGCTTCGACGTCGATGCCGCGCCCGATCATCGACGGTCGCCCGACGGGGTTCTGCAAGCTCGTCGCCGACCGCGAGGAGCACACCATCCTCGGCTGTCACATCGTCGGTGAGCGGGCCGTCGAACTCGCCCAGCTGGCAGCGCTCGCGGTCGCGTCGGGGATGAAGGTCGAGCAGCTCGCTCTCGTTCCCTTCTCTTTCCCCACCTACGCCAACGCGCTCGGACGCGCCGCGGTCAGGGCCGCGCGCCAGCTCGACTCTCGCTCGAGCTGGGCCGGCGGGGGGATGGCATGGGACGCCGGTGTCGACGCCACCCTCGATAATTGAGGCACTTTTGGTCATCGCACAGGACCGCGGTTATCGATGCGCGGGTCGCTTCCTCCCGTTCGCCTGGAGGATGACGCGCCATGCCTCCGACCGCTGCGATCTCGGGGTGACCTGGAATCGTGCAGTCCGGATTGACCGCGATTCGTCCTCCCCGGTCGGTGCTGGCGCGCGGTCGCGCACGCCACGGTCTCTGTCAGCCGCGCCGCACCAAGCTCGGCGAGCCACTCGGGCCGTCGCTCCCGTTCACTACACGGCATATGGGCCACCTGGGCTGGCGCTGAATCGGCGAGGCGTCCGGGCGCCGATCTACTCCGACAGCCCGGCGGCTTCGCGGGGCTTCCTTCTAGGAAAGCGCCTTCGCCTTGATCGAGTCGAACTCCGTCTGGGTGATCGCCCCGGAGTCGAGCAGCTCCTTGGCCTTTGCGATCTCGGTCGCCGAGCCGCCAGCGGTCTGGCGCACGTACTCGTCCATGGCCGCCTGTTGGCCCTTCGCCTGCTCCATGCTTCGCTCGCGCATCCCGTCGTGCTGGGCGATCAGATAAACGAGCACGCCCAGAAATGGGACGACGATGATGAACACGACCCAGAGCGCCTTGTGCCCGCCGCCGATGTCGTGACGGCGGAAGATGTCGATGAAGCAGGTGATCGCGATCCAGATCCACGCCGCCCAGGCGAAGAAGACGACGATCGTCCAGAAGACTTCCCCGAACTGATAGTCGGCCGCTATGAACATCTGTTGCCTCCCACGTCGTCGTCGCTTGCGATCCTATACGCGGCCCGGCGGACTCGTCGTGGGCGCTCCGGATCGCGACCTTCGAGTGCTGACCCCCCGCCTACTCCCCGCAGCCCATCCCGGGCTTCGCGGGGGAAAGAATCCCGAGGGCGGCGCCCACTCGGTGAGGCCGGATAGGCTCGTGCGATGAAGCACACGTCGATCGACATCTACCTGGTGATCGACACCTTTTTGCTGTTGCTGATCGGAATCGGTCCGAAGATCGCTCTCGTGCCGTTCGTTGAGATCACCGCACCACTCGACGCGGCAACCAAGGCTCTGGTCGTCCGCAAGATGCTCACAACCGCGGGCGTCGTCGCCCTGATCCTCGTCGGACTTGGCGAGCTTCTGGCCAGGCTGCTTCATTTCTCAACCGGGTCGCTATCGATCGCGGGCGGGATCATCCTCATCATCATCGCGATCACGATGGTCCTCGGTACCGGGGATCCCAGCGGGAACAAAGCCGTCACCGAACGCGATCCAATGCGCACCGCGGTGTTCCCTCTCGCCGTTCCCTACCTGCTCAACCCCGCCGGCATCG
Source organism: uncultured Actinomycetes bacterium (assembly GCA_963797665.1). Classification (GTDB taxonomy): domain Bacteria; phylum Actinomycetota; class Thermoleophilia; order Solirubrobacterales; family 70-9; genus AC-56. Next base: position 9,405 of record CAWCQE010000005.1, on the reverse strand, counting down.
TCGCGCTGGTGACCCTCTCCGCCGAGGCGGCCTCAGTGGCCGTTTTCGCGATGGTGCTTGGCCTGCTCGCTGTGATGCTTGTGCTGGACGCGGCCGTGTTCCGGCTGGCCAACCGCGTCAGCGACAAACTGGACGAGAGCCGCATGCTGGTGACCGAGAAGATCTTCGGGATCCTCCTGGCCGCGCTCGCCGTCCAGCTTGTGCTCGACGGACTCGAAAGCGTCGGCGTAATCCACCTCTCCGGACACTGACGATTACGGCCAGTGCACGTTGCCGCCGGTGCATCTTGCCTAAGACCAGGGACGAGCGGGACGCTCGCGCTCCCCGAGATCCGGCGCGGTGCCCAGCGCAAATATCTCGCCTTGCGGGAGTACGGCGTTTTTTGCGCGGCGCAGACCGACGGTGTCCGGAGCGAACCTCCAAAACCACCCCGCAATGCAAAGCAGAACTTCCCACGAGTCGCTCCGTTAGGGCCGACGGGACCTTTTGGAGAAGTGGTAAGCCTCTGAGATGCTTCGACGAGGATCGAATCGAAGGAGACGAGCATGGGACGAGACAGACGCCAACGCAGACGACGCATTGCCGCACTCGGTGGAGCCGCCGTCGCTGCGAAAAAGCACAGGGACAACAAGCTCGCCGCAGCGGAGCCGGACAGCGCGCCGGCGGCTGAGCCCACCGACCCTGCCCCATCGGCGTCGGGCGGTTCGGGCGGTGTTACTGCCGACACCACGGAGCGACTGAAGGAGCTCGGTCAGCTACACGAGCAGGGCGTGCTCACGGATGAGGAGTTCGCGAGCGAGAAGGCCAAGGTGCTGGGAAGCTGACACCAGGGGCCCCCTTGCATTAGCCGCGTAACGCGCGTTAGCCGGCCCCGCACCAAGCACACCGTTTGGACGAGGCGACTCGCCACACGACTTAGCTCAACTCAGCGTCGACCACGCCTGACTGCAAGGCCGCTGAATCCATGACCAGACGCTCGGCGGGGATGCGGCGCGTGCCCCAAAACGAGGCGAGCACGATGAACCCCGCGAACAGGAAGGCCGTCTTCAGGGCGTTGAGCTGGGCGTCCTCGTATTCCTGGACTAGGGCATCGACCTCCTCGGGCTCGGCCCCGGCGTCGGTTGCCGCCGTCCGGACCTCGTCCGAGGAAACGAAGCTGACCCCGCTCGCGATCGTCGTCTGGACCTGCTGCTGAGCCTCGGCTGAGACCCGCGGATCGGAGGCGATGTTGCTCGTAAAGGCGGTGATCAGACCGGTGATGACGACAGCGCCGAGCAGCGCCGTGCCGAGCGACGAGCCAAGCTGCTGTGCGGTGTTCTGGAGGCCACCCGCCTCGCTTCGATCGTCGTCCGTCACCGACGATTGGGCGACGTTACCGAGCTGAGAGATGACCAGACCCATCCCAATCCCCAGCACGCCCATGGCGAGGAGAAAGCTGGCGTTGTCGAGGTCGGGCTCGACCACGCCGAGAAGCATCAGCGTCGACAGGAACGTGACGACAAGTCCCGCGCGCACGATCGGGCGGGGCGCGAAACGCGACGAAAGCGCTGAGCCGCCCAGCGCGGCCACGAACAGCCCGACCGAAGCGGGGAGCATCCGCACGCCCGTCTCGAGCGCGTCGAGCCCTTGGACGACCTGGAGGTAGAGCGGCACGGTGAAGAAGATCCCCATCAGGATCAGGTTCTGAGCCAGCAGCATCGAAAGGGCGCCGCGAAACCTGCCGACCCCGAACAAGCGGAAGTGGACCAGCGGATCGGTTCCCCGGTCCTCGCGACGGCGCTCCCAGGACCGAAACCCCGCGAGGACGAGCAGGCCGGCCGCGATCACGAAGGGCGTCAGCGAGAACCCGAAGGGCTCGACCGGAGAGTTCAGCGGCCGCAGCCAGCCCCAGTTGCTCGCCTGCAGGACGCCGATGACCACCGTCGCCATACCGAGCGCGGCCAAGACCGAGCCCACCCAGTCCAGCCGTGGCGGACTCCCTTCCCTCTCGGGCTCTCGCAGATACCTGGTCCCGAAGACGATCAGCGCCGCGACCACCACTTCGCCGACGAAGACGACGCGCCATGTGAGCTCGGTGGTTGCCCACCCGCCGAGAATCGGCCCAACCGCGATCCCAGCGCCGGCGACGCCCCCGAGGACTCCATACGCAACCGCCCTCTGTGAACCGGCGTAGTTGCCCGCCACGAGGGCGACGAGCGCCGGCAGCACCATCGCCGCCCCGATTCCCTCGAGGACCGACCAACCGAGCATCAGTGTCGGGACACTCCATGAGGCTGCCGTGAGCGCCGATCCCGATGCGTAGATCACGAGGCCGATCGAGAAGACTCTTTTCCGGCCCCATAAATCACCGAGCTTGGCACCTGTGACCATCAACGCTGCCATCACCAGCGCATACAGGGCGATCACCATCTGAATCGTCGTCACCGTCGTGTCGAAGTCCGCAACCAGTTGCGAGATCGCGACGTTCATAACAGCCTGGTCGAGGACCATCAGGAACTGCGCTGCCGCCAGGACACCAAGGGTCGGCCACTTCATCCGCGGTACCTGCCGATGATCGACCGATCGTTGGGGCTTCCCACCCTGCAGACGCTACCTCCGCAAGGCGCGAGGAGCCCGCGCGGGACCTGAGCGAGTCGTGGCGCTGCGCCATGCTCACTCCCTGGGTCTTCTACGGCGGCGCCCTGGAATCCGAACCCGCAACGTCTTCCAGCGCGAACGCGCCTGCGACGTGACCTCGTCCCACTGGCGCCGGACCTCACCTTCGGCGCTCCTCTCGCCGCGCCGGATGCGCCCGAGCTCATCGTCGACCTCGCGCCCGGCGGCGGCCGAGCCGACGAGCACGAGCATGACGCAGAAGAGCGCCGAGATCATGGCGAAGACCGCACCGATCACGCCGTAGCGGGTCGCGTACGTGCTGAAGAGCTGAGGGAGATACAGCGTCGCGCCGACCGAGTAAGCGGCGAGCAGCGCCGATCCCAGGATGCCGAACGGGATCAGATCGTTTCGCGCGATCCGCTTGGCGCTGAGGACCCTGCCGCTCCAGACCAGGAACACAGCGGACAGCGGCGCGGCGAGCAGCGCCGCGGTGAGCTCGAGACGGCCGCTCCCGAACTCGGCGTGGATGAGGCCGCTGAGAACGAGGTACGCCGAGAGCCCGCCGATCCAGAGCAGCCCGTTGACGGTGTTGCGCACGCTGAGCGGGCTGAGTTCCCACGTCTGTTCGAACAGCCGCTGCACGGCGCGGGTGAAGCTCAGGACCGCGACGATGAGAAACAGGACGCCCACGACGCCGATGGTCGTGCTCGTGCCCGACGGCGGCGCGAACACGTCCGTGACCGCGGCGGCGCCGCCTCCGGTCAGTTCGTAACGGTCGATGATGCGCTCGGCCGTGCCCTTGCCCCCCAGTTGCGATGCCACGGCGCTGGTGACGATCATCAGCGAGATCGTGGCCGTGAGCGCGGCGGAGGCCAGGGCGATCGAGCGGTCGAAGCCCGCCACCTTCTGAAACCGGTTGACGACGCGGAGCACGAACTCCGGCCGCAGCCAGAACGTAAGCGTGCGCACGACGCGCTCGCGACTCACGCGCCGCCCGCCACAGCTCACGTCCTCCAGCGGTCTCGGGCTGCAGCCGCGCGTGCTGCCAGGTTGGGCATCGGCTGCTCGGTCTGCACCATTGGGCGTTCTCGCAGTAGTCGTCGACCCGGCGACCGGCAAGACATGTCAACTGGGCGCTGATCCCGTGGGCCGCGGCGACGGACACGCCGGTCCCCCGAGACGGGTAGCCGACCGCCACTGCTCATGAGACTGATGCACCGTATCCCATCGGTTACGAGAACGGCCGTTGAGGAAGCCTAGGTGTCAGACGGCGCCCTTACCTCCTCCTCTATGGCGAAAGCGGGCGGGTATGTATTTACTCGCGGACCGCGCCGTTCCCGCCTTACCCCTCCCCTCGACGCGCCCCGGATGCGCCCTCGTGATCCCGAGCCGGGAGGTGGGGCGGCGACTTCGCCTCACCGGTAGTACCGAGCCTTGTGTTCACCGCGACCTCGCGCCTCACGCTCCTCATCAATCATCCGCGCCCACCGCTGGCCCCGTAGGTAGAACTCGCCGAGGCCGCTGCTCAGTGCCTCTTCGATCTCGCGTCCTTCCTGCTTGAAGGTCTGGCCACGTCCGAACTTCCACCTGCCCTTGATCCGACGCCGCTGCGACTCATTCACTGTCTTCCTCCATAGCTAGCCCCATTACCTGGCAATCCACCGGGCCGGGCGTTGTGTGCTGCGTCTCGTATCTACGCTGCCCTGAGCGGATCGGCGGTGAGGTCCTGGACCCGAGGTCCTCCGGAACTCCTGAGCGGGTATGGCGCGACTGCTTCTGCATCGCTGTCCCAATCCGAGGCGGAAGGTGCCTTGCCGTGGCCGGGTGGGCTGCCTCCCGCCGCCGCTCGTGGGCGCGTTGTCTTCGGCGCGGATCAGGCCATCGAGCCTCCGCCGCCTCCGGTGCGGTGCATTTGCGGTGCAGTCGGATGCCGAGCCGAGCGGTTCTGAGCGGCTGCCCAGCGGTCGGACCTGGCTCTAGCAAGCGGAATCCCGCTCTGTGCTGTGGGGCCTTTTAGATGTGGTACATGCCCGCGCCGGCCTCGTCGGCCTCGCGGCGGGCGATGTCGGCGATCGTCGTGCGACTGAACACGTCGCGCAGCGACTCGACGCCCTCCTTCCAGATCCCGCCGGCCTCGTCGGCCTCGGCGCCGACCTTGCCATCGAGGGCCTGGACGACCTCGAGGACGGTGATCTGGGCGGGCTCGCGGGCGAGCCGGTAGCCGCCTTTGACTCCTCGCTGGCTGACCAGGAGGCCATCGCGGCGCAGGGTTGAGAAGAGCTGCTCGAGGAACTGGACCGGCATCCCGCGGCGCTCGGCGACCTGGGCGATCGGGACGGGACGCTCACCCGAACGCGCGAGCTCGGCCATCGCAACCACGGCGTAGCGGGACTTTGAGGTCACCGAGATCATCGCGAGCCTGGACGTCTGATCGGCATCGCCGCAGGTTCTAGCGAATGGCGACGGAAAAACCTCGCTCCTACCGAACCTCGGCCACATCCTTCGCTCCGACCCGGCTAGGATGGCCCAAGCCGTGAGAGAGGAGCCGCGACCCGAAGCTTCGGCCTGGGCGCGGCAGTGGCTCGGGGGAACCGTCCGCCCCCGGGCATCGGGGCAATGCAATGAACGACGAACGACGCTGCCTGGTGATCGACGAGCAGCCGGCCATTCGGGTCGGGGTCCGCGGCATGCTCGCCGACCGCTATGAGGTCGAGGAGGCAGCCGACGGCCGCGACGCGCTCGAGCTGATCACTTCGCTCGGGAATTTCGACGTCGCGATCGTCGACCTGCCGTCCGGCAACGGGCACGGCAATTCGCTCGTCGGCCTCGCCGCGATCAAGGCGCTGCGCAAAGCGCGCCCCGGACTCGGGATCGTCGCCCACGGCTCGCGGCCCGAGCGCGTCGTCGCCACCGAGGCGATCGAGGCCGGCGCCACCGCGTTCGTCGCCAAGAGCTCGGCCGAGACGGCGCTCTGCCGCGCGGTGGATTCCGCCGCCGATTCCGAGACCTTCGTCGACCCGGCGGCGCGGAGCAAGAAGAACGGCTCCCTGGCGCTGACCAGGCGTCAGCGCGAGATCCTGCAGCTGTACGCCGAACGGCCTCTCGACCGAGGACGCCGCCAAGCATCTGGGCCTGAGCACGGAGACGATCCGTACCCACACGAAGGGAGTCCTCTCCCGCCTCGAGGCCCACGACCGCACGCATGCGGTCGCGATCGGCATGCGCAGCCGTCTCATCGAGTAGCCGCTCGCCGGTTGCTCGTTGCTCGGCCGAAGGTTCACCGCGCACGCCCGGACGCGGAAGCACAGGAAGTCCGCGGCGTAGCCGCGGACAATTGATTCAGGCGAGAGCGGAGGACGTGGCGCGAGTTATTACAGCCAGCCGCGGTCCCGTGCGATGAGCACGGCCTGGGCGCGGTCGACTGCGCCGATCTTGCGATAGACGTTGTGGAGGTGGGTGCGCACCGTGCTGACCGAGAGCGAGAGCTCGGCGGCGATCTGTTTGTAGACCTTGCCCTCGGCGAGCCCACGCAGGGCGTCGATCTCGCGCATCGACAGCGGGCACGGCTCCGAGGCGCGGCGGCGGCGCTCGCCGACATGGGGAAACTCGAACAGCAACCCGCTGAGCGCCTCGTCGGAGATCTCGAGCGATCTCGCTGCCTCACGCAGCGAGTCGGTCGACACGGGGTCGGCCGCGGCGTAGTGGACGATCAGGTCGGCGAGCCGCAGCGCGGCGGCGTGGCCGGGCGCGTCGGCCGCGTGGTGCCGCTCGATCGCCGAGGCGATCAGGGGTGGCAGGCCCCAACGGCGGACCAGGACCGCGCCAACCAGCGCGTGGTCGATGCCGAGCTCGCGGCGCTCGCGGCGCGCGCGCTCCTCCGGCGTCTCGCCGGGCTTGCCATGCGACTGATCGTCGCCGTACAGCTCGGCGAGGACCAGCTTGCCGACGTCGTGAAGCAGGGCGGCGACAGCGAGCTCGTCGCGCTGCGGCAGCCGCGCGATCTCGCCGACCCGCTCGGCGGCGATCCGGACCGCGACCCCGTGGCGGCGAAAGCGCTCATGGCGCCCGGCCGCCGGGCCCGCCGGCTCAAGCGTGTCGTAAGTCTCGAGCCGATCGGCGAGCGTCGCGACGCCGTCGGGGTTCAGGTATTCAACCGCCTCGCGCACTCCCCCGGTCCGCCCGGACGGGCCCTCTCCGTTGTTGGCGGCGCGCATCACCGCGGCGACAAGTGCGGCGTCGGACTCGATCGCCTCGGCGACGTCCGCCGGCGATGGCGCCTGGCGCTCACAGAGACCGACGAGTCGCCGACGCGCTTCCAAGAGGGCCGGCATCTCGGTAACTGTGTCGAAGGCGTCTGCGAGGCGCCGGCCTCCGACCCCGGGACGGCGGTCACCCGGACTCGGGCGCTTTGCGTCGAATGCTTGGCTCATCGTCGTTTCAGGGCTCTCCGGCGCGTGCGGTCACACGCCTCCACCCCTTAGATCGGCAGCGCAGCGTGGTTGTTTAGCGATGAGCGCGAATCGGCTCGGTCAGAGACACCGCGCAGCCGCTTCGATGCGCGAAACGGCATCCTCGCGGCCGAGCGCGGCGAGTGACTCGAAGATTCCCGGCGAGACCGTCGTGCCGGTGATTGCGACCCGCAGCGGCTGATAGAGGTCGCGCGGCTTCAGTTCGAGCCGCTCGGCGACCGCGGCGAGCTCGGTCTCGAGCGTCGGGGGGTCGAACGGTTCGGCCGTGCGCAGCACCTCGAGCGCAGCCGCGAGGGCCGCCCTCACCCCAGGTCGCTCCATCGCCTTCGACCACGCCTTCGGATCGTCGACGGGCGGCCCGAAGAGGAACGCGATCAGCGGCCACAGCTCCGACAGCGTCTGCGCCTTCTCCTGCGCGATCGCGCAGGCGGCGGTGAGCCGCTCACGGTCGGCGGCGGCCTCCGGGTGCCCGGAGCGTTCGAGCTCGGTCGCCGCGGCTTCGAGGTAGGCCTCAGGCGCCAGCTCGCGCATGTAGCGCCCGTTGAGCCAGCGCAACTTGCGCTCGTCGAAGACGGCCGCCGAGCGGCCAACCCGCTCGAGTGAGAATTGCTCGACCAACTCGTCGGTCGACAGGATCGTCTGGTCGTCGTCGGCGCCCCAGCCGAGCAGCGCGAGGTAGTTGCGCACGGCGGCGGGCGGATCGCCGGTCGCGCGCAACTCCTGGACCGAGGCGGCCCCATGGCGCTTTGAAAGCTTCTTGCCGTCCGGCCCGTGCAGCAGCGGCAGGTGGGCGTAACGGGGCGGCGTAGCGGCGAGCGCGTCGAACACGACCAGCTGCTTCGGCGTGTTAGAGAGGTGATCGTCGCCACGGATCACCTCCGTGATCCCCATGTCCAGATCGTCGACCGCGACCGCGAAGTTGTAGAGCGGCGTCCCGTCGCCGCGGGCGATCACGAGGTCGTCCGTGAGCCTGTTTTCGAATGCCACCGGGCCCCGGATCACGTCATCGACAACCGTCTCGCCTTGGTCGGGAACCCGGAGGCGGACGGCGGCCCCCTCGCCCTCGCGCGGTTCACCCCGGTAGCCAGTGTTGCCATGCGCTTCCTTCCACGCGCGAACGTCGGCGGCCGTGGCCGTGTCCGGATAGGCGCGCCCGGACTCCACCAGCCCGTCGATCACCTCGCCGTGGCGCTCGGCCCGCTCGGCCTGGCTCAGCGGCCCCTCGTCCCAGTCGAGCTCGAGCCAGCGCAGCGCGTCGAGGATCTGCTCGACGTTCTCAGCGGTCGACCGATCGCGGTCGGTGTCCTCGATCCGCAGCACCATGGAGCCGCCGCTGCCGCGTGCGAAGAGCCAGTTGTGAGAGTGCCGTGCGCGCTCCGCCGATGTGCAGGACACCGGTGGGTGACGGGGCGAAGCGGACTCTCGGGGACTGGTTCATCACTTTACAGTCGGCGCGCATGTTTCCACAGCATGCGACCCAGACACTCTGATCCTCAGTAACCAAGCCGCAGGGGACGGAGGAGCGGCCGGCGCCGGCGCGCTCACACCCCTCATATATCCCGGCGCGCGTAGGTCAGCCCTCAAACGCGCCCCGCCGAAATACTCGCTTCTGTCCTGTCGGGTTCGTGCGGGCGAACGAGGAGCAACGAGCCGCCGCGCACGCCAAGCTCCAAGACGTGCGCGACCTTCGCCACAAGGACGATCCACCAGACGCACAGTCGCCCGAAGAGGGGCGACTCTTCGGTGCTCTCCTTGGCGGCGGCGTCGATCTCGCGGGCCAGCTCGTCGGCGTCGGCGTCGACCTCCTTCTCGATCACCTTGTTGGCGCGCTTGGTCGCCTTCTCGAGTTGCTCTTCGATCTTCGACTCGGCGATCGCGATCACGGCGGCTGTACCCGCCTGGAGTTCGTCACCGAGCTCCTTGAGGTCGCCGCGGAAGATCTCCCTTTGTGAGATGTTGTCGACCCGCCGGCGCCTGCGCGACGATCGCGGCGCCGAGACCGCGGGCCGGAACAGGATTCCGACCAGCGCACCAACCCCGGCCCCAGTCCAGGCGCCGTGCTGGGTCGGCTTCTCGGTTTTGGTTAGGCGAACCTTTCCATCCTCTTCCTTGCGGATCACCGCAGAGTCGAAGGTTCCGATCGCTCCGAGCGCGTGAAGATCGAAGACCGCCTCCTATGTCGGCCTCGGCGTCGGTGATCTGGCTGTCGATCGCCGCGTAAAGGAATCGTGTCTGTCTCCATTTGGATTCCTTCCCGGGTGGGGGCGCGGTCAGGTCGAGCTCGCGCCTAATCGCTTTAGAATGCGTCGCACAATCAGTGAGCGCCGCCTGGGCCTCGCCG
>CAWCQE010000004.1:0-320074 GCA_963797665.1 uncultured Actinomycetes bacterium | reverse complement strand
CATAGCGCTTGAGGGGCGGCAGCTGCCCTCGGCTCGGGGTGTGAAACTGTGGCGCCCCAGGTCAATCGAGCTGGTTGCCGGTCGCAGCGCCGGCGAGTCGCCGAGCGCCTCAACCCACTCCACCAGCTCCGACTCGTACTCGCCGGCGATCAGCCGGTCGACCAGTCCACCGATCGTCGGGTCGTCACTGACCGCGGCGTAGAGACCGTAGAAACAGATCGGCAACCGCGGCCGGATCGCTCGAATTTGCTCGCCGGCGCCAATCGCCAGCCGCATCGCGGTGTGCATCGGAACGGAGACGCCGACGGCCTCGGCCCAGTCGATCTTGTCTCGATCAAGCTGCTCGACGGAGAGATCGATGCACCGAACCCGATGCCCGGCGGCCTCCAGGGCGGCCGCCGGCGAGGCCAGGTGCAACGGCTGATGACCAAGCTCGTAGGTGGAGATCAGCAGGACCCGCACAGCGCCAGGATAGCCCCGCTTCGCTTCACTCCGACGGCTCGCCGATCACGATCTCGAGGCGGCCGTGGGCGGTGCGCAGTGCCCGCTCGACCTGCTCGGGCGTCTCGCCGCGGGCGAAGAGGAAGCCGAGGTAGCGGTCGGCCTCGGGCAGCGCCCGCACCGCCTTGCCGCGCGCGATCGAGATCTCGAGCCCGGTCACGCCGGGCACCGCCCGCGCCTCGGCCTGCCCGCGCACCTCCTTCAGCACCCCCGCCTTCGGGATCGGGAGCATCATCACCCCGGAGGCGGCGGCCTCGCGGCTCAGGTCGTCGAGCGGCAGCCCGAGGGCGTGGCGCAGGATGAGCTCCTCGAGGCTCACGCCCATCCCGAAGCGCAGCGAGCGCGAGCACAGCCCGCCGATCGAGCGGGCGGCGAGCTCGAGCATCCACACGCTACCCGCCGTCGATCCGCAGCTCGGCGTGTATCGGCCCCTCGACCAGGCCGAGCGCGGCGGCCGCCTCGGCCGTGAGCAGGGCGACGGCCTCGAGGGTCTCCGCGGGCAGGCGCGACGGGGTCACGTAGATGGTCTCCTCGAAGTAAGGGCCCTCGAGGGGATCCGGCTTGTCGAACACCGCCAGGATCTCGAGGGCGCCGCCGCGCAAGAGGCCCTCGACGGCCACCTCCACGCCCGGGACGTAGCGCTCGACCAGCAGCGGCGCGTCCGGGTCCTCGCCGGCCTCGGCGAGGATCGCCCTGACCCGCTGGGCCGCCGCGTCGGCCGCCGGCGGATCGTCGGCGCGGATTACGCCGCGGCTCGCCGACAGCGAAACGGCCTTGACCACGCAGGGAAGACCGACCTCGCCGGCCAGCCGCGCCACGTCCGCGTCGGGCCCGGCAACCCGGTACTCGGGCTGGGGCAGCCCGGCGGCCGCGAAGGCCCCGCGCATGGCGGTCTTGTCCCTGGTCGCCGCGACCGCCTCGGGCGGGTTGTGCGCGAGCCCCAAGCGCGCGGCGGCCAGCGCGGCCACGAGCACGCCCTGCTCGTCAGCGCCGACCACGGCGTCGAGCGGCTTGGCCTGCGCCCGGGCGACGATGGCCTCGGCGGCGGCCTCCGGCCGCCTCAGGTCCACCACCAGCGCCCGGTCCCCCATCGTCCCGGACATCGCCTGCCGGCGCTCCGAGGCGACCACCACCTCGGCGTCAAGCGCCCGGGACGCGTCGAGGAAATCGCTCGCGCGGTAGGTGGCGGTGGGCAGCACGAGGAGGACTCGGGCCATGTGCGTATCGTAGGTAGCGACGGGCTGGCGCCACCGGCGAGCGACTACCAGCCGTACGGGGATACGAGATGACCGCGGAAGACACAGCCGAGCCGACGCTTGCGATCACCGAGCAGGCGATCGAGAAGGTCAGGGGGTTCCGCGCCCAGTCCGAGGATCCCGAGAGCCAGGCGCTGTGGGTGGAGGTAAGCGGCGTCTCGGACGGCGAGTACGTCTACAAGATCTCCCTCAACGCATTGCATGTTGCGCGCCAGGACGACGTGGTGCAGCGCCACGGCGACCTGGCGATCGTGGTGCCGGAGTCGAGCGTCGAGAAGCTGCGAGGCGCCACCATCGACTGGTCGGAAGGTCTCGCGCAGAGCGGCCTCGCCCTCGTGAACCCGAACAAGCCGCCGGCTCCGGCGGAGCTGCCGATGATGAGCCCGCCGATGGCGCCACCCGCGAGCCCGCCCATCGACGCTCCTCCGCCCGCCGACCTCAGCGGCGACGTCGCCCAGCGGGTCATCCAGGTGATCGACCGGCAGGTCAACCCGGCCATCGCCGCGCACGGCGGGCATGCGGAGCTGGTCGCGGTCGAGGAGGACACCGCCTACCTGCGCCTGGGCGGCGGCTGCCAGGGCTGCGGGATGGCCACCGTCACCCTCGGCCAGGGGATCGAGGTCGCGATCACGGGTGCGGTTCCGGAGATCGCCCGCGTGGTCGACGTCACCGACCACGCCGTCGGCACCAACCCCTACTTCGAGCCCGCCAAGAAGTAGGGCGCTGCGGCTTACCCCCGTGTCGTCCGGGCGAGCTCTGGGCGTCGGCGGCTGCGGGACTGGAGCACTCGGCGCCTCGGCTTCACCCGTTTGTCCCGCCAACCGTCCAACCAAGAACGTGGCGTAGATGGCGCTGACGTTCTCTGCCCAGTCCCACGCGTAGGAGTAGAGCGTCGGCCCGGTGCACTTCACGAAGCGCGACACCGCGGAGCGCGACACCGGGCGGTCCGCGGTGGCGGTGGGCTCGAGGCAGCGCGGTAGCGGCGGGGCGGGTCATTGAGACCGCCGTCCCACTCGCTCCATTCGAGGAAGCCCCACGCGTGTCGGGCTTCCAGTTGGGCGGGCTCCAGCCGCCATCGGCCGTAAGCCGTCGCGACTGAGAGGCTGCTTAGTGCATCTGTCGGGCAGACTTGGCCTCGATGGTCCGCTGCGCTTTGGCGAGCGCACGAGACGCGCCTCGAACGTCTCGAGCCGCGTAGCCGCGTAGCCGCGTGTCGCTATGCGCGATAAGCGGAAGCGCGAACTCCAGCTACTCCCCGCGATCCGGGAGGCACGGGGTCCGCAGCACCGCGAGCACGGCTTCAGACGATCTCGGTGATCGAGGGTGAGAGTCGAAGAGCCTGCTGCGCGATGGTCCGCCTCGGGAGAGGCCCCGAATCCGGCTTCAGCATTGACGAGGTGCGCGATAGTTGCGCGATGGTCAGACCAGGCGTGGGACCGTGGAAGGACGACTTCGGGGGTCCGCAGCGATCCCGCCGTCTATGCGTGTTCTTGCGTTGTTTGCAGGTAAAGGCCGCGAAGTATGGAGCGCGCCCGACAGGATTCGAACCTGTGACCTTCGGTTTCGTAGACCGACGCTCTATCCAACTGAGCTACGGGCGCGGACGGGGGTGCACCCCGGGCACACGATTGTATGGAGTCCCCGGGAGACCTCACGGGTCGCTACGCGCTTCTAAATGTCCAAACCGATCGGAGCGGAGAGGGAGGGATTCGAACCCTCGAGAGAGCTTTCGCCCCCTACTCGCTTAGCAGGCGAGTGCCTTCAGCCACTCGGCCACCTCTCCGGAACGTTTGCGGCCGCGTCGCCGCCGCCGGACATCGATTCTAGGTGCGACGGCGCGGAAGGACTACCCTCACGCTGAGATCCCGGAGGGGTGGCAGAGTGGCTGAATGCGGCGGCCTTGAAAGCCGTTGACCGGTTCCGCCGGTCCGAGGGTTCGAATCCCTCCCCCTCCGCCTCGGCTCGTACTCAGCTCCCGTCGAGCTCGAGCTCGTACTCGAGGAACGCATCCGAGCTCGCGCCCACGCGGTCGTAGACGGCCTGCGCGCGGTGGTTGTCGGGCGCGGTCAGCCAGGTCATGACCGGCGCGCCGTTTGCGCGCGCCCGGCTCGCCGACTCCTCGATGAGCGCGTCGGCGGCTCCTCTGCCGCGGGCTTCCGGCGCCACGAACAGGTCCTCAAGCACGGCGATGCGCGCGCCCCTCAGGCTCGACCACTTCCAGCCCACGGCGGCGAATCCGATCACCTCGCCGTCGTCGTCGGCCACCAGCAGCATCCCCTGGTCGTCAGCAGTGGCGATCAGCGCCCGCGCCATCTCATCGAGCCCGGAGTCGGCAGGATTCGAGTCGTAGAACTCGCAGTAACCGCGCATGAGCGGCAGCAGTTCGGGGATGTCGCGCTCGGCGGCCGGTCGAATCTCCACGGCTGGCAGTATCACCGCAGCGCCACTCGGCCGTCGCTCCGGCTGAGTCACCGACCCGCGGATAGGGCCTCGCTCGGTGTCCGTACCGCGGTAACGCTCCCTTAAAGCGCCCCCACTAGTCTCTTGCCCCGGTGGCGAGCAGGAAGGAACAGAAGGAGCGTCTCCGCGCGGAGCGGATGGCCAGGGAGGAGGCCGAACGACGAGAGGCGTCGCGGCGGCGGCGCGTCCAGATCGGTGCCGGTGTGGGTGGACTCGTGATCATCGGCGCGGTCGTCGCCGTGATCGCGCTCGCGAGCGGCGGCGGCGGCAGCAGCAGCAGCAGCAGACTCGAGCAGCTCGGGGATCACCTACCACAAGGACTCGGTTCCGGCGTCGGCCCAGCTTGCCCTCGAGGACACGCCGCCGCCCTGGAAGCCGGACTACAAGCAGCTACAGCAGCGCGCGGATGCGATGGGTCTGCCTGGGTTCAACGAGACCACCTTCCACATTCACTCGTGGCTCCACATCTACGACGACGGCAAGCCCGTGCAGGTGCCGGCGAACATCGGGATCGATCAGATAGCTCAGTTCCTGTCCCCTCTTCATACCCACGACACGTCGGGGATCGTCCACATGGAGGCCGATCAGGAGTACGACTTCACGCTCGGTCAGTTCATGAACGTCTGGGGCGTGAAGTTCTCCGACAACCAGATCGGCTCGCTGAAGGCGAACGGCGCCGACCAGCAGCTGCAGGTCTACGTGAACGGCCAATTGGTCAAGGACCCGGTCAACCTGGTGATGCACGAGCACGACAACATCGTCATCGGCTACGGCAAGCCGGGCTCGTTCCCGAAGGACCCCAAGGTCGAGTGGCCGGCGGGCCTGTAGGCCGGCGCCGCGTGCGGGCGATCCAGATCACCGAGTTCGGGGGCCCCGAGGTCCTCGTTCTCCGAGAGCTCGATGATCCCGAGCCGCCCGAGGGCTTCGTCACCCTGGACGTGCTCGCGGCGGGGGTGAACTGGGCGGACACCCACCAGGCCGAGAACTCCTACCTGGCTCCGGCCGAGCTGCCGCTCGTGCCGGGCGGCGAGGTGGTCGGCACGACGCCCGAGGGCAAGCGGGTCGTCGCGCTCACGAACGGAGGGGGTTACGCGGAGCGGGCCGTCGCGCATCCGTCGCTGATGTGGGAGGTGCCGGAGGGAGTGAGCGATGCGCAGGCGCTCGCGCTGGTTCTCCAGGGAACCAGTGCCTGGCACCTGCTCCGGACCAGCGCCCAGCTTCGCCAGGGCGAGAGCGTCGCGGTCTTCGCGGCGGCGGGCGGGGTCGGCACGATCGCCGTCCAGCTCGCGAAGCGTTTCGGGGCCGGCCGCGTGATCGGTCTCGCGTCGAGCGAGGAGAAGCGCGCACTCGCCGCCCGCCTCGCAGCCGACGCGACGGTCGATTCCAATGCCGAGGATCTGAAGGCGGCGCTGATCCAGGCAAACCAGGGGCGGCACGTGGACGTGGTCTTGGAGATGGTGGGTGGCAGGACCTTCGAGCAGAGCCTCAGCGCGCTGGCTCACTTCGGCAGGCTCGTCCACTTCGGGCAATCGGCGCGAGAGGGCGCGCCGGCCGTGAACCCGGGCAAGCTCATGGCGACCAGCCGCGGCGTCGTCGGCTTCTGGCTGATGCATCTCGTCCGCTACCCCGAGCGTCTGGGCGAGGCGCTGGACGACATGTTCGCCGCCGTCCGTGCAGGCGAACTCGAGGTGATCGTGGGCGAGACCTATTCGCTGGCCGACGCGCGGCGCGCGCACGAGGACATCCGGGCTCGCCGGACCACGGGCAAGCTGGTGCTGGTGCCGTGAGCGGCCCCCGCTACCTCGAGCTCGCGGACCGGAGCTGGCCCTTCCTTCGCCGGATGATGGACGTGCACACTCTCGTGTACCGCGCCACCAATGGCCTCGTGGGCCACCGCATCCCGGGGCTCGCGCCGACGCTGCTTCTCGACCACATCGGCGCGAAGAGTGGCATCAAGCGAACCAGCCCCCTCCTCTACATCCGCGACGGCGACGACCTGGTCATCGTGGCCTCGAAGGGCGGCTACCCGAAGCACCCCGCCTGGTTTTACAACCTGAAGGCGAACCCGGACACGGCCGCCCAGGTCGGCTCGGAGCGCCGGCCCGTGCACGCGAGGGTCGCGACTCCGAAGGAGCGTGCGCGCCTATGGCCTTACGTCATCGACGCCTACTCGGGCTACGCCGATTACCAGGCGCGGGCGGGACGCGAGATCCCACTCGTGATCCTGGAGCGACGGTCGCCCTAGCCCCGGTTACGGCGCGACCGCGCCGGCGGGGGCCCACGCGGCTTGAGGTTGGCGCGGGTCTGCCGCAGTACTCGCGGAGCTCTGATCCTGCATCGTCAACCCGGATGCCGGCTCCAACCTCAGCAGTTCGGTGCGGAGCTCGGCCGGACGATCCGTGCACACTGCGTCCGGCGATGCCAGCTCGGCTGTCCGGGCGAGGAGCTCGGCATCGTTGATGGTGCCGGTGTTGACGCTCAGCCCCGCGAGGCGGAAGACCGAGACCAGCTTCGGGGAGAGCAGGAAGTGCTCCACCGAGACCCCCGTCACCCCACGGCTCACGGCCCACGCTGCCAATGCCTCGGGCGCGTACTCGGCCCAGATCACGAGTGTCGAGCGGAAGCCGTAGGCCGCAGCGGTCGCGCAGGCGACCGAATGGAAGCTGATCAGCTCGAGCCGCCGGCGCTCGCGACCCCGGCGATAGCGCTCGCATATCGCCTCCGCGGTGAGGCGGGCGAGGTCAGGATCGGCGTGCGCCTTGACCTCGACCTGGATCGGAATCTCCGCGGGGGCATAGGCGAGAAGCTGGTCCAACGTCAACGGTCTCTCGGCGGTCGGTGCGCCGTCACGATCCAGAATCCGCGCCTGGGCGATCTCCGCAGCTGTGCGCTCATGCGCCCATCCCGTGAGCGTGGTGCCGAGCGGGAGCAGCGGGTCGTGGAGGAGTACGAGCTCCCCGTCAGCGGTCAGGCAAACGTCGGTTTCAAGGCCATCGACCCCGGCGTTGAGCGCGCCGGCCAGAGCCTTGGCCGAGGAGTCGGGACCGTAGGCGCGGCCCAGGCGGTGGGCGTAGAGCGGAGGCACTTGCATGTCAACATGGCACTACACCTCCTCCGTACCCGTGTTACCTGACTGTGACCGGCGTCACTAGCCGGTGGCGAGCGTGCCCAGGATCCGCGGGTGGCCGTCGATAATTGGCTCGTTCAAAACGTCGACGCGGGCGAAACCCGCCTGGCGAGCGAGGCGCCTCAGGCTCTGACCGGTGAAGCCCCAGTAGACGAAGGCGTCTCGCTCATAGACCTCGCCCGCCTCGCAGACATGGACCGCTCCTTCCTCCACGGGCTTCTCTCTGGCCACCCCATATGTCTCGAGGAGGACATACCCATCGTCGTCGAGCCGACGGCGAAGGACCCTGAGCAGGCCCAGCGGGTCCTCGACTCGGTGCAGCACCCCAAAGCAGATGATCACGTCGAACACCTCGTCAAGCTCGTCGAGGTCGAACGCGTCGAGGCGTAGGTAGTGGACCTTTGACTCCAGCAAGGCGGCGATCGCCAGAAAGCCCTCGGCACCTTCGAGCTCCACGCCCCATCGGTCCCGCACCCAGTCGCGATACTGCTCGTTGTCGACCGCGACGACACGTCGCGCGCCACGCGCCTCGCTTAGAAAAGCGTAGAAGCCATCGAAGGTGCCGACATCGAGGACGCTGCGGCCGCGAAGGTCGGCCGGAAGTGCGGGGACCCGGTAACGGTGGTCGCGAGCGACCCCGGGCGTGTACAGAGAGCCCCCGTCAAGCGAGAAGGTATGGAACCAGAGCGGCACCCGCTCGAGCGTCTCGCGAGCTGCCTGCTCGTCGGCGCCGATCTGCAGTAGGTCGGCCACCTCGCGCTCGGCCGGGGTGGGCTCAGGGAGCCGCTCTCGACCGGCGCGCGGGGTGTTGGCGGTATGCCGTGAAGCCATGCTGATTCCAGGACTCGAAGCTCGAATGGGTAGACCAGTTCGCCACGGCGGGTGCCCAAGTCCCTTCGCAAGTTCCTCCCCCAGGGGGACGAGCGGTTAGCTCGGCTGGCGCCTTGGCGATCTCGTGCGAACGGTATATATCGCAGGAACCGCGAAGTTCCAAATCGAGGCGGCAAATGCCTGGGCCAATCGGCCTCAGGGATCAGGACGACGGCGCCGCAAACCGATGAATCTGCTCAGGAGACGAACCCGCCTTCCATCACCGCGAAACCTAGGCCTGCGGACGCGCGAGGCTCGCCCGGCCAACGGCGACGATCCGCTCCGGGTCGACGTCGGACGCGATCTCGACATCGACGACCGCTCGGGTTCGCCCGGCGCGGACGCAGCGCGCGACCACCCGATGTGCCTCCGAGCGTGCGAGCCGCAGCGCCTCGAGCTGCAGCCCGGTCACAAGCCAGTCGCCCTCCGACGCGCTGGCGGCCGCGTACCACGCCGCGGTATCGACGCAGGTGGCGAGCGTCCCGCCATGAAGGTAGGTGCGCTCGTCCTCCTCGACGACCCCGACCGCGCCCGGCTCGAGCCGCATAGTGACGACTCCATCCTCGGCGCTCTCCAGCGTCAGCCCGATCGCCCCGTCGAGCTTCGAGGCGACTGGCGGCAGGTCCATGCCGCGACTCTATCCGCGCAGCCGCGCCCGCCCCTCGGCGAGACAGCGATTCACCTTGGTATAGGTCCACCCGCAGAGCTCGCCGATCTCCGTGTAGGAGTAGCCGTGGGCCTGCAGAGCGATCGCGAGGCGCTCGTCGGGCTTCAGCGCGGCCAGGGCCCGGGCCGCCTCCGCGACGCGGTCGCGGCGCTCCGCGTGCTCCATGGGCCCCGGCCGGTCGCAAAGCAGGCGGCTGATGATGTCCTCGGGCTCGTGGCGCCACGCCGCGAGCAGCCGCTCTCGGGCGCGCCGCACCGCAAGCGCCTCGCGGCGCGTCACGACCTGCATCCACGCGATCAGCGACGCCGGGGGTCGGTCGGGCGCCTTCGTCAGCAGGATCTCCACCGCCCGCTGAAACGCGTCCTCGGCGTCGTCCGCGCACAGCGACAGGCGCCGCGCCGTGCGCCGAAAGTCGGGCTCGGCCAAGGCCAGCAGCGCGAGGGCGCGCTCACGCCGGCCGCCGGTGAGGGTGCTCTGGCCCGAGTCCACGCATAGGACAACCCCCGCGCCGGCCGCGCCGCCCTCCCGGCAGCGAGGGAAGGCGCAAGGCAACGAAACTGGGAAATCGCCGGCGATTGGCCGCTTTGTTCGCGATGCGAAACGAAACGTCCACCGCGGCTCCTTTTTTGCCCGGCCCGGCCAGCGTCGCGTACCCTGCGGGAGTCATGAGCACCTGCGTCGTCACCGGAGGAGCGGGATTCCTCGGATCACATCTCTGTGAGCGGCTGTTGAGCAGGGACAACCGCGTGATCTGCATCGACAACCTCGACACTGGCTCGCTGCAGAACATCCAGCACATCCGTGACGATCGGTTCACCTTCCTGAACCAGGACCTCACCGAGCCGGTGTTCCTGGACACCGACGTCGACTTCGTCTACCACCTCGCCTCGCCGGCGAGCCCGATCGACTACGCACGGCTGCCGCTCCACACCCTGAAGGTCGGCTCCTACGGCACCCACCACATGCTCGGCCTCGCGAAGTTCAAGCGGGCGCGGTTTCTCCTCGCCTCCACCTCCGAGGTGTATGGCGACCCCCAGGTCCATCCGCAGCCGGAGAGCTACTGGGGCCACGTCAACCCGATCGGGCCGCGCGGCGTGTACGACGAGGCGAAGCGCTACGCAGAGGCGCTGACGATGGCGTACCACCGCCAGCAGGGCGTCGACACCTGCATCGCTCGCGTCTTCAATACGTTCGGCGCGAGAATGAGGCCGCACGACGGCCGGGCCATCCCCACCTTCCTGCGCCAGGCGCTTCAGGACAAGCCCGTGACCGTATTCGGCGACGGCAGCCAGACGCGCAGCTTCTGCTACGTCAACGACCTGATCCGCGGGCTCGTCTCGCTCGCGGAGTCCGACGTCCACTTCCCCGTCAACCTCGGGAATCCGAAGGAGATGACCCTGCTCGAGCTGGCCGAGACGGTCGTCGACGTCGCCGGATCGCGATCGGAGATCGTCTTCGAGGCGTTGCCGATCGACGATCCCCAGGTGCGCCAGCCCGACATCACGCGCGCCAAGCAGCTCCTGGGCTGGGAGCCCGAGGTCGAGCTCCGCGACGGCCTGCAGCGAACGATCGAGCAGGCGGGCGTCGAGCGACTCGTCGGCGCAACCGATTGAGCGACGGTCCGAGCGAGCCCAAGCCGCCGCTGCGGATCGCACATCTGACGGCGACGTTTCCGCCGTATCCCGGCGGGGCGGGAAACACCGCCTACCGGTTCGCCAAGGGCCAGGCCGAGCGCGGGCACCACGTGGAGGTCTTCACCGCGCCGGCCGATGGTGAGGAGCCGGACCCGGGCGGCGCGGTCGTCCACCGGATCCATCCCGTGGTCGCGATCGGCAACGCGCCGCTGATCCCCAGCGTCGCCACGATCGACGGTTTCGACGTCATTCACATCCACTATCCGTTCATTTTCGGCTCGGAGCTCACGCTGCTGGGGAGACTCACCCGCCGCCGTCGCCGTCAGGCTCTGCTCGTCCACTACAAGAACCGGCTGGTCGCGAAGGGGCAGCGCCGGCTCGCCTTCGAGACCTACGAGCGGACGGTCGCCCCGCTCCTGGTTCGTGCCGCCGACCGCGTCTGCGTGCTCTCGCCCGACCACGCCGCATCCGTCTCGTACCTGCGACGCATCGCCGAGCGCGAGCCGGCCAAGCTCGTGGAGATGCCGAACGGGGTCGACACCGCGCTCTTCGCGCCGGGCCGCGATGAAGCAGGCGTTCGCGCCCAGGCGGGAATTCCGGACGACGCGGTGGTCGCGGCCTTCGTCGCGACGCTCGACCGCGCCCATCACTTCAAGCGCCTCGACGTCGCGATCGATGCGATCGCGACCCTGGGCGATGGCGCCGTGCATCTGCTGGTCGCTGGAGGCGGCGAGCTCCTGGGCGGCTTCCGCGACCGGGCGGCGCAGGCCGGGGTCGCGGATCGCGTCCATTTCCTCGGGCCCGTTCCGCACTCGAAGCTGCCGAACCTCCTGCGCGCCTCGGACCTCCTGCTTCTCACCACCGAGCCGCCGGAGTCCTTCGGGATCGTGCTGATCGAGGGGATGGCGCTGCGGCGCTCCCCACGATCGCGACCCGATACCCGGGCGTGCAGGCGGTGGTCGACCAGGGCGAGACGGGGCTGCTCGCCCCCCCGGCGGACGCGCCGGCGGTCGTGGCAGCGATCGAGCGGCTGCTGGACGCCGGGCCCGAGGGGCGCGCCGCCATGGGCGCCGCCGGACGCGCCAAGGCGGAACGCCTGTGGAGCTGGCCCCGATTGCTCGATCGCATGGACGCCGCCTACGCCGAGGCGATCGCCCAGCGCCGCCGGAGAACCGGTTGAACCTCCTTCTCGTCGCCTACTTCTACCCCCCGTGCCGCGACACGGGCGCCCACCGGCCGGCCGCGTTGGCGAAGTGGCTGCGCCGGCTCGGGCATCGGGTCACCGTGCTCACCACCTCCGCGTACGGGACCGGCGACGCCGCGACGGAGCAGGGAGTGGTCCGGTCGGCCGACCTGCAGCGGCTGCGGGCACGGCTGCACGGCCACAACCGCGTCGACGCGCTCTTCGACGCCGACACCTACTCGGGCCGCCCCCACGTCCTCAGCCGGATCGTCGTCCCCGAGCCGCTGGCCGTGGCATGGGCGCCGTTCGCGCTTCGGGACGCGCTGCGGGCGAACTCCCGGGAGCGGTTCGACTGCGTGATCACCAGCTCGCCGCCGGAGTCCGTGCATCTGATCGGCAGAACGCTCCAGCGTCGAGGGGTGCCCTGGGTAGCCGACCTGCGCGACGGGTGGACCTTCGAGCCGATCCGGCCCGAGTTTCCAACGGCCTTCCAGCGGCGCCTCGACCGGAGCCTGGAGCGGAGCTGGCTCACCGCCGCGGATGCGGTCGTGAGCGTCAGCAGATCCGCCGCCGCTGACCTGCGCGCCCGCCTGGGGCTCGACCCGGAGCTGATCCCCAACGGCTGGGATCCGGATCTCGCCGCCGAGGCGCCCGCCGGCTCGCCCGCCGATCGGCTCCTCGACCCCGAACGTACGTCGCTCGTCTACACCGGGCGGTTCGGCAGCTACGGCCGCGATCCGACCGACCTCGTCCGGGCGCTCGGCGTCCTGGCGCGGGAGCATCCCGAGGACGCCGAGCGGCTCGAGCTGATCGTCGCCGGCCCGCTCACGGAGGATGAGGCGAATCTGATGCGAAGCGACCTCGCGCCCGCCCGGATCGTCGTGGCGGGAACGCTCGACCGCGCCGAGGCGCTGGGGCTTCAGCGAGCGGCCGACGCCCTGCTCCTCGTCGCGTCGTCGCGCCGCACGCAGCTCCTGAACTTCAAGCTCTTCGAGTACCTGGCCGCGGGCCCGCCCATCCTGGCACTCGCCGCCGGGACCGAGGCCGGGCGTGTGACCACCGAGGCGGGCGGCGAGACAGTGCCGGCCGACGACGTGGATGCGATCGTCAGGGCGCTGCGGCGCCTCGTGGCGGGGGAGCTCGAGCCGGCGGATCCCGCGATGCGCGAGCGCTACTCCTACCCCGACGTGGCCGAGCGCATGGCGGCCGTCGCGCAAACGGCCATCTCCCGCTCCATGCAAGACTCGTAGACGTGGCCTCCGTCCTGATCTGCGCCGACACGATTCGCTCGCCGGAGCTCCGCCACGAGGTCCCGGCCGAGATCATGGATCCCTTCCTGTACGCGGAGGTCGACGGTCACCGCTACGCCGTGGTGAGCCAGCTCGAGGTCCAGACCGTGAGTTCCGCCGCGCCGGACATCGAGGTCATCAACCCGGAGCAACTCGGATGGGACGAGCTCATCGAGCGGCATCCCGATTGGGAGGACGCGGAGCAGGAGCTGATCGTGAGGGCCTGCCGGCGCATGGGGATCGCCGAGGCGACCGTTCCGTCGACCTTCCCGCTCGAGCTCGCGGACCGCCTCCGCGATGCCGGCATCGACCTCCTCCCGGACCACCGGGCCTTCGAGCAGCGCCGGCGCGCGAAGTCCGAGCCCGAGCTCGCCGGGATCGAGCGTGCACAGCGCGCCGCCGAGGCGGCCATGGCTGCAGCGGCGGAACTCCTGCGGAGCGCGGAGCCCGCGGCCGGCGTGCTTCAGCTGGACGGCGAGCCGCTGACCAGCGAGCGCCTGAAGGCCGCGATCGACGAGGCCCTCGCACCGCATCCGGTCCGCTGCGAGGAGCCGATCGTGGCGCATGGCCCGCAGGGCGCCATCGGCCATGAGCGGGGCTCGGGTCCGATCGCGCCGTCGGAACCGGTCGTCATCGACCTGTGGCCGCAGGACACGGCGAGCGCGTGCTTCGCGGACATGACGCGCACCTTCGTCGGTCGGGGACATCCCCGACGAGATTCGGCAGTGGCATTCGCTGTGCGAGGAGGCGCTGGCCAGGGCGAAGGCAGCCATCCGGCCCGGCGCGAACGGCCGCGATCCGTTCGAGGCGGTCTGCGAGCTCTTCGGTGAACACGGGTTTCCCACGCAGCTCTCGAAGGAGGCCGGCTCGACGCTCGACGAGGGGTTCAACCACTCCCTCGGCCACGGCGTTGGGCTCGAGGTCCACGAGGCGCCGACCCTGGGTCGAACGCGCGGGTACGAGCTCGTCCCCGGCGACGTCCTCGCCGTGGAGCCCGGGCTGTATCGACCCGACGTCGGCGGCGTGCGGCTCGAGGACCTCGTGCTCGTGACCGAGGCGGGCTGCGAGACGCTCACCAACTACCCGTACGTCCTCCAGCCCTAGCGGCGTCTACGGCCCTTGGAGGTTCGGGGACGCCATCGCGTCCCCAATTCCCCAAAACCCTTCGCGGCCGGGGCCTCCGTTTTTCAGCCGACCTATCCTCTTCCTGTGGCGACGCGTCCAACCAAGCATTCCGAGCCCGCCGCGGCCGAGGACGAAGCCTCCGAGGAGCAGGTCCAAGCCGTCGAGGAGGACCTCCACCGCTTCATCGCGCCCGTCGTGGGGCCCGACGATCCGCGCCGGTTCACCGACTCGGGGATCGAGGTCAAGCGCGTGTACGAGGCCGACGACGTCGCCCCCGACCTCGACGACCGCTTGGGCGAGCCGGGCGAGTATCCCTTCACCAGGGGCATCCATCCCGGCATGTACCGCGACCGGCTCTGGACGATGCGCCAGTACGCCGGCTACGCGACCGCGGAGGAGACCAACCGCCGGTACCGCTACCTGATCGAGCACGGCTCCACCGGTCTCTCGATGGCCTTCGACCTACCGACCCAGCTCGGCCGCGACTCGGACGACCCCTTGTGCCAGGGCGAGGTCGGCCGGACGGGCGTCGCCATCGACACGATCGAGGACATGCGGATCTGCTTCGACCAGATTCCCCTCGACGAGGTCTCGACGTCGATGACTATCAACGCCCCGGCGGCGATCCTCCTGCTGCTCTACGAGCTCGTGGGTGAGGAGCAGGGTGTCGAGCCCGAGAGGCTCCGGGGGACGGTCCAAAACGACGTGCTCAAGGAGTACGTGGCGCGCGGCAACTACATCTACCCGGCCGAGGCCACGATGCGGCTCACCACCGACATCTTCGAGTACTGCCGCAAGCACGTGCCGAAGTGGAACACGATCTCGATCTCCGGCTACCACATCCGCGAGAAGGGATGCTCGGCGGTGCAGGAGGTGGCCTTCACGCTCGCGAATGCGATCGCCTACGTCGGCGCGGCGCTCGACCGCGGCCTCGCCGTCGACGACTTCGCGCCACGGCTGGCGTTCTTCTTCAACTGCCACAACAACGTCTTCCAGGAGATCGCGAAATTCCGGGCCGTTCGCAGGATGTGGGCGCGGATCATGCGCGAGCGCTTCGGCGCGCGGGATTTGCGCTCGCAGACGATCCGCTTCCACACCCAGACGGGCGGCGTCACCCTCCAGGCCCAGCAGCCCGAGGTCAACATCATCCGCGTCGCGCTTCAGGGCTTCGCGGCGGTGACCGGCGGCACGCAGTCCTTGCACACGAACGGCTTCGACGAGGCCCTGGCCCTGCCGAGCGAGCGATCGGCGCGGATCGCGCTGCGCACACAGCAGGTCCTCGCGCACGAGTCGGGCGCCGCCGACACCGTCGATCCGTTCGCCGGTTCCCACTACATCGAGGCCCTGACCGACGAGATCGAGTCCCGCGCCTGGGACCTGATCGACAAGGTCGAGCAGCTCGGAGGCTCGGTCGAGGCCCTCGAGTTCATCCAGCGGGAGATCGAGGAGTCGGCGGCGTCCTACCACGAGCGCTATCGCACCGGCCAGGACATCATCGTCGGCGTCAACAAGTTCGTGACCGATGACATCGACGATGTCGAGATCCTGAGGGTCGACCCCGAATCCGAGCAGCGCCAGCTGGAACGCCTTCGCCGCTTCAAGGAGAGCCGTGACGCCACGGCCACGGAGTCGCGGCTGGCCGACCTGCGCGAGGTCGCGGCCGGCGACGGCAACCTGCTGTACCCGATCAAGGATGCGCTTCGCGATGGCGCGTCGGTCGGCGAGGTCTGCGGGGCGATGCGCGAGGTCTTCGGCGAGTACAAGGGCGGCGCGTTCTTCTGAGCTCATCGGCGCCGGTCGCCGGCGTCGGCGCGGCCCGAAACCGACGGATGCCTGCGGGCATGCAAGCGCAGCCCCGTGGGGAGGAGTCGACCTCACGTGGCAGAACCCCGCCCAGATGAAGTCGCAGGCGAAGCGAACGCTGGTCAAATCGCCCCCCGAGCTGTGGGAGCAGGCCGACGACCTGCCGAGGATGGAGGCCTGGATGGCCGAGCTCGTGGGCACGACTGAGCCGGTTCGCGTCGACGTGACCCATCGCCGACCCGAGCGGGTGCTCGCGTGGCGCATGGCGGGGGCCGCGGGAGAGGCGAGGATCGCGCTCGAGCTCGCGGAGAAGGGTTTCGGCACGTCGGTCTCGATCACCGCCGAGCACGGGCGGCCCAATCCGAACCAGGCCGAAGCCGCGCTCGAGCAGCTCCTCGACGAGCTCGGATCTCCGGAACGGCGCCCATTCGCGCGACGCTGAACGGGCCGGGCTGTAGTTCACTCCCCGCCTCGGGAATCCGTCCGCGGCGGTTGACGCGCCTCGGGGTGAGCGGTTATGGTCGCGCGGACAGGGGAGCCATGGGAGGCTCTCCGACAGTTAAGGGGAGTCTCTTATGGCAGGACGCTTCAGGGTGTCGCCGGCGTTGGTCATCGCGCTCATTGCGCTGTTCGTCTCGATCGGCGGCGTTGGCTACGCGGCGTCGAAGATCGGCACCAACGACATCAAAAAGGGTGCCGTGACGACCAAGAAGCTGCACAAGAACGCCGTCACGGACAAGAAGATCAAGCCTCTGTCGGTGATCACGGGCAAGCTCAACAATGGGGCCGTGGTCTCGAACAAGCTGGGCGACCAGGCGGTGACGACGGGCAAGATCGCCGACGGCGCCGTGTCTAGCGCCAAGGTCGACGGCTCGATCGTGACGGCGAATACGATCGGGGTGCCGATCGCCGGCGCCAACATCAACTCCGATGGAACCGTTCGGCAGTTCTTCAACCGAGTGGGTGGCGCGCCGACCGTGAGCCACACCGCAAACTCCGGCCAGTACGACCTCACGTTCCCTGGGTTGTCGGGAAAGGTGTTGAACAGCCAATCCGTGTCACTTGCGAGCGTCCAGAGCTCTAACTTCGGCGACGTCGCAACCGTCAGCAGCTCCGGCGGCAACCCGCGGATCAGGACCGCCAACGGTGCCGGCAACGCAGCCGATCGCGCATTCGAGTACGTGATCTTCCAGCAGTCGCCGTAGCGGGCGCCATTGGTTGAATCGCAGGCGAGGGGCGGCCACCGGCCGCCCCTCGCGTTCACGCCCGCGGCCCCGATCGGCTACCGCCGTAGAATCCGGCGGCCGGTGCGCCAGAAGTTCCCCGAGACCCACGAGGAGAAGCTCGCCAACCTGCGCGAGCTCCGCGATCAGGCGCTCCACTCGGCCTCCGAGGAGGCCGTCGCCAAGCAGCACGACAAGGGCAAGCTAACCGCCCGCGAGCGGGTGGACAAGCTCCTCGACCCGGGGTCGTTTGAGGAGCTCGACACCTTCGTCAGGCACCGCACTTACGACTTCGACATGCAAAAGCGCCGGCCGTACGCCGACGCCGTAGTGACCGGATGGGGAACGATCGACGGGCGCCCGGTGGCCGTCTTCTCACAGGACTTCACCGTCTTCGGCGGCTCGCTCGGCGAGGTGATGGGCGAGAAGATGTGCAAGGTCATGGACCTGGCGGCGAAGATCGGCTGCCCGGTCATCGGCCTGAACGACTCCGGGGGCGCGCGGATCCAGGAGGGGGTCGTGTCGCTGGGCGCCTACGGCGACGTGTTCGTCCGCAACGTCCAGTGCTCGGGCGTGATCCCGCAGCTCAGCGTGATCATGGGCCCCTGCGCCGGCGGCGCCGTCTACTCCCCGGCCATGACGGATTTCATCTTCATGGTCAAGGAGACCTCGCACATGTTCATCACCGGGCCCGACGTGATCAAGACGGTCACGGGCGAAGAGGTGGAGTTCGAGGACCTGGGAGGAGCGATGGCGCACAACACCAAGTCGGGCGTCGCCCACTTCGCCGCCGATGACGAGGAGCAGTGCCTCGAGGACGTCCGCTACCTGATGTCCTTTCTGCCGCTGAACAACCTGGAGCCGCCGCCGAGGGTCGAGCCCTACGACGATCCCGACCGCGCCGACGAGGCGCTCGACGCGATCGTCCCGGACGACGCGACCAAGCCGTACGACATGCGTGACGTCATCTCCCTGATCGTCGATGACGGCGATTTCTTCGAGGTCCACCAGCACTACGCGCAGAACATCGTCGTGGGCTTCGCGCGGCTGGACGGCTTCCCCGTGGGCGTCGTCGGCAACCAGCCCCGCCACCTCGCGGGTGTCCTCGACATCGACTCGTCGGTGAAGGGCGCCCGCTTCGTCCGCTTCTGCGACGCCTTCAACATCCCGCTGATCACGTTCACGGACGTCCCGGGATTCCTGCCGGGCACCTCGCAGGAATGGGGCGGGATCATCCGGCACGGGGCCAAGCTGCTCTACGCGTTCACCGAGGCGACGGTTCCGAAGCTGACCGTCGTCACGCGCAAGGCCTACGGCGGCGCCTACGACGTCATGTCATCCAAGCACATGCTCGCCGACTTCAACTTCGCCTGGCCGACCTCCGAGGTCGCCGTAATGGGACCGGAGGGCGCGGTCAACATCATCTTCCGGCGCGACATCGAGAGCTCCCCCACCCCGGACGAGCGCCGCGACAAGCTGATCACCGACTACAAGGCCCGCTTCGCGAACCCCTATTCGGCCGCCGAGCGTGGCTACATCGACGACGTGATCGTCCCGCACGAGACCCGTCCCAAGCTGATCCGCGCCCTCCGCACGCTCCAGACGAAGCGGGTGGACCAGCCGAAGCGCAAGCACGGCAACATCCCGCTGTAGCGCCCCTCCCGCGGTCGAGCGGTGCGTTTCCCGCAGATAGCGCGGGAAACGCACCTTTCGACGGGTTGTTGGAGGCGGACGGGGCTGGAGGCAGGACGGGGTTGGAGGTTTCGACGGCTTGGAGGCTGGATCCCAGCTCTACAGGGTCACCAGCTCCGCCTCGACCATGCCCTCGCGCCACGATTCGTACACGGCGGTCGCGATTCCGAGGTCCTGGATCGCGAGGCCCGTCGAGTCGAACAGCGTCATCTCCCGGTCGGAGCGTCGGCCCTCCGCGCGACCCGCGATCACGTCACCGATCTCCGTAACGCGCTCGCGGACCACCGCGCCGGCAGCGAACCCGCTGGAGAGCTCGCCACCGGCCGACGCCTGCGCCCACTCGTCGCAGAACAGACGGCAGCGCTCCACCGCGTCGAGATCGATCTCGGCCTTCCCCCTGGCGTCCGCGCCCAGCGCGGCGACGTGCTGACCCTCCCGGAGGTCGGACTCGAAGATGACCGCCTCGTTGCCGGGCGTGATCGTCACCACGACGTCCTGGGCCGCCCCCTCCGCACGGCTCCCCGCCGTCCACCCGAGTTCCTCGGCCAGCGCCTCCGCCGCGGCGGAACGCGCGTCGGAGCATACGCCCGGTCCATATCCCGCGGCGGCGAGGCAGCGCGCCGCCCAGGCGCCGTTTACCCCGCAACCGATGATGCCGACCGACCGCGCGCCCGGCGAGCCGAGCACCTGCGCCGAGAGCGCCGCGGCGGCGCCCGTCCGCAGCGAAGTGATCGCGGCGCAGTCCATGATCGCGCGAAGCTCCCCGCTCTCGGCATCGGACAGGAGCAGCGCCCCGGTCACGACCGGCAGGCCGCGCGCGGAGTTGCTCGGAAACGATGTCACCCACTTCAACGTGGCGAAGCCCTCCCCGCGCGCCGGCATCGCGCGGAAGTCCCCATTCGGCGGCGAATCCAGGTAGACCTTCGCGGGCATCACCCAATCTCCGGCGGCGAAGCGCTCGAACGCGAGGCGCACGCGGTGGATCGCGGCGACGGGGGCAACCGCCGCCATCACGGCCTCGCCGTCGAGCACCGGGACCTTGGGCATGAGGGCGAGACTAGACTGCCGCCGATGTCGAGGAACGGCGAGCGCAGACCGCCGAGGCCGGACATCCGGCTGCTCACCGAGCCCGCGTCCGAGACGGAGGCCGCGGCCGTCGTCGCGGCCGTCGAGCAATTTCTCGCCGATACCGCTCCCGGCGCCGCTCCGCCCGCACAAAGCCGGTGGCAACGCGCCGCCCTCGACGAGGGGGTCTCGAGCGCGCCCATGCTTGCCTGGGGGCCGCGGACCAGATAGAACAAGGCCCCGTAGCAGCCGTTCCGTCCGTTGTGTCCGACCGACAGGAGGAAAGAGTGGCGGTTGTCAAGATCATCGAGCTGGTTGGAAGCTCGAAGACGTCCACCGACGACGCGGCGACGCAGGCGCTGAAGCAGGCGCAGACCTCGCTCCGCAACATCCGCGCCGTCGACATCGTCAGTACCGGCATCCGGGGAGAAAACCTGGACGAGTACCGCGCACACGTGCGCGTCGCCTTCCTCATCGAGGGCACCGACGTCGACTAGCGGCAGCGCGCAGCCCTGCTCCACGCTCGCGATTGTCGGATTTATCGGCTATAGCGCGATAAATCCGACAACTGGCGGGGATGGGGCGCCGAGGTGGCCCGCGCAGATGCGGCCTGCGTAAATGCCTTAAAGCCGGTCAGGATTTGTGTAATATGGCGCGATGGAACCCACCGCGGTGGAGCAGCGCTCCGCGGCCGAGCGGATCGCCGCCGAGCATGACCTGAAGGTCAGCCGTAAGGACCAGCCCGGAAGGGCCAAGGCCGGCTCGCTCGAGAATCCCGAGGTCTACGAGGACATCCCGGGCCACGTCATCCCGATCCTCGAGCGGGAGTTCGACGATTTCGACACGGAGGCCGCCAAGTTCATGCGCGGCGACATCCCCGAGGACAAGTTCATCGGGTTCCGCCTGAAGCAGGGCGTCTACGGGCAGCGACAGCCCGACGTCCAGATGATTCGCACGAAGCTCCCGCTCGGCGGCATCAACCCCGACCAGATGGAGGCGTTCGCGGACGCGATCGAGCGCTGGGCGCCGCTCCGCAGGGGGCACATCACGACGCGCGAGAACATCCAGGTCCACCACGTCCCCCTTCCAGACGCCGCGAGGTTCATCCGCCTCATCAGCGACGCCGGACTCTCCTCGCGCGAGGGCTGCGGGAACACGATCCGCAACGTGACCGGCGACCCCTGGGCAGGCATCACCGAGGGCGAGCTGTTCGACATCACGCCCTACGCGATGGCGTACGTGCGCTACTTCGTGCGCCATCCGGTCACGCAGGCCATGCCGCGGAAGGTGAAGACCGCCTTCACCGCCACCGACGAGGACGTCGCGATGACCGGCATCCACGACATCGGCTTCATCCCGCGCGTGCGCGACGGCGTCCCGGGTGTCGAGGTCAGGGTCGGCGGCGGCACCTCGATCATGCCGCGCATCGCTCCGACCCTCTACGACTTCGTCGAGCTCGAGAACGGCGATTACCTGAAGGTCGCCGAGGCCTGCTGGCGGATCTTCGACCGCCAGGAGTGGCTGCGGGAGAACCGCGCCCGGGCCCGGATCAAGGTCCTGATCGACAAGATCGGGATCGACGCCTTCCGCGAGATGGTGGAGGAGGAGCTCGAGGGCGAGTGGGTGGCTGAACGCGACTTCGACATCTCCCGCCTCAAGCTGATCGACGACGAGGAGGCCAGTGCGCCCGCCCCGCCCGAGGTTCAGGCGAGCCCCAACGGAGACCGCTCCGAGTTCGAGCGCTTCGTCGAGGCGAACGTCCGCCCGCAGCGCCAGGAGGGGTTCAGCGCCGTCGAGGTGAAGGTGCGCCGCGGCGATCTCACGCCGGAGCAGTTCCGCGGCCTGGCGCAGATCATGCGCGACTACACGGGCGGCTACGCACGGACCTCGGTCCAGCAGAACTTCGTCTTGCGCTGGGTGCGCGACGAGGCCGTCTACGAGGTGTGGGAGCGCCTGCGGGGGCTGGAGCTCGGCGACTCCGGCGCGCACCAGGTCACCGACGTCGTCAGCTGCCCCGGGACGGACAGCTGCAAGCTCGGGATCACGAGCTCAATGGGCCTCAACGAGGCCCTGCACCAGCGTGTGGCCTCGATGAAGCTCTCCGATGAGCTGACGAAGCGGATCCACATCAAGATGTCCGGCTGCCCCAACGGCTGCGGGCAGCACCACATCGCCAACATCGGCTTCTACGGGGCCTCGATCAAGCTTGGAGACCGGCAGATTCCCGCGTACATCGCCCACCTCGGGGGCAACTACGAGGGCGGCGAAATCGTGTACGGGCACCGGCTGAAGGCGCGACTGCCGGCGAAGCGGGTCCCGGACGCGGTCGAGCGCTGGATTCGCCTCTACGAGGACGAGCGCACGGATGGGGAGGAGTTCAATGCCTTCGTCGACCGGGTGGGCACCGCGCGGTTCGAGGAAGAGGTCAAGGACCTCTCGATGCCGCTCGAGTTCAGCCTGGAGAACCTCGACCACTTCATCGACTGGAGCCGCTCGGAGCCATACAAGGTCGAGCGCGGCGAGGGCGAGTGCGCGGTATGAGCGCGCAGCAGCCCGCGCCCCAGACCAGGCGTCGCCTCCTTCACGCCGAAGATGTGGACGTGGCGAACGCCAACGGCAACGGCGGCGGCGGTAACGGCCGCCCCCCGCGCCTCCCTACCATCGACGGCCGCGTGGTGGATCCCAGCGAGATCTCGGCTGAGGTCGAGGAGATGGGGGCGGAGGACGTGATCGCGTGGGCGATCGAGACCTTCCACCCCGGCCTTCGCTTCGCCGTTTCCTTCCAGAAGACGACGTCGGTGATCGTCGACGTCGCGCACCGGGTCGAGCAGGGCGCGCGGTTTTTCTACCTCGACACCGAGCTCCTGTTTCCGGAGACCTACGACACCCGCGACGCGCTCGCGGGGCACTTCGGGATCGAGTTCGACCGGTTCGCGGGGATCTCGCTCGCCGAGCAGGAGCAGCGCTTCGGCGCTAACCTGTGGCGCCGCGATCCGGACGCCTGCTGCGGAATCCGCAAGGTGGAGGCGATGCGAGCGGCGCTCGAGGGCGTCGACTGCTGGGTCTCCGGTATCCGCAGGGTCGACTCCGAGACCCGGGCGTCCACCGCGAAGTTCGGATGGGACAAGCGGTTCGGCCTCTGGAAGCTGAACCCCCTGGCCGACTGGGACGACAGGCGAGTTTGGAACTACATCAAGGATCACCACGTGCCTTACAACCCACTGCATGACCAGGGCTATCCCTCGATCGGGTGCATGCCCTGCACCACCAAGCCCGGCGAGGGCGAGGCCGCGCGCGCCGGCCGCTGGGCCGGAACCGATCGGTCGGAGTGCGGCATAAATGGGTAGCCCTGATACGGCCCTGGCGCTGACGCTCACCGCGCGCCAGGCCTCGGACTTCGAGCTGCTCGCAAACGGCGGCTTCGCGCCGCTCACGGGCTTCATGGGCTCCGATGACTGGCGCTCCGTCTGCGATGACATGCGTCTCACGACGAAGCCGGACGAGATCTGGTCTATCCCGATCACGCTGGCCACCGACCTGGACGCGAGCGTCGGCGATGTGCTCGAGCTGTCGGCGCCCAACGGCAAGCGGCTCGGCCGGCTGACGGTCGAGGAGATCTTCGACCGCGACATCGACACCGAGGCGGAGAAGGTCTACCTGACGGCCGATGACGAGCATCCCGGCGTGGCGGCCATCCGCCGCGAGGGCTCGCGCTGCATCGCGGGGCGGATCGAAGCCGACGCTCTCCCGGACCACGACGATGCCTTCATGCGCCGCTACCTCACCCCGGAGGAGTCGCGTAAGGCATTCGCCGACCGCGGCTGGAAGCGGATCGTCGCGTTCCAGACACGCAATCCGATCCACCGAGCCCACGAGTACCTGACGAAGGCGGCGCTCGAGGTCTCCGATGGGCTCTTCCTGCACCCGCTG
Source organism: uncultured Actinomycetes bacterium (assembly GCA_963797665.1). Classification (GTDB taxonomy): domain Bacteria; phylum Actinomycetota; class Thermoleophilia; order Solirubrobacterales; family 70-9; genus AC-56. Next base: position 296,249 of record CAWCQE010000004.1, on the reverse strand, counting down.
ATCGGCGAGACGAAGCCCGGCGACATCCCCGCGGACGTCCGCATGCGCTGCTACGAGGTGCTGATGGAGAAGTATTACCCCCAGGAGCGAGTGATCCTGGGAGTAAACCCGGCGAAGATGCACTACGCCGGCCCGCGGGAGGCCGTGCTCCACGCGATCATCCGCCGCAACTACGGCGCCACCCATTTCATCGTCGGCCGCGATCACGCCGGCGTCGGGGACTATTACGGCACCTACGACGCGCAGCGGATCTTCGACGAGATCGACCTCGACGAGCTCGGCATCGAGCCGCTGTTCTTCGAGCACACGTTCTGGTGCCATGACTGCGAGGACATGGCGTCGAACAAGACCTGCCCCCACCCCGGCGAATCACACCTGGTTCTTTCGGGTACCAAGGTTCGAGAGATGCTGGCCGGCGGTGAGAAGCCGCCGCCGGAGTTCTCGCGCGAAGAGGTCGCCGAGATCCTGATCGACGCGTACAGAAAGGAGTCAGCGACCGATGGCCGCTGAGAACGACAAGGGCTTTTGCCTGTGGTTCACGGGCCTCTCCGGCTCGGGGAAGACCACCATCACCACGCTGCTGGTCAAGGAGATTCGCCGCCGCGGATCGAAGCTCGAGGTGCTGGACGGCGACATCGTCCGGGAGAACCTCTCCAAGGGCCTCGGCTTCTCCAAGGAGGACCGGGACACGAACATTCGCCGGATAGCGTTCGTCGCGGACCTTCTCTCCCGGAACGGCGTCCCGGTCATCACTGCGGCGATTTCGCCTTACCGCGAGATCCGCGACGAGGCGCGGGGGAAGATGGGCGAGCGGTTCATCGAGGCCTACGCGAAGGCCCCGCTCGAGGTCTGCGAGGAGCGCGACGTGAAGGGCCTCTACGCCAAGGCGCGCGCCGGCGAGATCAAGGAGTTCACGGGCATCTCGGACCCGTACGAGCCGCCGGAGGACCCGGAGCTCGTAATCGAGACCGACAAGCAGTCGCCCGAGCAGTCGGCGGAGCAGATCATCGTCTACCTCGAGCGCCGCGGCCTGATCCCGGCTACCGAGCTCGCGGCGGCAAGGTAGCGCCAGGCTGCGGCCGACGCGAGTGCGTCCCGGCCGATCGACGGATCGGCGCCTAGAAAGCAGTGAGGGAGGCCCCGGAGCCGGGTGAACGGGCCCCCAACGGCAGGTGGGACGCAAACCTTTCAAACCGCGCGCCAACCGGAAGCGGTTGAAGGGTTGACCGCTCAGGGTGAGGTCAACTCTTCAATGGACCATCTATCTCGTGGCCGATGAAGGGTTTGCGTGCTTCATTTCGCGCTCCGCCTCTCGCTGCCTGGGCTTTGGTGTGGCCTTCCCTCGCTGCCCTGCCCGTGTCGCGTGGCTAAGCCCCCAGAGCGCCTCGCGCTACGGCCGCGCGGGCACCTCGGGCTCGCCGAGCCCGTAGGTGTCGTAGGCGCCGAAGCGGGCGAACGTCTTGTGCGTCGGGCCGTGGAAGTCCGATGAGCCCGTGGGGACGAGGCCGAACTCTCGGCAGAGCTCCAGGCAGTGCGCCGTCTGCGCCCTGGTGTGCGGGGGGTAGAAGGTCTCGATGCCGTCGAGGCGGACGTCGCGGACGAGGCTCTCCGCGAGGTCACGAACCTGGGCCGACTCGCTGACGTCCCAGTAGGGGTGCGCCACAACCGCAACGCCCCCCGCCCGATGGATCAGGTCGACCGCCTCCTCGGCGCTCGGCCACTTCCTGGCGACGAACGCCTTCGCTCCCGGGACCAGGTACTCCTCGAAGAAGGGACCCAGGTCCGGTCCCGCCCCCGCCGCGCGGGCGATATGCGGCCTGCCGATCGAGTCCGCGGCACCGGCCTGGGCGAGGGCGTCCTCGAACCGCACCTCGACCCCGAGCGAGTTGAGCCGCTTGATGATCTCCTGCGCTCGGTTGACCCGCTCCTGCTGGGCGCGCTCGCAGGCCGGGGCGATCCTCGCGACGTCGACCCAGTACCCCAGCATGTGCAGGTCGTCCGAATAACGGTGGACGCACGACATCTCCACCGCCGGCACGCACTCGATCCCGGCCTCCTCGGCGGCGGCCACGGCCTCGGCCACGCCTGCGACCGCGTCGTGGTCCGTCAGCGACATCACGGTGACGCCCGCCTCCGCCGCCGCGGCTGCCACCTCTCGCGGGGGCAATTGCCCATCCGATACGGTCGAGTGCGCCTGTAGATCGATCATGAAGCGCAAGATTGTGACGAAATGAGGATCACCGCAAAGGCCGATTACGCAGTCCGCGCGACGCTGGAGCTCGCCGCCGCGCCCGATGGCCAGCCGGTCAAGGGCGAGCAGCTCGCCGAATCGCAGGAGATCCCGCTCCAGTTCCTCGAGCACATCCTCCTCGAGTTGAAGCACGCCCGGCTCATCCGCGCGAAGCGCGGCGCGCGGGGCGGCTACTGGCTGGCCAAGCCGGCCGACGACATCACCATCGCCGACGTGATCCGCGCGGTCGAGGGCCCGCTCGCGAACGTGCAGGACTGGGCGCCGGAGGACACGGAGTACCCCGGGCCGGCGGAGCGGCTTCGAGACGTATGGATCGCCGTCCGGGCGAACCTCCGCGCCGTGCTGGAGCAGGTCACGCTCGCGGACGTCTGCAGCGACGACCTGCCGGAGCCGGTGGGCCGCCTCGCGAAGGATCCCGACGCCTGGGTGAAGCGGTAGGCGCGAACGCGGGCTCCCCGGCGCCGATCCGGGGTGGAATCCCGGGGCCCGGTTGCTACCCTGCGCGCCTGGCTCTCTACCAAGCTGATTGGAAAGGGTCAAAAGGGGCAAGCGAAACTCGGTCATGGATCCCGTAATCGTCATCTTCGGGTTCGGAATCGGCCTGCTGATCGGCATGACCGGGATGGGCGGCGGCTCGCTGATGACCCCGCTGCTGATCCTGCTGTTCGGGATCCAGCCGGTGACGGCGGTCGGAACCGACATCTTTTACGGCGCCGTCACCAAGACGGCCGGCGCCTGGCGCCATCTGAAGCACCGAACGGTCCACCGCGCCATCGTCTTCTGGCTCGCCGTCGGGAGCGTCCCGATGGCGATCGCGGGCGTGTTCCTGATCGAGTTCCTTCAGCGCGAGTACGGAGAGGACTCGGTCAACCAGGTGGTTCTGGGAGCGGTGGGCGCGGCCCTCCTCGTCGTCGGCATCGCCACCATCATCCGCGCGCTCTTCCTGCGCGACGTGATCCCCGAGCGCTACGCGATGCACCTGTACCGCCGTCACATCATCGCGGCGATCATCACGGGCGCGACCACGGGCTTCGTGATCGGGCTGACCTCGGCCGGGAGCGGCACCCTGATCGCGATCGTCCTGATCGCGGTCTTCCGCCTGACGCCGCAGCGGGTCGTCGGGACCGACGTCGTCCACGCTGCCATTCTGTTGTGGGCGGCCGGAGTTGCGCACTGGATCGGTGGCAACGTCGACCTCGGCCTCGCGGCAAACATCCTCGTCGGCTCGATCCCGGGCGTCCTGATCGGCAGCCAGCTCGCCGTCAGGGTTCCGACCGGCTTACTGCGGAACGCATTGGGCATCGTGATGGTCGCGTCCGCGATCACTCTGATCATCAAGGAGAAGGTGCCGTCCGCCGTCCTCATCCCGTCGCTCAGCGTCGCGGCGCTGGTCATCGTGGGGCTCTTCGCCTTCCAGATCGGGCTCCACCGCCAGCGCCTTCGCGATGGCGCGCGCCAGGCCGCGGCGCCGGCCGGCTAAGCCCGAACCACAAAACCGCCGCACGCCCGGCAGGGGGTACGCTGCCCTCGTGGACTTCGAGCTGAGCCCGCGCGTCGCCGATCTCCGCGACCGGATCCGCGCGTTCCTGGACGAGCACGTCTACGCCGTGGAGCTCGAGGCGCTGCGCGCGCTCGACGACGAGGTCGCTCCGGGAACGCCCTACCCGCGGATCCTGGTCGAGGTTCGCGCCAAGGCGCGGGAGGCCGGCCTCTGGAACCTGTTCATGCCCGACGAGCGCTACGGCCCAGGGCTGACCAACTGGGAATACGGCGTCATCTGCGAGGAGATGGGGCGCAGCCCGGCGGTGGCGCCGATGGCGTTCAACTGCGCCGCGCCGGACACGGGGAACATGGAGATCCTCGCGGAGCACGGGAGCGACGGCCAGCGCACGCAGTGGCTCGAGCCGTTGCTGGAGGGCGAGATCCGATCGTGCTTCTCGATGACCGAGCCCGAGGTGTCGGGCTCCGATCCGACCACGCTGCGCACGCGCGCCGAGCTCAGGGACGGCGAGTGGGTCATCAACGGCCACAAGTGGTTCACGTCGGGGGCCGTCGGCGCGGCGGTCGCGATCGTCATGTGCGTCACCGATCCCGACGCCCATCCATACGGGCGAGCCTCGATGATCCTCGTCCCCACCGACAACCCCGGGTTCGACCTGGTGCGGCCGGTTTCGGTGATGGGCCACGACGGCGGTCCGGGCCACTGCGAGATCCGATACGAGGATTGCCGGGTCCCCGAGTCGAGCCTCCTCGGCCCCCGCCAGGCCGGCTTCGTGATCGCCCAGGACAGGCTCGGTCCGGGGCGCATCCACCACTGCATGAGGGCGATCGGAACCGCCGAGCGCGCCATCGAGATGATGTGCAAGCGCGCCAACTCCCGCGAGGCGTTCGGCGGCAAGCTCGCCGACAAGCAGTTCGTGCAGGACTTCATCGCCAAATCGCGCCTGGAGGTCGAGCAGGCGCGCCTGCTCACGCTGTTGGCCGCCTGGAAGATGGACACCCAGGGCAAGCGCGAGGCGCGGCGCGAGATCTCGATGATCAAGGTCGTCGCCGCGAACGTCGTGATGGACGTGCTGGACCGCGCGATCCAGGTCCACGGGGCCCTCGGCATGTCCGACGACACCCCCCTGGCCGGGATGTGGCGCTTCTCCCGGATGCTGAAGGTCGCCGACGGGCCCGACGAGGTCCACAAGATGGTCATCGCGCGCCGTGAGCTCAACCACTGGGCGCGGGAGGCGGAGGCCGAGGAACCGAGCCCCGAGCCAGCGCGGAGTTCAGGCGAGGCAGCGAGCGCACCCGCATAGCGCGGGCCCGACGTCCCCGTTTGCGTCGAAAGGTGCATTTCCCGCGTATAGCGCGGGTTTTGCACCGCTCGACCAGTTGGGGACTGGCGGGGCCCCTCCCCTACCTGCCCAGTCCCTGCTCGACGAGTTGGGGACCTGGCGGGCCTCTCCCCTACCTGCCCAGTCCCCGACTCACCCCAATCGGCGTTCCGCCTCGTCGGCGCCGGCCGCCAGGCGCTCGACCACCTCGGCGAACTGCTCGTATGTCTCCGCGTCCTTTCCGTACTGGCCCGCCGCGTAGCGGGAGAAGACCCCCTCGAGGATGACCGCGAGCTTCCAGCAGGCCAGGGCGATGTAGAAGTCGATCTCCGCCAGGTCGCGCCCGGAGCGCTCGGCGTAGCGGGTCCTGACGAACTCCCGGGTCGGAAATCCGGCAGCGATGGTCGGCGGATCGAACAGCGGCATGAGCTCGTCGCCCGGCTCCGACCAGTAGACGAGGAGCATCCCAACGTCGGCGAGCGGATCGCCCAGGGTGCAGAGCTCCCAGTCGACCACGGCCGCGATCTCGCCGTCGGGCGAGAGGATCATGTTGTCGAGCCGGTAGTCGCCGTGGACGATCGTGGCCGGGCCCTGCTCTGGAATCCGTGCGGACAGGCGCTCATGGACGTCGTCGACGAGCTCGACCTCGCGCGTCTTCGACTTCTCCCACTGGCCGTGCCAGCGGTGGAGCTGACGGGCGACATAGTCCTCCCGCTTTCCCAGCGCTCCGAGTCCGACGTCCTCGGGGTCCACACCGTGGATCGCGACGAGCGTGTCCACGACCCGCTCCCCGATCGCCCTGCGATCGGGCTCATCGAACTCCGCCTCCGCGTCCTGGCGGGTACGGAGGATCGGCCCGTCGACGAACTCCATGACGTAGAAGGGGGCGCCGTTGACGGACTCGTCCTCGCACAGCGCGACCACCGGGGGAACGGGGACGCCGGTCGGTCCCAGCGCCGCGAGGATCCTGTGCTCGCGCGCCATGTCGTGAGCGGAGGCCAGCCGCCTGCCGAGCGGGGGGCGCCGGAGCGCCCAGCGCCCACCGCGGGAGTCGGTCACGCCATAGGTCAGGTTCGAGCGGCCGCCCGAGATCCGCTCGAACCTGAGCGGCGGCTGGGCGCCGTCCACCTCGCGCGCGAACCACTCGTCGAGCCTCGGCTGGTCGATAGCCTCGTCCGCGCCCATGAATCTAATGCTGCGGCGGCGGCGCCGCCGGACCAGCCTGACTCGCCGCTGAACGCTCCTCGACGAACATCTCCGCCGGATCCTATGCACGAACGGAGGGGCTACACCGCGCTGCTGGTCGACTTCGGCGGCGTGCTGACGACGTCGGTGTGGGACAGCTTCGCTGACTTCTGCCGCGCCAAGGGGCTCGAGGAGGGCACCGTCAAGCGGCTCTTCCGCGAGGATCCCGGGGCGCTCGCCGACCTTCGCGGACTGGAGACCGGAGCGATCGAGGAGGGGGAATTCGAGCGCCGGTTCGCGGAGCGGCTGGGCCTCGACGAGGCCACCGACCTCATCGACAGCATGTTTCGCGGGATGCTGCCATCCGAGCCGATGGTGGCCGCCGTCCGCACGGCGCGCGAGCGGGGCATCAAGACCGGGTTGGTCTCGAACTCGTGGAGCACCTCCCACTACGACCGCGACATGCTCGACGAGCTCTTCGACACCGCCGTCATCTCCGCCGAGGTCGGCCTGCACAAGCCCCAGCCGGAGATCTACCGGCTCGCGGCCGAACGGCTCGCCGAGCCGCCGGAGCGCTGCGTCTTCGTCGACGACCTGCGCGAGAACTGCGAGGGCGCCGAGGCCGTCGGCATGACCTCGATCCTGCATCGCGAGCCGGCGGCGACCGTGGCGCGAATCGAGGAGCTCTTCGGCCTCGAGGCGCCGCTGGGGACCCTCTGAGCGCCGGTGGCTAGCTGCCGCCGGCGATAAGGACGACGCCGGCGAGCGCGACGATCACGCCCGCGCGCTGCGGGACCGCCAGCCGCTCGCCGAGCACGAACCGAGCGAGCAGCACCGTAACCGCCGAGTACAGCGATCCGCCGACCGCGACGAGCGCGAGCAGCCCGTGGTTCGTGGCCACCGCGAACAGCGAGTTCGCGAGCACGTCGAAGAAGCCGATCACGAATAGCGAGGGCAAAAGCGACGGCTCGAAGCGCATCGAGGGGCGCGCGAACGCGGCCGCGACGAGAAGCGTCGCGACGCCGCCGAGGCGCGCCACGACGATGGTCCACGCCGGTCGCGGCCCTGAGGAGACGTCGAGCCCCAGGAGGAAGGTGCCGAAGCCGAGCGCCGCCAGGGCGGCGAGCAAGCCGGGACGGCGAGTGATGTGAAGAAACCGGCCCTGGCGCCCGCCGGGAGCGGGCGCGGCCGGTTTCGAACCGACGGCAACCTTGCTCGCAGCTCGCCACTCCGGGTCCGGCTCCCGCACGACCAGCATTACGCCCGCTATCCCCGCGATCGCGCCGACCGCCTGCAGCGCGTTGGGCCGATCGCCCTGGAGCAGGCCGGCCGCAACGGGCACCAGCACGCCCAGCGCCCCGATCGTCGCGACGACGGTGACGGATCCGAGCGCCATCGCACGGTAGAACGCTCCGAGCGCCATGACCACGGCCGCGCCCGCGCCGGCGGCGATCGCGGCGTCCCGGGCGCTGAGGGAGTCGCCGCCGACGGCCAGCGCGACGCCGAGCGCCAGAACCAGCCCGAAGGGCTGGCTGACCAGCAGCACCGTCAACGCCGAGATGCGCCGGCTGCGCAGCCCGCCGAGGAAGTCGGAGGTGCCCCACGCGACGCTCGAGGCGAGCGCCAGGGCTATCCCGAGCATTCGGAATCGCGGCGCAGGAGCCCGCCGACGCTGAAGCGGGCGGCGACGTCGACCATCCCGGGCCGGTGCACCTCGAGTCGCGTCCAATCCCCGTCGCGCCTGACGCAGGCGTCGCCGGACGTCACGGTCCAATAGGGCGTGTAGTGGATGCGGACGAGGTAGGAGCCCGAGGCCCGGGCCGAGAACTCGAAGCTCGACGCCCCGACTCGCGCCAGGCGCCCCGACCTCGAGGGCACGGCCGGATGGGAAGCGGACGAGGTCAGGCCGACGGCGTCCTCGAGGCGGTAGAGCCGCCAGTGATCGTCCGACCACACCTCGCGCAGGTACGGGAGCCCGCCCCGGATCAGCTCGCCCTCGTCCTTCGCCAGGTAATCGGGATCAGCGTCAGCGAGGGCGACGTAGCTCACGCCGCGGTCCTGAAGCCAGGAACGGTACGCCCGCGCCGTCAGGTTGCCGCCGGTGAAGAGGTCGAAATCCCCGGACTCCGATTGGCGCAGCCAGCCACGCGCGAGCGGGAACTCGGGCGCTACGTAGTCGGCCTCGAAGCGATTGCGGGTTGGTGGGATCTCGATCCGGACCGGGCGCTCTCGAGTCAAGCCGCGAAGCTCGGCGATCAGCGGCTGGTAGTAGGCCGCCGTAACCGATGGATCTCCCCACCCCGCCGCGAAGTCGCGCACGGGGGCAGTCCATTGCCACCACAGCAGGGGCAGCGCGCAGAGGGCGAGCGCGATCGGCCGCCGGCCGGCGAGCCCCAGCGCCAGCACGGGTCCGCCGAACAGCGAGCCGAGTCGCGCTGCGTTCGCGCCGATCTGCGTGTGGAACACGAACAGCACGAGGCACGCGACGGCGTAGAGCAGGACGCCTGCGCGCAGAGCTCGTTCCTCCGCCGGCAGCAGGAAGAGCGCGGCCGCGGCGAACAGCGGGACCGGGATGAAGGCACTCGTCACGAACGGGAAGTAGCCGCCGGTTGGAAACGCGAGCGCGAGCGCGACGATGGGCGCAAGCGACGCGACCATCAGGACGACGCCGATCCGGCGCTGTCCGGTGACCGCGAGCGCGCCGCCCGCCAGCGCCACGAACGCCCCGGCCACCGGGCTCCCGAGCCCCGAGAGGGCGGCGAGAGCACCCGCGAGCGGGGCGCGGCCCCGCTGGACGCACAGCAGCGCCCCGAGCCCGAGCGCTGTCCCGAGCGCGAAGGTAAGCCGGTTCGCCATCAGCAGCGTGATGGTCGCGGCCCCCAGCCACAGCGTCGCGATCCAGGCTCGCTCGCCGTAGCGCCGGCGGGCGATCCCGGCGAACAGGACCGCCGTGGCGAGCGCCGAGAGCGCCCCGACCAGCCGCACCCCCAGCAGCGCGCCGAGCGGCGGGAACAGCACGCTGTACGTGAGGAGGTAGTGGCCCGCGTACCAGTAGTCGTTCCAGATCAGCAAGCCGTGCGAGGCGAAGAGGTCCGCCCGGAACGCTTGGGCCGCGAGGTCGAGGCTCGACGGTTGAGCAATCAGGTACGCGATCGCTCCCGCCGCGGCGAGCGCCACGCCGGCGCCCGCGCGGGCGATGCTAGCCGCGGGCGTACTCAACCCGGATCTGCTTGCCCTTGAGCTTCGTGCCCTCCAGCCGCTCCAAGGCCTGCTCGGCGTACGTTGCGTCCAACTCGACGAACGAGAAGCGCTCGAGGACGCGGATCGACCCGATCGCGTCCTCCGGCACCACCGCCCCTTCGGTGAGGGCCCACCTCACGTCGTCGTCGGTGATCCCGCTTCGCGTTCCGCGGTTGATGAACAACTTGGCGCCCGGCGGTCCCGGGTCGACCTTGGTCGGGGCGCCGTCGTCGGGTCGTCGGGCCGTCTCCTCAGGATGCTTCTCACGGTGACGGCGGGGACGGGGTGCGTGCTCGAGGCGCTCCTCCGGCGGCTCCCACTCCCCGATGCTCGTCTTCGCGTCGCGCGCGATGCGGTCGATCTCCGCCCTCTGCGCAGGGGTCACGAACGTGATCGCGCGCCCCGTCCGCCCGACGCGGCCGGTCCTGCCGATTCGGTGGACGTAGGTGTCGCTGACGTCCGGAACGTCGTAGTTGATGACGTGCGTGACGTGCTCGATGTCCAGGCCGCGAGCGGCCACGTCGGTCGCGACCAGGAGCCGCAGCCGGTGGTCCTTGAACGACAGCATCACGCCATCGCGCTGTCCCTGGGTCATGTCCCCGTGCAGCGCCTTGACGCCGAGGCCGCGCGATCGCAGCGTCTCGTCCAGCCGCGCCGTTCCCACCTTCGTCCGGCAGAAGATGATCGCCTGCTCCGGCTCCTCGGCCTCCAGGACCTCGATCAAGCGATCGACCTTCTTGCGGGCCGGGACCTCCACATAGGCCTGTTCGATGGCGTCGACCGTGATCTGCCTCGGGGTGACGCGGATGGTCACCGGCTCGTACATGTATCGGTCGGCGAGCCGCTCGATCGGGGGCGGGATCGTGGCCGAGAAGAGGGCCGTCTGCCTGCCGGATGGGCACAGGCGCAGGATTCGCTCGACGTCCTCGATGAACCCGAGGTCGAGCATCTCGTCGGCCTCGTCGAGGACGACGTAGCGGACCGCGCTCAGGATCAGCGATCCCCGGTTGACCAGGTCGAGCGTCCGGCCCACGGTCGCGACGACCACGTGCGCGTCCTGGCGCAGTCGCGATTGCTGGGTCGCGACCGCCTGGCCCCCGAAGACCGCGATGACCTCGATCGGCAGGTGCTCGGCATATGCCCGAAGCGCCTGGGTGACCTGGATGCAGAGCTCGCGCGTCGGGGTCAGGACGAGCGCCTGCGTCTCCCCGCTGCGCGGGTCAAGGTAGTCCAACAGCGGAAGCCCGAAGGCGGCAGTCTTGCCGGTGCCCGTCTGGGCCTGCCCGATGACGTCGTGGCCGGCGAGGAGCTCGGGAATCGCCTGTTCCTGGATCGGGGTCGGCTCCTCGTAGCCGAGCTCGCCGAGCGTGCGCAGGATCTCCTCGGACAGGCCGAGTTCGCCGAAGGACTTCACGGACCGCGGGCGGCTCCGAAACGCCCCGGATCGCGCGTCGCACGCAGCTCTTGCCGCTCTGGCATGCCGCGGAACGGTATCGACCCGGCTCACGCGCTCATCCTTAGGATGCACGCCCGTGGCGCTGACGGTCGTGGGTTCGATCGCGTTCGACTCCGTGCGCACCCCATTCGGGGAGCGCGAGCGCATGCTCGGCGGCTCGGCGGTCCACTTCGCGCTCGCCGCGCGGTTCTTCACCACGGTGCGGATCGTGGGGCCGGTGGGGGACGACTTCGGGGAGGAGCACCTGGAGCTGCTGCGCGAGCGCGGCATCGATGTGTCCGACGTGGAGCGCGTCGAGGGCGGCGAGACCTTCGTCTGGCGCGGCCACTACGAGGCGGACATGAACGTCGCCCATACCGACGACACCCGGCTCGGCGTGTTCGCCGAGTTCGACCCGAAGCTGTCGGAGGCGTCCCGGTCGGCGGAGGTGCTCTTCCTGGGCAACATCCAGCCGGACCTACAGCGCCGAGTCCGGGCGCAGGCCAACGGCTCGCGTCTCGCCGCACTGGACTCGATGAACCTGTGGATCGAGACGACCCGCGACTCGCTCGTCGAGGCGATCGGCGAGGTCGACTGCCTGCTCTTCAACGACTCCGAGATCCGGATGCTCACGCGAGGAGCCGAACCTCGCGCGCGCGGCCCGAGCCGTGATGGAGATGGGGCCCCGCATCGTGGTGGCGAAGCGCGGCGAGTACGGAGCCGTCCTGTTCACCCGCGACGGGTTCTTCGCGCTGCCGGGCTTCCTGCTCGAGGACGTTCGCGACCCCACCGGGGCCGGCGACAGCTTCGCGGGCGGCTTTCTTGGCTTCCTCGACATGCAGGGTCCCGCCGACCCCAGCCCGGAAGCCCTCCGCCGGGCGGTTGCCTACGGCACCGTGCTGGCCTCGTTCAACGTCGAGGAGTTCGGCACCGACCGCATGGCGAGGCTGACGGAGGACGAGATCAGCGAGCGCTACGAGGCGCTCCGCGGGATGACCCGCTTCGAGTCACCACCGCCCTCGTGAATCACCACCCCTCCGTGAATGTCACCTTTGTCGTCCATATGACGAGAAACCTGACAATCGCATGGGGCTGGGGGCCTAGAGGCGGATCGCCACCGCAGCCACGGCCAGCAGCACCACCGACGCCGACAGCGCCTTGAGCGCGCCGTCAAGCGGGGCGGCGAGCCGCTCGGGCGTGAGCTCCCTCTCGGTGCCGTCCGCCAGTCGCTGCTCCCCGCCACCGAGACCGTGCGCCGGCGCAGCTCGCGGGCCGGCGTCGAGAGTCGCCGCTGGGCGACGCTCAGCCAGAAGCACGCCGACCGTCACGGTCGACACCCGCGACCGCCTCGCCCACCGAGTGGATGCCGAGGGCGTTGGACCCAGAAGCCGGTCAGCGCCGGGAACGCGCCCCAAGCCGCGGCGAACCAGAAATCGGTGTGGAAGCGGCCGCCGAAGAGCTCGAGGTTGTAGGCGAGCACGGCCAACGGCGCCGGCGACGACGAACGGGAGCAGCGTCCACGAGACGACGAACAGGCCGGCGATCCCGATGCCGACCGCGCCGGCGAGCGCGACCCCGGCCAGCAACGGCCAGTGCGCGGTCCGAGAGTCCGGGTCCCGAGCGGGTGGCCGTGGAGCTCGTCGAGCGCGTGCGCCGCGACCCCGACCGCCAGGAAGAACGCACCGAGCGCCGCCCACAGGCGCGCCGGGTGGAACTCGGGCGCCGCCGCGGCGCCGAGCGCCACGTAGCTCAGATGCCAGGCCGTGTACGGGGGATGAAGGATCGTGACGACGTCGCGCCATCCGCCCGGGGTCAGGGCGTAGAACGCGGGCGCGCTCGGGGTCGGCCGCTCGGCGCGCCGAGCCGGCGTCCGCCTCAGCCATCGCGGACCCCCGAGAACACCACCCCGCCGCCGAGGCTCATCCGCCGCACGCGGACATCGCGAGATCCCGGCCGCGCTGCCAGAGCTCGACCTGGCGCTCGAGCGGCCACCGCGCGTAGAGCCCCTCGATGCTCGGACCCAGGAAGCGGCCGACCTCGTACCACTCCCTGCCGAACGCCCTGCCGGCAGCCGGCAGCACGAGCCGCGTGTAGAGGCGCCAGAGCGGCCGCCAGAGCGGCGGGTCGGGCAGTCCGAACTCGAGCGCAGGCGATCCGCCCGCCCGGCCTCACCACCCGGGCGAGCTCCGCGAGGGTCGCGGCCGGGTCGTCGACGTAGCGCAGCAGATAGGTGAAGGTCAGATGGTCGAACTCGCCGTCGGCGAACGGCAGGCTGCTCGGCCTCGCCCTGGAGCAGCTCGATCCGCGCCGCGAGCTCGGGGCGGCGGCTGAGCGCGTCGGCGCGCCCCGCCGAGCATGTCCGCGCTCTGGTCGACGCCGACGACCGAGCAGCCGTAGCGCTCGACCAGGGCACGCGCCACGAGGCCGGTGCCGGTGGCGACGTCGAGCACGCGGTCGCCGGGGCGGGCGCGCGATGCGCGCGACCATCGCGCGCCGCCAGCGCGGGTCCTGCCCGAGGCTGAGCGCCGGCCGAGAGCAGGTCGTAGCGCCGATCGAGTCCGGCGAACAGCGCCAGCGCGCCGCGCTTGCGCTCCGAGGCAGCCACCGGTGGCCAATGACAAGCCTCCCAGAAACGGCCCGCTCACCGGCCGTGCGCACGTCCCGGGGTGCGAGAATGTGCGGTACCACGACACTCCGCTGAACAGGAGAGGCGATGGCCACCGAGCAGAAGACGCAGCAGCGAGGGCGACGGCGCGGTGGCGACCGCCGGCCAGGACACGCTGACCGTCACCGACAACCGGACCGGCGAGAGCTACGAGCTCGAGGTCACCGACGGGACGGTTCGCGCGATGGACCTGCGCGGGATCAAGGTCTCGGACGACGACTTCGGCCTGATGTCCTACGACCCGGCGTACACGAACACGGCCTCGTGCCGCTCGGCGATCACGTTCATCGACGGCGAGGCCGGCATCCTGCAGCACCGCGGCTACCCGATCGAGCAGCTCTGCGAGCACTCCAGCTACCTGGAGGTCGCCTACCTGCTGACCTTCGGCGAGCTGCCCACCAAGGCGCAGCTCGAGCGCTGGGTCTTCGACGTCACCCACCACACCTTCGTCCACGAGGACATCAAGAACCTCTTCGAGACCTTCCGCTACGACGCGCACCCGATGGGGATGCTGCTGTCGGGTGTCGGCGCGCTCTCGACCTTCTATCCGGAGGCCAAGCACATCGACGACCCGGAGGAGCGCTACATGGCGGCGATCAGGTTGATCGCCAAGGTCCCAACGCTCGCGGCATTCGCCTACCGCCACAGCCTCGGGCTGCCCTACGTCTATCCGGACAACGAGCTCGACTACGCGAGCAACTTCCTGTCGATGCTGTTCAAGAAGACGGAGGCTTCGCTACGAGGCCGACCCGCGGCTGAGCAAGGCGCTCGACGTGCTGTTCATCCTCCACGCCGACCACGAGCAGAACTGCTCGACCGGCGCGGTGCGGGCCGTCGGCTCCTCCCAGGTCGACCCGTACTCGGCGGTGGCCGCCGGCGTCGCCGCGCTGTACGGACCGCTCCACGGCGGCGCCAACGAGCAGGTCCTGCGCATGCTGCGCCGCATCGAGTCGGCGGAGAACGTGCCCGACTTCCTCGAGGGCGTGAAGAACCGCGAGGAGCGGCTGATGGGGTTCGGCCACCGGGTCTACAAGAACTACGACCCGCGGGCGCGGATCATCCAGCAGCACATGGACGAGGTGTTCGAGGCCACGGAGTACAACCCGCTGGTCGAGATCGCCCGCGAGCTCGAGAAGCGCGCGCTCGACGACGAGTACTTCACCTCGCGGAAGCTCTACCCCAACGTCGACTACTACTCCGGGATCATCTACGAGGCGCTCCAGATCCCGACCGACATGTTCACGGTGATCTTCGCGATCCCGCGGACGTCCGGCTGGGTCGCCCAGTGGATGGAGTCGAACGACGACCCGGAGCAGAAGATCGCACGCCCGCGACAGATCTACACGGGCGAGCGTGATCGCGACTACGTTCCCATCGGGGAGCGCGAGGGACCGGAGAAGATCACCGGCCCGCCCGCCCGCCGGCCGAAGCGCCAGCGCCGCGGCGCTTAGCGCCTGACCGGCGGTTTGTTGTCGCGACACGACGACGAATCGCCAACCCCGGGTGAGTAGGCCGGCGATCGCGCATCCGAGCCGCATCGCCTCGGCGGCCATCGCCGCCGGCGCCGCGCTGGCGCTCGCCGACGGCTCGATCGTCGTCCTCGCCCTGCCCCAGCTCCTCTCGGCGCTGGACACCGGCGTCGAGGGCGTCGCCGCGGTGATCGGTGTCTACACGGCCGTCCTCGCGGTGGCGCTGCTGCCCGCGGACGCGCTGCGGCGGCGTATCGGTCCAGCTCGTCTGGGTGCTGCAGGTCTGTCGGCGTTCGGAACCGCTTCGCTCGTCTGCGGGCTCTCTCGGTCACTCCCCCTGATGCTCTCCATGCGCGGGCTTCAGGCGATCGGGGGCGCGGCAGTCCTTGTGGCCGCGTTCGCGCTCCTGGACGCGGGTGCCCATCGCGGAGGCGGCGGACGGCTCTGGATGCTGGCGGCCATCGGCGGCGCGGCCGCCGGCCCGGCGCTCGGTGGGGCGCTCACCCAGGCGTTCAGCTGGTCGGCGATCTTCTTCGCGCAGGTGCCGGTCGCCCTCGCGGGTGCCGTCGCGTGCTGGACGGGCGCCCGCCAACCCGCGGAACCCCTGTATCCCACCCGGGAGGCGGAGGCGGCGGACTCGGGGCTCCGTGCGGTGCCTCGAGGCCTCCGGTGGCGGGCGATCGCGGCGCTCGCGCTGCTGTCGGCGGCGCTCACCGCGATCCTCTTCCTCCTCGTCCTGGTCATCGTCGCCGGCTGGGGCTACGAGCCGCTGGCGGGTGCGGCGATCCTCAGCGTGTTGCCAGTGGCCGCGATCGCGGGCATGCGACTGCGCGGCGACCCACGCGTCCGCGCGGCGGCGGGCGCGCTCCTGGTCGCGGGTGGCGTCGCTGCCCTCGCCGCGATGGTGACCGCGTCGGCCTGGTGGGCCATCGCGCCCGAGGTCGCCGCCGGCATCGGCATGGGCATGGCGTTGCCGGCCCTGAGCGAGGTGCTGCTCCCCGAGCGGACGCCGGCAGATGCAGCGCGAGTCCTCACCGCCCGCCACGTGGGCATCACCGTCGCGCTCCTGGTCCTCGCTCCCCTGATCGCCGGCCGCCTGGACGCGGCCATCGAGCAGGCGCGCCAGCGCGAGGTCGCGGTGCTGCTCGACGCGCGACTCGACCCGGTGTCGAAGATCGATCTCGTCGGACACTTCGCCGGGGGCGTGGGCGAGGACGATCCGCGCGCCGACCTGGACCGCTCCTTCACCGAGCTCAGCGCGGACGTGCCCGCGGACCAGCGCGCAGAGCTCGAGCGCACGAAGGAGCTCGCCGACCAGACGGTCGTCACCGCCGTCAGCGACACCTTCCGGCCGGCGTTCCTGGTGGCCGCCGCCTTCGCGCTCGCCGCCGCCATTCTGCTGGCGCCTCGCGCACCTGATCCGCCGGCTGTTGCCGGCTGCGTGCGTGGCGCTGGCGGTGCCCTTGATCACGACGGCGGTCGCCCTCGCCGTCCGGCCGACGCCCGTGGCACTCGCTGACCCCTGCGAGTCGCGCAGCCTGCCGGATACCGGTGGGATCGCGGGCGCGGCCCAGGACTTGGCGCTCCGCGGCGTCGACGTCGCGGCGTGCCAGTTCGGCTCCACCCGCGAGGAGCTCGTCCTGGCGCTGGCCAACGAGGCCGACGCCCGCCGATACGAGGCCGAGTACGGAGTCGACCCGCGCTCGCCGTCCTCGGTGTTGAGCAATCTGCTGCACGAGGTCCCCGGGGCGGAATCGCTCGGCGCGCTCCTGAATGGGCTGGCTCCGTGACCGACACGAGCCCGCTCGCGCCCCACGGGCGTGAGAGCGCACCCCGACTAGGATCGGGACGTGGCCAAATGGCGCCTCGTCACCAGGCACGGTCCCCGCGTGCGGCACGAGAGCTTCGACGACCTGGACGCCGCGATCGCGGCGCTGGAGCGCAAGACGAAGGAGATCCGCCGCGAGGGACCGCTCCGAGAGGTCAGCGCCATCCGGGACTACGAACCGGGGCAGCGCGTACATGCCCGCCTCGAGCTGTCGACCGGCGGCCCCCTTCGCGGTCGCGAGGCCGGCCTGGACGTGATGGGCAACGGGGAGCTGGTGCCTTACGTCGGCGTGATTCGCAGGCGGCCACTCGAGCCCGAGAGCGGCGAATCCGCCATCGACGCGGTCCGGGCCGCGCTCGCATGACCCGCGAAGAGGAGCTCGAGGTCCCGAAGGGAAGCATGGCCGCCGGGCGGCGCGTGCGCCTGCCCGCGGGCGCGGAGCCGCCGATCACGGTCTTCATCAACGGGATCGCGCAGGATGAGGGGCGCGATTACCGGCGCGAGCGCTCAGAGATCGTCTTCTCCCGCCCGATCCTCAAGGAGCAGGTCGGCGGCTTGCGCTGGCTCGCGATGTTCCTCGGTCTCTTCGGGACCTACCGCAAGCACGAGACGGTGGACATCGAGTACCGCTCGGGGGGCCAGGTCAAGCTGGCCTCCGACGTCGAGATCCTCCCCGGCTGAACCCCACCGAGGAGTCCCGGTTGAACCACGAGCGGTGCCTTTCCCGCGCAGGCGCGGATCTTGCACCGCTCGACGCGCCTCTGGAGGCGATCAGGCCGCGAGCCCGGCGAGCGAGGCCACTCGCTCGCGGTGCATCCGCGCGTCGCCCAGGAGCTCCGCGCCAACCTTCGCGCGCTTCAGCAGGAAGTGCAGGTCGTGCTCCCACGTGAAGCCGATGCCCCCGAGCACCTGGAGGGCGTTGTTCGCAACGCGCCAAGCCGCGTCGGACGCGCGGGCCTTGGCCATCGAGGCCGCGAGCGGAAGCGATTCGGGCTCGGCGTCGGCGCACCACGCTGCGTAGTAGGTGAGCGAGCGCGCCTCCTCGGTGTCGTAGAGCATGCCGGCGCACCGGTGCGAGACCGCCTGGTAGGCGCCGATGGGCCGATCGAACTGCTGACGCTCCTTCGCGTAGTCGACGGCGATCTCGAGCGCTCGCTGAGCAATCCCGGTCAGCTCCGCAGACAGCGCCACGACCGAGCGGTCAGCCGCGGCCTCGACATCTCCCGGGAGAGCATCGCCATCTGAGGCCGACACCTTTGCGTATGAACGGGTCGCGTCGATCAGCTCGACGGGCTCGATCCGCGCGACACTCGCCTCGACCACGACCGCTCGGTCCCCGTGGTTCAGTACGAGGACGGCCGCCCCTTCGGCGTCCGCGACCAGGTCGTTGCTGCGCGGCTCGAAGGCGACCGCACCCCGGCCCTCGCCCGTCGCGATCCCGCCCAACCAGCGCTCGCGTAGCTCGTCGTTGCCCGATCGCTCGATGAAGATCCCAGCCGAGGCGTTCGAGAGAAACGGCGTGGCGGCGCAGGCGTACCCCAGCTCCTCGCTCAAGATGACCAGCTCCACCATCCCCAGGCCCTGGCCGCCGTGCTCCTCGGCGATCGCGATTCCCGGCCAGCCGAGCTCGCAGATCTGCCTCCAGAGGGCGTCGTCGTAGGTGCGCGATTCGGCTGCTTCGCGCACCGCGGAGAGCGGCGAGCGGCTGGCCAGCATCTCGCGGGCCGTCTCCTTGATCGCCCGCTGCTCGTCGTTGAACCCGAAGTCCACTGGCCGCGGCAGTCTATTGCGGCCCGCGGGCCCGGCAGGGCCGGCACCGCGATAGCGTCCCCACGATGGCCTCGGAAGCGCTCGGCGTCTGCCTGATGATCGAGGGACAGGAGGATGTCGGATGGGACGACTGGCAGGCCGTCGCGCAGGCGTGTGAGCGCAGCGGCTTCGACGCCCTGTTTCGCTCCGACCACTATGTCTCCGTCGAGGACCGCCGCGAACGAGGCTCGCTGGACGCCTGGGGAACGGTCTGCGGACTCGCTGCGGTCACATCCCGGATCAAGCTCGGAACCCTGGTCTCCCCGGTCACGTTCCGTCATCCGTCCGTGATCGCGAAGCTTGCGGTCACCGCAGACCACATCTCCGGAGGCGGACGCATCGAGCTCGGCCTGGGCGCGGGCTGGTGGGAGGTCGAGCACCGCCTCTACGGATTCCCGTTTCCTCCGACATCCGAGCGGATGGAGATCCTCTCCGAGCAGCTCGAGATCGTCAGGCGCCAATGGGGAGACGAGCGTTTCTCGTTCGCTGGCGCTCATTACCGGGTCGAGGAGCTCGAGGCTCTGCCCAAGCCCGTTCGCGCGCCTCGGCTCGTCCTCGGCGGTCGTGCCGGACCGCGGAGTGCCGACCTCGCGGCGCGGTGGGCGGACGAGTACAACACGGTCTTCGCCACCCCCGAGCAGTGCGCGACTCGCAAGCGGGCGATCACAACGGCCGCGGAAAGGATCGGCCGCGATCCGGCGGAGCTCGGATTCTCCCTGATGACCGGGTGCGTCGTGGGATCCGATGCGACAGAGGTTCGCGAGCGGGCGCGGCGGCTGGCCGAGCGCCGCGAGGGCCCCGGCGCGGACCCGGACGAGTTCCTGGCGGCCCTCCCAGAGACCTGGGTGCTGGGAGACGTGACTCAAGTCACGGAGCAGCTCGGTGCGCTTCGGGCCGCCGGCGTGGACCGCGTGATGCTCCAAGACCTCCTGTTCGACGACATTGAGATGATCGAGCTGATCGGGCGGGAGGTCATTCCCGCGGTGGCCTGACCCGGGCTCAGCGCAGCCTGGGAAGCCCGAGGACCCGCTCGGCGACGATGTTCTTCATCACGTCCGTCGTCCCGCCCTCGATCGAGTTGGCACGCGAGCGGAGCAGCCGGTAGGCCCACTCGGTGCCCGGCCGCAGCGCCTCCGGGCCCAGAACGTCCGCGGCCAGCTCGGTGAGCTTCTGGTTCAGCGTCGCCCACTCCCACTTCGCGATCGACCCCTCCGGCCCGGGAATTCCCACCTTCATCTGCTGGGTCAGCGCGCGGAGCGACCCCAGCCGCAGCGCCTCGACCCCGATCTTGAGCTCGGCGATGCGCTGACGGATCAGGGGGTCGTCGCCCAGCCCTCGCTGGTTGATCTGGGAGATCAGCTCGTCGAGATCCCGTCGCACCGAGATCGCCGAAGCCGCTCCGAGGCCCGCCCGCTCGTGCATCAGCGTGGTGATGGCCACCATCCAACCGTTGCCCTCCCCGCCGACGAGGTTCTCCTCGTCGACGTGCGCACCCTCGAAGAAGATCTCGTTGAACTCCGCCTCGCCCGTGATCTGGCGCAGGGGTCGGACCTCCACCCCCTCCTGCTCCATGTCGCAGATGAAGTACGTGAGTCCCTTGTGCTTGGGCGCGTCGGTGTCGGTGCGGGCGAGGAGCATGCACCACTTGGCCTCATGGGCGTAGGTCGTCCAGACCTTCTGGCCGCTGACCCGCCAGCTGCCGTTGTCGTGCACCGCCTTCGTCTTGAGCGACGCCAGGTCCGACCCGGACTCGGGCTCCGAGAACCCCTGGCACCAGATCTCCTCCGCAGACAGGATCGGCTCGAGAAAGCGCTCCTTCTGCTCCTCGGTGCCGTGGGCGATGACGACCGGGCCGCCCATGACCAGCCCAAGGACGTTCGCCGGCGCAGGCGCCTTGGTGCGGGCCATCTCCTCGCTGAAGATCGCCTGCTCGATCAGCGTGGCACCGCGTCCGCCGTACTCCCTGGGCCACGAGATCCCGGCCCACCCGGCGTCGTGCATCTTGCGCTGCCAGTCGCGGCGGAACTCGAACTTGGCCTCCTCGCCGTCGGGCTCGGCACCGGGATGGTTCTCCCCGAGCCAGGCGCGAACCTCGTCGCGGAATGCCTCCTCCTCCGGAGTCAGCGTCAGGTCCATCGGCCGGCGGACTCTATACGCCGTGCGTCAGTCGACGACGTAGAGCATGATCAGCGCGACCCCGATCCACGAGAGCCCGGCGAAGACCATGCCGGGGTCCTCGGTGAGGATCGCCGCTGTCGACCGGATATCCCGGCGGTCGTAGATCAGGTACAGGTAGCGGAAGATGCCGTAGAGGACCGAGGGAGCGTCGCCAGCATCTTGCTGCCGATCAGCGGGCTGTTGACCGCGTAGATCGCGTAGCTCATGATCGCCCCGGCGGTGACCATCGCGACCATCTGGTCCAGGAACGGCAGCGAGTAGTGCTCCAGCACCGGCCGTGCGGCCCCGCTCTCCGTCATCTCCTCCATCGCCTCCTGGCGGCGCTTGGTGAAGCCGAGGAACAGCGCCAGCATCGCCGTGCAGAGGAGCAGCCACTCGGACGCGTGCGCCTCGACCGCGACCGCGCCGGCGACGACGCGGAGGATGAACAGCGAGGCGATCGTCATCACGTCGATGATCACCAGGCGCTTGAGGATCACCGAGTAGGCGACGGTGATCACGCCGTAGAGCGCGACGAGCCCGGCGATGCCCGCCGAGACGCCACGGAACGAGATCCCGATCGCGAAGACGGCCAGCACCACGGCGGCGACCGCCGCCACGCCCTCCGACAGCTCGCCGTTGGCGATCGGCCGGTGCCGCTTCTCGGGATGGCGCCGGTCCAGCGGGGCGTCGCGGAGGTCGTTGACGAGGTACCCGGCGCTCGAGATCGCGCAGAACGCGACGAAGGTGATCAGAGGCGTCGACGACCTGCGGGCCCTGGTTCAGCTTCTGCGAGAACAGGAGCCCGGCGAAGACGAGCAGGTTCTTGATCCACTCCGGCGGCCGCATGGCCACCAGGAGCGCGACGGCCTGCGAGCGCCGCGCGCCGTCGCGGGCGCGGCTCGCGTGCGTCAGGCGTCAGCTCCGACGCTGCTCCTCGGTGAGCGTCTCCATCGCCGAAAGGTTAGGGCGCCGACGCCCGGCATCGATCAGCACGCCCGGGTTCAGGACGCCGCTCGGGTCGACCGCGCGCTTCGCCCCGCGGAGCGCATCCGCGAACCGTTCCGGGCGCTGGCGGTCGTACCAGGGCCGGTGGTCGCGGCCGACGGCGTGGTGGTGGGTGATCGTTCCGCCGGCATCGATCACGACCTCAGAGACGGCGGCCTTGATCTCGTCCCACTGCTCGACCTCGCCGCCCCGGCGCGCCGGACACAGCATCGTGAAGTAGGGAGCCGGGCCATCCGGGTAGACGTGCGTGAAGCGGCACGACAGCCGCGGCGACCCCGGGCCGTCGGGGGCGACCCGCAGGCCTCGGCTATCGCCCGCCGTGCGGTATCCATCACCCGCTCGTGGAACTCGCCGAACCGATCCCAGGTGATCGCGGTCTCGAACGTGTCGCTCAGCACGCCGCAGGCGACGAACGTGTCGCGCAGGTAAGGGGCGGCGAGGAAGGCGTGGCGCCAGGCGCCGACCGGGTCGCCGCCGTCGGCCTCGGGCGGCGGGTTGGCGCGAAGCGCGCCGCGCCCCGGCTGCTCGCTCGCGGCCGGGGCGCCCCGTGGCGCTCCTCCTCCTTCCTCCGGACCTCACCCGGCTCGCCGCCGTGGTCGCGCGCGACCTCGAGCGCGATGTCCATCGCGGCGTCGATCGGATGGTGCGCCGACTCGAATCCCAGCACCAGCAGCGCCTTGCCGGCCGGGCCCGCGTGAGTGAGGGCCGACTCGGCCTCGTCGAGGAGGCGGCAGTTGGCCGGGTTGAGCCCGGACTGCGCCAGCTCGCGAACCGCCTCGGCGCCGCCGCGAAGGAGTCGAATGCCACCCCGCACGAGAGCTTGAACCGGGGCCGCTCCTGGACCCGCACCCAGGCCTCGGTGATCACCCCCAGGATCCCCTCGGAGCCGAGCAGCATCCGATCGGGGCTTGGCCCCGCTCCCGAGCCGGGAAGCCGCCTCGACTCCCAGAGGCCGCCCGGGGTCACCGCCCGCACCGACTCGACGAGGTCGTCGATGTGCGTGTAGAGCGTCGCGAAGTGCCCGCCCGCCCTCGTTGCGATCCACCCGCCGAGCGTGGAGAACTCGAACGACTGGGGGAAGTGGCGCAGCGTGTACCCGTGCTCGCGAAGCTGGTCCTCGAGCGCCGGGCCCGAGGCCCCCGCCTGGATCCGCGCCGCCCGGGATACGCCGATCCACCTCGAGCACGCCGGTCGAGGGCTCCGAGGTCGATCGTCACCGCGCCGCGGTACGCCTCGCCCACCCGCGGCTCGACCCCGCCGACGACGCTGGTGCCGCCGCCGAAGGGGATCGCGGCCACCCCCTCGTCGGCGCACCACGCGAGGATCTGCTCGACCTCAGCCTCCTCGCGCGGCCGCGCGACCAGGTCCGGGGGATTGTCGACCTGCCCGCGAAAGCCGCGGACCACGTCCCGGTAGGCCTTGCCGAGGGCGTGGGACACGCGCTCGTAGCCGTCGGCGGCGAAGAGCTGCTCGAGCGAGGCCGGCGGCTTGACCCTCGGCGCCGGGAGCTCGATCGCTTCGAGCGGCACCGGCTCCTCGACCTCCTCGCCGCCGAACCCGAGCCGCTCGCGAATCCCGGCGGCCGCCGCCTCGAGATCCGCCGCGCGCCGGGCTGCCGATCGGCGAACCCCCAGCCCCAGTGCTTTCGCCTGCGCTCGGTGCGCGATCGGCCAACGCTAACGCGTCCGCGACCACCGGAAAGGCTTTTGCGGTATCCGGGTACGCCATTACGTACCTGAGGTGCCAAAAACTGCCTGCGACGGCGTCGCGCCACCGCCTTCAACGTCTGGTCGACCGTCCTCGGGTCGTGGCGGACCTGCCAATGGGTGAAGCGCAGATGAGTCGAGGCCGGCCGCGGTATGTGCCTGGTCCCGGATGCGGTCGCGCGCCTGCTGGCTTGGGAGTGCGGTGGTAGCGCAGGCCGTCCGTCTCGACGACCAAGCCGAGATCGGGCCAATAGAAGTCGACCCTGAAACCCTTTTACTCGAGTCTGGGTCTGCGGCTTGCGGAGTCCCGCCCGGCGCGCGATTCGGAAGAAAGCGCCGCTCGAGCTCCGAGTCGGTGAGTACGAAGGTGGTCCGGTCGAGCAACGCCCGTAGAGGGCGGACGCCGTGTTGTCCCTTCCGGGACTCCAGCTCGGCGCGCAAGGTTTCCGGGTCAACCAGGTCGAGTTTGTCCGCCTCGTTGACCGCCGCCTCGAGTGCGCCGTCGCGGAAGCTGGGTCGCGATGTCCAGCAGCGTTCGTACCGGCTGTCGTTACTGGGAATCCAGGCAGCACCGAGTCACATCGTCGTCCAGTGCCTCGGCGGCGGTGGACGACGATCTCGCGCTGACAGACGATCCCCGCCGGGGTTGCACGGTCGACGTGGATGCAGCCGGTCCCGTTCACTGCGGATCTCCCAAAGGGCCGCAGCGCTGAGGTGGCTGAGCACCGCTGCCGTGCCCGCAACTGAGGACCGCGGCCATCCATTCGCCCTCACGCGTGATGTCCGGTCGGCCGACCGCATACACGCCTCGCTCGCACCGGATGCAGTCGGCCCCGTTCGCGATGCGGTGTTTGATTGCGCTCAACGTGTAGCCGAGTTCGAGGAGCTGGAAGTGCGCGATGACTCCATGCTGCGCTCGAAGCTAGGCGCCACACCCGTCCGGCAGAGGTTTTGGCAACCCAAGTACGCCATCACGTCCCTGAAGCCGCCAAAAGCGTCGAGTCGCCCCCTGGTTGCCGCGGTTCAGCGGTCGGGCGGCTACCAATGGATGCCGCGCATCAGCGAGGCGAACACGACCTGCTCGCCTGGACGCCTCCTCGTCCGCCGGCGCGGGTGCGGGCCGTGCGCTCGCGCGGCTTCTCGCCCCTTGGCGGCGCTCGAGTCGGGGAACAGCTTGTAGGCGCTGTTCAGGATGTAGTCGATCGACCTCGGGTTGATCGCGTAGAGGATCTGGCCGAGGGTGCCGAGCGGCGTCGCGATCCGCTTCGGCCGGTGGATGATCGCCTCGGTGATCATCTCCGCGGCCTTGTCCGGCGTGATCGTCGGGAAGCGGTCGTACATCTTCGTCGGCTTGATCATCGGCGTCCGCACCAGCGGCATGTAGATCGTCGAGACGTACACCCCGTCGTCGATGATCTCCGACGCGATGCAGCGGCGAGAACGCGTCGAGCGCGGCCTTCGACGCCACGTAGGCGGAGAAACGCGGCGTGTTCGTCTGCACGCCGATCGAGCTGACGTTGACGATCTGGCCGGAGCGCCGCTCGCGCATGACCGGCAGCAGCTTGAGGATCAGCTTCACCGCGCCGAAGTAGTTCAGCTGCATGGTCCGCTCGAAGTCGTGGAAGCGGTCGTAGGAGAGCGCGATCGAGCGGCGGATCGACCGCCCCGCGTTGTTGACGAGGACGTCCACGTGCCCGTGCTGGGCCAGGACCTCGTCGGCCATGCGCTCGATGTCGTCCATGTCCGAGAGGTCCGCCGCAGTGCACGTAGGCCGTGCCGCCGCGAGCCTCGATCGTCGCCTTGATCTCCTCGAGCTTCTCGGCCGTGCGGGCGACGAGCAGGACGATCCCGCCCGCGTCGGCGATCTTCATCGATGCCGCCTTGCCGATGCCCAGACGACGCGCCCGTCACCATGACGACCCGCCCGCGCACCGCCGCCTCGAGCGAGGCCCGGCCGCGAACCCTGCGGACGAGCCGCAGGAGCTCGTCGGGAACCTGCTGCTCGGCGATCTGGGCCGTGCCGCTGACGAGCCCCCGCCTGCCCCGCACGGCGCCCACGAGGGTGCGGTCCTCGAAGAGATCCGGATCGAGATGGCGCTCCCAGTAGTCCCAGAGCTTGTCGGCGTACGCCTCGAGCGGCGGCACCCGGATGTCGGTGCCGGCGAGCGCGGCCTGCGCCTGGCGCGAGTCGAACTGCGTCGGGTAGTTGATGTAGGTGAGGACCGAGCGCGGGATCCCGAAGTCGCTGAGGACGCGATCGGCGACGATGTCGCCCGGCGGCAGCGACGCGACCGCCTTCACGAAGGGCGCCGCGAGGTCGACGACGGCGGCGGGGAGCCGGACCGAGGACTGCGGGGCGTGCCCGGCCCGGGCGAAGATGTCGATCACCTCGCCCGCGGTCTTAGGATTCGGGTCGGTCAGGTGGAACGCCCGCCCGTCGAGCCCCTCGACGTGGGCGATGTGGTCCATCGCTCGGGCGACGAAGTCGACCGGGACCAAGTTGATCTCCCGCCCCTCGATGCCGGGCATCGGCACCCACTCCGGCACCGTGCCGCGCAGCCGGCGGATCAGCTTGAAGAAGTAGTACGGGCCGTCGATCTTGTCCATCTCGCCGGTCTCGGAGTTGCCGACGACGATGCCCGGCCGATAGACGCGCCAGGGCCGCGTGCACTCCGTGCGGACGATGCCCTCGGAGTCGTGCTTGGTCCGGAAATAGGGATGGTTGTCGAGGTCCTCGGCCTCCTCGAACATGTCCTCCCGCCAGACGCCCTTGTACAGGCCGGCGGCGGCGATCGAGCTGACCATGTGCACGCGCCCGGCCTCGACGTCCTCCGCGAACTGGACCATGTGGCGGGTTCCCTCGACGTTGGCGACGTTCTGGCTCGCCGCGTCGGCGGTCATGTCGTAGATGGCCGCGAGGTGGAAGAGATGGTCGATCTCGCCCCGCAGTCGCTCGACGTCCTCGTCCGAGACGCCCAGGCCGGGCTGCGAGAGGTCGCCGACGATGCCCACGACGCGGTCGGGGTCGACTCCCCAGCGGTTGCGAAGCTCCTCGAGCCTGCCCTTCGACCCCTCGCGGACCAGCACGTAGATCGTGCCCTCCCGCTCGAGCAGGAGCTCCACCAGGTTGCGCCCGATGAAGCCGGTTGCGCCGGTGACGAAGTAGCTCATCTCCTCTCCTCCGCGGTCACGAAACGAGCCTACACTCCAACCAATATGAACAGCACCAGCCAGTCGCGGAGCCAGACGGGCTCCGCGCTAGAACACATGGGCTTTGAGCTGCCAGCGGACCCCGGCGACCCGGGCCAGCCCGACGTCCGCACCGGGCGCGTCGACGGGTCTCGGGCCGGCGCCCACAGGCGCCTCCTGCGAGACGGGGCCCAGGTGCTGGCGCACGGCGCGCTGGTTTGCCCCAGCTGCGCGATCCCGCTCGCCGCGTCGGTCCCGTTTCCCGTCGGGACCGCGCCTGATCTGCGGCTACTGCGAGCACGCCGGGCCGGCCCGCGAGTTCCTCGCCGAGGACGTCTACGACACGGTTTCGAACGAGGTCTATCTCGTCGCGCGCGTGGCCTGATCCGGGCGGTCTTAAAGGCTCTCTCAAGCCGCATCCGGACCGTCATGTCTTGCGCGGGCGAGTGCATAGACTGACCGTGGATGGCTGAGACCGTCCAGATCCAGATGCCCCAGATGGGGGAATCGGTGACCGAGGGCACGGTTCTCGAGTGGCACAAGCAGGAGGGCGAGTACGTCTCCGAGGGCGAGACCGTCGTCGAGGTCTCGACCGACAAGATCGACGCCGAGGTCCCGGCGCCGGCCAGCGGCGTCATCACCAAGATTCTCGTCTCCCCCGACGACACGGTCCAGATCGGCCAGGCGCTCGCCGAGCTCGACACGAGCGCCGAGCCGTCCGGCAACGGCGCGCCGCGTCGAACGGCAGCGGCGAGCAGCGCCAGCCCGGGCCCGGCTTCCGGGCCCACGGGCGAAGGCGACGCGGACCTGGGCGACGAGAACGCCCCACGGACGCGCCCCAGCCCGGGTCGTGACGACCGTCACGCCTGCCGAGGCACCGGAGCCCGGAGGCCCCGAAGCGCAGCGCGAGCGGTGGCGTTCAGATCTCGATGCCCGAGATGGGCGAGTCCGTCACCGAGGGGACCGTGCTCGAATGGCACGTGGCCGAGGGCGCAGCGGTGTCAGCGAGGGCGACACCGTGTCGAGGTCTCCACCGACAAGGTCGACGCCGAGGTTCCCGCGCCGGCGAGCGGCGTGATCACGAAGCTCCTGGTGTCGCCTGACGACACCGTGCAGATCGGGCAGGCGCTCGCCGAGATGACCGCTGGCGCTGCCCCCTGCCGACGCGCGCCGGCCGCGGCCGAGGCCCCGCGGCGCCCCCGCGGCACCGGCCGACGGCGGGGACGGCGGTCGCGCCTCCCCCGTGGCGCGCCGCGCCGCGGCGGCGAACGGAGTCGATCTGGGCGGCGTCCACGGCTCGGGCCCGGGCGGCAAGGTGACCAAGGCCGACGTCCTGGCGGCAGCGAACGGCGGCGACGGCGCGGCGAGCCTGCGCCCCAGCCGGACCGGTGCTCACCGCCGGGCGAGACCAAGCCGCTTCGAGGCCCCGCCGCGATGCTCGCCCAGGCGATGAACGAGAGCCGCTCGGTGCCGACGGCCACCTCGTTCCGCACCCTCCCGGTCGACGTCCTCGACGCGAAGCGCCGGGCGCTGAACGGCGCGCTCAAGGAGCGCGGCATGAAGGTCTCGTTCACGCACCTGGTCGCGTGGGCGATCGTGAAGGCGGCGCAGGATTGGCCGGTGATGGGCCGCTCCTACGCGGAGGAGGACGGCAAGCCGCAGGTGATCGAGGCCGGGCTCCATCAACCTCGGCATCGCGGTCGACGTGGAGCGAAAGGACGGCTCGCGCAGCCTGATGGTCCCCTGCATCAAGGGCGTCGGACGGCGCTCGACTTCACCGGCTTCCACTCCTACTACGAGGACCTGATCACCAAGACGCGCGAGAACAAGCTCACCGCCGACGACTTCCAGAGCACCAACATCACGCTCACCAACCCCGGGCGGCCTCGGCACCGTCGCCTCCGTCCCGCGCCTGCTGACGGGCCAGGGGACGATCGTCGCCACCGGCTCGATCGCCTACCCGGTCGAGTGGGCCCACGCCCCCGCCGACAAGATCAAGGCGCTCGGCATCTCGAAGGTCATGACGATGACCTCGACCTACGACCACCGCATCATCCAGGGCGCCGAGTCGGGGTCGTTCCTGCGCCGGATCGACCAGCTGCTCCAGGGGGAGGACGACTTCTACGAGTCGGTCGCCGAGTCGCTCGGCATCGCGGCCAGCGTCGTCACCAACGCCTATCCGGCCTCGGCCTCCGCATCGGCCCCTCCTCTCGGCGGCGCCGCGCCGGCGCCCGGCGTCGCGGCTCCGCCCGACACCGAACTGCTCCAGGCGGTGCAGGCCGCCACCTCGCTGCTCAAGGCGTACCGGACCCACGGCCACCTGGCCGCTCGCCTCGACCCCCTGGGCTCCGAGCCGCGACGGGGACCCGGCGATCGAGCCGGAGAACCTCAACCTCACGCCGGAGCTGATGGCGCAGATCCCGGCCTCGATCCTCCGGATCGGCGTCGAGGGCGAGACGCTCCTCGAGGCGCTGCCGCGGATGCGCGAGGCCTACTGCGGGACGATCGCCTACCAGATCGAGCACCTCGTCGTCCCACCAGCAGCGTGTGTGGCTGCGGGAGATGATCGAGACCGGGCGCCCACCGCAAGCCGCTCGACCACCGAGGAGAAGCGGGCGCTTCTCAGCCGCCTGATCGACGTATTCCAGTTCGAGCGCTTCCTGCAGCGCGCATACCTCGGCCAGAAGATGTTCTCGATCGAGGGCCTCGACGCCGTGGTGCCGATGATCGACGAGCTGGTGACGCATCGCAGCCGCGGCGGCGCCAGGAGGTCGTGATCGGCATGGCGCACCGCGGCCGCCTCGACGTCCTCACCCACAACCTCGGCCGCTCGGTCGAGTCGATCATGGCCGAGTTCGAGGGCGCGCAGGCGCTCGAGCGGGTGAAGCGCGTCGCGGCGATCCCGCACGGGGGAACGGGCGACGTCAAGTATCACCACGGCGCCGAGGGCCTGTTCACGACCGCCGACGGCGAGACGATCAAGGTCCGCCTCTACCCGAATCCGAGCCACCTGGAGTTCGTCGATCCGGTCGTGACGGGAGGCGCCCGAGCGGAGCAGACCTCCCACTCCGGTCCGATCCTCCACCACAACCCGGAGCTCGCCGTACCGCTGCTCCTGCACGGCGACGCCGCGTTCCCCGGCCAGGGGGTGGTCGCCGAGACGCTCAACCTCCAGTCGCTGGAGGGCTACTCGACCGGCGGCACCGTCCACATGATCACCGACAACCAGGTGGGCTTCACGACCGATCCCGAGGAGGGGCGCTCCACCCCCTACGCGTCCGACATGGCGAAGGGCTTCAACGTCCCGATCATCCACGTCAACGCCGACGACGTGGAGGCGTGCATCGCGGCCATCCGGCTTGCGATGGCCTACCGCGAGCGCTGGAGCCGCGACATCGTCATCGACCTGATCGGCTACCGGCGCTACGGCCACAACGAGACCGACGAGCCCGCCTACACGCAGCCCAAGATGGCGGCCCAGATCAAGGTCGCACCCGCCGGTCTCCGAGATCTATGCCGGCAGCCTGGTCAAGGAGGGCGTCGTCTCGCCCGAGGACGTCGAGGCCGAGAGCGCCGAGCAGCGCGACCGGCTCCAGGCGATCCACAAGGAGCTGAAGGCCAAGATGGAGCGCGGCGAGTTCGAGACCGACACCTCGACGCAGATCGGGACGGCGGAGCTGGACCGCACCAAGAGCCCGGACGTCGACACGGCGGTCTCGGCAGAGCGGCTGAAGGCGCTGAACGAGGAGCTCCTGCGAGGTGCCCGAGAGCTTCACGATCCACCGCAAGCTCCGCAAGCCGCTGGGCAGGCGCGTCCAGGCGCATGGACGAGGGCGGGATCGACTTCGGGCACGCCGAGGCGCTCGCGTTCGCCTCCCTCCTGACCGAGGGCACCCACATCCGCCTCACCGGGCAGGACACGGTCCGAGGCACGTTCTCCCACCGCCACCTCGCCTACTTCGACGAGAAGACCGGGCTGAAGTACGTGCCGATCCAGCGCCTCTCGGGCGCTCTTGCGCCGTTCGAGCTCTACAACAGCCCGCTCTCCGAGAACGCCTGTCTCGGCTTCGAATACGGCTACTCGGCAGCGTCGCCGGACAGCCTGATCCTCTGGGAGGCGCAGTTCGGCGACTTCGCCAACGCGGCCCAGGTGATCATCGACAGCTTCATCGTCTCGGGGGAGTCGAAGTGGGGGCAGACGACCCGCCTCACCCTGCTGCTCCCGCACGGGTACGAGGGCGCCGGGCCAGAGCACTCGAGCGCCCGCATCGAGCGCTTCCTGCAGCTCTCGGCGGAGGGAAACATCCGCCTCGCGAACCCGAGCACCGCCGGCCAGTACTTCCACCTGCTGCGCCGCCAGGCGCGCGTCGCGAAGCCGCGGCCCCTGGTCGTCTTCACGCCGAAGGGCCTGCTGCGCCTGCCGGCCGCCTCGTCCCGGCTCGAGGACCTCACCTCGGGGACGTTCGACTACGTGCTCGACGACCCGCGCGCCGGGGACCGGAAGGACCGCGTGGAGAAGCTCGTGCTCTGCAGCGGCAAGATCTACTACGACATCGACGGCCACGAGCGCCGGGAGGCCGCGGACACGGTCGCGATCGCCCGCGTCGAGCTGCTGTACCCGTTCGCGCGCGACCAGCTGGCCGGCTCTCGTCCGGAGCTATCCGAACCTGAAGCAGGTGGTGTGGACTCAGGAGGAGCCGAAGAACATGGGCGCGTGGAGCGTGATGTGGCGCCGGTTGCCGGAGCTCCTGCCCGACGGCATCGAGCTGAGCTACGTGGGGCGCCCACCGCGCGCGAGCCCCAGCGAGGGCTACCCGGCCGCCCACCGCTCCGAACAGGAGCGGATCGTCCTCACCGCGCTCCAGCGGTGATGGGCGAGCGAGGGATCGCCTCCGCTGATGGCGCCCGGGTCACGGTCGCGACGTGAGCCTGCTCCGCGACGGGCCGCTTCGGGTCGAGCGCGACGAGACCGAAGCCGAACGGATCGACCGCAATTTCAACGAGCTCCTCGGCGAGTTGCGGGTGGCCCTTCCCGGCGTCCAGGTGCTGTTCGCGTTTCTGCTCACGGTCCCGTTCGCGCAGGGGTTCACCTCGCTCACCCAGTTCGAGCGCGATCTCTATCTCGTTGTCCTGCTGCTCACGGCCCTCGCATCCGCCCTGCTGATGGCCCCGACGGCGTATCACCGCGTTCTGTTCCGCAAGGGCTACAAGCGGCAGATCCTCCTCTTCGCGAACCGCGCGGCGATGACCGGGCTCGCCGTCCTGGCGCTGGCGATGACGGGCGCGATCCTCCTGACCTCACACGTGATCTTCGGCGAGGCCGCCTCGATCGTCGTCTCGATCGCGTCCGGAATCGTGTTCGCGATGCTCTGGTACATCCTCCCGTGGTCACGAGGCCGCGGCAGCGAGCCGGACCTCTAGCCGTGGCCATCGCGTCCTCAGAGCGCACGGAGACCGCGACGACGGAGCCGCCGGCAGAGCCGCTCCGGAAAATTGAGCCGGGTCGGCTATGGCCCTGGGTCAAGCGGGCGAGCTGGGTCGAGCTCGCGATCTTCGCCGCGCTGTGCTTCTTCTGGCTCGCGCCGGGCTTCGATCACGAAGCCATGATCTTCGGCTGGGCTCACGGCCTCGGATTCATCGCGCTGTGCGTCCTGATCTGGGTCGCGATCCTGCGCCGCGAGGCCCCTTACACGCTGCTGGCCGCGACCCTGACGCCGGTGGGGCCCCTGGGAAGCGTGATCGGGATCGAAGTCATCGAGCGCCGCCGGCACTAGAAGGCGCTCCCGCCCGATGCATACCGGCGCGCACCCGATCCTCCTTGCGGCGGTCTCGTGGACCCCGGTACGGGGCTGATCGCAGACCCCTCCTCGCCATTCCTTCTGTACCCCGCGAACTTCAACCACATCGGGGCGGACGGGAACCCTCTGGCAGGGCTCCCCTAACCGGGCGGGCTCGAAGAGATGGCGGGGCGGGGCTGTGGGAGGCAGGGGGTCCACACAGCCCGCGCCCACGCCTGCGCGTCGGTAGCCAGGGAGGGATGCCGACGCGATCGCCCCCGGAGGCGGGACTGGCCGGGGACGAGTTTGGAAATCTCCCTTATCCGTGGGTGTGCCATTTTGATGCATCCGGGGCGGGAAAGTCAACACCTGGCCCCTGGAATCCCGCCCACAAACCGGATCCACCGACAACCGGTGTGCGACTAACCCTATCGCAGGTCGCGCAGTACGCGATGAAGGATCCCGCCGTGACGGTAGTAGGCCACCTCGTTCGGCGTATCGAGACGCACTCGAGCTTCGAACTCCACCGGATCGGAGCCCTCGCGCTCGGCCCTCACCTCGATCCTCCGGGCGCCGTCCGCGTCGGCCGCGACCGCCTCCTCGAAGCCCTCGAACGTGAAGGCCTCCTCGCCCTCGAGCCCAAGCGACTCGGCGCTCTCCCCATCCGGGAACTGCACGGGCAGGACGCCCATTCCGATCAGGTTGGAGCGGTGGATGCGCTCGAAGCTCTCGGCGAGCACCGCTCTCACGCCGAGGAGGGCCGTGCCCTTCGCCGCCCAGTCGCGAGACGACCCCGACCCGTACTCCTTGCCCGCGAGCACGATCAAGGGCACGCCCTCGTCCGCGTACTTCATCGCCGCCTCGTAGATCGTCGCCTCCTCGCCGTCCGGCATGTGGCGCGTGTAGCCGCCCTCGCGGTCCACCAGCTCGTTCCGCAGCCGGATGTTCGCGAACGTGCCGCGAATCATCACCTCGTGGTTCCCGCGCCGCGAACCGTATGAGTTGAAGTCGCGGACATCGACGCCGTGGTCGATCAGCCACCGTCCCGCGGGGCTGTCCTTCTTGATCGCGCCCGCCGGCGATATGTGATCAGTGGTCACGCTGTCGCCGAGCACGGCCAGCACGCGCGCGCCCTCGATCGGCTCCGGGCTCCTTCGGCTCGGGGTCCATGTCCTCGAAATAGGGAGGCTGGCGGACGTAGGTGGAGTCGGACCACTCGTAGCGGTCGCCCTCGGGGATATCGAGCTCGCGCCAGCGGTCGTCCCCGGTGAAGACGTCCTCGTAGCTCTTGGTGAACATGTCGGAGCGGATCGCGTCCGCGACGGTCTGCTTGATCTCGTCGCTCGACGGCCAGATGTCGCGCAGGTAGACCTGCTCGCCGCCCGACCCCTCGCCGATGGGCTCGTTCAGGAGATCCACGTCCATCCGCCCGACCAACGCGTACGCGACGCATAGCGGCGGGGAGGCCAGGTAGTTGTTGCGAACGTCCGGGTTGATGCGCCCCTCGAAGTTGCGGTTGCCCGGAGAGCACCGAGCAGACGACCAGGTCGTGCTCGTTCACGACCTCCGAGATCTCCTCCGGCAGCGGGCCCGAATTGCCGATGCAGGTCGTGCAGCCGTACCCCACGAGGTTGAACCCGAGCTTGTCGAGGTACTCGGTCAGTCCGGCCCGCTCCAGGTAGTCGGTGACGACCGTCGATCCGGGTGCCAGCGACGTCTTCACCCACGGTTGCGACATGCAGGCCCCGCTCGACCGCCTTCTTCGCGAGCAACCCGGCGCCGATCATCACCGTCGGATTCGACGTATTCGTGCAGCTCGTGATCGCCGCGATCACAACCCGACCGTGGTCGAGCTCGGTCTCGGTCCCGTCCTCGAGCTTCACCCTGACCGGCTCGGCCTTCCGCTCCTCGACGGCGGTGCCGCCCGCGCGCCGCGGCTTGCCGCGCTTCGTCGTTGTGGTCCTCGGCCGGCGGGATCCGACGCCGGGAAGCTTCCCGCCGACCGCATTGTCGTAGCCGTTGCCGAGGCTCTCGGCCGCCTCCGGATCGAACTCCTTCAGCGACTCGAGGAACGCACCTTCGCGTCCGCGAGCGCGATCCGGTCCTGCGGCCGCTTCGGGCCGGCGATGCTGGGCTCGACGTCGCCGAGGTCGAGCTCGAGCGTCTCGGAGAAGGTCGGCTCATCGGAGTCCTCGGTGTGGAACATCCCCTGCTCGCGCGCGTAGGCGTCGACGAGCTCGATGAGATCGGTCGGGCGGCCCGTGAACTCGAGGTACCGCAGCGTCTCCTTGTCGACGGGGAAGATCGAGCAGGTGGACCCGAACTCCGGCGACATGTTCCCGATGGTCGCCCGGTCGGCGAGGCCCGAGCGTGTGAAGGCCGGGGCCGAAGAACTCGACGAACTTGCCCACGACCCCGTGCTCGCGAAGCATCTCGGTGACGGTCAGGACGAGGTCGGTGGCCGTCGCGCCCTCGGGCAGCTCGCCGCTGATCTTGAATCCCAGCACCTGCGGCAGGAGCATCGAGATCGGCTGGCCCAGCATCGCGGCCTCCGCCTCGATGCCGCCGACGCCCCATCCCAGGACGCCGAGCCCGTTGATCATCGTCGTGTGGGAATCGGTGCCGACGAGGGTGTCCGGGTACGCCTGAGTCGTCTCCGTCCTGCTCGCGGCGGAACACCACCTGCCCGAGGTACTCGAGATTCACCTGGTGGCAGATCCCGGTCGCCGGCGGGACGACACGGAGATTGTCGAACGCCTGCTGGCCCCAGCGCAGGAAACGCGTAGCGCTCGCCGTTTCGCTCGTAGTCGCGGTCGGCGTTGATGTCGAATGCGCGCGGGTTGCCGAAGGCGTCCACCTGGACCGAGTGGTCGATGATCAGGTCGACGGGGACGAGCGGGTCGATCTTCTCGGGGCTGCCGCCCAGGTCCTCCATCGCGTCGCGCATCGCCGCGAGATCGACGAGCGCGGGCACGCCCGTGAAGTCCTGCATCAGGACGCGGGCCGGCTGGAAGGGGATCTCCTCGCTCGGCTCCGCCCTGGCGTCCCACTTGGCGATCGTCTCGATGTGGTCGCGGCGTGACCGACTCGCCGTCCTCGAGGCGCAACGCGTTCTCCAGGAGGACCTTGATCGAGTACGGAAGCCGCGCGACGTCGTACTCCGACTGGAGCGCATCGAGCCGGTAGATCTCGTACTCGGCGCCCGATACCTCGAGCGTGTCCCTCGCGCCGAAGCTGTCACTCATGGCTCAATATCCGCTACCCGATCGCGTCGCCATCTAGTCCTCGCCCTTCTGCCCGCGAACGACATCCTCGGCGACCCGGCCCGCCGCACCGCGGGTGACGCGCGACGCAATGCGCGGGCGGCGATGGGCGAACGCCACCCCGAGGCGCTGGAGCACCGGCGCGACCTCGACCTCAGCGCGATTTCGCTCGATCGCCGCGACCACGGCCTCGCCGACCTCCGCGGGCGAGCTCGTTCCCATCCCGCGGGCGAGCTGCGGCCGGACCTGGCGAACATGCCGGCGTCGCGGATGAAGCCCGGCAGGACCACCGAGACGCCGACGCCACTGCCCCATAGCTCGTCACGCAGCGCGAGGCCAAAGCCGCGCAGACCGAACTTCGTCGCGGTGTAGATCGAGCTGTTCGCGAACGCCACCTTGCCCTGCAGCGAGGAGATGAACGCGAGATGGCCGGCGCCGCGCTGGCGCATCGGCGGCACCAGTTCCCGGGCGAGCTTCACCGGCGCCTCCAGGTTCACTCGCAGCGAGGCGGTGAGCTCTTCCTGCGAGAAGCTCTCGAGGCGACCCCCGCCGGTAGGGCAGCGTTCGCCACCAGCGCGTCGACCGCATGCGCGTCGGCCGCGAGTCGCTCTGCGGCGCCTTCGCGTGCGAGATCGGACACGAGTGTCCGGTGCCCTTCGCCCGGCAGCGATTCGGCGAGCTCCTGTAGCGCATCGGCCCTGCGAGCGCTCAGGACGAGCGTGGCGCCGCGACCGGCGAGCGCCGCGGCGATCGCCCGCCCGAGGCCGCCGGTCGCTCCGGTCAGAAGCACCGTCTTGCCATCGAGCTCCACGAGATGGAAGCTACCAAGGCTGGGCCGCTCCGGCGCCAGATAGCTGCCCGCGGAAGCTTCCGCGGCGGACAGAGATGCGCCGACCATCCAGGACAGCAGCGGCGGCGCCCACGCCCCGCACCCGCTGCCACAACGCCTACCCGCCGCTAGCACCTCGCCGGCTACGACCCAGAGGTGATCAAGGTTCGCGGCCTCGGCGTCGGCCCGAGCCTCACTGTCACTGGGTGACCGACGGCCGGCGCGAGGTCGAGCAGCTCAGCGGGCAGCGCGCCGTGCCGGTGCTGGTCACCGACGACGGCGAGGTCGTGGCCGACTCGAAGCGGATCGTCGAGTGGGCCGAGGCGAACCCGGCGCACCGGCCAGACGGGATCCGCCTCAGGTTCGAGCGCCGGCACTTCAGGCACGTAGGGCGCGGCCCGGAACGCCAGCGACCACCCCGGGCGTGGCCGACTTTGCTTCGCTATAGCGACGCCAAAAGCCGGATGCCCCTTCCGCGAGGGATGCGGCCAGCGTGTCCGCGTGGACGTTCGCGATACGAACGTAGATGTCAAATCTGCTCGCCACCGCCTGCCTACGTGCCTGGACCGCTGCGGCCGGTCCAATCAGCCCGCTTTGCAGGGATTTCGCCTTTCGTCGGCGAAATTGTGAGCGTTATGTGAAGAAATTGGCCGGCCGGATGGTGTAAGGTCCCGCGCCATCGATAACCGGTAAACGCCGAATCCCCGCCTGACCTTCGGGCGGGGAGCGGGGGAACCAGACGTTTGGGGCGAACCCACCGCGGTGGGGGCGCAGGCTCCTTTAGCGCCAGCCCGACAGCTAACCCCGTAGGCCGACGAAGGAGACTGGTGATTTTGCATACCCCAACGCAGGTTCGTTCCAGGCGAGGGCAGGCCAAGACTCGAATCGGGCTCGTCGCGGGCCTGACCGCGGCCGCGGCGCTGATCGCGCTCCCCGTGGCCCCGGCGGCTGGCGGGAGGAGGCGGCACCTCGGTCACGGGATCCGGAGGCGGAACCCAGACCACGGGGTCCGGAGACGCCGACAGCGGGAGCTGCGCGAAGGCGAAGATCGTCCACGGCAGGGCGACCGTGCCAGATTGCGCGCCGCGTCGAGTGAAGAAGGTGATCCGGGCGGCGAACGACATCGCGAAGGGCACCGACTACTGCTACGGCGGCGGGCATTCGAGCTTCAAGTCGAACTGCTACGACTGCTCCGGGTCCGTCAGCTACGCGCTCCACGGCGGCCACTTCGTCGACAGCCCGATGGACTCGGGCGGGTTCATGCGCTGGGCCAAGAAGGGCAAGGGCGACTGGTTCACGGTCTACTCGAATCCCGGCCACGCGTTCCTGGCGATCGCGGGGCTGCGGTTCGACACCTCGATGACGAAGGGGAAGGGGCCGGGCTGGGCTGACCGGATTAAGGACGAGAACCTGCGGGACTTCAAGCACCGCGCGAAGCCGAAGTACTAGGGGATCGGAACCGCCCCTACGTCTGGGGCCCGCATGGACAAATCGTCCAACCCGGGCAGGTGTCGCCCGCCCGCGCCGTCGTCTTGTGCAGCAACCTGTCACCCGGATTCGCTGCACATCGGCCTCAACTGCTGAGCCGTGACAGACGTTCCTCTACATCGTCCCGACTCGCTCGCGCAGCAGGAACTTCTGGATCTTCCCGGTGGCGGTCTTCGGCAGCTCCTCCACCACCTCGATCCGCTTCGGAACCTTGAAGCGCGCGAGGCGTTTGCGGGCGAAGCCCCGCAGCTCGTCCTGGTCGAGTCGCTCCGCATCGCGGGCGACCACGAACGCCACGGGCACCTCTCCCCACCGCTCGTCGGGCGCGCCGACGACGGCGACCTCCGCCACGGCCGGATGCGCGGTGAGCGCCTGCTCCACCTCGATCGTCGAGACGTTCTCACCGCCTGAGATCACGATGTCCTTGAGGCGGTCGCGCAGCTCCACATAGCCGTCCGGGTGCATCACGGCCAGATCCCCCGTGTGGAACCAACCGCCAGCGAAGGCCCGACGGGTCGCGTCCAGGTCGCGGTAGTAGCCGAGCAGGACGTTATTGCCGCGGACGACCACCTCCCCGATGGTGGTGCCGTCACGTGGTACGTCGCGCATGTGCTCGTCCACGACACGCAACCGCTCACTCACCACCGTAGCCACGCCCTGGCGCGCGCGCAGCTGCTCCTTCTCCGCGGGGGGCCGATCGTCCCAGTCGGGGTTCCACGCGCAGACCGCGATCGGCCCGTACGTCTCCGTCAGGCCGTACAGATGCGTCACCGCCATGTTGAGCTGAGCGGCGCGCGCGAGGAGCGCCGGGGCCGGCGGAGAACCGCCGACGAAGACGTGCACCGGCTCCCGGCACGGCGTCGCTTCCTCGGCTCCGACCAACATGAGCAGAACCGTCGGCGCAGTGCATAGGTGGGTCACGCCCTCCTCGTTGAGGAGTGCCCAGACGCGCGGCGGATCGACCTGCGGCAGGGTCACGTGCTTGGCGCCCATCGCGGTGACCGCCCAGATGTACGCCCAGCCATTGCAGTGGAACATCGGCAGGGTCCACAGGTAGGCGCTTCGCGGTGACAGTCCGGCCTCGGCGACGACCCCCAGGCTGTGGAGGTATGCCCCGCGATGAGTCGTCATGACGCCTTTCGGCTGGCCGGTCGTGCCCGAGGTGTAATTGATGGACAGGAGCGCCAGTTCGTCGTCCGGTAGGCGCAGGTCAGCGGGCGCCGCATCACGCAGGAGGGCCTCGTATTCCGAATGGTTGTCGTCTGCTTCCTCGACCCACACCACCTGGGGAGGCTGTCCCTCCATCAAATCGATGGCCTCCAGGAGCTGCGATCGCACCGGCGCGTACGCAACTACCGCCTTCGCCCCGGAGTGCGCAAGGATGTATGCGTACTCACGTGGTGCGAGCCGGGTATTGAGCGGCACGAGCACACCTCCGGCTCCAGGGACCGCGTAATGCAGCTCCAGCATCGCGGCAATGTTCGGCAGCAGCGTCGCGACGCGGTCGCCCACCTCGATCCCAAGGTCCTCGACGAGGACGCCGGTCGCCCGGCGCACACGGTCGTGATGCGCCGCGTACGTCCACGTACGCGCTCCGTCCCGAACGGCGGGGCGGTCAGCCCAGACTTCCGCGCTTCGCGCCAAGAAGCGCAAGGGAGTGAGGGGTGCGGTCGACACCGACGCGCCGAGCGCAGCCTCCTCGGTGTCGGCGTTCGACGTCGGGATGGGCCCTGCCCCCGTGCGGGGTGCCGAGAACATCACATCGCCGGCGATGGAAGCCCGGCGCCGGTCGCGCCGGAGCTACGCGAACGCGGGCATGATCCGCTCCGCGATGAGCTTGAGTTGTCCGCGAACGTCGGGAACATTCTCGACCTTCTGCTCGGTGAAGAACTCGACGAGATCCGAATCCGTGACGGCGAGGATCATGTGGTTTATCCCGGCTGCCTGGATGTTCGTCTTGATCTGCTCTACGCACTCCTCCGGCGTACCAGCCAGCGATAGCTTCTCCGCCAGCTCGGGGGTCGTCAGCTCAACCGCCTTGGCCACGTCACCGGCGGCGAATGCCTCGTTGATCGGTTCGATCCCCTCGAGGTCGACGCCGTGGCGCTCGAGCAACTCGGGCGGCATCGACGGGATGTAGAAGGCGGTGATGATGCGGGCGGCCCGCTTCGCGGCAGCCGAGTCCTCACTTACCACGAACACGACCCAGGCGCCGAGGTCGAGGTCGTCGATGTCACGCCCAGCGCGGTCTGCACCGATCTTGACGTGATCGACCGCGTAGTCGTAGGCCTCGCGGGAGTAGCCGAGCGCGTGGTGCATTCCGTCCGCGATCTCGCCGGCCGCTTCAAACGATCGCGGGCCCTTCATCGCGCCCATCTTGAGCGGGAGATGCTCCTGCACGGGCCGGGCCGCGGTGAACAGGCCGGTGTACTGGAAGAAGTCACCCTGGAAGTCGATCTTGCCGTCGTCGAGGAAGGTCCTCATGACGTGCATCGCCTCCTTGAGTCGGGAAAGCGGCTTCTTGGCTGCCCAGTCGATGTGATACTGCTGCATCATCACGAAGTTGCCGGTGGAGACCACCGCCTCCGCACGACCGTTCGAGAGCTCGTCGAGGGTCGCAAGCTGCTGACAGATCAGTGTCGGCTCCCGCAGGAAGACGTGCGTGACATCGGGCCCGAACCGGATCCTGTTCGTCTTGTCAGCTGCGGCGGCGAAGAGAAGCCACGGGTCCTTGTGCCAGGTCTCATCGACGCTGTAGCACGCGTAGAACCCGAGCTCGTCGGCTGTCTTGATCATTTCAAGGGAGTCCGACAGCCCGTAATCGGGCAGCATCACGTAGCTGAACTTCATCTTGCCGTTGTCGCTCATTGCTCTCCTCCTTCTCGCTCAGCCGCTTTCGAGTGCGGACCTGGGGCTCGGCCGGTCATAGGCTTCTGTCGCTCCTCTCCCTGCCGCGAACCACCTGCTTGTCGAGCCCATTCCCCTGACGGCCCCCGGCAAACGAGCGATTGAGGCGGCAACTCATGGACGGACGCCCCGTCACTCTGCGCCCGTCTCGGACTCCTCACCAGCAACCAGCACTTCGTCCGCGAAGTGGTCGTGCATCCAGCGAAGGTGCTCCCAGCGACTGTCCACGATCCGCTTGGTGTCCCAAACCGGCAGTTTCTGTTGCCCGAAGCGTCGCATGAGCGTCGGGTCCACCTCGAGCACGTGCTCGAAGCGCGAGACCACTCCATCGGCGATGGGCTTGGGCTCCGGAGGCTCCTGCTCGCTACGCCTATACGTGCCCTGCCTGTACGTGTCGTCCGTCATCCCGAGCCCTCTCCATCGGTGGACACGTAGGCTTGGTCGAGCATCTGCTTCCCGGGGTTCATGATGTTGTTCGGATCGAGCGCGCGCTTGACCCTCTTCACGACCTCCCACGCGCTGCCCATCTCGGTCGGCACCAGTTCGGCGTCGCCCACGCGCGTGGCCCCATGGCAAGCCGTAATCGAGCCTCCGTGCCGCAACGAGACCTCCGCGATTTCCCGCTTGAGCTTGACCCAACCGGCCCAAGTCTCGTCGTTCAACTTCTCCTCCCAGATGCCGACGTCGATCTCGACGAGGTAGTCACCCCACGGCTTATATGCGCCGTTCGTGTACGCGAACATCCCCCAGTCGTCGAAGATCCCGTATTCGGCGATGTAGCGTTGGACGATCGAATGCCACTCTTCCCGCACCGAGGGTAGCTCGCTGTAGTTAAGGGCCGCATCCTCGCAGTGCCAGCACATGGGCACAACCTCACCGCTGGGCAGTCGTCCGTGTAGCGGCGTCGCGTAGCGATCGTGCCGCGATGCCCAATCACCCCACGAGATCTCGTCGCCGACGTACTTGCCGCCCGCGCTCCGTCCGAGCTCCATCACTCGTTTGGATGCGGGTTCCACCTCGGCCCGTGTCCCGTAGAGAGTCGCCGCCACGGCGGACACGACCCAGTCTGGCTGCGGGATGTAGGCCTCGTCATCTCGGCGAAGATAGGCAAGCTTCCTCTCATCGAAGAGCACGACGCCTGCGAGCGTCGCCAGCCCTGAGCGCGCGAGCGTTCCCGTCGTGAGATGGGCCTTCATGTAGTCGTCGAAGGCGAAGAAGGCCGCGAACTCACACTCGGCGCGGGGAACGAGCTCGAGGGTCGCCTCGGTCGTGATCCCAAGCGTTCCCTGGTGGCCGGTGAATAGCTGCTTGAGATTGAGCCCGGTCGAGGACTTGCGCAGCTTGCGCCCTCCGCCGTCGCCGATCTCGACGATCTCTCCCGTCGGCAGCACGACCTGCATCGAAACCACGAGGTCCCGAGTGTGGCCGTAGCGGGCGCCCAAGAGAGACCAGCCGCCCGTGCCGATCCGCCCACCCACAAGCGAGCAGGGGTACGACGCCGGATCGTCGGGATACATCACGCCGTGCTTTCTCAGCTGCTCGTTGAGCTTGAGCATGTTGACCCCGGGTCCCACCGTCACCGTCCGGTTCACGAGGTCGATTTCCTTGATCTCGCTCATCCGCTTGATGTCCACCATGATCCCGCCGCGCAATGGGACGGCACCGTCGGCGAGGCCGGTCCCCCCCGCTCGTGGCACTACGGGGATCCGGTGCCGGTTCGCGAACTTCACGATCTCGGAGACCTGCTCCGCCGTGCGGGGCAGGACCACCACCTGAGGCATGTACTCAAACCAACGGTGAACCGGGAAGGGTGCCGGAACCCGCGCGCGCATCGCGCGGCTCGTGACGTTCGTGAGAACGCCATCATCGTCTCCCAGGATTCCCCCGAGCTCCTCGACGACCGATTCGTCGAGCGCCGTGACCATGCTCACGCCCCCTCCCTGCCGCCAACCTCGATTCCGGCGGATTCGGCGACGAGCTCGATGAGGTCGAGCACCTCGATCCCCACATCGCTCCCCGCGGCCGCGAGCGGGCGCTCCGACCATACGCACCCGCTGACGAGCGTATCGACCTCGAGCTCCGCGGCCCGGCCCACACGCTGCCTGCTGATCTCGGCGGCGATCTCCGGCTTCTCGATTGGCAATCCCCCGCCGCCTCCCGAGCAGTAGGACCACTGCGTGACGTGGTCGACGTCCTTGAACGTGAGCCCTGGAACCGCGCGCAGGATCTCCCGCGGGGCCTCATAGATGCCCTTGCGCTTGTTCAAGCGGCACGGATCGTGGTAGGTGACGACTCGATCGATCGGCCGCTCGAGCTTCAGCCGTCCGTCGCGGATCAGCTCCGCGACCAGCTCGAGAATCTGGATCACCTCGAAGTCGAAGCTCTCGCCGAAGTAGGCCGGGTAGTCCTCAGTGAAATGAATGTAGTCGTGCGGCTCGATGGCGATGATCCGCTTCGCTCCGACCTCGCGCCAATCCGCCACGTTGTGTTCGGCGAAGGCCCGTGACTGCTCGACGTAGCCCATCTCCGCCGCCGGCCCACCGCAGCACCATTGCTCTCGCATGAGCCCGAATGGCACGCCCGCCTTCTGGAGGATCTGCGCGGTCGCGC
This sequence comes from uncultured Actinomycetes bacterium, assembly GCA_963797665.1. Lineage (GTDB taxonomy): Bacteria > Actinomycetota > Thermoleophilia > Solirubrobacterales > 70-9 > AC-56. Next base: position 252,611 of record CAWCQE010000004.1, on the reverse strand, counting down.
GCGGAATCGACGTGCGATAGAAGGCGGCCTCACAGTCGACGAACATGATCGTCTCGCCGCCGATCGGGATATCGAGGCCATCTGCCCAGTCGCGCACATGTTCCTGGCCGTTGGGCTGCCCGTTGCCCACACCGAGTACGGGCTCGTTCTTGAGCTCCTCGGTCAACCGGTTCCACACCTGCCAGTTCTGGCGATCGAGGCCCTCGTCGACCATGAGCGCGCGCATCGCTCTGACCACCTTCACGGTCTCCGTCCGATGCCGGTAGAAGTCACCCGTGAAGAGGGTGTTGGGGCAACGCAGCTCGCAGGCACCACACTGCGTGCAGTGCACGTAGTCATCGGCGACGTCCTCGACCGAGACCTGCCCCTGCTCCATCGCGACGATGTTCGCGTGGAAGGCCGTCGGCGAGTGGTTCTCGTTTCGCGTGACCTGCATGACCGGGCAGACCTCGCGGCAGAACTTGTGCCCCGACGAGAAGCAGCCGTAGGCGTTGTCCCGCCACTTCTCGACGAACTCCTCTTGGAGCTGGCCGTCGGCGCCCGGATCGTAGTTCGTATCCGACTTCGGCTTCGTGGCCACCGCCTCTCCTCTCCTCGCTCCGTCTATGCGACGCGCCCTGTTCGTAGCATACGCTCGCGCGAAAGGCAATCGTCGGGTCCCCAGACCCAACCGCGCGGCTTTGGGAGAACCGGGCTCGATAAGCGGTCGAAGGTCGATATTCCGCGAGCGCGGCGGGGCAGCACGGGGCGTGGGCGGCGTGCGTCACGCCGCGACGAGAATCAGCCGGCCCGATACATCCTTCCATTGCGACGCCCGCGTCGACCAGCCCCGCGCGGGGGGCGCCGGTCTCCCCAGGCAACATGGTTTGGTAGATTCGCGCCCGTCGACGGAGAAGAGAGAGGGGACAACATTGGCCGAGTCCGGGAAGGAAGCGATCGAAGAGGTGCGCGCGCAATTTCCTGTTCTCTTCAACGACGGCAAGTTCGACGAACTCGGGCGCTGGTTCTACGCCGAGGACGCCATCGCGCTGCCGTATGGCCAAGATCCCATCGAAGGCCGCGTCGCGATCTGTAGCTACTTTGACGAGCTGTGGAAGAACGCCGGGCTGCGATTCGACCTGGGCGTGATCCAGACCGTGGCAGGCGACGACATCGGGATACCTCGTTGGCACATACGTCGCGCACATGGGGGACGACAGCGTGCCGGGCGTTACGCACGAGGCGTATCGGCGCCAGTCGGACGGGTCGTGGAAGTGCACCGTCGATATGTGGCACAACTCGGTGGAGTAGAGCACTAGTCATCCAGCTGCCCATCGTCGACGCCTGCTAGCGAGCCTCAGTTGGCCGAGCTGATCGACACGCCCCGCGGGAGCTTTCTTCTAGAGCTGCGTGGCCCGCCGGACGCGAGCCCCGTCGTCCTCGTCGCCGGACTGGGCGACGATCACAGCTCGTGGGCAGAGCCGGTAGCGCTATTAGCTCGCTCTCACCGCGTAATCACGTTCGACAATCGCGGAATCGGGGACAGCCCGGTAACCGCCGGCCCGTACTCCACCAAGGAAATGGCGGAGGACACCCACGAGCTGGTCGCGGCGCTGGGACTTGGTCACGTCACCGCCGTCGGGTCCTCGATGGGCGGTGCGATATGCCAGGAATGGACGTTGGCCTATCCCGATGATGTCGATCGCCTCATCCTGAGCAACACGTGGGGCGAGCGAGACCAGTGGTTCAGCGGGCTTCTCGACCACTGGATTGAACTCGCCGGTCGCGGCTCGGGACGGGACCTGCTGCACCAGCTGGCGTTGTTCTGCTTCTCCCCCGATTACCTGGAAGAGCACCCGGATACGATCGAGCAGTTCCTCGACGCGCCCGTGCCACACCTTGACGGCTTCCGGGCTGCTGCGCGGGCCTGTCAGCGCCACCACGCGCTTGATCGGCTCACCCGGATCGGGGTTCCCACCTGCGTGATCGGTGGCGAACACGACATTCTCACCCGGCCGGCATTGTCGCGACGGCTGGCGGCCGCCGTGCCGTCGGCGGAACTGCGCTGGCTGCCCGTCGGCCACATGACGTTCTGGGAGCAGCCGGACACATGGACCACCGAAGTGCTCGAGTTCATCGAGCGCTCAACCTGAACCGCATTGACACCGCGAGCCAACTGCTATACGGTGGCCGCCTAACGGTCGTTAGCCCCTTGGAGGAGAGGTGCAGCTGGCGCAGAGCCAACTCAGGCGGCGGCGGGGTCACGCTAGGCCGTGGGCGGCGCCTGGATGAGCACCAGGACCCGAAAGGCCGCCCGTCGCCCCAGCGCACGCGCGACGAACGCCTGTGCCGCCGCAGTGCTCTTTGCCGAGTGCCGGCCAGTACCTGAGCCTAGGAGCCTGTGACAGGACCTCGAAGGGGAGGAGACCAAAGGGTGGAAAGAATTCGGGCGGTGATCTACGGGGTGGGCACCATGGGCTCCGTCGCAACCCGGTTCATGCTCGAAAAGGGAGTTGACATCGTCGGCGCGCTGGCACGGAGCCCCGAGAAGGTCGGTAACGATCTCGGCGAGGTGGCAGGGCTGGGCTTCTCAACCAATGTCACGGTCGAGGACGATCCCGAGCGAGTCCTATCCGAGCGATCGCCTGACATCGCCGTCGTCTGTGTCGCCAGCTACATGGGCGACATGTACGAACACCTCCAGCGGTGCGCGGCGAATGGCGTGAACGCGATCACCATTTCCGAGGAGTCGCTCTACCCCTGGAATACGTCGCCGGTCCAGACGGCCGAGCTGGACGGCCTGGCAAGGGCCAACGGGGTCACGATCACGGGTTCCGGCCATCAGGATGTGTACTGGGTCAACATCGTGAGCTTGGTGATGGGGACAGCGCACACGATCGACCTGGTCCGGGGCCGAGCCAGCTGGAATGTGGATGATTACGGGCCCGAGGTCGCAAAGGATCAGCACGTTGGCGACACCACCGAGGAGTTTGAGGAGTTCCTGCGGACGGCGGACCGGCCACCGACTTTCGGCCGAAACACGCTCGGGGCATTGATCGCCGACGTCGGGTTGACCCCCAAGTCGTACCGGACCACGAGCCGAGCCGAGATCGCCGATCAGGAGATGCGCTCGCAGAGCCTCGGGGAGAGTGTTCCCGCCGGACACGTGATTGGATTCACCGATATCGACATCGTGGACACCGTCGAGGGGTCACGGTTTGAGTTCGAGATGATCGGGCGGCTGTACAAGGAGGGCGAGGCCGACATCAACGAGTGGTCGATCGAGGGGGAGCCGGAGCTGCATCTATCGAATCCGCGTGTCCCGACCGGTGTGACCACGTGCACGCAGCTGGTCAACCGGATCCCTGACGTCATCAACGCCCCGCCGGGGTTCGTAACGATCGAAAAGCTGCCCAAGCTTCGCTATCGCGGCTTTCCGCTGCATCAGTACGTACACAGGTATCGAGAGTGAGACAACCGTAGGTACGGGTAAGTCATGATCCGCGGGAAGGAGAGGCCAATATGTTAATCGGCCAGGCGCAGTTCCCTAAGCAGGAAACGCTCACCCAGTTCGGGTTGGACATCATGTACCTCCTTGCGGCAGTCGCCGTAGTGATCGCCGTCGTGGGGCTGATAATGGTGGATACCGGACTCGTCCGGCGGCAGAATGTCCTCGACAACGTCGTTCAAAAGCTGATCGGATTTCTCATCGCGACAGGCGCGTACTCGCTTGTGGGGTTCGGCGTCTGGGAATGGCAGTTCTATAAGGCATTCGACCTCGGCTCATACGGCCAGGCGATCAGTGACTGGTGGCTGGCTGGGAGTTTCATGACCGAGTTTTCCGGCAACATCGATCCAGCGGTGTCGCCGGGCGCGGATGTCTCCCAGATATTCTTCGTCTTCTTGGCGGTATACGCCGGGTTCGTCGTGGTGCTGTGTCACCTGGGCGGGCTGGAGCGGATCAAGCCGAGCGCCTTCTACATCATCTCCGCCGGGATCGGGGGAGTGTTCTACCCGCTGTTGCTCTGGCTCACGTGGGGTTCGACGAGTCCGCTCACCACTGCCGGAGTGCACGACATGCTCGGCGGATTCGTCGGCTACATCTTTGCCGGGACCTTCGCCTTAATGTTGGCTCGGCGGCTGGGCCCGCGCGCCGGTGCGTTCCGTCCCGATCCACAGGGACGGATGCCGGCACCGTACAACCTGGGCTTGGCGGGCGCCGGTGTGACGCTTCTGCTGTTCGCGATCCCCTTCGTGGTCGTCGGGTGTCTGTATTTCTTCCCCGGCGATGGATGGTTCGGGATTGCGATGTCGACCAGCGGAGTCGGCATCGTGCTCACGAACGTCTTCATGGCCTTCGTTGGCGGCGGGCTCATGGGGGCGATTCTCGCCTACCGTAAGTCGAACGTGGTGTACGCGTTGCTTGGACCGCTTTGCGGGTCCGTCGCCGGCGCAACCGGATTCGATGTGGTCGATCCGTGGGTGATGCTGCTGATCGGGTTCGGAGCTCCGATTCCCGCGATGCTGGTCTCGAAATGGCTGCAGCGGATCGAGGTGGATGAACAGAAGATCGTGCCCCTCGGGCTTGGCGCCGGGATCTATGGGGCGCTGATGACCGGACTGGTGGCGTGGGGCACGCCTACCGGTGGTTTCCTGGGAATCAACTCAGGGACCTACGCCTTCCAGAACGCGGAGATCAATATCGGATGGCAGGCCATCGGCGTCGCGACGGCGGTCGGAATGGGGTTACTGGCCGGATTGGTATTGGTCGAGGGCCTCGATCGTGTGATCGGACTGAGGGTCTCGGACGAGGAAGAGCTCGCGGGGTCCGATCAGGCCAATTGGCACATGTTGCCTGTGGGTGCGGAGCTGGCCCCCATGGCCGAGAGATTCCCGACCCCCGCGACCAGCAATCCAACCTCCCAGCAGCAGCCCACACCCGGAACGTCGTAGGTGAGGACATGGAGTCTTCCAAGGCCCGCGCTCCTGGCCGGAGCGCGGGCCGAATCCGTCGTCCGGCCTTGAATGAGTGCTGGCGTCAGTGGAGCTACCGGTCAGCTCACGCGGGCTGAGGCGATCCGGGATGCGGCGCTGACGCTGTTCGCGGAGCGAGGATTCAGAGCGACGACGATGAAGGACATCGCCCGGGCCGTTGGGGTACGGGCGCCAAGCCTATACACCCACGTAAGGTCGAAGGATGCACTGCTTACCGAGATCATGGTGACGACGATGGATGACTTGATAAAGGGATTCCATCGGGCCGTCGCCACGACACGTGACCCTGTGGAGCAGCTGAGGCGCGCGACGGAGGCGCACGTCCGATATCACACCCGGCATCGGCGCGAGGCGTTTGTCGGCAACCGCGAGATCCCGAGCCTGAAGCCCGGAGCGCGACGGATCACGCTGGACAAGCGCAGGGAATACTCGATGCTGTTCCGAGATCTGATCGATCGAGGGTCCAAGGAAGGCATCTTCCTCCGCAGCTCGCCGCGCCTCGTCGCATACGCGATTCTCGATATGGGAATCGGCCTCGCTGCGTGGTTCCGACCCGATGGCCCCTACACCGAAGAAGAGCTCGTGCAGTCGTATGGGGAATTTGCGTTGCGCCTGGCCTGTCGCGGGTCGTGAGGCCATGACGCGCGGCGAGCTCGGGCGTCGCTGCACCGCCTGACGCGGGAGGAGGAGGGGCGTCGCCGGGCGGGCCCGGCGCGGGCGCCGTCGCCACCGAGGCCACCGCGATGCCTTAGGGTCGGATACCTCACTCGACTCGCACAGGCAGCGAGGGAGAAGGCGCGTCCTTCTCAGACGAGTGACCATGGCCAGATCCGTCCGCTAGGGTCTTCGTATGCCCTTCAGCATCGGACCATTGGAGCTGGTCATCGTGCTCATCATCGCCTTCGCGATCTTCGGCGCGAAGCGAGTTCCTCAGCTTGCTCGCTCGGTTGGTAGCGGCGTCCACGAGCTCCGTGACGCGATCAACCCTGACCGTAAAGAGGAGAACGCCGCCGAGACCAAGCATCCTCCTGCGGGCGGCATTCGCTCTGGCTCAGACTCGCCGCGCGATTAGCGTCTGTGCACAGGATCGGACTTTTGGCGACGGTCTCGCCGCTCCGCCTCGCGGCTTAGAAATCGAGCGGCGGCGCGCGACCTCGAGCAGGAGTCCTACATGCCCGCGCTCGGCAAGGCGCCGCGCTGAGCTCAGCCGGCGGCGACAGTCTCCGGATCCGGCTCCTCATGCTTGAGGGGAGGCGCATCACCGATGCCCGAAGGGAGGACGCGCAGCGCGTCCACGGGTAGGTGGAGCTGCACCGGCGTGCCCTGCTCGTAGGGGATTCCGCCGCCGGTGTTTCTGAACGAGCGCCTGGAGCGCTTCCCCGGTGGCGCCCCGGACGATCACCTGGATCGCCGAGCCCACGTAGACGACGCGCTCCACCATGCCCGGGATACGGTTCGGCCCCGACGGAGACCCGTGCTCTTCGAGCTCGATTCGCTCCGGTCGGATGACGATCTTCGCCTCCCCGGTGACGTCGCGGTCCGTTCCGCGCGTCTCGAGCTCGTAGCCGTCCAGCGCGACGTGGCAGGCGCTCCTGCCGACACTGACGATGGTGGCCTGCATGAGGTTCGACACGCCGAGGAAGTCGGCGACGAAGAGCGTCTCGGGATCCTCGTAGACGTCCTGAGGCGCCCCGACCTGCTCGACGTGCCCGCCGTTCATGACCGCGAGGCGGTCGCTCATCGTGAGCGCCTCCTCCTGGTCGTGGGTGACGTAGAGGAACGTGATGCCGACCTCCTGCTGGAGCGACTTGAGCTCGATCTGGAGGGCCTTGCGGAGCTTCGCATCGAGGGCGCCGAGCGGCTCGTCCAGAAGGAGCACGGCCGGGTTGAGGACGAGAGCGCGCGCTAAGGCAACGCGCTGCTGCTGCCCGCCCGAGAGCTGGGACGACCGGCGCCGCTCGTGGCCCGGAAGCTGGACGAGCTCGAGCGCCTTGCCGACGCGCTCGCGGATCTCGGCTTTCGGCCGCTTCGCCCGCTTCAGCCCGTAGGCGATGTTGTCGTAGACGTTCAGGTGCGGGAAGAGCGCGTAGTTCTGGAACACGGTGTTGACGTTGCGCTGGTGAGGCGGTGTGTAGGCAACGTCTGTGCCGTCCAGGAGGATCTCACCGGAAGTCGGTTGCTCGAAGCCGGCGATCATTCGCAGAGTGGTCGTCTTCCCGCAGCCGGAAGGCCCGAGGAGCGAGAAGAACTCACCACCCGGGATGTGGAGATCGATGCCGTCCACCGCGGTCAGCTCGGCGAACTGCTTGGTCAGCTTGCTCAATTCGATTTCGCCGCGTGCCATTGGTCTCCCGATACTAGGTGAGGTTGAAGGCGCCGCCGAAGTCCTCCGCCGCTTTGCCCGCCTGACGCTCTCCGCGGGTGAAGAAGCGCCAGGTGAGGAAGCCGGCCGTGACAATGAGGAGGGTTGACACCATCATGATCGTTGCGATCGCGTTCACAGACGGTAACGGCGCGGCGCGTGTCGCTGCGTAGATCTGGATCGGGACGGTGTCCGTGGGTCCGCCGCTTGACAGCCACTGGCTGATGACGAAGTCGTCGGCCGAGATGGCGAACACCACGGCGGCCGAGGCGACGATCGCCGGGGTGAGCAAGGGCAGGAGGATGCTCCTCAACGCGACGAACGGCGAGGCCCCGAGGTCGGCGGCGGCCTCCTCGTACTGCCTGCCGATCGAGAACAGCCGACCGCGCACGATCACGACCACGAAGGAGATCGAGAAGGTCACGTGGCCGAGGATCTGGGCGATCGTTCCCGTGTGAATGAATGTGAAGATGTGGGTGAAGACGAGGAGGAGCGACACGCCCATGACGATCTCGGGCGTGACCAACGGAAAAAGCATGATGAAGTTGGAGGTGCCGGAGCCGCGACCGCGCCAGCGGGCGAGACCGAGGGCGAGCAAAACCCCGAGCGGGACAGCGATGAGAACGTCCGCTCCCGCCAGCTTGAAGCTCTGAACAAGAGCATGCCGAAGGGTCGGGTCGTGCAAGACCGAGTCCACTGGATCCCCCCAGTACCAGCGTGTCGAGAAGGAGTCCCAGACCGTGCGCGAGCGGGTCGCATTGAAGGAGAACTGCACCGCGATCAGCACCGGCACGATCGACCACACGATGTAGGCCCAGGTGACGACGCGCAGGAAGCGCGGCTTTCCCCATGGGTTGCGGAACCAGCCGCGCAAGCGGGTCAGGGTCGAGGGCTGCGGCCGCGCTCGCGGCCCGCGGATCGAGGGCTGGGGCCTCGCTCGCGGCTCGGCAACGCCCGTCACAGCGCCCCCACCGTCCCGACCTCGTGTTGGGCGCGATGGATGCTCCGCATGTAGTAGAGCATGAGGATCATCAGGAAGACGGCAAGCACGATCGTGAGCGCGGCGCCGATCGTCGGCTGCGGGCCGCCGTGGAAGTAGAGGTCGATCTGGTTGCCGATCATCGACGTCTTCGGCGAGCTCGAGACGATGTTCGGCGTGTAGTAGTCGCCGAACATCGGTAGCGTGATGAGGACGGCGCCCCCCAGGATGCCGATTTTCGAGAGCGGGAGGGTGACCGTGCGAAACGCGGACCAGGGGCTCGCACCGAGGTCACGTGCCGCTTCCAGGTGGCTGCGGTCGATGCGATCGAGCGCGGCGAAGAGTGGCAGGATCAGGTATGGGATGTAGCCGTAGACGAGGGCGAAGATGACGGTCGAGGCGCTCCCGCCGAGCCAGTCCCGCGGCTGGCTGAGCACGTGGGTGAACATCAGGACGGTGTTCACCCAACCGTTCAGCTGCAGGAGATTCACCCAGGCGAGCATTCGCATCATGTAGCTGATCCAGAGGGGAAGGATGATCAGGATGAGAATGACGGCTTTCCACCGCCCCGCGTGCCGGGCCGTGTAGTAGGCGACCGGATACCCGATCAGCAGGCAGAGGGCCAGGGAGATGAGGACGTAAACGATCGTCCTGACCTCGACATCGAACCAGATGCCTCCCGGCGCGAGCCGACCGAGGACCTCGGTGAGCCAACCCACGTTCCAATCGAGCGGGTTCCAGATGGGAACCGGTTGGAAGAGGACCGGGTCGACCGTGCCCAGCGCGACCCCAAGGACCGCATAGAACGGAACGATGAAGAGGAGAACTAGCCAGAGAACGCCCGGGAGCGCAAGAGCGGGCCACAACCCTCGCCGGTACACGATGCCCTAAGCCTCGCGCTCCGGACCCGTCAACTCCCTCCTCCGGCGAGGAAGTTCGAGTAGCCGTCCTCCCACAGCTGCTGTCCCTTAGACGTGAGCGTCCCGTACTGCAGCGAGTCGGGCCCGAACTCATCGGCTCTCAGAACGCTGTTCTCCAGGTTCCTGGGCACGACTCCCTTCTGCACCAGGGTGCTCGGGTCGATCTCGTTGAGCGGGGGCTGGTACCCGTTGAAGTTGACGAAGTTCGAATAGGCGACGCCGTTGTCGAGGAGGTAGTTGAGGAAGAGATGCGAGAGCACCGGCTTCTTCGTGGTCGAGCAAATCGCGAAGCAGTCGTTCTGGACCGGCACCTTGCCGGTGGGTGCCTTCCAGTAGGCGAGGGCGCTCGCGGGCGTTCCCTTCGGCAGGTAGTAGATGTAGCCCGCGATCATGTCCCCCGACCACGCCTGGTGGAGCCAACTCGACCCCTCCGGGACCGTCTGGTACTGGAGGTCGTCCACCTTGATGTTGCAGATGCCGTAGAGCTCCTTGAGGTCGGACACTGCCTGGTTCACGAGCCCGGGATCCTCGGTGTTGATGTCCGTGATCCCCTTGCGCAGGAGCGCCATGCCGATCGTCTCCCGATTCTCGGAGAGGAGCGCCACCTTGCCCTTGTACGCCTGAGACTCCCAGAAGATGTCCCACGGCTGGTTCATGCCAGCGATGTCCTGTTTGATCTCGTCCGTCCGCCATGCGATGCCGGTGGCGTAGCAGGTGTAGGGAACGGTGTAGCGCGACTCGCCGTCGTAGAACGGGTCGACGAGCTGCGGCCAGATGTTCTTCTGGAGGTTCGGGATGTAGTCGAGGTTGAGCGGCTTGATCAGCTTGCCGGCAACGCCGATATCGAGCGTGTCCGGCGTGATCTCCATCACGTCGGGCGTCGACCGCTCCGGAGGCAAGCCGCTGGAGTCCGGAGTTGATGTTGTCGAACGGCGTGTACTGGACTGTGACGTCGTACTTGGCCCCGAACTCAGTGAGGACCTTCTTGTAGAGGTAGGCGGGATAGTTGTAGACGGTGAACGTCCCGCCTGTCTCCGGCTTGAGCCCCGACTCGATGGGATCCTCCCAACGCGGCAGGGTCACGCGCTTGTCGGGCCTCGCGAGCGGCAGGCCTCCCGGCCCGGCGCCGACGCCCGCGCCGGTGCTCTGTTGGACGCTCGTCGTGTTGCCGCAGGCGGCGAGCAGGCCGGCGAGCACCGTAGAGGGCCGCGGCGGCACCTGCGCCTCGTAGCAGGAAATTGCGCCTGCTGAGGGAGTTCGGCCGTTCCTTCGGGTGGTGCGTCATTCGAGTTCCCTCCTGAGTTCGGTGCCCGCGAGGTGGGCACGGCTCTCACGGACAGCGTATTTTGCCGCCCCCGATCCATCCCCCGCGGCGGTCTCGTAGGCCGCCGCCCCCATCTCACAGTCGAGGAGCCGTTCGGCGATCTCGAGCGCTCGCGCGAGCATTTCCTCCGGGCTGACCGCGGGGTCACCGAGCGTCACCTGCACCGCGAGCCCGTCGATGAGGGAGGCCAGCACGAGAGCGACCTCATCGGCGTCGGCCTCTCCGAACTCGCCCGCGCGCTGGCCATCCCGGATCACCTCGGCGATCTGCGCTCGCCAGCGGTCGTCCAGGCGGCGGCGTGCCGCCAGGGTGGACCGATCGCGGAGCGCGCGCGTCCAAAGCTCCATCCATAGTGTCCAGTCGTACTCCTCCGCCGATGACTCGAGCATCAGCCTGAGCTTGTCGCGCGGGCTCTCGAGCTCTTCCATGCGATCCGTGAGCTGCCGGTAGAAGCGCTCCTCCTCGACCGTCAGCGCCTCCGCGAGCAGGTCATCCTTGGACTCGAACCAATACAGGATCGCCGGCGGACTAGTGCCCGCGCGCTCGGCGACGTCGGCGATCCGCGTCGAGGCGATGCCCCGTTCGGCGATCACCCCCGCCGCGGCCTCGAGCAGCTGCGGGCGCCGGACGTGGTCGATTTGAGGTCGTGGGCTCACGGCCGAAACGGATCGCCTGAATTCACTCCTGTTGGACCCCTGCGCATGGGCGCCTCTCAAACCTGAACGGCCGTTCAAGTTACACCCATTGGGAGCCCAACGCAAGCACTTCGGCCGTGAGCGGCGTCCTTGTCTCCTATCCCGTAGGAGGTCCGCCGCTCGCGATCGGATCCCGAAGGCTCATTGAAGGGCGCCGGGCTCGAGGCCGAGCTCTGCGGCGAGTCGCTCCGCGACGAGGGTCCGGGCCGTCTCGACCTCCATCGCCGGGTCGCGGATGAGCGCGCGGACGCCCGCCCCGTCGAGGAGCGCCATCGCGATGTCCGCGAGGGCCTCGGGGTCGGCGTCGGAGCGGAACTCACCGCTCTCCACACCGGCGCGGATCAGCCCGGCCACCCACTCCCGGTACCTGGTGTAGAGGCGGGCGGCCACCGGGCGCAGCGCCGGCTCGCGCACGGCCCGCAGCCACAACTCCACCCACAACACCCATTCGCGCTGCTGCGAGCCCGGAAACGGAAGGCACTCCGCGAGGCCGCGGGCGAGCGCCTCGGCGGCGGTCTCCTCGGCGCCGACCCGCCGCTGAAACCGATCGTCACCGGCCTGCTCGAACGAATGGATCAGCGCCTGCTCGAGCAGCTCCTCGCGGGTGGAGAAGTAGTGGTGCACCAGCGCGGACGAGGCACCCGCCCGCGTCGCCACCCGGGCGATCCGCACCTCGTCGATCCCGTCCGTGGCGATCAGGTCACAGGCGGCGTCGAGGATGCGCTCGGGCGCGGCGCGGGTCTCCGACTCGACCTCGGCCGCCATCGACTCGACGCTACGCGGCCGCCAGCGCGACGCCGGCGTCCGCCAGCACCGCCGCGGCGGCGTTGCGGCCGTTGAGCGCGATGACGCTCCCGGCTGGATGCGTGGCGGCCCCGCACATGTACAGACCCGGGACCGCGGTGCGCGCCGCGAGCCGCCCCTCCCACATCTGGTCCGGGGTCACCTCCCCCTGGAAGATGTTGCCGCCGGTCAATCCGATGCGCGACTCGATGTCGGGCGGACCGAGCACCTCATAGTCAACGAGGCAGTCCTCGAATCCCGGGGCGAAGCGGTCGATCAGGTCGATGAACTGGCGCGCGACCTCCTCACGGCGCGAGTCCCAGGTGCCGTCCGACAGCGCGTAGGGGGCGTACTGCCCGAAGACGCTGAGCAGGTGCCCGCCGTCCGGCGCGGGACTTGGGTCATATCCGGTCTGGATGTAGATCTCGCCGAACTCGACCGCCGGCTCGCCGCGCGCGCATGCCTCGAACGCCCGCTGGGCCTCGTCCATCGTGCCGGTGAGGTCGATGGTCGCGCGCGCGGGCCACGTCTCGCCCGGGGCGGCGGCCCAATCCGGGAGCCGCTCGAGCGCCGCGTTGAACTTGACGACCGGGCTGCGGACCTTCCAGCGCTCGAGCCGCTCCTTGAACGACGCGTCCACCCCCTGGCCGTCCAGCATCGAGAGCATCCGCTTCGGATCCGCATTGCAGATCACGGTGCCTGCCCTTACGCGGGTGCCGTCCTCGAGCGTCACGCCCTCGCCCGGGACGATCTCGGCAACCGCGACGCCGCAGGCGAGCGCCGCGCCCGCCTCGCGCGCGGCGTCGGCGATCGCAAAGCTCACCATCCCCATCCCGCCCTCGACGTAGCCCCACAGCGGCCCCTGCCCGGTCATGTCCCCCTGGAAGTGCATGAGCTTGATCGAGGCGGTGCCCGGCTCTCGCGGGCCGCCCCACGTGCCGATGATTCCCTGCCCGAACAGAGCGGTCTTCAGGCGCTCGTCGGAGATGTGGTCGTCCAGGACCTCGGCGATCGAGGCCTCGAACAGGAGGTCGATCATCGTGGGGTCGCCACCGACCAGGTCCTCGATCTCCTGGCGCGTCGGGCGCGTCGCCCGCCCAGGTGTCGCGATCGCCCTTGCGCAGCCGGCGGCGGACCTGATCGAACAGCTCCTCGTATGCCCAGTAGCCGTCGATGTCGCGTTTGGAGACGCCGAGCTCCTCGAGGTTCGCCTGCGTGCGGGAGTCGTCCAGCCACTGCCCGAAGGAGGTTCCGTCCTCGAACGGCACCCACAGGTTGGGGTCGGCCATCCAATAGCGCAGACCCCGCCGCTCCAGATCGAGCTCGTTGATCACGACCTCGTCGAGCAGTCCGACGACGTACGCGCACGGGCTGACCACGAAGCGCTCGTCGGCGAACGGCCGCTCGAGCGTGCACGCGCCGCCGAGCCGCTCGCGTCGCTCGAGAACCAGCACGCTGCGCCCGGCACGCGCCAGGTAGGCCGCCGCCGTGAGGCCGTTGTGACCGCCTCCCACGACCACCGCATCCCATTCGCGCGCGGCCAGCTCCGAGACGGGCATGGGCAGGCCGACCTCGCCGAGGCCGGCGGCGATCTCGTTCCGCGCGAATACCCCGGCGGCGGGCGTCAAGCCGCGACCTCCGTGCCCGCGCGCAATCCCTCGAGGTAGCGGCTCGCCACCATGACGTCGAACTCATGGACGTCGACCTCCTCGGCCGAGTAGCGGCCGGGGACGTACCCCCTGTTGCGGACCCCCAGTTGGGTCAGCTCGCACACGTGCCAGTCCTCGCGGTTGACCTGATCCCAGAAGTCCACCGCGTCCGAGGGATCGAAGCCGTCAGCTGCGATCGTCGCGGGCTCGAAGAGCCACTCGCAGACCACCTCTGTCCGGTCGACCGCGCGTGGCCAGAGCGTGTGGAGCATCACGTAGTCGGGGTGGAGCGAGACGAGCGCGTTCGGGAACACCGCGAAATAGAGGACGGACTCGAGGTCGTCGTCGGTGAGTCCGTCTATCGGTCGCCGTCCGTTCGGAGACCCGCCCTTCCGCGCCATCGTCGACGCACCCTCGCGCAGGGTCATCGAGCCGCCGCACCAAGCGCCCGCGCCCTCGAGGACCTCACCGCTCATGTAGTGGCTGAGCGCGTTGAGCTCCGGGTGGACCCCCGGACAGTGGAGACACTCGCTGTAGTTCTCGGCGATCGACTTCCAGTTGGCCGCGACGTCGTACGTGATCCGCGCGCCGCGCTCCAGGCCTTCGACCCGGTAGTGCTCGAGGTGGTCGGACAGGTCACCCAGGTGCTCGGCGACATCCGGCGCCTCGCCGCTCAGGTCGACGAAAACGAGGCCGCCTACGCTCGCGACCCGCACCGGGATCAGCCCCCAGCACGAGGTGTCGAAGTCCTCGACGCCGTCCATGTGGCGGGAGCTCTGCAGCTCGCCGTCGAACCCGTAAGACCAGGCGTGGTAGGGGCAGACGAGCCGGCGCCGGACGCTCCCCTCGGCATCGCTGATCAGCCGCGCCCCGCGGTGGCGGCAGACGTTGAGGAAGGCGTGCGGGCGCCCGTCCTCCCCGCCCATGACGATCACGCTGTCGGTCCCGACCTCGCGCATCACGTACTCGCCAGGGTTGGACACGCGCGAGGCATGGCCAACACACACCCATTCGCGGAAGATCCGGTCGAGCTCCCAGTCGAACACGCCGGGATCCACGAAGGCGCGCGGAGGGAGCATCGTCGCCCGCTCCACGGGCTCGAGCGTCGCCTCCACGTCGGCCCGATCCAGCCCGAGCTCCGTTCCCGTGTCGCCTGCCAAACTCGGCCTCCTTTCCAGGGAGCTCAGGCCGGGCCCGAGCGATCCCCGATCGCGTTGACCTTGTAGTCAATCGCATGTTAGTCTGCGGGACCGATGGAGGTCAAGTCGACCCCTTGGGCGACCGCGGATCCGGCGTTCGAACTCGACCAGGGAGCACTCGACGTCGCCGAGCGCGCCCGGCGGTTCGCCGAGGGCGTCCTGATGCCGCTGGAGGAGCAGGCCGAGCGCCGGGGCGGCCGCCTTCCCGAGGACGTGATCGCGGACCTCAAGCGCCGCGCCGTCGAGGCCGGGCTCACCGGTGGCCTGCATGCCACCGAGCACGGCGGACAGGGCTGGACTCGGCTCCAGTGGGCCCTCGTCGAGGAGCAGTACGGTCGCACTACGAACGCCCTTCACTGGCATGTGCCCAACGCCTACAACGTCTGGGCCCACGCCAGCCCGGATCAGATCGACCGTTACCTGCGCCCCGCCCTGCGCGGCGAGCTGAAGGACGCCTACGCCGTCACCGAGCGCGACGCCGGCTCGGATCCCTCGGCGATCGTCGCCGAGGCCGTGCCGACGACGTCCGGATTTCGACTCAATGGTGAGAAGTGGTTCGTGACGGCCGGGGACATCGCCTCCGTCTACATCGTGATGGCGAACGTCGTCGACGGCACCGAGCGCCTCCCCACGCTGTTCGTGGTCGACCGCGACCGTCCCGGGGTTGAGATCGTGGACGACCCCGCCTACACGCACAACTACCCGGAGGGGCACCCGACGGTCCGCTTTCGGGACGTGGAGCTCTCCGCCGACGACGTCATCGGCGGCGTCGGCGCGGGCGACGACCTCCAGCGTTCCTGGTTCACCGAGGAGCGGCTCGGTATCGCCGCCCGGTGCGGCGGCGCGATGTGGCGGCTGCTGGACGAGACCGTCGCGTGGTCGATCGCACGCGAGCAGGGCGGCGCGCGGATCTTCGATCACCAGGGCGTTTCGTTTCCGCTCGCCGACTCGGCGGCGGACGCGGCGGCGGGCCGCGTGCTGACGCTCACGGTCGCGGCGCTCGCGGATTCCGGTGCGGATCCGAAGGCCGTGCACTACAAGGCGTCGATGGCGAAGCTCTTCACCAGCGAGGCCGCCTGGCGCTGCGCCGACCGCTGCGTCCAGGCGTTCGGCGGCCGTGGCTATCGGCGCTCGAACGTCGCCGAGCGCCTCCTGCGCGAGCTGCGGGTGGACCGGATCTGGGAGGGCACCAGCGAGATCCAGCGTCTGATCGTGGCGCGCGGCCTCGAGCGGCGCGGCGTGGAGAGCATCCTCACTAGTTGAGCCGAGTCCCGCCCAGCCCGGACCTCACGTCGCTGCTCGTGCCGCGCTCGATCGCGGTCGTCGGAGCGAACGACCGCCCGGGCTCGTACGCCGACATCGTGCTCAGGAATCTCGCGCGCGCCGGGTTCGACGGGGACGTGTGGGGGGTCAACCCGCGCCGCGTTCAGGTCCACGGGCGCCCGTGCGTCCCCTCGGTGAGCGATCTTCCCAAACCGGTCGACGCCGTGGTGGTGGCGATACCCGCAGCGGGCGTGCCCGGCGTGATCTCCGACACCGTCACCCGGGGCTGCGGCGGGGCCGTTGTGATCTCCGCCGGGTTCGGTGAGATCGCGGAGGGCCGGGAGCTCGAGCGGCAGCTGCGCGAGGCGGCCGCTGCCGGGCGGCTGCCGGTGTGCGGGCCGAACGGCAACGGCATCGTCGCGGTGAACTCGCGCGCGCCGATGTGGGGGGACTCGGTGGCGCCGCTGGAGCCGGGCCCGGTGGCGTTGATCTCCCAGAGCGGCAACCTCGCGGTGAACGCCCTGGGCTCACGGCGCGGCATTCGGTACCACACGGTGGTCTCGAGCGGAAATCAGGCGGCGCTCGACGCCAGCGAGTGGCTTGCGGCGATCTGCGAGCTGGAGGGCGTTGGGAGCGTGGCGATGTTCCTGGAGGAGGACGGCGACGGGGGACGGCTGGCCGAGGCGCTCGCGACCTGCGTCGAGCGAGGCATCGGCGTCGCCGTCCTGAAGGTGGGCGAATCCGAGGCAGGGGCCCGCGCCGCCTCCTCGCACACCGGAGCCGTGGCGGGCGATGTGCGGATATTCCGCTCCCTGATCGAGGAGGCCGGTGGCGCCTGGGCGCGCGATCCCCACGAGCTGCTCGAGCTCGCGCGCGTTATGGCGGAACCTCGCGCGCGGCCGCGCGGCGACGGCGGGCTCGCGATCCTGACGTGCTCCGGCGGCGATTCGAGCATCGCCGCGGACGAGGCCGATCGGCTCGGCACTGCTCTCCCGGAGCTGGATGTCTCAACCAGGGACCGGCTCGAGAAGCTGCTGCCCGCCGCGGCAACCGTGGGGAACCCCCTCGACTACACCGCGATGATCTGGGGCGACACCGACCTGCTCCGCCGGATCACGGTCGCCGTCGGGGACGATCCCGCGGTCGACCAGCTCCTGATCCTCTACGACCATCCCCGGGGGCTGGCGCCCGAGGCCGCTGCGGAGTGGGCCGCGGTCCGCGCGGGAATCGTCGCCGGGGCCGACGAGACGGAGGCGGCGACGCTGGTCGCCTCGACCCTCCCCGATCTGATCGACGACGAGGCCAGCGGTGAGCTCGCCTCGCGCGGGGTCCCGGCCATCGCCGGGCTGGCGACAGCGCTCCGTTGCGCGCTGGCGCTTCGGCGTCCCCCGGCCGATCCCGATCGGCTGCGGGGGATCGCGGCTGCGGCCCGGACCGCGGGCGGGCACGCCGGCGCGGCGACGCCGAGCGGCGGACGGCGACGGCTGGCTGGACGAGATCGACGCCAAGGAGCTCCTGCGCTCCGCGGGGCTGCCCGTGCCGCCGGGGGTCGCGGTCGCGAACGAGGACGAGTGCGCGCGGGCGGTGGATGAGCTGGGCGGGCCGGTCGCGATCAAGATCGCAGACCCGACCCTGCGCCACAAGAGCGATGCGGGTGCCGTGCGTCTGGACGTGGAGTCACCCACGGCGGCCCGGGGCGCGTACCGCGAGCTCCGGGCCGAGAGCAAGGAGAGCGGCCGCATCCTCGTCGAGCGGATGATGCCTCCGGGGGTGGAGCTTCTGGTGGCCGCGCGGGCGGATGCGGTCGTCCCGGCCCTCGTCATCGGGATCGGCGGGATCTGGACCGAAGCGCTCGACGACATAGCGATCGTTCCCCTGCCGGCCGATGCCGAGCGCGTCACGAGGGCAATGCGTTCGCTGCGCGGCGCCGGTTCGCTTCTGGGAGGCCGGGGGGGTGACGTCGTGGACCTGGACGCGGCGGCCGCCCTCGCCGCGGGTGTCGGGGAGCTCCTGCTCGACTCGGGGCTGGATCTCCTCGAGCTCAACCCGGTGGCCGTCCACGCAAGGGGGTGCGTGGCATTGGACGCGCTCGCGAACCGGCGATAGACATACCGCTCGATGCGTCCTTCCGCCCGACCAGGTGCCTTCAGTCGCCAAGCGCGGGCAGGCATCCCGCTGATCTTGTAGTCAACCGTACGAACTGCTAGGGTGGCGCCCATCGAGGCCACCACGACAACCGCCCCACCGGCGTCCCGCGTTGCCCCGACCGGAGGGAGATCCTACGACGCGATCGTGGTCGGCGGTGGCCACAACGGGCTCACGACTGGCGCCTACCTCGCCCGGGCCGGGCTGCGAGTCGTCGTCCTCGAGCGCCGGCCGGTCCTCGGCGGCGCCTGCGTGACCGAGGAGCTATGGCCCGGCGCTCGCGTCTCCCGTGCCTCGTACGTGGTCTCGATGCTGCAGCCGAAGGTCGTCTCCGACCTCCGCCTTCGCGACTTCGGCTACCGCGCGATACCCCTCGATCCCGCGTACGCCGCCCTGACGCAGAACGGCCCTATCTTCTTCCACAACGACCCGGCGACCACGGCCGCATCTATCGCGACGCACTCCAAGCGTGACGGCGAGGTCTACGCGGGCTTCGAGGAACTGTTCGACCGCACTGCCTCCTTCCTGCGGCCGATGATGCTCCGCGAGCCGCCGGCGCTGGGCTCGCGTCACCCCGCTGATCTGCTCTCGCTGCTTCGCGAGGGCGCGCGTACGGCCGGGCTGTCGCGTCGGGAGGTCCACGATCTCGTTCGCATCTTCACGATGTCCGTCGGGGACCTGCTCGACGACTGGTTCGAGCACGACGGGGTGAAGGGATCGATCGCCTCGAGCGGCGTGGTCGGCGTGTGGGCCGGACCCCGCACTCCAGGGACGGCGTACAACCTGCTTCACCACGCACTGGGGGAGATCGAGGGCATCTCCGGTGGCTGGGGACAGGTGATCGGCGGCATGGGCGCGATCAGCACGGCGATCGCTCGGGCGGCGGAAGCGGCGGGAGCCGAGATCCGCACCGAGGCGGATGTCGCCTCGATCGACATCCGGGACGGCAGAGTCATCGGCGTCACCCTGGCAGACGGATCGGAGCTCCGCGCACCGCTGGTCGCCTCCGGCGCGCACCCCAAGACGACGGTTCTGGACCTCGCCGGGGGAGAGCACTTCCCGGACGAGATCGCCAGCGACATGCGGCGCTACCGGACCCGCGGCGGCTCGGTGAAGATCAACATGCTGCTGTCGGAGCCTCCTCGCTACGAGGGCGTGAGCGCCGAGCAGCAGCAGATGCTGGAGCGGACGGGCGTCAACCTCTGCCCCTCGATCGACTACCTGGAGCGCGCATGGCAGGACACGCTCGCAGGGCGACCCGCGACCGAGCCGTACGTGGAGGCCGAGCTACCCTCGGCGATCGACCCCAGTCTCACGGACGACGGCCGGTGGGTGATGACGATGTTCACTCAATACGGCCCGCCCGGCGAGGACGCATGGGCCGGCGACGCGCGCGAGCGCTACGCGGACGCCTGCGTCGAGCACCTGGCCCGCTACGCGCCCAACGTCCCGGGCGCGATCCTGGAGCGTGAGGTGCTCGCACCGCCGGACCTGGAGCGCATCTTCGGCCTCGTCGACGGCTCGATCTTCCAGGGCGAGCAGGGCCTCGACCAGATGGCCTTCATGCGGCCGTCGCCGATGCTGGCGCAGTACTCGACGCCGGTCGAAGGGCTCTACCTCTGCGGCGCGGGCACCCACCCGGGCGGCGGCGTGATGGCCGCGGCCGGACACAACGCGGCGAAGCGCATCCTGCGCGACCGTCGCCGCAGCCGCCTCCCGTGGCGGCGTCGAGCAGCGGCCTGACCCCTGGGCACCCGCTTGGATCGCCTCCCGCCCGGCGCGTGGGCGTTCCTGCAATCCAGTGAGTGGTTGGGGTACCTATAAGGACCCCGATCACTCACTCGATCCGAAACGGCGGGAGCCCGACCCCGCCCGCGCGCTACTTCACGACCCGGATCAGCTTCTTGTTGACGAACTCGTCCATCCCGTACGGGCCGAGCTCGCGTCCGAAGCCGGAACGCTTGACGCCCCCGAACGGCAGCTCGGCGCCGTCAAGGAGGACGCCGTTCACGAAGACCATGCCGGCCTCGATGTCGTTGGCGACACGGTCGCCCTGCTCGGGGTCGGTCGTGAAGACGTAGGAGCCGAGGCCGAACGGCGTGTCGTTGGCGACCCGGATCGCCTCCTCCTCGGACGAGACCCTGTAGACACTCGCGACGGGACCGAAGAACTCCTCCCGGTAGGCGTCGCTTTCAGGGCTGATACCGGTGAGGACCGTGGAGCCGAAGAAGTTGTCCCTCCGGTCGCCTTCGAGAACGGCCTCGGCGCCCTGGGCCTTCGCGCGGTCGATCTGGCTCTGAAGGCGCTCCGCCGCGGTCGACGACGAGAGTGGCCCCATCGCCGAATCCTCGGCCGGATTCCCGGGCTCCACCTCCTCCATCTTCTCCGTGAATTTCGCCAGGAAGTCGTCGTAGAGCTCGTCGACGACGATGAACCGCTTCGCGGCGTTACACGACTGGCCCGTGTTGTCGAGTCGCGCCGCCACCGCGGCGTCGACGACCTCGTCGAGGTTCTCGGTTGCGAGCAGGATGAACGGATCGGAGCCTCCCATCTCGAGGACCACCTTCTTCAGGTTGCGTCCGGCGACCTCGGCGACGGCGGCGCCCGCTCGCTCGGAGCCGGTAACCGAGACACCGCGCACGCGCGGGTCGGGGATCACCTTCTCGGCGATCTGCTCGTGGGTCGCGAGGATCGTCTGGAACGCGCCCTCCGGGAGGCGCGCGTCGTCGTACATCATCTGGATCGCCTCGGCCGACTCCGCGCACTGGGGCGCTGGCTTCAGCAGGATCGGGTTGCCGACGATCAGGTTCGGCCCGGCGAAGCGGGCCACCTGGTAGTAGGGGAAGTTCCAGGGCATGATCCCGAGCAGCGGCCCCATCGCCGAGCGGCGGATCACCGCCGTGCCCTCGCCATCAAGCAGCTCGATCGGCTCGTCCTTGAGGAAGTCCGCCGTGCGGTCGGCGTAGTACGCGTAGATGTCGCCGCAGAAGTCGACCTCGCCGAGCGCCTGCTCCATTGGCTTGCCCATCTCCTTCACCACGATTGCGGCAAGCGTCTCACGTCGCTCGAGGTGGAGCTCGCCAAGGCGCTTGATCTTCTCGGCGCGCTCGGCAGCCGAGAGCGATGCGAGCGCTTCGCGCGCCTCCCAAGCCCTGCCGATGGCGGCGTCGAGCTCGTCGTCGGAGATCTCGGGGTACTCCTCGAGCTTCTCGCCGGTGGCCGGGTTAACGACTGCGTACATGCTCAACTTGATCCACTCCTTGTCTGCTGTCCCTTTGCTTTCAGTTCCTGATTATCCAGCTCAGTGCGCGCCTGGGGTGGCGCGGGCGGCCGTAGCCCCCGCACCGTCCGCGCCGGCGGCCCCTCGCCGCGCGGCGCCCCGAGTCCCAGCGCCTCCTCGGGCGGCACGTACTCCATTCCGACTCCCTCGGCGACCGCCGGGTGGGTGACGTTGCCGCCGGCGACGTTGATGCCGAGCCGCAGCCCGGGATCGCGCGGGCCGCCTCGGCGATGCCGTGATCGGCGAGCGCCAGCACGTAGGGCAGCGTGGCGTTGGTCAGCGCGTAGGTCGAGGAGATCGGCACCGCGCCCGGCATGTTGGCGACGCAGTAGTGGATGACCCCGTCGACCTCGAAGGTCGGGTCGTGATGGGTGGTCGGGCGCGAGGTCTCGAAGCACCCGCCCTGGTCGATCGCCACGTCCACGAGCACCGCGCTGCCGCCTCATCAGCTTGAGCTGGGAGCGCTTGATGACGTGCGGGGCCCGCGCGCCGTGCAACGAGCACGGCCCCGATCACGAGGTCCGTCCGGGGCAGCCGCTCCTCGATCGACAGGACCGACGAGAAGACCGTCGATGCGCGGCCGCCGAAGGCGATGTCGAGCTCGCGCAGCCGGTCGATGTCGGTGTCGTAGACGAACACGTCCGCCTCCATGCCGATCGCGATGAACGCCGCGTGCATGCCCGACGGCGCCGCCGCCGATGATCATCACGTTCGCGGGCGGCGACGCCCGGCACGCCGCCGAGCAGGATGCCGCGGCCGCCGAGCGGCTTCTCGAGCATGAACGCGCCCGCCTGGGTGGCGATCTTGCCCGCGATCTCGCTCATCGGCGCCAGCAGCGGCAGGCGCCCGTTCGAGTCCTCGACGGTCTCGTAGGCGACGCAGGTGGCGCCCGACTCGCACAGCGCCCCGCGTCAGCTCCGGCGCCGGCGCCAGGTGCAGGTAGGTGAACAGCGTCACGCTCGGGCCGAAGCAGCTCGACCTCCTGCGGCTGCGGCTCCTTGACGCCGAGGATCAGCTCGGCCTCGGCCCACACCGTCCGTCGACCGGGACGATCCGCGCGCCCTGCGCCTCGTAGTCGGCATCGCTGATCGCGCTGCCCTCGCCGGCCCCCTTCTCGATCAGCACCTCGTGGCCGTGCTCGTCCAGCTCCCGGGCCCCGACCGGCGTCAGCGCGACCCGGTACTCGTCGGGCTTGATCTCGGTGGGGACGCCAACCTTCATGACGCTCACCTCCTCTGCGGCCTCGATCTCGACCCGGCAGCCGCGCGGCTCGAGCTCGGCGAACAGCGCGTCCGGGTCGACGCAGCGCTCCGGCGGCAGCGACGCCGCGCTCGGTGATCGCCCCGCGGGCGAGCAGCCGCACCGCGGCGGCCGCCGGCGTCGCGGTCGAGACGATGCCGCCGCCGAGCCCCCAGTCGCGCCATGCGGCTCGGTCACGGCCCGGACCCGCACCGCGTCGCCCGTTCGCCGCGGCGCCTCGACCACGTGCACCGACACCGTCGTTCGGCGATGGCGGCAGCGCCTCGGCCGCCTTGCGCGCACCTCCGTCGTCGGAGCCGTCGGTCAGCTCGCGGAGCGCGCGAGCAGGAGCTCGGGGACAGGCCGAGCCGGAAGCTCGCCTCGCGGCAGCCGAAGCTGGCGCCGAACGTGCGCAGCTCGGAGTGGAGGGTGTAGATCGTCTCGGCGCGCGCCGATCGGCTCGCCGAAGTCGACCACACCGCCATCGGACAGGGGCTCGATCTCGCTCCGGCGAGCCGTCACGGAGCACCACCGGCCGCATCGTCAGCTCGTCGAGCAGAGTCTGCAGCGCGTAGGGGACGCTGAACCCGTCCGGCGGGTCGAGGTCGCGCCCGCCGGCCGAGACGATCGTGACATCCGATGCCCGCCGCCTCTCGTCCGCCGCAGCTGCAGCGCCGCCGCCATGCGCGCCATCAGGTTCGTCTTGCCCGGGCGCCGAGCCCATGCCCAGGAGCGCCAGCAGGCCCGTCGCGCTCGAACTGGCGGTCGAGCTCGAGCTGCAGCTCGGTCATCCAGTACAGCCCGCCGAGGTCGAGGTAGTGGCAGCCGGCGCGCAGGCACGCGGCCATCGCGTCGAGGTTGACCCGGTAGCTCGCGGAGTTGACCAGGACGTCCGCATCCCGTCGAGCGCGCGAGCGAGCGACCCTTCGGCGCCGGGCTCGGCGCGCGCGTCCACGCGGGCGGCGCGGGCCTTGCCGCCGCCGTGCGCGATCGGCGACCGCCTGGGCGCGTCGCCTCGTCGATGTCGAGGAGCAGGAGCTCCTCGACCTCGTCCGACTCGGCGAGGTCGCGGACGATCGCCGGCGCGATCGTGCCGCCGGCTCCGAGCACGGCGACCCTCATGCCACCAGCTCCCTCGCCCGCAGGGCCAGCCACAGCTCGATCCGGTCGGTGGCCCGCGAGAGGTCGCGGCCGGTGAGCTCCTCGATCTTCCGGATCCGGTAGCGCAGCGTGTGCCGGTGGCAGTAGAGCTCGCGCGCCGCGCGCTCCCAGTTGCCGTTGTGCTCGATGTACGCCTCGAGCGAGCGCAGGAGCTCGCCGCCGTACTCGCCCTCGGTGCGCTCGATCGGGCTCCAGCAGGCCGTCGCTGTAGAGCCGCAGCGCGTCCTCGTCCTGAAGCGAGAGCAGCAGCGTGAACGCGCCGAGGTCCTCGTAGCTCGCGACCTCGGGGGCGTCGCCGTCGGCGAGCGAGGTCGCCTCGAGCGCGCAGCGCGCCTCGTGGAAGGCGCGGCGCAGCGACCCGACCGGGCTGCGCGCGGCTGGCGGCGGCCCGGACCGGGCCATGAGCGGCGGCGAGCGCCGGAGCGAAGCGTCGCGGCGACCTCCACCGGGTCGCCCGCCCGCCCGTCGATCATCGCGCACAGCAGCGGGCGCCCGACGGCCGATCGTCGTCGCGACCAGCGCCGGGATGCCGGCCTCGGCGAGCTCCCGCTCGAGGGCCTGCTCCGCCGCGTCGGTGTCCTCGAGGTCGAAGACGAGCACCGCCGCCTCGGCGCCGATCCCGAAGGGGCGCAGGCGGCCGCGGAGCTCATCGGCGTCGAGCCGGCCGCTCGAGCGCCTCCGCGAGCACGTCGCCGGCGAGCCGGCGCTCGGTCTCCCGCACGACCCGCTCGCGCATGAGCTCGAGGCCCACGACGATCGCGCCCTGCCGGGCGGTCAGCCGCTCGAAGTCGCCGAGCGGACCGTGCTGGCTGACCACGACCAGCCACGCGATCGGCGCGCCGCCTCGCTGCCCGGGACCGGGCACCGCGAGCGCACGCTCGGCGAGCGACCCCTGACGCGGCTCGAACGCCGCCAGCGCGGCGGACGCCGTGGCGGGCCGCGATCTCGGCGCCCAGGGCCTTCATCGCCGCGGCGCGCGGGCCGCCCTTCGCCGGCTGCCGGGCGAGCTCGCGCCCGCCGGCATCCTGGACGATCGCCGCGCCGCCGATCGGCGCTCGCGAGCGAGCCGAGGACCGCGTCCAGCCCACGGCCCTCGATCACCAGGCGCTCGAGCTTCTCGTGGACCCGGGCTCCCGCGCTCGAGCACCGCGTACTGCTCGTTCACGAGGCGCGCGAAGGCGCGCTCGGTGATCGCGATGAACGGCATCTCGTACGGCACCTCGAACAGCGGAATGCCGCGCTTCGAGGCCTCGTCGACGAGCGCCTTGGGCACCTGCTTGTGCTCGAACCCGGTACCGAGGCCGAGGCCGGCGACCTCGTCGTCCGCGAGCCGATCGCAGAAGCGGCGCTGGCGCGCGGCGGAGTTGCAGCTGGATGCCCGGTGGTCAGCAGCAGCTCACCGCCCGACAGCCACGGCGTCGGGTCCTCGAGCTCGGAGATGTGCACCCAGCGAATCGGCCGCTCGGCTCCCTCGGCCCCGGCGATCAGCTCGAGGCCGCAATCGGAGACGAGGCTGCCGACGGTGAGCATCAGGCGATACTCGCGACTACTTGTCGATCCGCTCCCAGGCCTCGGTCAGGACCGGGCGCAGCACGTCCTCGATCTCCTCGAACTGCTCGGTATCGCAGATCAGCGGCGGCGCGAGCTGGATCACCGGGTCGCCGCGATCGTCCGCCCGGCAGATCAAGCCCGCGGCGGAACAGCTCGCCGGAGAGGTACCCCGCAGGAGCCACTCCGACTCCTCGTCGGAGAAGCCCTCCTTGGTCTCCTGGTCCTTGACCAGCTCGATCGCGTGGAAGAAGCCGTCGCCGCGCACGTCGCCGACGATCGGGATGTCTCGAGACCGTCGAGCATTCCCCGGAGCTCGCCCTGCTTTCGCTGAGCACGTGGCCGTTGATGTCCTCGCGCTCGAACACGTCGAGGTTCGCCATCGCGACCGCCGAGGCGACCGGGTGGCCGGCGAACGTGGAGCCGTGGGTGAACATCTCCTTGCCGCTCATGAACGGCTCGGCGACGCGGTCGGAGACGATCATCCCGCCCATCGGCACGTACGCGGAGGTGATCGCCTTGGCCACGGTCATGATGTCCGGGCACGTAGCCGTAGCGCTGGCAGCCGAACCAGTGGCCCAGGCGGCCCCAGGCGCAGATCACCTCGTCGGAGATCAGCAGCACGTTGTGCCGGTCGCAGATCTCCCGCACGCGCTGGAAGTAGCCATCCTGCGGCGGAATGCACCCGCCCGCGTTCTGGAGCGGCTCGAGGATGACCGCGGCGACGGTGTCGGGGTGCTCGTAGAGGATCTTCTCCTCGATCTGGTCCGCCGCCCAGAGCGGGTCGCGGCCCTCGGGCCAGTGGTAGCTGTTCGTGTTCGGCACCTGATGAGCCCGCCGGGCACGAGCGGCTCGAACTCCTGGCGGAGCTGCCGAGATGCCGGTCGCCGCGAGCGCGCCGAGGGTGGTGCCGTGGTAGGCGACCTCGCGGGTGATGAACTTGGTCTTGCGCGGGTGAGCCGGTGCGCTGGTGGTAGGCGCGGGCGAGCTTGATCGCCGACTCGACGGCCTCGGATCCGCTGTTGGTGAAGAAGACGCGGTTCAGGTCCGCGGGGGCCAGCGAGGCGATGCGCGCCGCGAGCTCGATCGCGCGCGGATGCGCGTAGCTCCACAGCGTGAAGAAGTCGAGCTCGGCGACCTGGCTGGGCGGCGGCGTCGCCGAGCTCGGTCCGCCCGTGCCCGGCGTTGACGCAGAAGAGCGCGGAGAGCCCGTCGAGGTAGCGGTTGCCCGTGCTCGTCCCACACGTAGGGGCCCTCGGCGCGGGCGATGATCGGCACGTCGGCGTCCTCGGAGCGCGCCGTGGCGCGTGAAGTGCATCCAGAGGTGGCGCTTGGCGAGATCCTGAAGACCGGACTCTCGGTCGCCGTCACCGTTGCGCTCGTGGTTGCCATCTAGCTCCTCCTCCTGTCCTGCGACTCGGTGTCCACCATCGATTGACGTTCCGTATAACCGTATCTGGCTCTGGCCCAACCGCACAACCGGGATTAGGTTCAAAGATCCTATCCGCCTTTTATACGAATCTGCATAACGCACTTTTGGACGTTTTGGGGATTCCGCACCTTGCCACCCCGCCTGTCCGTGCATAGTCTCCTTTGGCCTGAGCGGTTAGTTTTCGACCTGCCGTCAGTACAGGGCGGCGCTACCACTCGAGGGAACGGAGAACGGCGAGAGTTGATTCCGGCGCGGCAGCGATTCAGCCACCGATGGCGAGCGCGCGACAACCAGCCCGGGAGCTCCGGAACGGGCACGGCTCGCCGGAGGACGAGCGCCCGGGTGACCGCCGACGGCCACAGCCGACGGTTCGGCTCGAGCGCGTCAGCAAGCACTTCGGCGACCTCGTCGCGGTCCGTGAGCTCGACCTCGACATCGGTCCGGGCGAGTTCTTCACCCTGCTCGGCCCGAGCGGCTGCGGCAAGACGACGACGCTGCGGATGGTCGCCGGCTTCGAGCAGCCGACCGCCGGGCGCGTGCTGATCGAGGGCAGCGACGTCGCGGGCCTTCCCTCCTACAAGCGGCCGACGAACACCGTCTTCCAGAGCTACGCCCTCTTCCCCCACCTGAGCGTCCGCGACAACGTCGCCTTCGGGCTGCGCCGCAAGAAGGTCGCCGAAGGACGAGATCAAGCAGCGGGTGGAGGCGGAGCTCGAGCGGGTCGGCCTCGCGGCCGAGATCAACCGCCGGCCCAACCAGCTCTCCGGCGGCCAGCAGCAGCGCGTCGCTCTCGCCCGGGCGCTCGTCAACCTGCCCAAGGTGCTGCTGCTCGACGAGCCGCTCGGCGCCCTCGACCTGAAGCTCCGCAAGGGGCTGCAGCTCGAGCTGAAGGGCATCCAGCGCGACGTCGGCATCACGTTCGTCTACGTGACGCACGACCAGGAGGAGGCGCTGACGATGTCCGACCGGATCGCGGTCATGTCGAACGGGGTCGTCGAGCAGGTGGACACGCCCGAGAACGTGTACGAGCGCCCCAGCACCACGTTCGTCGCCGGGTTCATCGGGGTCTCCAACCTGATGCCGGGAACCGTCACCGCCGCGAGCGCCGGCCGCGGCACGATCAAGCTCGACACCGGGCTCGAGGTGGAGGCCGGCGTCGACGGGATCGCAGAGCGGCGAGCGCTGCCACGCCGTGGTGCGGCCGGAGAAGCTGCGGATCTCCGGCCGCCTCCACGGCGATCTTCGCCCGATGGGCTGCCCGGCGTCGACGGCGTGGTCCAGAGCTCCGTCTACCTCGGCACCTCCGACCCAGATCGTCGTGAGCCTGCCGGGGGACGTCTCGATGACGGTGCTCGTGCCGAACGCGAGCGAGGCCGAGCGCGCGCGGCTTCCCGGTGGCGGCGCACCGGTGCGGCTGAGCTGGGAGCCCGAGCACATGCACGTGGTGCGCGAGTCGCAGATCCGTCCGCGCCGACGTCGAGGAGACCGTGCGCGGCGGAATGAGACTTGGAAGACCACTAACTGGCACGAGCGGCCGAGGAGGCGAAAGCGGCAATGCGTAACGCATGGGAAGGACGGATGGTGCCGGGCGGGCAAGCGCGCGGGGACTGAGGCTCCTGGTGGTCGCTGTGCTGGCGCTCGCGGCGAGCCTCGCGATCGCCGCCTGCGGCGGCGGCGGGGCGGCATCGAGGAGAGCGGAGGCGGAAGCGCGCAGGTCGAGACGGTCAAGGTCTCGGGCAAGCCCAGCGGGGACCTCACGATCTCGAACTGGCCCCTCTACATCGACAAGCAGACGGTCCCCGACTTCGAGAAGGCGACCGGCGTCCAGGTCAAGTACATCGAGGACGTCAACGACAACCAGGAGTTCTTCGGCAAGCTGCAGCCGCTCCTGGCCAAGGGCGAGTCCGGCGGCCGCTCGATCTTCGTGGTCACCGACTGGATGGCGAAGAAGATGTACGACCTCGGCTACCTCCAGAACCTCGACAAGTCGGCGATCCCGAACGTCGAGAAGAACCTCGTCCCGATCGCTCAAGGGCCGGCCCTTCGACCCGAACGACGCACTACGCGGTGCCGTGGCAGAGCGGGATGACGGGTCTGATCGTCCGCACGGACCTCGCGCCCGACATCAAGTCCATCTGCGACCTGTTCAACCCCAAGTACAAGGGCAAGGTCGACATGCTCACCGAGATGCGCGACACGGTGCCGCTGGTCATGAAGTGCCAGGGCGTCGACCTCGCCAAGGCGACCGAGCAGGACTGGCTGAACGCGATCGACAAGATCAAGGCAGGCCGCCGACGGCGGGCAGATCCGGCGCTTCACCGGCAACGACTACGCCCGGACCTCACCAGCGGCGACGTCGACGCGGTGATCGGCTGGTCCGGAGACGCGATCCAGCTCCAGGCCGACAACCCGGACATCCAGTTCGTGATGCCGAAGGAGGGCTGCATGCTGTGGTCGGACAACATGGTGATCCCGGTCGGAGCGCCGAACCCGACCGCGGCCGAGGCGTGGATGAACTACGTCTACGACCCGAAGAACCAGGCCCAGATCACGGACTACAACTACTACGTCGAGCCCGGTCAGCGGGCGTGAAGCAGATCCTCCAGAAGCAGGATCCGACGGCGGCGAAGAGCGACCTCATCTTCCCGAGCAAGCAATTCACCGCCAAGTGCGACGCCGCGCCCGCGCTGACCGGCGAGGAGGAGACGAAGGTGACCGCGGCGTTCAACGCGGTGGTCAACGGCTGAGCTGAGCCAGGCGGCGGCGGATGGAGCTCAGCTGAAGATGGCGACCGGCCGCCGCCGCCTCACGCCGTACCTGCTCCTGTTCCCGGGGGTCTTCTGGCTGATCGTCTTCTTCGTCGTGCCCATGTACTACATGGCGCGGCTGTCGCTCGACTCGGGAACGCTCGAGACAGGGCTTCAAGTTCACCTGGCAGTGGTCCAATTACCAGCGACGCGCTGACGCTCTACAAGGACCCGTTCATCCGGGCGTTCGAGTACGCGGGCGCGGCGACGTCATCGCGCTCCTGATCGGCTATCCCCTCGCCTACGCGATCGCGTTCCAGGGCGGCAAGTGGAAGAACGCGATGCTGTTCGCGGTCGTCGCGCCCTTCTTCACCACCTACCTGATCCGCACCTATCGCCTGGGAGACGATCCTCTCCGACCAGAGCCCGGTGACCAAGCGCTCAACGCGATCGGGCTGGCGCCGGGCGGCCACGTCCTCGCTACGGCGGGCGCCGTGATCGCCGGCATCACCTACAACTTCCTGCCCTTCATGGTGCTGCCGATCTACGCCAGCCTGGAGCGGGTCGACCCGCGCCTGATCGAGGCGGCCAAGGACCTCTACGCGTCCTCGCGCGCCGCATTCGTGCAAGGTCACGCTGCCCGCTCTCCGCGCCCGGCGTCGTCGCCGGCACGCTCCTGACCTTCATCCCCGCGTCCGGCGACTACGTCAATGCGTTCTTCCTCGGCGGCACGAACAACAAGATGATCGGCAACGTCATCCAGGGGCTCTACCTGACGACACGCGCGACTACCCGGCAGCCGCGGCGCTGTCGTTCGTGCTGATGGCGGTGATCATGGTCATCGTCTTCGTCTACATCCGCTTCGCCGGGTCGGAGGCCCTGATGGGCGAGGAGGCGACGGCGCTATGATCGTTCAGCGGGCAGCCGCAGCGCGCGGAAGGGGAGCCGATAGCCGTGGAGGCGACGACCGCGGCTGCCCCGTACGTGCGCCGCGAATCGGCGCCGCGGCGCGCGTGGGACGTGGCTCCGCGAAGCACGCGATCAACATCTACGCGGGCTTCGCGATCGCGTACCTGCTGATCCCGATCGCGGTCATCATCGCTTCTCCTTCAACAACCCGGCGGGCAAGTACAACTTCACCTGGGTGGGGTTCACGCTCGATCACTGGGCGAACGTCTTCAGCCTCCCGGACCTGAACTGCGCGCTCCTCACCAGCCTCGAGGCTCGCCGCGCTCGCGACGATCGTCTCCACCGCGATCGGGACCTTCATGGCGCTCGCCCTCGTGCGCTACCAGTTCTTCGGCCGCCGCACGGCCAACTTCCTGATCGTCGTCCCGATGGCGACGCCGGAGATCGTCATGGGCGCCTCGCTGCTGTCGTTCTTCCTGATCCTGGGCACGCCGGCGCTCGGGTCCACGACCCTGCTGATCGCGCACGTCATCTTCTGCATCAGCTTCGTCGTGGTGGTCGTGCGATCGCGCCTGATCGGCTTCGACCGCAGCCTCGAGGAGGCGGCCCAGGACCTCGGCGCGAATCCGTTCCAGACCTTCTGGCGGGTGACCTTCCCACTGATCTTTCCCGGCGTCCTCGCCGGCGCGACTGCTCGCCTTCGCGCTCTCCATCGACGACTTCGTCGTCTCCAACTTCAACTCCGGGACCACCGTCACGTTCCCGCTCTACATCTTCGGCGCCGCTCAGCGCGGCATCCCGGTCGAGGTGAACGCGGTCGCGACGATCCTCTTCACCGTGACCCTGATCGCGATGGGCTTCACCGTCCTCCAGCAGCGCCGCGCCGAGCGGATGGCGGCGATTCGCCCGCAGCAGGAAGACGAGGACGTGATGGGAACCGCGCCGGTCCCGCCTGCTCCCGGCGGTGCCGGCGGCTGGGTAAGGTCGCGGGCACCAGCGTCAGCCAAGGAGGTAGCCATGGAGAGTGCATCGGCCACCGTGCCAGCGGGCTCCGAGCCGGGCGGCAAGGGCCTCAAGGCAGACGCGATCGGCTACCTGACGAACCTCGTCATCTCCGTCGCCTCGGTGGCGCCCGCCTACAGCCTCGCGGCCACGCTCGGCTTCATCGTCGCCATCGACGGCATGGGGGTGCACGCGCCCGCGGTGATGATCGTCTCGTTCATCCCGATGCTCCTGATCGCGGCGGCCTACAACTACATGAACCGCGCCGACCCGGACTGCGGGACGAGCTTCACCTGGGTGACGCGCGCGATGGGGCCGCGCTGGGCTGGCTCACCGGCTGGGCGATCGTCGTCGCGGACGTGGTCGTCATGGCGACGCTCGCCTACATCGCCGGCAAGTACACCTTCCTGCTGGTCGAGTGGGACAGCGCCGCCCACTCGCTGCTCGCGGTGAGCATCGTGGCGGCGATCTGGATCGCCGTGATGACGTGGATCTGTTACGTGGGCATCGAGCTCTCGGCTGCCACCCAGCGGATCCTGCTGTCGGTCGAGATGTTGACGCTGGCGCCTTCGCGATCGTGGCGCTGGTCAAGGTCTACTCGGGCGGAGCCCCGGCGGAGTCGCTGCACATCGGTTTGGACTGGTTCTCGCCCTTCGGCCTCCCCGGCGGCAGCAGCGCACTGATCGACGGCGTGCTGCTCGGGGTCTTCATCTACTGGGGCTGGGACTCCGGGGTCTGCGTCAACGAGGAGTCCGAGGACTCCGCCCACGGCCCCGGCAAGGCCGCGGTGATGAGCACGATCCTGCTGGTCCTGATCTACGTCGTGGTTGCGGCCTCGGCGCAGGCCTTCGCCGGCACCGAGGCGCTTACCAGCACAAGAACGACGTCCTCGCATCCCTCGGCGGCCCGGTGCTCGGCTCGCCGCTGGACAAGCTCCTGATCATCACGGTGCTGACCTCCGCGTCGGCGTCGACCCAGACGACGATCCTGCCCACGGCGCGCACCACCCTGTCCATGGCCCGTTTCGGCTCGATCCCAAGCGCGTTCGGGAAGATCCACCCGAGGCACCTGACCCCGAGCGTCTCGACGCTCGCAATGGGCGCCGTCTCGCTGGTCTGGTCGCTGTTCATCATCAACGTCAGCCAGAACGTCCTCGGCGACTCGATCACGGGCCTCGGCTTCCAGATCGCCTTCTACTACGGATTGACCGGGTTCGCCTGCGCGATCTATTACCGCCGCGAGCTCCTCCGAAGCGTGCGCAACTTCATCATGGCCGGGGTGGTGCCGTTCCTGGGCGGCGCAATGCTGACCTACATCTTCGTCAAGGCGTTCATCGACAACGCCCCAGCGGACTCGGCGTATTCGGGTGGCGTCTTCGGCCTCGGTGCGGCCGACGCGATCGGAGTCGGCCTGCTGCTCGTGGGCGTCGTCCTGCTCGTGTTCGCCAACTTCGTCTATCCGCGGTTCTTCCGGCGCAAGTTCGAGACCGCACCGCCCCACTTCCTGGAGGGCGGGCCGACCGGGCCCGCGGTTGACACGGTCACGCCGGAATGATGATGCGAATCTAGATGGCCCCGATCGTCGCGGGCTACGACGGAAGCAACTGCGGTCGGGCGGCGCTCGCGGAGATCAGAGGCCGAGGTCGCGTGCGATCCCCGGCGCGCGCCCGCCGATGACGACGAACGCCGGGTGCTGAAGACTGCCCGGAGCGGGCTCGAGGTGGATCTCGGTGTCCGCCGGCGCGACCTCCCGGACCCGGTCCGCGAGCTCGGCGGCCTGCTCCTCGGTGGCAGCGGGAATCAGCAGATGCTTCCAGCGGCGGTGGTGGCGGATCCCCTCGTCCGAGAGGCGCGATGAGAGCTCGCGCGTGGAGCCGAGCGAATCGACGTCGACCCTGAGCTCCCACTCGTCGCGGCCGGTCGCCGCCGCCTCCCGCTCCTCACGGGCCTCGCGCTCGCGATGCTCCGCAACACGCTCGGCCTCGCTCTGGGGCATGGGGGTCCCGGCATCGAGCCACTCCTCCTCGTCCGGATGCCACCGTGTGATGCGCGTCCGCGCCTCGAGCCCGTCGTCCGCGGCCAGCTCCTTCGCCACGCGCTCCGCCTCGCGCGACGTTTCCTCGCTCCCCGTGTACAGGAACATCCGCGAGCCATCGCGCGTGACGACCACGCGCTCGCCGAGCCGCTTGCGCGCCTCGTCGTCGAGGTCCAGAGCGCGCAGCCGATCGCCCAGCGAGAGGCCATGGCCCTCCTCCTGGAGCTTCACCTCGACGCGCCACTCGTCGCTCATGGCGCCAGAGTCTTTCACGGTCGAAACCGGCCGCGCCCTCTCCCCGCCGGCCGTCCGGGCTCGCTCGCGCGGAGGGATCGGTAGGGCCCCGGTAGCATCGACTTGGACGCCGGCCCGAGGAGGGATCACGAGATGAAGCCCGTCACAACCGCATCGAAGCCCGGATCCGCGGCCCCGCCGGTCGCAGGGACGCTGCGCAACTACGTCGGCGGAGGCTGGCGTCCGGCTTCGTTGGACGAGTCGCTCGAGGACCGGGATCCCGTCAGCGGTGAGATCCGCGCGCTCGTCCCGTTGAGCGGCGAGGCGGAGGTGGGCGCGGCCGTGGACGCAGCGGCCTCCGCGCAGGCGGAGTGGCGCGAGGTGGCGCCGCAGCGCCGGGCCCGGGCGATCATGCGCCTGCGGAATGAGCTCGCGGATCGGCACGAGGAGCTAGCGCGCCTGGTCACCGACGACATGGGCAAGACGCTCGCGGACGCGCGGGGCGAGGTCGCGCGCGGGATCGAGTCGGTGGAGGCCGCCTGCGCGATCCCCCACCTGCTGAAGGGCGAGAGCCTCGAGGGCGTCGCCCGCGGCGTGGATGTCGAGCTGTTCCGCCAGCCCGTCGGCGTCGTCGCGGCGATCACTCCGTTCAACTTCCCGGCGATGATCCCGCTGTGGTTCCTGCCGTTCGCGCTGGCGTGCGGCAACGGGTTCGTGTTGAAGCCCTCGGAGCGCGATCCGCGCCCGTCCGAGCTCATCTTCGAGGTGATCGATGGGATCGAGGAGATCCCGTCGGGGATCTGCAACCTCGTCCACGGCGCGCGCGACGCGGTCAACGCCCTGCTCGACCACCCGCATGTGGATGCCGTCTCCTTCGTCGGCCAGGCCTCGACCGCCCGGTACATCGCCGAGCGCTCGGCCGCGACGGGCAAGCGCTGTCAGGCGTTGGGCGGAGCGAAGAACTCTCTCGTCGTCATGCCCGACGCCGACCTCGAGCCGACCGTGGCCGGGATCATGGGCTCGGCGTTCGGCGCTGCCGGCCAGCGCTGCCTCGCGGGGTCCGTGGCCCTCCTGGTGGGGGACGAGGCGCGGCAGAACGAGGTTCGCGACGCTCTCGTCGCCGCGGCCTCCGCGCTGCAGGTCGGCCCGGGAGGCGACGAGGCGACGGACGTGTGCCCGCTCGTCGCACCCGAGGCGCGCGAGCGGCTCGTCGCCGCGCTCGAGCGCGCGGAGGCCGACGGGGTCGAGGTGCTGCTCGACGGGCGGACCAGCGACCCTGGGCGGGCCGGGACGGTGTTCGGGCCAACGATCGTCGACCGCACGGAGAGGGACTCGGAGCTCGCGCGCGAGGAGCTGTTCGGTCCGCTCCTGACCCTGATCAGGTCCCGCGACCTGGACGACGCGCTGGAGTTCGTGAACGGATCTCGCTATGGGAACGCGGGATCGATCTTCACGACGTCGGGCGGCGCCGCCCGCGAGTACCGCTACGGCGTCGAGGCGGGCATGATCGGCGTCAACGTCGGCGTCGCGGCGCCCGTTG
The DNA here is from genome assembly GCA_963797665.1 of uncultured Actinomycetes bacterium. Lineage (GTDB taxonomy): Bacteria > Actinomycetota > Thermoleophilia > Solirubrobacterales > 70-9 > AC-56. Next base: position 217,192 of record CAWCQE010000004.1, on the reverse strand, counting down.
CGTGGTTTCCGTTCTCCGGCTGGAAGGACTCGCTCGACGGCGACCTCCACGCGAACGGGCGGGACGCGGTGGAGTTCTACACGCGCAAGAAGGTCATCACGTCTCGATGGCACTGAGGGAGGCGGAGGGCTCCGCCGGCGCGCCCTGGGAGCGGCCGCTCGCCGGCACGCTCGACCGGCTCGTGGTGGAGTCCGACCTCTTGGCGGGCAATCCCCTGGGCGATCCCCAGCAGCGACCCCTGTACGTCTACAGGCCTCCCGGCGTGGAGCTCGACCATCCGCGAGCCGCTGCCCAGCGTCTACGTGATTCAGGGCTACACGGGCCAGCTCGACATGTGGGCGAACCGCACACCGTTCGAGCCGACGATGTTCGAGCGGCTCGACGCGATGTTCGCCGCGGGCGAGTGCCCCGATGGCATCGTCGTCTTCGTCGACGCCTGGACGTCGTACGGCGGGTCGCAATTCGTCGACTCGACCTCGACCGGCCCCTATCAGTCCTACCTGTGCGACGAGGTGGTGCCGTTCGTGGACGGCCGCTACCCGACGGCTGCCGACCGGGAGCGGCGCGGGATCACCGGCAAGTCCTCCGGCGGATACGGCGCGATGGTGGTGCCGATGATGCGGCCCGACGTCTTCGGCGCGCTGGCGTCACACGCCGGCGACGCGCTCTTCGAGGCCTCCTACCTCCCCAGCATCGCCGGCACGGTCCGGACATTGCGCGACGACTTCGAGGGCTCCTACGACGTCTTCTTCGAGCGCTTCGCGGAGGCGGATCCGAAGCCGTTCGAGAAGTTCGGCGAGCCGATCATGTGGTACGGCTGCGCAGCGTCGTACTCGCCCGATCCCGAGCGACCCGGAAAGGCGCTCCTGCCCTTCGACGTCGAGACGGCCCGGCTGGTCGACGACGTGTGGGCGCGCTGGCTCGAGCTCGATCCCGTGCGGATGGCGCCCGGGCACGCCGACGAGCTTCGAAGCATGCGGCGGATCTACCTCGACGCGGGCAAGAACGACGAGTACTTCCTGGATCTCGGCGCGACGGCCTTCGCGCGCGAACTCGATGCGTTGGGGGTCGAGTACTCGCTCGAGCTGTTCGACGGCAAGCACGGCGGGCTGACGTACCGGTACCCAGGCGCGATCCGGGAGCTCATCCTCGCGCTGAGCGGGTAACGCGCCACTCCCTCTCCCCCGCTGAGTTTTGGGGAATCGGGGCCGCCATAGCGTCCCCGAAACCCCAAAGGCGTTCTAGGGTCAGCGGCCGACGTGGATGCCGATACGCTCGGGCACGCCGGCCACGAAGCGCGTCAGCGGGTCGGGGCGCCGGCCCTCCTCCTCCAGCCGCTCGCGCCGCAACAGCGCGGCTCGGATGATCGTCCCGCCGGCGAAGCGGAACGGCTCCGGGGGCACGCGGACCGGCTGGCTGCTCGACGAGCGCGAGCCGCGTGTGCTCATCCCTGCGATCCAGGCTCATCGAGGCCAGCGCGCGGCCTGCCACGCGCGATGGCGCGACGCCGTTGCCCGTGTATCCGAAGGCGTAGTGGACGCGGTCGCCGACGAGGCTGCCGATCACCGGCAGGTGGGTCGGGGAGACGTCGATCGGGCCGCCCCAAGCGTGCTCGATCCGGCGGCCGCGCAGGGCGGGAAAGACCCGGACCAGCCGCCGCTCCACCTCGGCGACCACGCGTCGGTCGACCTCGGCTCGCCCGTTCACGCGGGCGCCGGGGACGACGCGACCGCCGCCCCACCCGAACGCGATCCGGCCGTCGGGCGTCGTGCGGAAGTACTGGACCATCGCTCGCGAATCGGTGATGCATTCCCCGCCGGTCCACCCGATCTCCTCCAGCACGTCCGGCACCGGCTCGGTGATGACCATGTGACTCGACGCAACGGTGAGCCGGCGGCGGATCGGAGCGTGCGCTGCGAGACCACCACCGGCGGCGAGCACGGCCGAGCCGCGCGCGCACGCGCCCGGCCGAGGTCTCGACCTCGAGCGCGCCACGGCTCGATCGCAGCCGCCGCGCCCGCGAATCCTCGAAGATCAGGACGCCGCGCCGGATCAGCCGATCACGGAGTCCCTGCGCCAGTCGCGCTGGTTGCACCGTCGCGGCGGCCGGGTGGTATGCCCCGCCCCTGAAGAGCGGCGAGTCGCACCGCCGCCTCACCTCGTCAGGACTCTGAGGGACGCACGCATCGGGCACGCCGAGCTCCGACGCGACCGCAGCCGCCGCGCGCGTGGCGCCGTCGTGCAATGGGGTCGTGGAGACCTGGAGGTAACCGCCTCGGCGGTACCAGGCATCGACGCCGTGCTCGGCGCACCACGCGCCGATCCCGTCGACGGCCGCCTCGCCTGCACGCGCGACCCGCAAAGCCTCGTCGTCGCCGAACCGTCTGCGAAGCGTCCCGAGGCTGAACCACATGGCGTTCGCGAAGCCGCCGTTGCGCCCGCTCGGACCGGTTCCGCAGACCTCCGCCTCGAGCAGGACGACCCGGGCCTCGGGCTCGGCCTCGGACGCGAACCACGCCGTCCACATCCCGGTGTACCCGCCACCGACGACCACCACGTCGGCGTCGAGGTCGCCGTCCAGCGGCGACCGTGGCCGAGGGAAGCCCGCCTCCTCGAGCCACCAGCCGTAGCGCGTGTGTTTTTCCGCCATGACTCTCAGTGTGACGATGCGGGAAAGGGCAAGCGGGGGCGGCGGATTGGCTGTCGCCGGCCACGAGAGTCAGGCCGTGTACGTTTCGCTCCGAACAACGGCCGGCCCCCCTCCTTGCGGCCGTTGTTCGTCCCTATGGTCCGGATCAGAGCTACCGCGCCGCCTCGGCCGCCGCCCGTGCCTCGTGGAGCTCCATCAGCTCGCGCTGCACGTTGCGCGGCTCGCCGTCCGGGCGGCGCCGTATCCAGGAGCCGTCCTCGTTCAGGTCCCAGGCGTTGGTGTTGTCGGCGAGGCAGCGGTCGAGAATGTCGAGCAACTGGTCGCGGATGCGCGGGTCCGCCACGGGGGTGACCAGCTCCACGCGGTTGTAGAGGTTCCGCGGCATGAGGTCCGCCGAGCCGGTGAAGACACGTTCGGTCTCGCCGGCCCGCTCGAACGAGTAGATCCGCGAGTGCTCCAGAAAGCGGCCCACGACCGAGACCACCTCGATGTTGTCGGACACGCCCGGCACGCGAGGCCGCAGCGCGCAGATACCGCGCACGTTCAGCTGGACCTCCACGCCCGCCTGGGAGGCTCGATCAAGGGCCCGGATGCACGGCGCGTCGAGAAGTGAGTTCATCTTCATGCGGATCCTCGCCGGCCGGTCCTCGGAATGCGATTCGATCGTGCGCTCGATCTCCTGGAGGATCCCCTCGAAGAGGTTGAACGGCGCCACCAGCACCTTGCGGTAGTCGCGCGGGCGCGAGTAGCCCGTCATGTAGTTGAACATCTCGGCGATGTCGTTGCCGATCGCGGGATCGGCCGTGAAGAGGCCGAGATCCGTGTAGAGCTTGGCGGTCTTCGGGTTGTAGTTGCCGGTGCCGACGTGGGCGTAGTAGCGAACGCCGCGGCCCTCGCGGCGCACCACCAGGATGCACTTGGCGTGGCTCTTCAGGGCGGGGAGGCCGTACACCACGTGGACGCCCGCCTGCTCGAGCTTCTTCGCCCAGCGGATGTTCGCCCGCTCGTCGAACCGCGCCTTGAGCTCAACCATGCAGACCGCCTGTTTGCCCCGCTCGGCGGCCTCGATCAGCGACGGGACGAGGGGCGAGTCGGCGCTCGTCCGGTAGACCGTCTGCTTGATCGCGAGGACGTCCGGGTCGTTCACCGCCTGCTTCACGAAGCGCTCGACCGAGGTGGTGAAGGAGTCGTACGGGTGATGGACCAGGACGTCCCCCTCGCGCATCGTTGCGAACAGGTCCGCGGGCTCGTGGTCCTCCCCCAGGAGCCGCGGCTTGGTCCCCGGAGTGAACGGCGGGTCGCGCAGCTCGCTGAACCCCGGGAGCGCGGCCACGTCCATGAGGTCCGCCATGTCCAGGAGCCCGTCCACCACGTAGACCTGGCGCTCCGCGATCCGGAGCGCGCTCTTCAGCTGGTCGCGGAGTCGCTGGCTCATGCTCCGCCCGACCTCCAGCCGCACGACCTCGCCGAACCGCCGCCGGCGAAGCTCCTCCTCGACGGCCTGGAGCAGGTCGTCGGCCTCATCAGAAACGTCGTAGTCGGTGTCCCGTGTCACCCGGAAGAACGCGTAGTCCCTGACATCCATGCCGGGGAAGAGCGAGGGGAGGTGGGCGGCGATCACGTCCTCGAGCGGGACGAGCGTCACGCCCCCGTCGCCGATCTCGACGAACCGGCCGAGGAGCTCCTTCGGCACCTTGACTCGGGCGATGATCTCCGTCCCCTGGTCCGGGTCGTGGAGGCTCACGGCGAGGCTCAGCGAGAGGTTCGAGATATAGGGGAACGGACGGCCGAGGCCGATCGCGAGTGGGGTGAGGGCGGGGAAGATGCTGCTCTCGTAGATGCGGTCCAGCTCGGCGCGCTCCGAGGGACCCGCTCGGTGCGGGGAGATGAGGCGGATGCCGTGCTCCGCCAGCGCGGGGCGAAGGTCGCGCCCGAAACACCGCGTGAGCCGCTCGCGCTGACGCAGGACGCGCTCGCGGACGGCGTCGATCTGTTCCGAGGCGCTCAGTCCGTCGGCGCCGCGAGCGTCCATACCCGCTTCGAGCTGGTCGTGCAGGTTGGCGACCCGCACCATGTAAAACTCGTCGAGGTTGGACTCCCAGATCGCGCAGAACTTGACCCGCTCCAACAGCGGCACCGAGGGATCCTCCGCAAGCTGCAGGACGCGGTCGTTGAAGTCGAGCCACGACAGCTCACGGTTGAAGTAGAGGGCCGAGTCCTCGAGGTCGACCGCCTCCGGCTCCGTCCTAGGCGCCACCGGCTCGATGGTCTCGGCGGCGGCGTGCTCTGCTTCGGGGGGCTCCATGCGGGACGGATGCCCATGCTACCGGTGGGCGGCTGAGTTCACGCGAAGCTGGTGGATGCCTTCCAACGGCCGCCCCGGCAGCGGGACGGTCGGCGCTGCATGGCGCGGACGCGCTGGTGAGCTCTTCCACCCGCGTGGCTTCCCGGGCCGGTACAGCCAGACGTGGAAGAAGTGCCCTAGGTCCTGCCCGCTGTCGGCCTCGGCGAGATCGATGAACTGCTTCGTGCCCGCGTTGCCGTAGGCGTGCTGGCGCGCCCAGTCGCGGAGGATCTGAAAGAACCTCAGAGTGCCGACCTCTTGGCGCAGCGCCTCGAGCGTCATGCCGCCGCGGTTGTAGATCGTTGCGTCGAACAGGTTCCTTGGGCCGCCCGGGTCGCCCGGGGGCGGATTCCAGAACCCGCGGTCCTTGGCCGCATGCCTCCTGTAGAGAGAGTTGAACGTCTGCCGAGTCGTCGGGCCTCCCTTGCGCTCGAGCCAGAGCCATTCGGCCCAGGTGGCAAAGCCCTCGTTCAGCCAGATCTGATGCCAGCGCTTCAGCGAGACCGAGTCACCGAACCATTGATGCGACAGCTCATGAGCGACGGTGATGTCGCCCGGTGTGCGGTCGAAGATCGGCTTCGTCTGAGTCTCGAGCGCGTATCCGACCTGAGGGGCGTGATCCACCACGCCGCCCACGACACCGAACGGGTAGGAGCCGAAGCGGGGACCGAACAGCCGGAGAATCGCGGGCATCTTCTTCAGGGCGTTCCCGGACTCACGTGGGTCCACCGCAACGAGCGACGGGATCCCGTCGACCTGCGAGCGCGTGACCCGGAACTTCCCCGTCGTCACCGTTGCGAGATAGGTCGCCATCGGCGCGTTCTCGTCCCAGACGAAGGTCTGGCGGTGGCCGTGGACGTCCCTGTCCTTGAGCCTGCCGTTCGAGATCGCGGCCCTCCCCCTCGGCACCGTGACCCTGATGCGGTAGGTCGCCTTGTCGGTGAGCAGGTCGTTGCACGGAAACCAGGTCGGCGCGCCCTGCGGCTCGCCGGCGACGAACGCCCCGTCGTCGGTCGGGATCCAGCCGTCCTGCGAGCCGTCCGGATCGATGACCGGCCGCGGGTGGCCGCGATAACGCACGCCGACCTTGAAGCGGCTTCCCTTCCGCAGCCCGTGACGGGGGCTGATCTTGAGCTCCTGGCCGCGGCGCGCAAAGCGGGCCCGCTCACCGTTCACCGTCAACTCCGCGATGCGCAGATGACGGAAGTCCAGATCGAAGCGCGCGAGCGACTTCCTGGCGCGCGCGGTGATCGTCGCCCTGCCGGCAAGGCGATTGGTGCGGGGCCTGTAGCGCAGGTGGAGGTTGTAGTGGGAGACGTCATACCCTCCGTTGCCCGCCTTCGGGAAGTACGGGTCGCCTCCGCCGGGGGAACCGTTGACGAAGGCCGCCTGCGCGACGGCGGGGGCGGTCGCCGAGACCGCCACGGTCGCAAGAACTGCGAGCGTGGCGCGGCCCCGAAGTATGCTCATCAGCGGCCGCCGTCCGCGGATCCGCCGTCGAGGAGGCCGTCGAGCTCCGAGACCGTCCTCGCCAGCTCGTCGGCCATCGGGCCCGGGCGAAGCTCCTGGAAGCGCTCCGCAAGCGTCCCGTAGTACCAGCGGACGTCCTCAGCGCTCTTCCCGGTCCGCTCCCATTGCTCGGCGCCGCGGATTCGAAAGCCGCGAATCATGCTTCGGGTGTTGTCGAGCTTGTCGGCGAGCGAAACCAGGAGCGATCCCGCGGAGGCGCCGTCGAGGCTGCGGATGTAGTCCTCCTTGCGCCGGCGCCACGGCGGCTTCGGATCGCCGTAGCTGTCGGTGCACTCGTCGACGATGTCCGCGACGACGTCGCCGTATCGCTTGCGAATATCGGCCAGCCGGTCCAATCCGCCCTGGTCCTCGACCGCGTCGTGGAGCAGGGCGGCGATCGCCTCGTCCTCGGAGCCCCCGTCCTGGATCACGAGCCCGGTCACCCGCAGGAGATGCGCGATGTAGGGCTGCTCGTCGCTGCCCCGGAGCTGACCCGAGTGGACACGGGTCGCGTATCCCAGCGCGTCCACGAACCGCTCACCAAGCTCCTCGGCGCGGACGGGTCCGGACCTCAGGGCAACTGGCGTCTTCACTGGATCCGTAGGCTAGCGACGATCGGGTGCTACCGGTCCGTTTCGGGCCGCTTGCCATCCGGGGTCCGCCGCGGACCGTCGGGCGTTGCCACCGACCCCGGCTGAGTCCGGTCCCGTGAGGAGCCCCACGCCTCCCTGAGCTCCGCCTCGGCGGCGGCGGCCCTGGACGCCGCCTCGCGTTCCTGGGTCTCGGCCGCCTCCAGGGCGCGCTGCGCCCTGGCGGCGCGCTTGGCCGCCCGGCGGCGCTCGCGCGCCTCGTCCAACCGTCGCTGGGCTGCGCGATCCAGGCGCTCCCAGGTGCCGGCCCGTTCCTGCTCCGCCCAGAAGGACCGGAAGCGCTCGAACAGGAGCTCCCGGCGGGCCTGCGCGTAGACGATCAGGATCTCGATGCCGCGGTACGAGGTGCGATGCGGGGCCCGGGCCGCGAGCACGGGGTCGAGGTCATCCGCCCCGCCGGCCCGCTCGCGAACCGCAGCGGCGTCGGCGTCCCGCAGCTCGACCAGGTGCCGTTCCGCCCGCGGGAGCATCACGTCGCAGTCGTGCAGCTCGCCGAGGATCTCCTGGAGGTCTCGAGCCCGGCGGCGCGCCACCTGCGCGGACCGTCCGAAGCAGAACTCGGTGGCCTCGAGCACGTAGCGCAGCCGCTTCGCCGCGATGCGCATGTCGTGCTGCTGCCGGACGCCGTCCGGCTCGAGTGCCCTGGGGACGAACGACCGCAGCTCGGCGAGCCGGACCCGCACGATTCGGGCGGCGTTCTCCGCCAGGGGCTCGCGGGGATCGAGCTTCTTTACCTTGCGCGCCTTCACCTCGCCCCCACCGTGGCGATCGCCTCGGCCTCGACGACCAACTCGGCGAGCCGCTCGCTCAGCGCGGCCAGCCGCCGCGGTTGGACGAAGGCCTCCAGGCGGACGTTCGCGTCGGCCTGCTCCGTGCGGATCCGCTCGGTGAGGCTCGCAACGCCGGGGCGGTCCGGAGCCGCCAGGCCCGCGGCGAACCGTTCCAGCGCCGCGATCGCCACGTCCGCGTCCCGCCGCTCACCCAGCGCATCGGCAACCGCCTTCACCTCCGTCAAGGCCTCCCCGTACTGCTGGGCGGGAAAGCACGGCTCGAAGATCTCGAGTGCGGCGCGGAGCCGGCGCGTAGCGACGCGCATGTCGTGCACCCGCTCGATGTCGGTGACATCGAGCACGTTGTGGGAGTGATCGGCGACCTCCCGCGCGCGCACGGCGACGATCTTGGCCGCGGCCGCCGCATACGCGCCGTCCGATGTGAGGCCCTCGACCGGCCGTGCCTTCGCCATGGGCCTGCCACCCTAGCGCGGCGGTCGCCGATGCGAAGGGCCTGCGCCTAGCTCGCGTCCCGAGCGCGCCAGTAGGCGCGCAGGCGCTTCACGAACATCTTCGGAGGTTCGGCGTACAGCCCGCTCGCCGATTGGGACCGTCCCCTCGAGGAGCTCCTCCTGCCGCCCCTCGACGATGGCCTGGATCGCCGATGCCTCCTCACCGTCGATCCCGGAGCAACGATCCACATCCTCGCGGGTACTCACCAAGATCCCGACGCTCCGGCCAGTTCAGGCGCGACAAGGTTCACGTGGCCTCAACCTGCAGGGAAGCGAGGATTTCATCCAGATGACAGGTGCTGGTGAACGAAGGTGAACGATTGGAATGCTCGTTCCGCGGCTAGGCCTGGCTCCCGGTGAGTCCCGCGAGCAGGTCCATGAGCGAGCGAGAGCGATCAACCGAGTCCTCAAGGCCCTGAAAGATGTCCTTCCACCTTAGAATCACCATCGGGTCGATTCCGCCATCGAACAGCGACGCGATCGCCTCACGATAGATGCGGTCGCCCTCGTGTTCCAGCTCGCGGACCTCCCGGGCTTCCCCGCTCAGGTCGCCGGCGCTCGGCAGTCTGTCCAGCGCCCGTCGCACCGCTCGGCCGGAGTCGCGCACAACCCCGGCGAGCTCCTGCGCCTGCTCCATCGGCGCCTCGATGCCGTAGACCGCCATCTCCTCCGAAACCTCCTCGATCTCGTCAACGACGTCGTCGATCGCCTCCGCGAGGGCATGGATGTCGCGGCGATCGAATGGCGTCGCGCGCCCGTGGTGAAGCCGCTCGATGATCTGCCGGGTGAGCCGATCCCCTCCTGCTCGCAGCGCGTGATGTCGTCGCGAAGGGAGCGCTGGTCCGGCCACGAGGTGAGCAGCGCATGGATGAGTTCGCCGGTCGTCTGGAGGTTCGCGCCCGCCCTTGCGAAGAGCTTGAAGAACTCGTTGCTCTTCGACCGCAGCGGCACTCCTGTCCGCCGGCGCCGCAGGCCGCTGCCTTCGGACCGACGAGTCATGAACCCAGTCTCGCGCGGTGTCGCACGATGCGGTGAAGAAGCTGTGAAATGGATCGCCCGGCGGAGGGCTCAGGCCGCCAGGGCCCTGGGCGCACCGTCGGTCGCGCCGTTCAGGAGCGTCGAGGATCACGCCCTCGCGAAGGCCGCCCTTGCCGATCTGAAGCGGCTGGCCCAGGAGCTCGGACAGCTTCTCCAGCAGGAGCACGCCCGTCGGCAGGATCCGTACCCGGCGCGGGTCGAGCTCGAATCGCTTGGCGACTTCGCGCGATTGGAGCGCCGGTGAGAACGCGAATCGCCCGCTCGAGGGTCTCGTATTCGAGCACGGAGCCGACCAGCGAACGCAACGAGGTCGCGCTCCCTCCGACGGCCACCGCCTGCTCCGGCTGCTCGAACTCCACGGCCGCGAAGATGTCCGAGATCGCGTCGCGCACCGCGCGGATCTCCGACGGCGACGGTGGATCGGACGAGAGCAGATCGTCGGCCAGGGAGCCCGAGCCGATCTTGAATGACCGGACCGATCGCAGTCCGTCGGGGACGGTTCCGAGCACGACCTCGGACGAGCCGCCGCCGACGTCGACGACCGCCACTTCCCCCTCCACCGGATGCCCCAGCGTCTTCGTCGCGCCGATGAAGGCGAGGCGTCCCTCCTCGTGCTCACTCAGGACATCGACCTCCACGCCGGCGACCCGGTTGATCTCGGAGACGATCTCGTCACGGTTCGCCGCCTCGCGAATCGCGGCTGTTGCCACCGTGCGGATCGCCTCGCGCGCCGATCTCCTGGGCGAGGCGCACCTGCGTCGCGACGACCCGAGCCACCTCGTCGATCTTCGCCCGGTCGACCGCTCCGTCGTGCTGGGAGGCCTTGTCGATGCGCGTGTAGGCGCGCTGCTCCATGACCTTGCGGAGCTGGCCGTTCTGCGGTTCGGCCACGAGCACACGCGTCGTGTTGGAGCCGATGTCGATGGCCGCACAGAGCATCAGAAGCGCCTGCCTTCGATCTTGTCAGACGATGCGGATGAGCCCCGTGGTTGTGGCTCGGCCCACTACGGCGACGGGGACGGCTCGATGACCGGCTCGTCTGGATGCGATGCGTCCTCGAACTCGCGAAACAGCCCCGTCACCACGAACGCAACCTGCTCCCCGACGTCAACCGCGTTGTCGCCGATGCGCTCGAGGGCGCGGGCGACGAGCAGCATCGTCATCGCCCACTCGCGCCGGTCGTGATCGTCCCCGATCTTGATCGCGAGTTGGAAGCAGTCCCGATTCAGGTTGTCGACGACGTCGTCCTGCCGCACGAGATCACGCGCCATCTCCACGTTCCGGTCGCTGAATGCCCGCTTGGCCTGCCTGATCTCGGCGCGAAGTGCCCCGCCCATCGTGACGAGGTTCTGGAGCATGCGCTCGTCGGCGGGCGGCTCGTGCCCCGCGATCGGAATCAGCTTGGCGATGTTCACGCACTGGTCGCCCATCCGCTCGATGTTCTTCATCACGTGGAGGAGAGCGGCGATCAAGCGCAGGTCGGTCGCGACGGGCGCCTGTGTCGCAAGCAGGGTCAGGATCGACTGGTGAATCTCCAGGTAGCGGCCGTCGATCACGTCGTCGTCAGCGATCACGAGCTCGGCGAGCTCGATGTCCTGGTGGTGGATGGACTCGATCGTGCGGTCGAGCGCCGAGACGACCAGGTCCAAGCCGTCCAATGCCCGCGCCTCCAGCCGCTCGAGCTCCTCGCGGTAATCGTGCCTTGACTCGAGCTCCATCAGCCGAACTTTCCGGTGACGTACTGCTCCGTCCGATCGTCGTCCGGGTTCGTGAACATCTTCTCGGTCGGCCCGACCTCGACGACCTCGCCGTCCAACATGAACGCGGTGACGTCCGCGACGCGCCCAGCCTGCTGCATGTTGTGGGTCACGACCGCGATCGTGACCCTCTGCTTCAGCTGCGCGATCAGCTCCTCGATCTTCAGCGTGGCCACTGGGTCCAGGGCGGAGCACGGCTCGTCCATCAACAGCACGTCGGGCTCCACCGCGAGCGCCCGAGCGATGCAAAGGCGCTGCTGCTGACCGCCGGAGAGGCTCATGCCCGGGCTCGAGAGCCTGCCGTGGACCTCGTTCCAGAGCCCGGCCCCCTCCAGCGCGGCGTTGACCCGATCGGTGATCTCGTCACGGGGGGTGCCGGTGAACCGCAGGCCCGCGGCCACGTTGTCGAAGATCGACATCGTGGGGAAGGGATTGGGCTTCTGGAACACCATGCCGACCAGCCTGCGAACGGTAACGACGTCGACGTTCGCGTCGTGCAGGTCGACGTCGTCCAGGAGCACCTGGCCCTCGGAGCGGGCGCCGGGGATCTCCTCGTGCATCCGGTTGATGCACCGGACCATCGTCGACTTTCCGCACCCCGATGGGCCGATGATCGCGGTCACCATCCCGGGCTCGAACGCCACGTTGACTCCCCTGACGGCGTGGTTGTCCTCGTAGTAGGCGTGAAGGTCCTCCAGGCGCACGTGCCGGGTGGCGTGCATCTCCTCGAGAACGGACGGCGGCTCCGCTGCATCCGGCGACGGGGGCGTGGGTGCGGCCGATTCGGCTTGGCCCGGAATCCGGGGCATTGTCCTCTCCTCGGGGTCGACCACCTTCAGGTCGTCACTCGGGTTGTAGTTCATGGGATGGACCCCCTTCGACTCCATTGTTCACGATCAGCGGGCCGCCCCGAGCCGTCGTCGCATCCGAGCCGAGAGGACTCTCGCCGCGATGCTGATCAGCAGGACGAAGGCGATCAGGACCAGCGCCGCGGCCCAGGCCTGGTCGTGCTTGGCCGGGGTCGGAGATTCCGAGAACTGGAAGATGACGACCGGGACGCTCGGTAGGGCCTGCGACGGGTCAGTTTGTAGGGTGGGCGCGAAGATCGAGGACACGAACAGGAGTGGCGCCGTTTCTCCCACGGCGCGCGCGACGGCGAGCAGGGCACCGGTGATCATGCCGCTGAGGGCGGTGGGGACCACGACGGAGAGCGTGGTCCGCCACCGGCTCGCGCCCAGGGCAAGGCCCGCCTCCTTGACGGTTCCGGGAACCAGGTGCAGCACCTCCTGACAGGCACGCGCGACAAGCGGCAGCATCACGATCGCCAGCGCAATCCCGCCGGCCCAGCCGCTCTGATGGCCCTGGGCAGTGACGATCAGCCCGAAGATGAAGATGCCGGTGACGATCGTGGGAACGCCGTTCAGCACGTCGAGGAAGTACCTGATCACCGACTCGCTCCGAGGGCCTGCGAACTCGTTCGTATAGATCGCGACGAGGATTCCGATCGGAATCGCGATCGCGGCTCCGATGGCGACCATGATCGCCGTCCCGACCAGCGCGTTGGCGATCCCGCCTGTGGCCTCGATCGAGTTCGGATCGGCGTTCTTGGTGAGGAAGTCCAGGCTGATCGAGCCGATTCCCTTGACCGCGACGCTCGCGATCACGAGGGCGAGCACACCGACCGCGAGCACGGCCGCGATCCAGGCGCTGACCTCCATCACCCTGTTCGCGAGGCGGCGCCGGCGGAGATGGCCGCTCCGGGGTGCCAGCAGGGGATGCTGCGGCTGTCCTGCGGCTTCCACCTAGCTGCTCCTCACTGCCCTGCGAACAAGCAATCGGGCGACCGAGTTGAAGATCAGTGAGAGCACGAACAGGATCACGGCGAAGTAGGCGAGCGAGGAGATCTGCAGGTCGGTGGCCGCGCCCTGGTAGGAGTTCGCGATCTTGCTCGCCAGCGTGTCGGCGGGCAGGAAGATGTTGGCGTGGATGCCTGCGGTGTTGCCGATCACCTGCGTGACGGCGATCGCCTCACCGACCGCGCGTCCCAGCCCGAGGATCACGGCGCCGATGATTCCCGGTCGCGAATACGGCAGTACGACCGTCTTGATCATCTCCCAACGGGTCGCGCCGAGGGCAAGCGCCCCCTCCTTGTCCGTGGCCGGCACGGTGGCGAAGATCTCCCGCGTCAGGCTCGAGACGATGGGCACCGTCATGATCGTGAGGATCAGGATCGCGGGGAACATCCCGACCAGCCCATAGGTCCCGCCGAAGAGCGGAAGCCACCCGAGCACCGCGTGCAGGACGGGCTCGAGAGTGTCGTTGAGGAATGGACCCAGGATGATGATGCCCCACAGCCCCAGGATCACGCTGGGGATTCCGGCCAACAGCTCGACGAGGGTGCCGATGGCGGTGCGCGAGCTTCGCGGCGCGAGCTCGGTCAAGAAGAGCGCGATCGCGATCGAGATCGGGGTGGCCAGCAACAGCGCCCCGAGTGAGCTCACGGCGGTGCCGTAGATGTAGTCGGCGGCACCGAACTGATTCTTTACGGGATCGAACTCGCTCGACGTGAGGAACCCGAGTCCGAAGGTTGAGAACGCGCTCGAGGCCTGATCCAGGAGCTTGTACGCGAGACCGAGGACCACCGCCACCGACAGCAGCGCGGCGGCGAGCGTGACGAGGTAGAGCGCGCGATCGCCGAAGCGGTCGACGAATCCCCTGCCCTTGCCGGCCAAGAGCGCGCCGACCGGGACTCTGGCTGTGGCGGTCTCGGTCGTCATCGCTGATTCAAGGACCGACACCCGGGACCGCGGCCTGCGATCCCGGGTGTCATCTCAACCACTCATCCCCAGTGCCGCTAGCCGCCGATCTTGTCGATCGCCGCCTTGTCGGCCGACAGAATCTGCGGCGGGGTCCGCGAACAGAAGGTCGGGTCCGAAAGACTGGCCCGGACCGATCGCGTACGTGATGAACTCCTTCAGCGCATCTGCCTTGTCCGAGTTCGACGGCGCCAGGACAGTACGTATAGCTCGCCAGCGGATACGCGTTCGTCGCTGACTTTGGCGGGTCGACCAGCGAGGGAGCATTGTCCGCAGGCACGCTCTTGACGGCGGCCGCAGCCGCGCTGATCGTGTCCAGCGACGGCTGCAGGAACTTGCCAGCAGCGTTCTCCATTGCGGCCTGATTGAACCCGTTCGACTGGGCATATGCGGCGCCCACGTAGGCGATCGCGCCGTCGGTCTTCGAGAGCACCGCGGACACGCCGTCGTTCCCCTTGCCGCCTACGCCGGTCGGGAACTTGACCTCGGTGCCGACGCCGACCTTCGAGTTCCACTCGGAGCTCACCTTCGAGAGGTAGTCCGTGAGGATGTAGGTGTCGCCGCTGCCGTCGCTGCGGTAGACCGGCGTGATCTTCGTTGACGGCAGGTCGGTGCCCGGATTCAGCTTCGCGATCGCGGGGTCGTTCCAGGTCGTGATCTTGCCGAGGTAGATGTCCGCGAGCGTCGGGCCGTCGAGGTGCAGGCCATCCGAGACACCGCTCACGTTGTAGACCGGATCCGTCGACGAGAGCGCCCACGGGATCATGAGGACATCCGGAGCCGCCTTCTGCTGATCGGGCGTCAGGGGCGCGTCGCTGGCGCCGAAGTCCACTGTCCCGGCCGTGATCTGCTCAATGCCCCCGCCCGAGCCGATGGCGCCGTAGGTGACGGTGTTGCTGGTGCGGGACGAGTAGTCCGACTGCCATTTGGACATCAGGGGCGCGATGAGGGTGCTGCCCGCCCCCGTGAGGGGCGTGCTGCCTCCGCTGCCGCTGGCGGTCGCACTATCGTCGCTGCCACTCGAGCCGCATGCGGCAACGCCGAGCGCGATCACTCCGCAACAGAACACTGGCAAGTATGGACTTGCGAGAAATCACTTGCTTGGGTCTCCTTCGTCGTGTTGTCACGGGCAGCGTCCCAGGGGGTTCGGGGGGGCCTGTTACCGCCCGGTGGCCGACCCGTTAACAAGTGGTGAACGCCCGCAATCTGCGAAAAATTGCACGCAACCGTGCAGGCGCCCGCTCACCCACGAGAGCGAGCGCGTTAGCTAGCGCGGGATGCCGCTCGGCGCAGCTTCCGGGCCGGACGTCGCCGCCTGGGCCGCCCCGGGGCTCTCCGCAGCCGCCGAGCGCTCCCCGACCGTCTCCCCCTGCGCCGACGGCGCGGTCGGCTGAGGGTCGAAGCGGTAGCCCACGCCGAAGTGGGTATGTATGTACTCCCACCCCGGGGACCGCCTCTGGAGCTTGGAGCGCAGCTTGCGCACGAAGACGTCGACCGAGCGGTCGCCGTGGGTCATCGCATAGCCCCACACGCGACGGTAGATGTCGTCGCGCTCGAGCACCCTGCCCGCGTGATCCGCCAGCACCTGGAGGAGCTCGAACTCGCGGCGGGTGAGGTCCAGGCTCTCGCCGGCGACGTAGACCTGGAAGCGATCCGGCCGGATCTCGAGATCGCCCGCGACGAGCGGGCCGGAGTCCTCACGGGCGTGACCGCGCCGGTGGCGGCGCACGACGGCCTCGATCCTCGCCATGACCTCCTCCGGGTGGCACGGCTTGGAAACCCAGTCGTCGGCGCCGAGTCGCAGGCCCCGGACGCGCTGAGCGAGAGTCGCGCCCTGCGTGCAGACGATGACGCCGAGGTCCGGCATCATCCCGCACACCCGCTCGATGAAATCCCATGCGAGCGGCCCGAGCAGCGAGGGGTCGACGACGAGCGCGTTGAGCTTCATCGCGGCGACTTCCTCGGCCGGGAGCGGCCCCGACAGGACGCGGTACTGGGCGCCCGCTCCCTCCAGGCGCTTCGCCAGTACGCGCACGAATCCGGAGTCGTCGTCGAGCACGGCTACGCGGAGTGGGATCTTCGCGCTCACGGGCTGCCGCAATGGTAGTTCGACCGCACGACCGCACACCCCGTGGTTCACAGAAGTTTCACAAGTCGCCGCTCGGGCCGGACGAACCGCGAACTTTCTCCGAATCTTTACTGGCGGCTGAGGCGGACGGACGAGACTGCCCACGAAAGCGAGAGGTCCTCTCTCTCGTGCGGCGCGCGACCTCCCTCCTGCCCCAGGTCGCGCGCCTTCGCTTTCCCCCCACTTTGTCGAGCGGTGCAATATCCGCGCATGCCGCGGGAAACGCACCGTTCGACCAATGGGAGCGGGCTAGAAGGTCGCGCTGTAGGCGCCCGTCGCGATCAGGAGCAGGACTCCGACGCCCACGAGCACGCGGTAGGCGACGAAAACGTCGTAGCTGTGGCGCCGGACCAGCGCGAGCAGGCCCGCTATAGCGAGGTACCCGGAGATGGCCGCCGCCACGGTGCCGACGATCATCGGCCCGGCGACGCCGTGGGGGAGGCCCTCCGAGACCGCCTCGTAGCCCTTGTAGACGACGGCGCCGGCGGTCACCGGCGCGAGCAGCAGAAACGAGAAGCGCGCGGCGGAATCGCGGTCCAGCCCGAGGAAGCGTCCTGCGGTGATCGTGATGCCCGAGCGCGAGACCCCGGGCGCCAGGGCCAGCACCTGGGCCAGGCCGACGTAGAGCCCCTGCCGAAGGCCCACCTCATCCAATCGCTCGCGCTCCGGCTGCCTGTCGGCGACGCCCAGCAGGAGGCCGAAGACGATGAGGAGGATCGCGATCTGCCACGGCTCACCGAGGTGGTCCTCGATGAAGCTCTGCCCGATGCCGCCCGCGATGACCGCGGGGATCGTCGCGACGACGATGGCCCAGGCCAATCGCTGGTCGGGCTCCTGGATGGCGCGGATCCTGAACGAGCGCACGAGCGCCGCAAGCAGCCGGACGATCTCGGTGCGGAAGTAGACGAGAACCGCCACGAGCGTCCCCGCGTGCAGGGCGACGTCGAACGTCTTGTTGAACGACGGGTGGTTCTCGAGGAAGTGGTAGTGCTGGAGCCAGGGCACCAGGATCAGGTGCCCCGACG
This sequence comes from uncultured Actinomycetes bacterium, assembly GCA_963797665.1. Lineage (GTDB taxonomy): Bacteria > Actinomycetota > Thermoleophilia > Solirubrobacterales > 70-9 > AC-56. The sequence continues at coordinate 199,993 of CAWCQE010000004.1, read as the reverse complement.
ACGAGATCGGCAGGAATTCCGTCAGCCCCTGGACGATCCCGAGCAGGAGGGCCTCGAGCTCGGACAAGACGCGCGCATCCTAGACTCGTGAGTCGGAGGCTCGCGGGCAGATTCGCGAGTGGCCCGGCGTTCGTGGCAGTCGCCGCGGACGCAGTGCTGGCGGCACGGGCAAGGACGAGGCGGCTGCCACGGGCGACGGGACGCCGCGCAGCTGCCTGCGAACTTTCGGCTCATGACACTAGACCGGGGTTCAGAAGGCCGCGAACCGGATGAAGCTCACCGCCCCCGCCAGCAGGCAGTACATGGCGAACGGCAGCAGGGTACGGGTCTCGAAGTACTTGACCAGGTACCGCACCGAGAGGTAGGCGGCGACTCCGCACACGAGCATGCCGACAAGCACCTGGCCATGGATGTGGTCGCCCGCCTTGCCGAACAGGCTCGGCAGCTTCAGAACCCCCGCCGCGAGGATCACGGGCGTCGCCAGGAGAAACGCGAACCGGGCGGCATCCTCGTAGCTGAACCCCCGCCAGAGTCCTCCCACCATGGTGATTCCGGAGCGGCTGATGCCTGCGAATAGCGCGAAGACCTGCAGGATCCCGACGCGGAGCCCGTCGGTGTACGGCAGCCGCGAGATGCGAGCGTCGGACGCATAGGCCTCCGCAACGTCCGCTGCGGAGCGCCCGGCGGTGGGGCTGAACGCCTGTGCCGAGGCCGGCTCCTCCTTGGTCGCATGCGGAGGGCCGCCCTCGGCCGCGCGTGCCCTGCGAGCCGCCCGCTCGGTGGCGCGCCGCATTCGAGCGAAGCGGTCGCCTGCGAGCAGGATCAGGCCGTTGACGAAGAGAAACGCGCTCGCCGCGACCGGCTTCGCCAGCGCGGTCCTGAAGACGTGCTCGAGGGCGACGCCGGTGATCCCGACGGGAATCGTCGCGATCACGATCAGCCACGCCAGGCGCTCGTCCTGGTCGGAGGCGGTGAAGTGGCGCTCCTCGATGCTCCTCCTCACGCTGCGGAAGAACCCGGTCACGATGCGGATCCAATCCGCCCGAAAGAACCAGAGGAGCGCCAACGCGGTCGCGACGTGGAGCGCCACAAGGAACGCGAGGTAGAACGACGACTCGCTGTGGGGCTGGGAGGACTGCGTGACGAGCGTCTGCCAGCTGCCACCGATCCAGGCGGGGACGAGCACCGAGTGACCGAGGCTGGACACGGGGAAGAGCTCCGTCACGCCCTGGATCAGAGCGATGACAATCGCCTGCAGATAGCTCAGCATCGGCGGGCGCGCCACTCTAGATGATCACCGCGGCTCCTCCCTAAAGTAGAGTTAAGAACGTGAGGCAGTCCCGAGTTGCTCGCCTGATTGCCGTCGCTGCAGCCGCGCTCGCGGTGCTTCTCGTGCTCGCGCCGGCCGCCCTCGCGGCCGACGGCGTCGGCCTCTGGGGGCCCACGGACGACAAGGTCGTGACCTACTGGGGCTTCGGCTGCATCATCTTCTTCTCGGTCCTCGTCACCGTCCTCTCGCTGATCCAGATCCGTCGCGAGGGCCGCAAGGAGCGCCTCCGCCAGGAGATCGAGCGGCTGCGCCCGCCCCCTGCCGAGTAGCGGATGCCAAAGGTCCGCTACGAGCGCTCCGGCGCGGCCGCGGTGCTCACCATCGACCGGCCTGAGCGCCGTAACGCGGTCGACCCCGAGACGGCGAGCCTGCTCCTCGACGGCTTCCGCAGGTTCGAGGCCGACCAGGACGCCCGCGCGATGGTGCTGACGGGTGAGGGCCCCGATGCGTTCTGCGCCGGCGCCGATCTGAAGGCGATCGCAGAGGCCGGGCCGGATGTGCCCCCGGAGGTGTTCGAGTCCGTTGCCGCCCGAACGGAGGGGCCGATGGGCTTCACGAGGCTTACCGCGTCGAAGCCGACGATCGCGGCGATCTCGGGCTGGTGCCTCGCCGGCGGGCTCGAGCTCGCGCTGTGGTGCGACCTGCGGATCGCGACCGAGACCGCGAAGCTCGGGTTCACCGAGCGCCGCTTCGGCGTCCCGCTGATCGACGGCGGCACCCAGCGCCTGCCGCTGGTGGTCGGGATGGGCCGAGCGCTCGAGATGATCCTGACGGGGCGCGTCCTGGACGAGCACGAAGCGCTGTCGTGGGGGCTCGTGACCGAGATCGTCCCCCCGGGCAGGCACCTCGAGCGCTCTCTGGAGATCGTCGAGGGGCTGTCCCGCTTTCCTCAGACAACCATGCTCTCGGACCGGCGGGCGGCGATCGAGGGCGCCGGCCTACCCCTGGCCGACGGCCTCGCGCTCGAAGCGGAGGTCGGCCGCGCCTCGATCGAGACCGGCGTTCGCGGGGCCACGCGCTTTGCCGGGGGCGAGGGCCGCGGCGCCCGCGGCGCGGGCGTCTAGAGCGGCGTTCCGATGATCTCGAGGCGGCGCGTCAGCCCGCGGAGGGCGAACTCTCGAATCTCGTCCGCGCTGGCTCCGAGCGCCTCCCAATCGGCGTCGCCGTCGCCATTCGGTGGACGCAGGGTCTCAGCCACGACGGGCATGAGCTCCCCGAGGGTGGCCCGGATCGTCTGTCCGGCCTCGTCGTCTTTGCGCACGGAGTCCCGCAGGAACCAGACGCCGTAGCCGATGTGACGAGTCTCGTCATGGTGAATCTTCGAGTAGCCCTCGACGAATCCCGGCAGGAGCCCCCGGCGCTCGAGGTACCGCGTGATGAATCGAAACGACGTCAGGCCGAGGGTGCTCTCGAGGATCAAGTGGTAGATGGTCACGAACCGGATCTTTGCCGCCGGGTCGCCGGGCGACGCCACGAGGGTCTCGTGCGCCTCCACGAGCGCCTCGTCGAAGATCCGCCGGAAGGCGGGCGAGACCTGCTCGCGAGCGCGTGCCACGTGTGAGGCGATCGCGCCGGGGGAGTCGATCACCTCATCGCGGAATCGGGCGTAGAACTGCATGTGCCGCGCCTCGTCGACCTGTTGGGTGGCTAGAAACGTCGCCTCCTCCTCGCTGCCGTGGGCCGCGACCAGGCCCGAGAACTTGGTGGTGATCCGCTCCTCAGCGACAATCAGCGACGACAGCGCCCAGTAGAAGAGGCCTCGATCGCCATCGCCCATACGCGGCCACTGCTCCTGGTCGCGCGCCAGGTCGATTTCAAAGGGGCTCCATTGCTGCTCCTCCCAGCGCCGATAGAGCGTCTGGGGGTCGTTCAGCTGAATCTCGGCCGTCGTCACGTTCGGAGGCGAGCTCGAACGATCGCCGAGGCAGCCTGGTCGTGGACGCGATGAGTCTCCTGAATGTCCACGTTCTCGAAACCTGCCGCGGTCAGCTCGCGCTCGAACTCCTCGCGAGTGAGTGCGCCGGCGATGCACCCGGTCCACTGCTGCATGTCTGTGCGGGTCTCATCGTCCATGTTCGGGTCAGCGACAACGTCGCTGACGGCGAACCGCCCGCCGGGACGGAGCACTCGGGCTGCCTCGCGAAGGACCGCCGCCTTGTCCCCGGACAGATTGATGACGCAGTTGGAGATGATCACGTCAATCGAGTCGTCGGGCAGGGGCACGGCCTCGATCGTGCCCTTCACGAACTCCGCGTTCTCGACGCCTGCTTCCCGCTGGTTTTGTCGGGCCAGCTCGAGCATCTCGTCCGTCATGTCGATGCCATAGGCCTTCCCGTTCGAACCCACCCTGCGCGCTGAGAGCAGCACATCGATGCCGCCACCCGAGCCGAGATCGAGGACGGTGTCGCCATCGTGGAGCTCGGCAACGGCGGTGGGATTGCCGCAGCCGAGCGAGGCAAGCTTGGCCGCATCCGGGAGGGCGCTTCGATCCTCGGCGCCATAGACCCCTGCACCGAAGCTTGCGTCTCCGCACGCATCCGGGATGTCGGTGCCGCACCCGCAGCCGGACCCTGACGGCCCGCAACACCCGGCCTTTCCCTCATGCACGGATCGCGCGGCCCCGGCGTAGCGCTCGCGGACCACGTCGCGGATTTCCTCTAGCTCAGCCATGCGCTCAATTCCTCCAGTGCCTCCGGGTTGACGTAGTAGTAGGCCCACAGCCCGTTGCGCTCGGATCCGACGATCCCCGCCTCGCGTAGCACCTTGAGGTGATGGGAGACAGTCGGCTGCGAGAGGTCGAACAGCGGGACCAGTTCGCAGACGCAGACCTTGCCCGCGTGCTTTCGCAAGACGTCGACGAGCTGCATCCGAATCGGATCGCCGAGCGCCTTCGCCACAGCCGCCAGCCGCTCAGCCTGGGCGCGCTCGATGTCGGGATAGACGACGGGCTCACAGCACGGTTCGCCCTTGGGCCGCTTCTGCTTCGGAGCCAGCTCCAGATCGATAGCCATCTATTTACATATATCAATTGAAATCACAACTGTCAATGTTTAGGATCGGGCCGTGGACGCCGACGTCCTCGACGTCAACGCTCTCTGGAAGACGATCGCGGAGGCGATCGTCACGCCGGCCTGAGGGTGAACAACGGACTCGATCTGGGGCGGAGGGCCGCCGCCGAGGGCATCGCTGCGTTCGTGCTCGTCTTCGCCGGCTGCGGCGCGATCATCGCTGACGCCCAATACGAGGGATCCCTCGGCACGGTTGGGATCGCCCTCGTGTTCGGGCTCGTGATCATGGTCATGGTCTATGCCACGGGCCACCTGTCGGGCGCCCACATAAATCCCGCGGTGACGATCGCGTTCACCCTCAGCCGCCACTTCCCCGCTCGCGAAGCGCTCGCCTACATCGTCGCGCAGTGCGTCGGGGCAATCGGGGCGGCACTCGTCCTGCTGGCGGTCTGGCCCGGCAAGCCGGCGGACCTGGGCGCCACCGTGCCGAGTGTCGGCGTCGGCAGCGCCCTCGCATACGAGGCCATCCTGACCGCCTTCCTGATGTTCGTGATCATGGCCGTCGCCACCGACACGCGCGCGGTCGGCGCTGCCGCGGCAATCGCCATCGGCGGCATCATCGGGGTCGACGCCCTCTTCGGTGGCCCTGTCACTGGCGCCTCGATGAATCCCGCTCGCTCGCTTGGCCCCGCTCTCGCCAGCGGGACGTGGACGGACTTCTGGGTCTACCTCGCTGGACCGGTCGTCGGCGCAGGGCTCGGTGCGCTCACCTATCAGCTCGTCCGCGGTGATAGGGAACCGCCGGCACCGCGGGTGGCGTCCGAGGCGTAAGTGCGGTCCAGGGCCACCGTGATGTCAGGCCGTGGCACCCTCCCCGGTACACGACGGGACCAGTTCCTCGACAAGCCCTCGGACCCGAGCGGCGATCTGGTCGCGGATCTTCCGCACCGTCTCGAGGTCCTTGCCATCAGGGTCCTCGAGCTCCCAGTCCTCGTAGCGCTTGCCCGGGTAGATCGGGCAGGCATCGCCGCAGCCCATCGTGATCACGACGTCGGCCGAGCGCGCGGCCTGGTCCGTGAGCGGCTTCGGAAACTCATGCGTGAGATCAACCCCGACCTCCGCCATGACCTCCACGACTGCGGGATTCAACCGCTCGGCCGGATCGCTCCCCGCCGAACGGACCGTCACGGCGGCCCCGGCCATGTTCTGAAGCAGCCCTGCCGCCATCTGGCTGCGTCCGGCATTGTGAACGCACACGAAGAGGACCTCGGGAGTGTCTTCGCTCATCGTTTGCTGAGGGTATTAGCTCCTCGCGCAGCGGTTTGAGCTAGCCCTCGGGCAGTCTGAACTCGCGCAGCAGGCGCTTCTCGGTCTCGCCCTCGACCGCTGCGATGACCTCGACATGGTCCTCCAGCGGTGTCCCCCGCAGCTTCGTGGCGAGGAGGTCGTCCACCTGGAAGATCCCCGCCGAGTTGTTCATCCGGATCTCCAGTCGGATCGGCGTATCGGTCCCGGCCTCGATCACGATCTCGTCGATCGCCGCCGCGGACAGCGCATGGATGCCCACGCGTCCCGCGTCCACCGGCACGCGGGAGCGCCCCTGAGCCATGTCGAGCGCGTCGGCGACGCGCACGACGCCCGCCTCGAGGGTGTAGGGCTCGCCGCGTCGCCGGTGGCCGATGATGCAGTGGAGCGCCTCGGCCGCGACGACCGTCCGCTCGGGCTCGTCGTAGACGTCGGACAGGACCTCGCGCAGCTTGCGCTCGGCCAGGAACAGGCTGTAGGCCTCGTGATCGGTCCGATGGATGGACATGCCGACGTCGTGGAGGAGCGCGCCCGCCGCGACGACGACCTCCGCGTCGCGGCGGCCCATGGAGTGGTCGGCCACCATGGCGGGCTCGATGCCGGCTCGCACGAGGAGGCGCAGGATTCGCAGCGCGATATTCAGGACGATCTGCACGTGGACCCACGAGTGGTCCGACATCCCGAGCCGTTCCGACGTCACCTGCGCCATGTGCCACCAGGCGCGCAGCTCGGGGTCGGAATTCACGGCGTCGAGGAGCGCCTCCAGGCGGCGGTTCCCACGGGTCGGCGCGTGGACCGTCGCGCGCGCGACGATCTCCTCGGGCGACCTCCCTCGTTCGTCCGGCCCGGCGGCGCTCTCGGCCTCGTCGATGTTCACGCGGGGCAGTGTTTCAGGCAACCACGGCGGCGACACTTCACCGCATTGACGGGGTTAAGGGGCCTATAGCCCACCTAACCCCGTCAATGCACGGTGGTACGTGGGTTTTCCCGCCTGCGGCGGCTCTAGTCTGGGCGTGATCGTTCCGATGGATAGGCCGAGCATGGCGATCTGCCCTCGCACTGGAATAACGATCCCGGAGTGTTCCTGCAGCGCCTGTCTCGAGGCGCAGCTCCGACGCCATCGCCCGGGCCACGGCGATCCCGAGATCCGCGTCGCGCGGACCCCGGCCAGCACTCCCGGGCGCCAGGATCAGCGTCGCGCGGCCTGACCCGGGCCGCAGGCAGGTCTCTTACTCACGTCGGCGCGGGTCGGGATACAGTCCCCTCGGTGAGCAAGGGGCACGGATTGCTGTCGATCGAGCGCCGCGGGGAGGTCGCGGCCGTGACGCTCCGCCGACCGGAGAAGCGAAACGCGCTTTCGATCGAGCTGCGACTCGAGATCGCCGACGCCTTCGGCCGCCTCTCGCACGACGGCGACATCGGGTGCGTGGTGCTCACCGGCGCCGGCCCATCCTTCTGCGCGGGCATGGACACCGACCAGTTCGGCGGCGACCTCGAACATCGCAGGAGGCTGGTCGAGACGAGCACGGTCGCCTTCGAGGCCATCGGCGAGTGCCGCCGGCCGATCGTCGCGGCCGTCAACGGGCCCGCCATCGCCGGCGGGTTCGCCCTCGCGCTCCTGTGCGACTTGCGAATCGCCGCGCCCGCCGCGGTGTTTGGCTATCCCGAGCTCCCCCGTGGGATCCCGCCGAGCTATGCGGCCGCGCGGGCCGTCCTGCCCGCGACGGTCGCCCAGGACCTCTGCCTGACGGGGCGGCTGGTGAAGGCCGAGGAGGCGCAGAAGTTGGGCATCGTGCGAGAGGTCGTGCGCGGCGATCTTCTGACACGCGCGCTCGAGCTGGGCGAGAGGATCGCCGGGCTGCCGCGAAAGGCTGTCCTGGAGACCAAACGCCGGACGCTGCTCGAGCGGCGCCACCTCTGGGGCTTTCTCTTCGAGGACGAGCAGCGAGTCTTCCGTCGCGCGCTCATTGGCCCCGGCTCCGAGGATGACGCCGGAGCGGCCACCGGATGAGTGACCAGCGCGGCCAGCGAGCCTGGACGGCGAGCGGGTGAGAAACCGGCCTTGCCGCCCGTACGGAACGGGTGTGGCTGGTTTCGAACGAGAACGGCGCGGCGGCCCAGGCTAGGAGCCGCAGATCGGCCAGGCGCTCGAGCCGCTGCGCGCGTAGAGCAGCGCGGCCCGGTAGGTCTGCTCCTCAGGCGATGCCGCCGCCGGGTCGCCGGAGCCACCGACGGACGCCCAGGTCCCGTAGTCGAACTGGTACAGGCCGTGATAGCTACCGTCGGCCGAGACCGCTATCGGGTCGCCGCCAGACTCGCATGCCGCAATGGCGTCGAGCGTCGCGCTCGAGACGCCGACCGACTCGGGCGATGGGAAGCCGCCATCGCTCGGTGGCGACGCCGCCTTGCCACTGGCGCCGTCGCGGTGCGCGGCCTGGATGCGCTGGACCTTCCGGTCGCCGAGCCGGATCGATTTCTCGAAGCGCCTCTGCGGCCGCTGCAGGATCGCGACACGACCATGCGCGGGTTTGGGCACATTCGCGGTCCGGGCTCGCTCGTGCCCGGGAGCCTGGGCGGCGGAGCCGGTCGGTTGTGTGACGATGCCGAGGGTGATGGCGGCCGCGCAGGCGGCCGCCAAGCCTCTGATTGCCACGGACATGGGATGAACCACCTCCAATCACAGGTCCCCCGGCCGCGCGTATCGCGGAGCCGCGCGCCGGGCGCGCGTCCGCGAATGCGTCGCCGCCTCCAGCGCTCCGGCCTACCGGGCGTTCACTTCCCCTGGGCGGTCGTCGTGACGGCGCTTTGGGGAGCGCCTGCCCTAGGGGTGGTCCGTAACGGCGGTGGAGGGTGGCAGCCGAACGCGCGTTTGTGTGTGACGGTGGTCACGCTCTTAACACGAGGCTGACCGCGTGCTGGCCCTCTCTCGCCAGGGCTTCGCAGGTCCGGCCGCGCGCGGCACCGCCGTCGCGCGCGCGGTCCTCATCCGGGTCGCCGCCGGCGAGCTGCCCCCCACGTTTCGCATTCACCGGCCCCGGCGCATGCTGGCGTTCTCGAAGCAGGACGCGGCCAGCTCGGGGTTCCGGGACGCGGTGCGAGCGGCGCGCGCCGTCGGGTTCGAGCCCGTCGTGCGTCTCGCCGGCGGCCGCGCCGCCGTCTATCACGAGCAGACGCTGGCGCTCTCCTGGACGGTTCCCGATCGCCGCCCCTCCGCCCACACCGAGGCTCGCTTTCGCGAGCTCGCCGAGCTGCTCCGGGCAGCGCTCAGCGACCTGGGCGTGGACGCGCGTGTCGGCGAGGTTCCGCGTGAGTACTGCCCGGGCGCCTGGAGCGTCAACGCGCGGGGCATCAGGAAGCTGGTCGGGACGGGTCAGCGGCTCATCGCGGGCGCAGCGCACCGCGGCGCCGTGATCGTGGTCGGCGACAGTGACCTCGTTCGGGATGCGCTCGTCCCCACGTACGAGGCGCTCGGCTTGGACTGGGACCCCGCAACCGCGGGCAGCGTCGAGGACGAGGTCGCTCGGGTGACCATGACTGAGGTGCAGGAGGGGATCGTCGCGAGGCTCGCCGAGCGCTACGAGCTCGCGGAGGCCGAGCTCGACACGGAGACGCTCGCGCTCGCCGAGCGCCTAGAGTCCGATCACACCGTCCCATGAGATTGCTCGCATTCAGCGACCTCCACGTCGACATCGATCAGGCCGAGCGCCTCGCTGACGCGAGCGCCGACGCCGACGTGGTCGTCGGAGTCGGCGACTTCGCATCCGTTCACTCCGGGCTCGAGGAAACGATCACCGCGCTCAGGCCCATCGCGAAGCCAGCCGTGCTCGTGCCCGGAAACAACGAGACCGAGGACGCGCTGCGCGAGGCCTGCGAGGGGTGGGAGAGCGCAGTCGTCCTACACGGCCAGCGCGCCGACATCGACGGGGTCGCGTTCTACGGGCTTGGCGCCGGGGTCCCGGTCACACCGTGGGACTGGAGCTTCGACCTGACCGAGGAGGAGGCCGCGCAGATGCTCGCCGGATGCCCGGAGGGCTGCGTGCTGGTCGTCCACTCCCCTCCCCGCGGCCACGTCGACACCTCGAGCAGCGGCGAGCACCTCGGCAGCGCGGCCGTTCTGGAGGCGATCGAGCGGAAGGAGCCCCGCCTCGCGCTGTGCGGCCACATCCACGAGGCATGGGGATCACGGTCGCAAATCGGCCCCACCGAGGTGATCAACCTCGGGCCCGCAGGGGCGACGCTGGTGGTCTCCTGAGCGCGCCGCGCCCGATCCGGATGTGAGAAGGGCCACCGGTCGCGTCGGGACTAGGCCGCGAACCGGGAGCCCTCTCACCTACTGGAACTGCTGAACTGCACTGGTACTGGCACGTGTGAGGCGTCCATGCTCACGTCGAAGTGATTCTGGCTCCCGCCCGTTCGTCGCGCCATCGTTCGATCGGTGGGTTTTGAGGTCAGAGATGTCTCCCCCGATCGACGGATCCGGAACTCCACCGATCGGATGATCGGCTCCCTTGGGCCGACCGGACCGCAGGCGCGTTTCCGGGCCTAGCCGGGCGTGCGCAGGGTCATCCCCCGCTGCGAATCCAGCTCGAAGCGCATGACGAACACCTCGTCATGCAACACCGACCAGCGGTCGGCCAGGCGCTCGACCAGCTTGAGGCGCCACGGGCTCAGCATGCTGCGCTCGAGCTCGACGAGGCCTCCCTCGGAGCGGTGCGTCGTGAAATCCGGATCGCATAGCGCCACGATCACTCGATGCTGCTCGGCGCGCAGCTCGAGATCGAACGGAGCCGATGGCGGGGCCCCGGGACGATCCGTGCCGCTGGTCAGCGCTCCAACGAGCACGGCGACCTGCTCCAGCACGACCGGATCCCCGTCGACGATGACCTCGCTCAGCGCGTCCCTCACATGCGTCACCGACGTGGGTCCCGCGGGGATGGACAGCACGATCCGGGCTTCGGATGGCTCAGCGGCGTCCGTGTGCGAGCCGTTCATCGAAAACTCGCGCCCGATCACTTCGGACTCGTCACGTGACTGCAGTGCGCTCTCCCTTGGATGCTGGCCCCTCCGGGCCCATACTGACCCTCCACCCGTCGCGTGACCATGGTCCATTTGAACGTTTGTGCGGTTGAGGAGCGATCCACCGATCGGCGGATGCGGCATAGACGATCGGAGGGTGTAGGACGCGTCGTGGTGGTATGCCTAGGCGCTCGGCGGTCGCGCCGGCGCGTCCTGCCCGGTCGGTATCGAGGCGCGAACCACGGTCCCCTTGCCGATCGTGCTCGTAACCTCGCCGTCGCCACCGATCGCCTTCATTCTCTGGACGGTCGAGGCGAGCCCGATGTGGCCTTCGCGGATTGCCTGGTCCTGGCGGCCGGCGGGGATGCCCTGGCCGTTGTCGGCCACCTCGAGATTTATCCGGTCCGCGCGGCGCTCGACGCTGACCGAGCAGCGAGACGCCTCGGCGTGCTTGGCGACGTTCGAGACGAGCTCTCCCGCCGCCGACAGCACCAGCTCGTCCTCGACGCCGGAAGCCTCAGGCTCCACCCTGACCGTGTAGCGAAAGCCGCCACGCGCCGCCTGTTGGCGGACGATCGCGCTGAGCGCCGCCTGCAGATCGCCCTGCTGGTGAGTCACCGGATGGAGAGCGGCGACAGCCTCGCGCACGCGCTCGATCGTCCCCTCCAGCGCATGCAGGGCTCGGGTTACGCCCTCCCGCCCCGGCGCCGCCTCGAGCAGCTCCTGGTGCGCGGCGAGAAGTCGCTGGAGCGCGTCGTCGTGCAGAACCTGGGCGATTCGCGACCGGGTGCGCTCCTCGGCGAGCATCAGCTGAGACACGAGCTCGCCCCTGGCCTCGGCGAGGTCGGCGATCGCGCGGCTCTGCTTGAGGGCGCGCGCCTCGGCGCGCTTGACGTCGGTTATGTCACGGATGTAGCTCGCGTAGATCGGCGGGTCGATATCGGGGATGCGCGTGAACGTCGCCTCCATAGGGAAGGTCGAACCGTCTTTACGCATCGCGGTGAGCTCGACCGGGGAAGCCGGAGACGCCTTCGGGCTTGCCGTCAGCTGGTCCCGGAGAACCCGGCCGAACCGCTCGCGCAGGTCGGCGGGAACGATCAGGTCGATGAGGTCGGCGCCGATCGCCTCCTCAGGTGCGTATCCGAGTGTCAGCTGCGCGGAGCGGTTGAACTCCAGGATGCGACCCCGCTCATCGATCGCGACCACCGGGTCGGGTGCCCAGTCGAGGATCGCGGCCTTGAGGCGCTCCGACTCGTCGCGCGCGGATTCGACACCCACGGAGGTCCTATTCCAGGAATCCGCGCCGCATGCCCTCGGCGACGGCCGCGGCGCGGTCGGCCACGCCGAGTTTGTCGTAGATCGCCTGCAGATGGGACTTCACGGTCGCTGGGCTGAGGTGGATGCGGTCCGCGATCTCCGGGGCCGAATGACCGCCCGCTACCAGCTTCAGCACCTCCCGCTCGCGCGACGTCAGGACAGGGCCCTGCTGCCCCCGCTCCCGCTCGTGAAGCTCACTGGCGAGCCCGGTCTGCACCTCCGGGGCGAAGGCCGTGCCGCCGTCCGCGACGGCGACGATCCCGTCGCAGATCTCCTGCCGAGCCGCCTGCTTCGACAGGTAGCCCCTGGCGCCGGCGGCGACCGCCCTGTAGGCGAGATCGCTGTCGAGGTGGGCGGAGAGCAGGAGGACCTGCGTCTCGGCGCTGTCCCGCCGGATGGCCCCGAGCACCTCGAGGCCGTCGAGTCCCGGCATCCGGATGTCGATCAAGGCGACGTCCGGCCTCGCTCCGGCGATCTCCTCAAGCGCTCCGCGGCCATCGCTCGCCTCACCCACGAGCTCGAGGTCAGGACGCTCGCTGATCGCCCTGACCATGCCGTCGCGGTACACGGGGTGATCGTCGGCGACGAACACGCGCACGCGCTCCGACCTTCGCGAGCTCAAGCCGCCGCCCCCGCAACGCCAGCCACCCCAAACCGCCGCGGACTGCTCATTTGACGCTCAGGCTAGCTCAAAGACCCCGGGCAGGCTCCGATCGTGACGTTCGCCGGACGGACTGACGCACAAGATGGGAGCGCCGCGCCTAGGGATGGACTGGCGCGGCGCTCCCGGGTCAATCGCTGGGCTGGCAGCTCGCTCATCCAGCTTCTGCGATCGACCAGTGCGGAGGATGGCTGCGCTCATCCTCGCCAGGGGCCGTCGGCCGCGCAATCCTCCGGTCGGAGGATTCCCAGGATGAATCGGCACCCTGCGATCGGGGGGTGGGGCAGTCCTACGATCGGATGACCGCGGGTACCCCTTCCGCATGCCCGGAGACGGCTCCGGCTCGGGCCCGTTCAGCCAGCCTCGGCCTGGGGCTCGAGCGGCGCGGATCGGAGCGATCCCGGGGACACCTGTCGCGCGTCGAGATCCTCCGTTGCGGCCATCGCCGCATTGCGCCCGTTCAACGCGATAACGGACCCCGCCGGATGGGTGGCCGCGCCGCAGAGGTAGAGGCCGTCAACCGGCGTGCGGTGGTCAAGGCGCCGGTCCCACATCTGGTCCGGCAGCGCCTCGCCCTGGAATATGTGACCGCCGGTGAGCCCGATCCGGCGCTCGACGTCAGGCGGCCCGAGCACCTCCATGTCCTCGACGCACTCGCGGACGTCGGGCGCGTAGCCCGCGATCGCGTCCAGGACGAGATCGCCGATCTCCCGGCGGCGCCGTTCCCAATCCCCCTCGGTGAGCTCGTATGGCGCGTACTGAGCGAACACGCTCATGACATGGCGTCCGGGGGGTGCGATCGAGGGGTCATAAGCGGTCTGGAAGTAGAGCTCGGCGTAGCCGATCCGCGGCTCGCCGGTGCGGGCCGCCTCGACGGCTTCCTGCGCGGCATCGAGGCCCTGGGTCACCGACACCATTGCCCGGTGCGGCGCCACGTCGCCGCGGGCCGTGAACGCCGGCAGGCGGCGCAGCGCGGCGTTCAGCTTGACCACCGGGGATTCCATGCGCCAGCCGGCGACGCGGTCGGCGAGGTGCGCGGGGACGTCGCTGGGGTCGAGCATCGCCAAGGTCCGCTTCGGATCGGCGTTCGAGACGACCGCACGGGCGCGGATCAGCTCTCCGGCCTCGGTTTCGACCCCGGTGCCGGGAACGATCCGCGACACCGGCACGCCCGCCGCGAGCACCGCACCCGCGTCGGCTGCCGCCTGCGCGATGGCAAACGAGACGCGGCCCATCCCGCCGTGGACGTAGCCCCAGACCGCTCCCCGCCCGAGTAGATCGCCCTGGTGGTGCATGAGCTTCACCGACGCCGTGCCGGGATCCCGCGGTCCGGCGAACGTGCCGATCACGCCCTGCCCGAAGAGGGCGTGCTTGATGCGGTCATCGGCGATGTACCGGTCGAGAGTGTCCGCGATCGGTTCGTCGAAGAGCACCCGGATCAGCTCCTCGTCGTGCCCGAGAGCCGCCTCCAGCTCCGATCGGCCGGGCGAGGACCCGACCCAGGTATCACCCAGCGGCCCCTCGCGAAGGAGCCGCCGGAGTCGCGCGAAGAGCTCCTCGTACGCCAACAGCCCGCGGACGTCCGACTCGCCGAACCCGCTGGCGCGCAGCCCCTCGGCAGTGCGCTCCGACTCGCAGAAGATGGCGAGCGACTCGCCGTCCGGCAGCGGGCACCAGAGATTCGGGTCGCACACCGACACTCTCAGGCCACGCCGTTCGAGCTCGAGCTCCCGGATGACGAGCGGATCGAGCAACCCGATGACGTACGCGCACGGGCTGACCAGATAGCGCGGGTCCTCGAAGGGTTGGTCCAGGGTGCAGGCGCCGCCGAGCTGGTCGCGAGCCTCCAGGACCAGGACACGCCTCCCGGCCCGCGCCAGGTACGCGGCAGCCGCGAGCCCGTTGTGCCCCCCGCCCACCACGACCGCGTCCCAGTCCCGCGCGGCCAGCGACGACACCGGCTCGGGCAGCCCAACGCGGCCAAGCACGGAGTCGACGTCGATCACCAGCGCCAGGCTAGCTGGCGCGGAGGTTCGGTGGATTAGGGACGCCATAGCGGCCCCGGATCCCCAAACCTCACGGCGAGCGATGGAGCGCGTGAGGCGCTGATACGCCACCATCACCTGCCGTGGATGGCGCGGATGGAACCCGGGAGCCCGATCAAGGGGCAGGGCCGACGCGGGCGCGACGGCTTCGCGAGGGCGCGCGCCGCATGGACTCGCGGCCGCAGCTCATCGCCACGGCCAGGTTCATCCGGCGCCTGCTCCCAGGGGACGCCCGCTACGGCGACGCGCTGTCGACCAGCGGCCGGGGGATGCCGGAGCGCATCGGACGGCTGGTCTCGGACACCGAAGCGGACCGGCCGAGCGCGGTGCGGGAGCTCGGGCTGGGAGCGCTACAAGCGTGGCAGGCGCTCGCCGAGGCCCAGGGGCGGGGCCGAGGGACGGTGGACGTCGCGATCCTGTTCACGGACATCGTGAAGTTCTCGCCGTGGGCGCTCGAGGCCGGTGACGAGGCCGCCCTCGAGCTTCTGCGTCAGGTCGCCGGCGCCGAGGACCGAGCGATCTCGAACCACGGCGGCAGCCTCGTCAAGCGGCTCGGGGACGGGTCGATGTCCGTCTTCGGCAGCGTCGGCGACGCGGTGCAGGCCGCTCTCGACACCCATGCGTCGGCGCAGCACATCGAGGTGGCCGCACACACCCCCAGCCTCCGTGCCGGGGTCCATCTCGGCCGTCCTCGCCGGGTTGGAGGCGACTACCTCGGGGTGGACGTCAACATCGCCGCCAGGGTCGGGGAGTCCGCCAAGGCCGGCGAGGTGTTGGTTTCCGATCCCGCCCACGCGGCGCTCCAGGACGCGGGGTTCAGCTTCGGGCGCAGGCGTCGCCTGCGCGAGTCCGGTGCACCGCGAGACCTCTCGGTCCGGGCAGTGACCTCGGTGGGGGACTAGCCTCTCGCGAGCAGCGGATCAGCCGAAACGCTGTCGTCCGGATTCTCGAGCGGCGCAAAGGTGCCGTCCGAGTGAACGCCCGGCTCGCCCGGGTGGGGCTCCAGCAGCGGATCGTTGGGGATGCGCTCGATGGCGGGGTTCTCGATCGGGCTCCGGGTGCCGCTCAGCGGCCCCAGCCCCGCCCCGCCGGATCCCGCGATTGGATCGTCCTCCTGCGTTGCAGTCGTGAGTTCCATCTCCCAATGACCCTTCCCGTCAGCTAGGTGGACAAACGCGCCGAAACGGCAAATTCACGCCCGCGACCATGGCCAGTTATTCCACCGACGCTCGGGGTAGAGGGGAGGCTTGTGCGTGGCAGGTACAAACTCAGAACCGAGAGAGGTGAGCGATGGCGACCACAAAGCGTGACAGCAAGCTGGTGCAGTACCTGAACGAGGCCTACGGCAAGGAGAAGGAGCTCGAAGCTGCGCTGGAGGCCCACATCGGCATGACGACCCGAGCCCCCTACAAGCGGCGGCTGCAGCAGCACCTGCGAGAGACGAAGGACCACTCTCGCCGCGTCGAGCGCAGGATCAAGCAGCTCGGTGGCGACCCCCAGACGCTGCGCCAGCGGTTCGCGGGCCAAGCGACCGCTGCGTTGAAGGGTCCACTCCATGCCCTGCGCGGCAAAGGCGAGGAGGAGCGACTGCTGAAGAACGCGAAGACCGAGTTCTCCGAGGAGGCCGAGGAGATCGCGACCTACTCCGCGATCGAGGTGTTCGCCGAGAGCGTTTCGGACCGCGACACCGCCAAGCTCGCTCGCGCGATCAAGCGCGAGGAGGAGCGCATGGCGAACTACCTCCAGCGCTTGATCCCCCAGCTGACGCGGGCGGTTGTTCGCGCCGAGGTCCCGAGCGACCAGCGCACCAATGGACGCCGGCGGAGCCGTCGCACCTCGAGCAGCTCGTCCGGGTCGCGCCGGAGGTCCTCGACGCGCCGCTCGAGCTCCGGCTCCCGCTCGACCCGGGCTACGTCGCGATCCCGAGCGAGCAGCTCGCACCGAGGAGCGTCGAGCAACCGGTCGCGCTCGCGCAGCGGGACGAGGTCATGGCAAGGCCGGTCCGGCTCTCGTTCGTAGACGCCTCCCGCCTCGGGCGCGGAAGGTCATCGCGCCCGCTCGGCCCGGCGGGTCGCGGCGCCCAGCGCCTCGCCCCCGACCAGGCGCTCGAGCCGGCCGACGACCACCCACAGTGCGCGCAACCGCGTTGACGCCGACGCGTCGACCGGGCTGATGCGCGACTCGTTGCAGAGCGCGGCACTGCCGTCGGGGTCGGTCTCGACCCAGTGTGCGATCAGCACCCGGGTCGTGCCCGGCTCACGCCACCGCAGAAAGTCGTCGGGCCCCTCGAGCCTCGGGTAGTCGCGCCGCAGCGTCCAGAGACGGCCACAGAGCCCCGATACCGACCATCGGCTGCCCTCGGTCAGCACGGCGAATGGGTAGGACCGAAGGAGGTCCCGGAACGTCATTTCGGCCGGGGTCCCGGGGATCCGCCACCTGACCGCGCGCCCGAGAACGGGGGCGTCGGAGACGGTCACCTCCTGCGCGGCCCGCCAGAGCTCCTCGGGCGTGGCGCGCGCGCTGCGCCGCTGGTGGCCGCGGACTTGGGGATTGGGCAGCCACGCATCCAGGTCGATCATGCTGATCGGGGACCACCTTAGCCCCGGTGTCTATCCTCCACCGGGATAAGGCGTGATGAGGCTGGGGCACATGGGCAGGCGTGCGGCAGTCGCGCTCTCGACGGGCGTCGTCATACTCTGCGCGTTCCGAGCCGGCTCGGCGTCGGCCGCGCAGCCGGCTCCGTTCGGGCACTCCTGTCAGGCGCAGAACAGCGTTCGCTTCTGTCCGGCATCGACCTTGGCCCAGCGGGTGCGGTCCTTCGACGGGGTCCCGCTCGACGTCGACGTGACCCTTCCCGCGCACGGGAGCGGGCCGTTCCCGACCATTGTGATGCTGCACGGGTGGGGCGGCAGCAAGGCTGACTTCGAGTCGCCCGATCCCGCCGGCAACGGGTCGACGACTTACCACTACAACAACAACTATTACGCCCGACACGGGTACGCGGTCGTCAATTACTCCGCTCGGGGATGGGCCAATTCCTGCGGCGGCGGCCCGGCAGGCGATCACTCGGGCCCCTGCGGCAAGGGCTACATCCGCCTGGCGGACACCCGTTATGAGGCGCGTGACACCCAATACCTGCTCGGCCTGCTGGTCGACGAGGGGATCACGAGGCCGGATGCGATCGGCGTGACGGGGATCTCGTACGGCGGCGGGCAGAGCATGGAGCTCGCATTCCTGAACAACAGGATCCGAAGGCGCAACGGGGATCTCGCCCCGTGGACCAGCCCCGACGGCACGCCGCTGCACATCGCCGCGTCCTATCCCCGCTGGCCGTGGTCGGATCTCGTCGACGCCCTGCTCCCGAACGCTCGCTTCCTCGACACCGGGATCGCCCCGCCGGGGCAGAGCCTCGACCCCGTGGGCGTCCCGATCCAGAGCTACATCTCCGGGCTCTTCGCGCTCGGCCAGGTGTCCGGCTACTACTGCGGCACCGCTCCGGCGTCCACGCCATGCACCAATCGCGACGCGAACCTGTCTCGGAGCTTCGCCGAGATCCAGGCCGGACAGCCACTGAGCGCCGATGCGAGGTCGTCGCTGCACAGCACCTACCAGAACCACTCCGCCTACGCGATCAGGTTCCTTCCCGGTCATTCTCGGCCGGCGCCGCTTCTGATCGAGAACGGCTGGACCGACGATCTCTTCCCGCCGTCGCAGGCGCTCAGGGCCTACAACTACCTGCGAGCCAGGTACCAGGGATTCCCGGTGAGTCTCCAGCTCGGCGACCTCGGCCACAGCCGCGGCTCCAACAAGGCGGCGACCAACCAGTACCTGAACGACCAGGCGGCGAGGTTCTTCCAAGCGCGCCTGCGCCACGACGGCACGGGGCCGGCCCCCGGATCGGTCACCGCCTTCACGCAGAGCTGCCCCCAGACGAAGCCCGACGCTGGGCCATACCGAGCGCGAACCTGGGAGGGCCTGCAGCGCGCCGGCGTCGCGTTCGGGTCCGATCCTGCTCAGACGTTCACGTCGGCGGGCGGAAATCCGAATGTGGCCAAGGAGTTCGACCCGATCGTGGGCACCGAGGACGCCTGCAAGACGATCGCGGCCACCGACGAGCCCAACACACCCACGTATCGCCACCGGTTCACGTCGCCGATGACGATGATGGGGCTGCCGACGGTGCGGGCCAGCATCGAGGCGACGGGGCGCTTCGGTCAGATCGACGCCCGCCTGTGGGACATCACTCCCGACGGGCAGCAGCGTCTGATCAGCCGGGGCGTCTACAGCCTGCGAAACAACCAGTCAGGCCGGATCAAGTTCCAGCTCCACGGGAACGGATGGCGCTTCCGGAAGGGGGACGTCGCCGAGCTCCAGCTGCTCGGGCGCGACGCGCCCTACTACCAAGCCGGGAATGACCCGGTCACGGTCAAGGTCTCCAGGCTGCGGGTGGGACTGCCGAGGCTGGCCGCGGGCACGACGCCATAGCGGCACGCTAAGGAATCGGTCCCTCACCGGCGGTCGGGACCGCCGTCGCCAGCCAGCGCCGCAGGTCCGGGACGATGGCCGGGTCGATGGTGTGCGGGACCGGGGACTCCCGGTACGTGAGGGCGGCGCCTGCGGTCTCGAGGCGTCGACGGGCGTCGCGCGCGAACTCGACCGAGATCACGGGATCCGCCGTCCCGTGCGCGATCGCCACCGGAAGGCCGCGGGCACGCTCGAGCTCCAGATCGAAGCCCTCGACCGTCGGGATGAAGCCGCTCAAGGCCATGATTCCCGCCGGCGTCGGTCGGCCGGGGCCGAGGCCGGTCGCGTAGGACATGACGGCGCCCATCGAAAACCCGCCGAGGATGATCCGATCCCACGGAAGACCCAGGTCATCGGGAAGCGCATCGAGCCATGCGGAGAGCTCGCGGAGGCTGGCATAGAACGTCTCGGGATCCGGGTAGCCGACTCTCTTCACGACATACCAGTGGGCGCCGCCCGGCGGCAGGGACAGCGGCGCCCGGGGAGTCAGCCCGACTAGCCGGCGCTCAGGGTCAACGGCCTCCAGCACAGGCAGGAGGTCGAACTCGTCGGTGCCGCGCCCGTGCAAGAGGACGAGCGCGCCCTCCGGCTCTCCCGCGGGGGGGCGGAACTGATGCGGCCAGGAGTCGCGACCCGGGCTCACGCCGAGGTCGCGGCTCTAGCCGACGCTAGCTGCAGAGACCGTTCGGCTCCGACGTATTGCACCTGTTGCCCACGAACCGGTTCTGGCCGCCGGTCCCATCCCAGTGGATGTCCGCGGGCTGGTTCCCGAACGCGAAGTTCCGGCCGATCAGGTCGCGCGCCGGGTTGGTGCCACCAAGCGGCTTGCTGGAGACCACCACGATCCCGCCGGCGAACGGCGCTTGCTTCTTCGGCTCGTTGTTGCGAACCGAGTTCTTGCGGACGGAGGTGCGCTTGGCTCCGAGGATGCCGATCCCGGTGCCGGAGATCGGTGGGCTTTCCTTGCAGAACTTGTTGTTCTTGTTGGCGTCGTTTCCCTTGATCAGCCACCGTCGAGCCCCTCCGGGGGCGCCGGTGTTGATGACGCCGATCCCGAGGCAGTTGTGCACGACCGTGTTGTTCAGGGCGCGGCCATGCGCCGAGTCGCGCAGGAAGAAACCGAAGGACCCATTGCCGCGCGCTTTGTTATGGCGCAGGATGGCCTTCGCGTTCGGGGAGTCGCCGACGTAGAACCCTGCCTCGTGGTTTCCGGTGGCGAGGTTGTGCGTGAACTTCGTCCGGATCGAGGAGAAGGCCGCCGTCCCGTACTCGCCGTCCGAGGCGAACTTGTTGTGAGCGATGGTCGTGCGCTTCCCTCCCACGGTGATCACGCCGGTCCCGTCGAAGCCCTTGACGAGGAAGCCCTTGATGCTGGTGTTCTTGGTGCGGACCTTGTGGCCGCGGTTCTTGTGGGACAGGATGCAGATCCCGGCTCCGCCGCCCTGGCAGCGCTTCGAGTGCCCGGGCCTGATCAAGGAGCCGTTCCCGAGGTCGGTTCCGGAGCCCTTCAGCGTGAGCCCGTTCTTCCGGATCGCGACGCTCTGGTGGTAGACCCCCTCGTGGACCCGGATCACGTCGCCGCGATTCGCCTGGTGGACGGCATGCTGGATCGATTCGCCCGGAAAGACGTCGATGACGTCAGCGAAGCTGGTCGCCGGAACTGCCAACAGCCCGGCCACTCCGACCGCAAGACCCAAGAAATTACGGCGCATCGAGATCCTCCTCTGTGATTCCTGCCAGATCGCGGCGAGCTTATCCCAAACCGCGATGGGCGATTTGTCAGGAATTCGCTGACGCCCTGGGACCGATCGGCCGTAGGCTGCGCACGATGGACCTCCTCGTCAAGCGCGACGACCTCCAGACGTGCCGAGTGGTCGATGGCGAGGTCCGTGACCTGAAGCCGGATCAGGTCCGGCTCGCGATCGACTCGTTCGGGCTCACGACGAACAACATCACCTACGCGGTCTTCGGCGAGGCGATGTCGTACTGGGCGTTCTTTCCCGCGGAGGAGGGCTGGGGACGCGTGCCGGTCTGGGGGTTCGCCACGGTGGAGACGGGGGGCGCCACGGATCTGGAGGAGGGCAGGCGCATCTTCGGCTACCTGCCTCCCGCCAGCCACCTCGTCGTCACCCCGGCGGCTGTCGATGCCCGCGGGTTCGTCGATGCCGCCCAGCATCGCGCGGACCTGCCGGCCGCGTACAACCGCTACGCGTTCGTCGACGCGATGGACCTCTACGAGGAGCGATTCGAGGCGGAGCAGATGCTCCTGTGGCCGCTGTTCTTCACCTCGTTCCTGATCGACGACTTTCTGGCCGGCGAGGCGCTCTTCGGCGCCACCATGGCGGTCCTGTCGAGCGCATCCAGCAAGACCGCGCTCGCCGCCGCGTTCCAGCTGCGACGGCGCGAGGGAGTCGAGGTCGTCGGCCTCACGTCGCCCGAGCGGGTCGCCTTCGTCGAGGACCTGGACGCATACGACCTTGTGCTCGCGTATCCGGACACCAGATCGCTCCCGAGGGCGCCCGCCGTGTATGTCGACATCGCCGGGGACATCGGGGTCCGAGCGGCGGTCCACGACCACTACGGCGACGAGCTGCGCCACAGCGCCGTCGTCGGCGCTACCCACTTCGACCGGCTCGCTGCGGAGCAGGTGGGCTCATTGCCGGGGCCGCGACCGACGTTCTTCTTCGCCCCGGACCACGTGCGGCGCCGCGGGCAGGAGTGGGGGCGCGAGGGACTCGACGCCCGCGTGACGGAGGCATGGCGGCCGTTCGTCGAGTGGTCCGCGACCTGGCTTCAGGTCGCCCGCGGCCAGGGCGGCGAGGCCGTGAAGGCCGCCTATCTCGAGCTGCTCGAGGGGCGATCCGACCCGTCGGTCGGCCACGTGCTGTCGCCGTAGCGCGTGGGCTCGGCGAGAAAAATGGAGGCGGGGAGATTCGAACTCCCGTCTCCGGTCTCGACGCGAAGGCCTCTACAGGTTTAGCCGGCGCTTTGATCTCGTCTCCCGGGTCCCGCGCCGGCGGGTGAAGTCCGGAAGACCAGTCCCCTGAGAAGTCCCCTGGGCGGCGAGGACGGACCGCTTCGGGCGAGCCCGTTTCTGAAGCCGGAGCCCCTCCCCACGGGCCGAGGGAGGGCCGACTCTCACCTACTTAGTTTGAGCTAAGTGGCGAGGGCGAACTCGTGGTCCGCACGTATTGGTTTTCCCGGTGTTTAACGAGGCCTCCGGGAACCTCGACCTGCAACCGTTCGCACGGATGACCGAATCGATGCCTTTCGCCCCCGTGCTATGTCTCTGAATAGGGTAGCCGGATGGAGCGAGAGTTCGACGTTGTGGTGATGGGGGCGGGCGCGCCCGGCGAGGTGTGTGCAGGGCGTCTGGCCGAGGGTGGGGCGCGCGTCGCCATCGTCGAGCCTCACCTCGTGGGCGGCGAGTGCTCGTACTACGCGTGCATGCCCTCGAAGGCGCTGCTCCGCCCCGCCGAGGCGCTCGCCGAGGTGCGCCGCGTCCCGGGGGCCGCCGAGGCGGTCACCGGCGACCTGAACGTCGAGTCGGCGCTGCGCCGCCGCGACGAGGTGATCCACGACCTGGACGACTCGGGTCAGCTGCCGTGGCTCGAGGAGCGCGGCATCGAGCTCTTCCGGGGACCCGGTGCGCTCGATCGCGAGCGCCGGGTGAAGGTGGGCGAGGACGTTCTCGTCGCCGGCAGGGCGGTGGTCGTCGCCACCGGCTCCGACGCGACGATCCCGCCGATCGACGGGCTGCAGGACGCGGAGCCATGGGACAACCGGCAGGCGACCACCTCGAAGCGCGTGCCCGACAGCCTGGTCGTGCTGGGCGGAGGCCCGGTGGGTGCCGAGATGGCACAGGCGTGGCACAGCTTCGGAGCGGATGTCGCCTTGGTCGAGGCGATGGATCGGCTGCTGCCGAACGAGGAGCCGTTCGCCGGCGAGCAGGTGGCCGACGCGCTGCGCGAACGCGGCGTGGATGTGCGCACCGGCACCAAGGCGAGGGCCGTTCGTGGCCAGAACGGCCACGTGAAAGTGGAGCTGGAGGACGGGGGGAGCGTGAGCGGCGAGGAGCTCCTGGTCGCGGTGGGGCGCAGCGCCCGCACGGACGGCATCGGGCTCGAGTCGGTCGGAGTCGAGGTGGACCGATGGCTCGAGGTGGACGACCAGATGCGGGTCGGCGGTTCGGACTGGCTCTACGCGGTGGGCGACGTCAACGGGCGGTCGCTCCTCACTCACATGGGCAAGTACCAGGCGCGCATCGCCGCGGATCACGTTCTCGGCAAGGAGGTCGCCGCGACCGCGGACCGCAAGGGGTCGCCGCGGGTGACCTTCACGGATCCCGAGGTTGCCGCCGCCGGGCGGACGCTGGCCGCTTGTCAGGAGGACGGGGCCAACGTGCGCGCCGTCGACGTCGAGACCTCCCGAACGCCGGGCGCGAGCTTTCACGGGCGCAACACCCCCGGGACCACCCGAATCGTGGTCGACGAGAACCGGGGGGTGATCGTCGGGGCGACGTTCGTTGGCTCCGAGACCGCTGAGTTCCTTCATGCGGCAACGATCGCGATCGTCGGCGAGGTCCCCCTGGATGAGCTCTGGCACGCGGTCCCGGCGTACCCGACCCGAAGCGAGGTGTGGCTGAAGCTGATGGAGGCGTACGGCCTCTAGCTAGAGCGTCAGGCGGGGCTTGAGCTCGGTGAGGAAGGGCTTCGGAAAGCCCGGGATGGCGTCCAGCTCGTCGAGCGACTTGAACCCGCCTGCGCGATCCCGGTATGCCAGCAGGCGGCCGGCCTGCGTCACCGAGAGCCGCAGTCGGCGCAGGTCCTCGTAGGTCGCCTCGTTCAGGTTCAGGGGCACCCCAGGCGGCTCGGGCCCCGCGGTCTGCGCGTCCGCGGACTGCTGCCGGTCAGCGAGGTCAGCGATCCGGGCCACGGTCTCACGCGCGCGCCGCTCGGCGTCCGCCGCCCGCTCCTCGGTTTCGGCGATGCGATCGAGGAGCTCGCGCAGTCGTGTCTCGCGCTCGAGCTCCTCGCTCTTCAGCTTCGCAAGCTCCTCGGCGTGAGCGGCCCGTGACTCCGCCTCGTTCGCTCGCGCCTCCGCGTCGCTCAGGCGCGTGGCGGCGCGCTCCAGCGCCGCCGCCGTGCGCTGCTGCGCAGCCGCGATGCGAGCCTCCGTCTCCTCGATCTGGCGTGCGAGCGATCGCTCGGGGTCGCGGTGCGCCTCGCGCGGCTCCTGGGCCCCCGGCGGTCCGGGCGCCTCGTCGCCGGCGCGCTCGGCCGCCTCTGCGACGCGCCGCTCGGCCTCGGCCTGAATGCGCTCCTCGTCAGGCGCATCGGCGGGTCCGCCGCGCCGCTCGGCAGCGACCAAGCGCGCGAGCGCCTCGCGCTCGGCCGCCTCCTGGATGGACGGTTCCCGGCTGGCCGATGGAACCCCGCCGGAGGGGGCGGCGGCCTCCACCGGCTCGGCCTCCGGCGGCATGACCTGCGTCGGCGCAGGCGGCGGCGTCGGTCGCGCCGCCGCGGTGGGCTGCTGCGGCTGGGCGGGTGGCGGCTGGGCCGGCGACTGCGAGGGAGGCCCTCCCCTGCGGCGCGCGATGCGCGCTTCCTTCTTCGCGCGATTGCGCTCATCGCGCGCTCGCCTTCGCTCCTCGATCGCACGCCCGCGCTCCCGCTTGGCGAGCTCACGCTCGGCGCGCCCGGCAGCGCGCCGCTCACGGCTGCGGCGCCTGCGACGCGCCAACCACGATTCCCTTGGCGGCGGTGGGGTGCGGGTCGCGGCGGTTCCGGGAGCCGACGGCACCGATCCCTGCGCCGGCGCCTGCGGCGCTTGGCCGTCCGGGGCGATCGCCGGGGTCTGCGACTCCGCAACGGGGGCTGCGGCGACTGTGGGTCCGGGCGCGGGCTGGCCGCTGGGGGCTCCGCCTCCCCTCGTCGGCTCGGCGGCCGCGCCCGGTGCCCCACGACTCTGCTGACGCTTTGCCTCGCGCGCTTGCTTTCGGGCCTCCGCCGCCGCGCGACGCTGCTCCTTCTTCTGCGCGATCTCCGCCAGCCGCTGCTGCTTCCGCTGCTCGCGGGCTCGCTTTCGCTGCTCACCCTCGCTCAACCCCTCAGGGGTCATCTTCGTATCGTCGCACGAGAGCAGTCGGCGAGCAGCCGAAGTGATCCCTGAAAGCGTCTTCAGGCTCGGCCGATAGCGAGGACCCATCTCGAGACGGCGCGGTTCGGGGAGTCCTGGCCCATCTCGGCTGGGTGCTCACCGCAGCTTCTGCCGGAAGTCGCGCTCGACCTCCCGCCGCATGTCCCGGTCGCGGATCTCCCGGCGCCGATCGCGCTGCTCCCTGCCCCGGGCGAGGGCGAGCTCCACCTTCGCGTACGGGCCCTTGAAGTAGATCCTCGTCGGGATCAGCGTCAGGCCGCGCCGCTCGGCTCGCCCGGCCAGGCGCTCGATCTCGTAGCGATGGAGCAGCAGCCGCCGAGGGCGCTCCGGATCGTGATTCTGGTTCGCCGCGGGCGGGTACGGCGGAATGTGAGCGTTCCGCAGCCATACCTCCCCCTTGTCGATCACCGCGTAGGCGTCGCCGAGCTGTGCCCTTCCCTCGCGGAGCGACTTCACCTCGGTGCCGGTGAGCTCGATGCCGCACTCGACCCGATCGAGGAGCTCGAACTTGTGGCGCGCGCGCCGGTTGGTCGCAACGTCGCCGGAAGCGGGCTTTCGCGCCTTCTTCGCCATCGAGCTACCGCCGCTCCCGGACCCGCGCTGCGCGCGACCGTCGACGGGGTTCGCCCTGGTCGTCAACCGGGACCAGGTCGACGCGGCCCCGCGGCGCCTCGACCCTGTCGACCCGGACCGAGAGCGGGTCGCCGAGCCTGATCTCGCGGCCGCTCTTTCGTCCCACGAGCGCCGTCTCCGTCTCGTTCAGGTCGAAGCGCTCGGAGCGCATCAGGCGCACGGGGAGAAGGCCCTCATAGACGTCTCCCAGCTCGCCGCCGAAGCGAACAAACGCGCCCGCGCCGATGACCCCCGAGACCTCACCCTCGAAGGCCAGCTTCCAGCCACGCTCGAACAGCTCGCGTCCCAGCAGGAACGACGCGCAGATCCTGTCGGCGTCGCGCTCGATGGCCTTCGCCTCGCGCTCGCGCTCGGAGCTGTGCCACGCCGCCTCGCGCACATCCTGCGGCTCCGCCTCTCCGGCGCCCACCGCGGAGAGCAGCGCCCGGTGGGCGACGAGGTCCGGGTAGCGCCGGATCGGCGAGGTGAAGTGGGCGTAGGCCGTGCTGCCCAAGCCGGCGTGACCCAGGTTCCGGTCGCCGTAGTAGGCCTGCTTCAGCGAGCGCAGCACAAGCGATGTATACGCGTCGCGGCCGTGTCCGCGCCGTTTCGCCTCCATCGCGACCAGCCGGCTGATCTCGCCCGCGAGCTCGCCGGCCTCGCCTGGAGAGAGGCGCTCGGGCAGGGGCGGGGTCGGGATGCCGAGCGAGGCGAGCTGCTCGATGAGGCGCTCGATCCGCTGCGGGTCCGGCTGTTCGTGAACGCGGTAGACGGTGGGGACGTTGCGCCGCTCGCAAAGCTCGGCGACACGCTCATTGGTGAGGATCATCAGATGCTCGATCAGCTTGTGCGCCTCGGTCTGCTGCACGGAGTGGGCGCCGATCACCTGGCCGTCGGCGTCGAACGCGAACTCGGGCTCAAACGACTCGATCTCGAGTGACCCCACCGGGCGGCGAGCCGCCAGCGCGGCCGCCGCACGACGCGCGAGATCGATGGGATGCCTGACTGCCGGCGGCGGCTCGGCGCGCCCGGCGAAGATCTCATCGAGCTGGTCGTAGTCGAGCCGAGCACCGGAGCGGATCCGGCTCCGGTAGAAGCTCGCGGAGCGCGGATCGCCGCTTCCCGTGAGGACGATCTCGGCGGTCACCGCGAGGCGCTCCACCCGCGGAGCCAGGCTGCAGGCTTCGTCGCTCAGCACCCGCGGCAACATCGGCTCCACAGCCCCGGGGACGTAGGTACTGGTGCCGCGCCGAAGCGCCTCGGAATCGAGCCGGGTGCCCGGTCGCACGTGCGCTGATACATCCGCGATGTGAATCCACAGCCGGACGCCGTCGCCTTCGGGCGCCGCCGACACCGCGTCGTCGAAGTCCCGCGCGGTCGCGGGGTCGACGGTGAACGTCGGAAGCTTCGTCAGATCCCGCCGCGCCACCGGCGCCTCGAGGGCGGCGACGACGGCGTCCCGCGCCTCGTCCTCCACCGCCCCGGGAAATCCGCGGCGTGCGTCGCGATCCCACAGCAGCGCCTCCAACACGTCCCGCGCGCGCTCGGCGGAGCCGAGCCCGCGCAGCGCCCGGGCGCCACGAGGGGCGAAATCGACCAGCGCGATGTCACCTGACCGGAGCTTCGCCCCGCCCCGATCCAGCGCGACCTGCGGCCCTCGCTCGAACAGCGGCTCGGCGACCGCGAAGCGCCCGCGGCGCTCGATGCTCGCGACGCGGCGCCTACGCGCCGGGTCATTGCGCCGGCCAAGCCCTGCGCGGCGCGGGCTCAACGGTTCTGGACGGCGAGGTCTTCGGCCAGCACGGACAGGGCCTTCTTGAGCGCCTCGTCGGAGGCGGTCCCCGGTCTGTCGCGCGCCTGGACCTGCGGGGTGATCCCCTTGCCGAGGAGCGACGTGCCGTCTGCGGTGTAGTAGCGGCCCACCGTCAGATCGAGCGCGCCACCGCTCGGCAGGTTGATGACCTTCTGGAAGGTCCCCTTGCCGAACGAGCGGGTCCCGACCGTCGTCGCCACGTGATGCTCCTCGAGCGCCGAGGCCAGGATCTCGGCCGCCGACGCCGTGTTGTGGTCGATCAGCACCACCGTGGGTTCCGAGGGAAGGGGATTTCCGATGGCGTCGTAGACCTGGGAGCCCTGGGTCCTGCCCCGCGTCGAGAGGACCCGCTGACCCTTCTTCAGGAACAGGCTCGCGGCCAGGACCGCCTCGTTGACCTGACCGCCGGGGTTCCCTCGCAGGTCGAGGACGAGGCCCTTGGCTCCCATGCCCTCGAGGCGCTGGATCTCGGAGGCCAGCTGGCCGTGAGACCCGGAGCTGAAGGTCGCGAACCGCACATAGGCGACCTTCGTGGGGCCGGCATGGGCGATGTGGCCGCTCGCGACCGGGAGCTTCACCGTCGCCCGCTTGAGGTGCACCTCGCGCGGCCCGCCCTTTCCGCCCGACCGGATGGTCAGCGTCACGGGCGTTCCCGGGGGCCCCTTGATCCGTGACACGGCCACGTCCTCGGGCACGCCCGAGATCGAGTGGCCGTTGACGCCGACGATCAAGTCGTTCGGCTTGATGTCGGCCCGCTTCGCGGGACTGTTCGGAAGGACGCTCGCGACCCGCAAGCCGGCCTTCACGCCGTTCACCGTCAGCCCGACCCCGGAGAACTCCCCCGAGTTCGCCGTCGCGAACTGCCGGTACTCCTTCGGGTCGAAGTAGTGCGAGAACCGATCGTCGTAGCGGTGCTTGAGCTCCGAGATCATGCCGTTGATCGAGGCGTTGTCCAGCAGCGACGGCTTCACCGAGTGAAAGTAGTTCTGCTCGATCAGCGTCTGGGCATCGGTCGCAGCCCCGCCGTTCGAGGAGAAGCCGCCCGTCAGCCAGACGATCGCGAGCGCGGCGACGGCGGCCGCGATCGCGCCAACGGCGAATCCGTGGAGGAACCGATCGCCGTCGGAGGCACGCCCGTTGCTCAAACGCGGAGGAACCGGCGCAGCGTGATCCCGCTTCCAAGCGCGGAGACGACGATCGAGGCGGCCAGCAAGACGATGATCAGCGGCACGAACCCCACAGTAGAGAAGTTGTCGATGAGCGCGAAGTTCTCCGCCAGCGGATCGATGATCGTCACCTTCCCGATCCACAGCATCCCGACGGCGATCGCGGCTCCCGCGAGGCCGACGATGAGCCCCTCGATCACGAAGGGCCAGCGGATGAACCAGTTCGTGGCCCCGACGAGCCTCATCACCTCGACCTCGCGTCGGCGGGCATAGATCGACAGCCGGATCGTGTTCGCGATGAGCAGCAGCGAGACGATCAGGAGCAGTGCGGCGATCACCGTCAGCATCGACCTTCACCGCGTTGGTCACCGTGCGGATCGCTTGCGCGGCCTTCTGGCCGCTGTTGACCTCCTGGATCGCGGGGCTGATCGGCTTGGCGTGCTTGCCCGGCGGCGAGATCGCGCGCTCGGATCGCCGGGAGATCATCGGGGTTGTCGGGATGCACGACGATCGAGTACGGCAGCGGATTCTTGCCCTGAAGCTGCGTTATTCCCTGGCCGATCTCGCTCTTGCCGATATTCTCGCGCAGCCGCTTCAGTCCCTGATTGGGGGAACGAAGTCCGTGTTCTTCACGTGGTGGACCTTGCTGATCCTCTTCTCCGCAGCCTGCGCCTGTTTCTTCGTGGCGTCGGGGTACATGTAGACGTAGAGCGCGAGCTGCGACTGGACGTTCTCGGTCGTAGTCGAGCTCGCCTTGATGACCGGGATGAAGACGCCGAGCAGGAGCGTAGTCATCACCACCGTCACGATCGCGGCGAGGCTGGGCGACGCGCTGCGGCGCAGCGCTCGAAAGGCCTCGGCGATGAAGAAGAAGATCCGGCGCACCGTCAGCTCCCCGGCGGGCTCGCCGCGGGTTCGATTGGCTCGCCGTTGGTGTGGCCCTCGCCCACGCCCATCTCGGCGCGAACCCGCACGCCGAACTCGCTGGTCGACTCCTCGTGGTAGGTGGCACCGGCCTGGTCGCGGACCAGGCGTCCCTCGTCGAGCGCGAGCACGCGACGGCGCATCTTGTCGACCATTTCGCGGTCGTGGGTGACCACGAGAACGGTCGTCCCGGTGCGATTGATCCGGTAGAGCAGCTGCATGATCCCGATGGAGGTCTCCGGATCCAGGTTCCCCGTCGGCTCGTCCGCGAGGAGGAGCGGCGGGTGGTTCACGAACGCGCGCGCGATAGAGACGCGTTGCTGCTCGCCGCCCGAGAGCTGGTCCGGGTAGTTGTGGACCTTGCCCTGCAGGCCGACGAGCCTGAGGATCTCGGGCACCTTGCGGCGGATCTCGCTGCGCCGTTCCCCGGTCACCTTGAGCGTGTAGGCGACGTTGTCGTAGACGGTCCGGTTCGGAAGCAGCTTGAAGTCCTGGAACACCGTGCCGATCCGCCGCCGCAGATGCGGGATGCGGCGCTTCCGAAGACGGTCGATGTCGTGTCCCGCGATGAGCACCTGCCCGTTCGCGGGCGTCACCTCGCCGATCAGCGTCCTGATGAGGGTCGACTTGCCGCAGCCCGTCGGGCCGACGACGAACACGAACTCCCCGCGCTCGATCCCGAACGAGACGCGCTCGAGGGCGACGTGCCCGCCGGGGTAGACGACCGTCGCATCGCGAAGCTCGACGATCGGCGGGCGGCGGGGTCGCCGAGGAGAATCGTCGCCGCGCCGCGCCCGGTCCTCGCGGGCACGGTTGCGCCGTCTGCGTGTCGGAAGTAGCGCCATTGCGAAGCGTTTTTCTGCGACGCCCCGCGCAATCCTGCGCCTGTTCCCCTGCAGCCGGTCTTGCGTGACGGAGCGCCGCGCAAGGGTAGCGAAGTTCGTAGCGTCCCTCACTGCACGCCGGCGCGGTGGCTGCACGTAGGGGTGACGGCTGCGGGCTCCGCCGACTCAGGTCCACTCGGGCCCGAAGAGCGGCGGGCGCGAGACGATCGGCTTCAGCACCAGCGCCTCGCGCGCCCGATCGGCGATCCCGCGGGCCGTCAGGCCGAAGTGCTCCATGCAGGCCTCGCCGGTGCCCGAGACCCCGAACTCGTCTCCCATCCCGACGGCGAAGATCGGGACCGGGTGCTGCTCGGCCGCCACCTGGCGGACGGCGTCGGCGAGCCCGCCGACCACGCGGTGCTCCTCCGCCGTCACGGCGACGCCGGTCTTGCTGAGCGACTCGAGGATCGTCTCGGAGTGAAGCGGCTTGACGATCGAGACGTTCACGACCTCGGCCTCGACGCCGTCCTCGCGTCTCCAGCGACTCGGCGGCCTCGATCGCCCGCCAGACCATGTGGCCGGTGGCGATCAGGGTGATGTCCTTGCCCTCGCGCAGGACGTCGACGCCGTGGCCGAGCGTCTCGGGGATCTCCTCGTAGACGATCGGAGTCGCGGGCCGGCCGAAGCGCATGTACATCGGCTCGTCGCGCTCGTACGACTCGACCGTCGCCCGGTAGGCCTGGTTGTAGTCGGCGGGGACCACGACCGTCATCCTCGGCATCGCCCGCATCAGCGCGATGTCCTCGATCATCTGGTGCGAGGCGCCGTCCTCGCCGAGCGACACGCCTCCGTGCGAGGCGCCGATCCGCACCTTGAGCTCGTTGTGGGCGATCCCGAGCCGCACCTGGTCGTAAGCGCGGCCGGCGGCGAAGATCGCGAAGGTCGAGCAGTAGGGCACCTTGCCGGTCGCGGCGAGCCCGCAGGCCATCGACATCATGTTCGCCTCGGCGGCACCCACGTTGAAGAAGCGCTCCGGGAAGCGCTTGCCGAACTTCATCGACTGGGTCGAGACGGCGAGGTCGGCGTCGAGCGCGACGACGTCCTCGTGGCGCTCGCCCAGCTCCGCCAGCGCGTCGCCGTAGGCGTGGCGCGTCGCGATCGGCTCGGTCTTGGCCTCAGCGGCACACTCTTGCCTGAACCGTGCTCCATTCGGCCTCGTGAAGCGCGCTTGGTCTGCTCGCTCGAGCCTCGCCATCAGCTCCTCGAGCGCCTCGGCCGCCTGCTCGGGGGTCGGCGGCTTGCCGTGGAAGCCGAACCGGCCCTCCATCGACGAGACCCCCTTGCCCTTCTTCGTCTGGGCGATGATCGCGGCCGGCTTTCGCAGCGTGCGACTGCGCTCCAGCGCCTCGACGACCTGCTCCATGTCGTGGCCGTCGATCTCGACCGAGTCCCAGCCGAACGCCTCGAACTTCGCGCGGACGTCGCCGATGTCCATGACCTCCTCGGTCGTCCCGTCGGTCTGCAGGTGGTTGTAGTCGACGATCGCGGTGAGGTTGGGTACACCGAAGTGGATGGCCGCGGTCGCCGCCTCCCAGGTCTGGCCCTCCTGGCAGTCGCCGTCGGACAGCACCCCGAAGACCTGGGCGGTCTCGTCGAGACCGTCGAGGCGCAGCGCGAGCGCGATCCCCACGCACATCGAGAGCCCCTGTCCGAGCGAGCCGGTGGAGACCTCGACCCCGGGCGTGCGGCTCATGTCGGGGTGGCCCTGGAGCTGCGCGCCGATCTGCCGAAGCCCCATGAGGTCCTCGAGCGGGAAGTAGCCGTGCTGCGCAAGCGCCGCGTACTGGATCGGCGCCGCATGCCCCTTGCACAGGACGAACCGGTCCCGCGCCGGCCAGTCCGGATTCTCCGGGTCATGGCGGAGCACCCGGTAGTAGAGCGCCGTCGACTATGTCCGCGGCCGACAGCGAGGAGTCGAGGTGGCCCGACTTCGCGACCGCGAGCATCCGGACGCAGTCGATCCGCAGCACGGTCGCCCAGCGCTCGAGCTCCGCGATCCGCGGCTTCGCCTCCTCCCGCTCGACCAGCTTCGGTGGCGGCTTCGGGTCCGGAACCGGCGTCAGATGCCTCACGGCGGCGAGGTTAGCGTTCGGTGGCACGAGCGGGTCCAGCGTATGCGCGGTCATGGACGGAACCGTTCGCTCCGTTCCCCGCAATGAGCAAGGTTCTTCAGGCGATGCCGCGGGTGGCTATAACGGTCTGATGCGAATTGCGGGTGCGATCCCGGGGGCGGTGCTCGTCGCGGTCCTCGCGCTCGGCGTCGGAGCGTGCGGCGGCGGCGGATCTCCGACGACCACGGCATCCTCGACCAGGGGCGCCCAGGCCCAGACAAAGCCGCCCCCGGCCGAGCGATCACAAGGACGCAAGGGCTCCCATGGAGCGCACCAACCGCCCCGGGAGCAGTCCACGCGCGCCGCCGTCCGCTCCGGCGTGGCGCAGACCAAGCCGGCCCGGCTCGATGCCATGCAGCGCCAGGTCGCAGCCGTCGTTCGCCGCTACGTGGACGCGCTCGACGCCCGGCGCGGCAGAGCGGTGTGCTCGCTGTTCGTGCCTGGAGCGCTCGACGAGGTCCGGCTGCCGCGGGAGCGCGGCGACTGTGGGGCGTCGCTGACGGCCTCGATTGGGTATCGCGACCCGCGAGGGTTCCCCGTCTATGCGGGCTCGCGCGTCGCGCGGATCGCGTCGGTCAGCATCGCGGGTCGCACCGCGCGCACCGTGGCAACGACGGTGACGCGATTCGCCGGCAACCGCGAACCGTCGATCGAGGACGACGTCGTCTATCTGGAGCGCCACGGCGGGCGGTGGCTGATCGCGAAGCCGAGTGCGACGTTCTACCGGGCGATCGGCACGGGCGACATCCCGCCGTCGGTGCTGGCCCCGCCGCACTGAAGGGGCGTTGGGGATTGAGGGTCGCCAACGCAGCCCCAACTCCCCAAATGTCGGATTGACCGTCGAACGCCGCTAGCGCTGGACCGAGATGATCCGCGGGCCGTTGCCCCCGTCGAGGGTGACGAACGCCCGCCGTGTCCCGAGCGACGTGGTCCAGACCCGTCGCGAGTCACCGTGGCGGCGGTACAGGCGGCGGGTCCCGCCGTGGCCGGCCAGCCCGCGAAGCATCAGCGACTGGTGGAGGGACCGCGGCGAGGTCGCAAGCGGCGGCTGCCCACCGCGCGCCACGCGCACGTAGAGGATCCGCTTGCCGAGCAGAGATGGGTTGAGGAGCTGGGTCTTGTGGGAACGCACCAGCGTGCGTCCGTCGCCGGACGCCAGACGGACGAGTCGGATGGCGTTCGTTCGGCGCTTCGAGACGGTGAAGGCGACGCGTCCCTTGGCGATGCTCGGGTGACCGATTGCCGCCGGCGCCGACGCCGCGGCGATCACCTTCGCATTGCCGGGATTGGTGGGGTCCGTGATCGAGCGTGCCCGCAACGCGTAGCGTCCGTGAGACAGACTGAGATAGACGAGCCAGGAGGGCCCCACGGCCACCGCCTGCGGATGGAAGGCGCCGACGGTGGCAATGACGTTCAGGGAGAAGCGGTTGAAGATCCGGATGTTCGAACCGGAGATGACGGCGCCCAACCCGCCGCCCAGCGCCGGATCCGTGCCAGGTAGGCCGTGAACCGCGCCCCCGGAGCGAAGCACGCCCGCGCGGTTCTTCTTCTGGAACGCGAGCGCCTTGCCGGCGACCGAGGGATCGGCGCCGTGCGCGACCTCGAGGCGCTCGGCCGTGGCCGTCGCGGTTGCCAGCACGACCGCCGCCAGCCCGAGGGCCACGGCGTCGCCGAACCGCAGCAGCCGGTAGAGGGCCGGACGCTCGGCCATCGCGCTGATGCACCGCCGGCCGAAGGGCCGGTCGACCACCGGCGCGAGCACGACCACCGGCAGCGCGCGCCCGACGCCGAAGGCCGCGCCGATGACGAGCCCGGTGCCGGGGTCCCCGAGCGCGAGGCTGATTCCCCCGAGCGCCCACACGCCGAAGCTGAGGACGAAGGTCGTGAAGCCCAGCCCCAGGAGAATGCCGTAAAGGCAGGCCGCCACCGGCAGCGGCATCCTCCACCGCCAGCCCTCGGGCAGCTGGCGGCGGATCTGCGGCGCGATGCGCACCCCTCGGGCCTCGGCGACCGCGGCCACGACCGCGACGGCGGCCGCGACCAGATACGCCGTGCGACCGGCGGTGCCGTGCACGAGGTCGCCGATGACGGAGAGCAGACCGAACGTCGCGACCCCGCCGGCGACCGCCCCGGGGACGAACGCCGCGCACGAGGCGACCGTCGTGAGCCGGCGACCGCGATCGCCCGCCAGCCCGATCGTCTCCACCATCGAGAACCCGCATGGTGACCACGCGCCGGTCGCACCGATGGCGAGGGCGGCGATCGTGAGGCTGGCTTCCACCGCGCTCACGTCGCGACGCCTCCGGGGTGAGCGGTCCGGCCCGGGCTCAACATGGGACGTGCGTCTGGTAGTAGGTGACGCAGAAGACCTTGCGGCCGCCGTAGCAGTACCCCTGAAGCGCCGCGTCGCCATTGATCCGGGTGTCATGGCGGGCGCAGCAGTCCCAGAGCTTCCGGACCCTCCCTCCGCAACAGCGGTACCAGGCGCCCTGAAGATGGGCCTCGAAGCCGTGCTCCTTCCCGGTCTGCTGGCAGATCGGGGTGCGCGGCGCCGGTGGCAGCGGGATCCCGTCGGGGTCGCGCATGAGCGACCCGTCGTCGTGCACGGGCTGCCCCTTGTCGTTGACGAGCCGCCCGATGTTGTCGATCGCGTGCCCGTCGCTCGGTCGGACCGGGTAGCCGTGAGAGTCGATGCGCGGGAGGCCGTAGGGGTGGATGCAGTTGCCGGTGGTGTAGGTGTGGCCGCAGAAGTTGGTGTAGGCGCCGGCGTCCTGCTTGAGCGCGTTCGCGATGGCGCCGCCGAACGCGACTCCCATCAGCCCTGCCCCGACGCGGGCCAGGAAGCCGCGTCGCGAGCTGTCCCCGGCGAGGGAGTCGAGCGCGTCACCCACGCGATCGCGTCTGGCCATCAGTTGTACCTCGCCTCGAGGCTCGCCCGGCGGCTCCCGGCCGTCGCCAGCACGCTCTCGAGCTGGGCGAGGTTGTTGAAGGTGCCCTTGGCCAGCACGGTGCCGGTCGCGTCGAGCGCGACGGCATACGGGCTCCCGGGGATCCCGAGTTCGCTCCAGACATCCGCATCCTCTGCCTCGTCGAACCGCTCCACCGTCAGGTCCGGCTCGCCTCGGAGGCTCTCGAGGGCCGGCGCGAGCCCGCGGCAGACGTGACACCCATCGGACATGAAGACCCCGAGCCCGATCCCCGCGGCGGCCAGCTCCCCGAAGCGATCGGGGAGGTCGATCTGGCTGCCGAGCTGCGGGCCCTCGTCCGGTATCTCCAGCGCGGCCGCCGGTCCCAGGCGAAGCCTGAGCATGCCCACCTCGCGGGCCAGCGCCAGGACCGCGATGCCCAGCCCGGCGCACGCCAGGAGCGCGACCACCAAGCCGAGCGCGAGCCACTCGTCGGTCGACAGCGCATGCTGAGGGAGAAACGGAAGCGCAGCGAAGCACGCTGCCAGCGCGAGGTTGCGGACCACAGAGCCCCACCCCACGGCGGAGCGGGACCCGAAGCATGCGCACGGCGCACCGGCCCTTCCGCGGATGATCGCCCCGACCAACGCGGCGGCGAAGAACGTCAGGAGGCCGGCGGCGAGCCAGGCTGCGCCGTCGCTGCCGGCGACCACCTCGGCGGCGAGGCCCAGCTCGACGGCGATCAGGAGTGCCCACGCGGCCCACCGAAACCGCTCACCGTGGATCTCGAACGTCCCGAGCGCCGCCCGGCTCGACGCTGGGCTCGCGAGCTTCAGCGCGGCCGACGCCGCCAGGATCGCTCCGAGGACGAGCCGCGCCACGATCCCTACCACGGGCGCAAGCTAGCACCCCCGCGGGGAGGATGCCAGGCTCTCCGGCTCGCTAGGAGATGCTCACCATGCGCTCGATGGGCACACGAGCGCGCTCGGCCACCTCGGGCGGGACCTTCACCTCGAAGCGCATCTCCCGCAGCGAGTCGCGCAGCTTGGGCAGCGTGATCATCTTCATGTACCTGCAGAAGGCCATCCGGTTGGCCTCGATGAGCCGCGCGCGCGGCGCCGCCTGCTGAAGCGGGTAGAGCATCCCGGTCTCGGTCGCGACGATGAACTCGCCATCGGGGTGCTCGGAGACGTGCCGCAGCATCCCCGAGGTGGAGAGCATCTGGACCCCGTCCGGGTCCAGGTCGCCGGCCGCGACGTACTCCATCGCCTGGGTGGAGCATCCGCACTCCGGATGGATCAGGAACTCCGCGTCCGGGTGCTCGGCCCGCATCGCCTCGATGTCATCGGGCCGGATGCCCGCATGGACGTGGCACTCCCCGTCCCAGACGTGGAAGCGCTCGTAGCGCTCGGGGTCCTCGGTGAGGCCGAGTTCGCGCGCGACGAATGATCCGAGCCACATGTCCGGGCCGAAGAGGATCTCCGTCTCGGGCCCGTGCTCGCGCCAGATGTGGTCGACCACCTGCACGGCGTTCGACGAGGTGCAGCAGTAATCCGTCTGGGCCTTGACCTCGGCCGACGTGTTGACGTACATGACGACCAGCGCGTCGGGGTGCTCGGCCCTCCACGCTCGAAGCTGATCGGCAGTGATCGAATCCGAAAGCGAGCAGCCGGCGTCGGGATCGGGGATCAGGACCGTCTTCTCCGGAGAGAGCACCGAGGCGGTCTCCGCCATGAAGTGCACGCCGCAGAACGCGATCACGTCGGCCTCGGTGGCCGCCGCCTCGCGCGAGAGCTGAAGCGAGTCGCCGGTGAGGTCCGCCACATCCTGGATCTCCGGCACCTGGTAGTTGTGAGCGAGGATCACCGCATTGCGCTCCGCGGCGAGCGCTCGCACCTCCTCCGAGAGCCGCTCGACGTCCTGCGGCTCCAGCGCCTCGGCGGGCGGAGCTTGGAGTGTGGGGAGCTGATGCATTCGAGTATGCGAACCCCGACCGTGCTCGGCGGCGGCGGGTGATTGATGTTCGGCCGGTCCGTGGACGCGGTGCGAATGAACTACACGGAGTCTAGTGGCCCGAGGCTGCCATTCCGTGTGCCTACGCTTAGCGCATGCCCGAGCTTCCGGAAGTGGAGATCACGGCGCGCCGCCTCGACGCCGGGCTGCGCGACGCCGAGGTCGAATCGGCGCTCTCGCCCGGCATGGTGGCCCTCAAGTCGGTCGACCCGCCGCTCGGCGCGCTCGTCGGGCGGAGGGTCCTGGGCGTCAGACGAATCGGCAAGATGCCGGTCGTCGAGCTCGCGCCCGCGGACGGGACCGGCAACAGCATCGCGATGCTCGTCCACCTGATGTCCGCTGGCCGGCTCCAGGTCTTCGACAAGCGGGCGTCGCTGCGCGATCGAACGGCGCGCGTGCTCGTGCGGTTCGCCGACGGGCGCGAGCTGCGCCTGCGCGAGTTCGGGACGAAGCAGCGGGCGTGGGCGAAGCTGATGCCCTCCGGCGACCTGGGCGAGGACGAGATGGTCGCAACGCTCGGGCCCGAGGCGTGGCCCGCGCCGCCGGTCGAGGAGCTCGCGCGGCGGATCGACCAGCCGCGCCATCTTCACCCGATGCTGCGCGACCAGCGGGTCGTCGCCGGGATCGGCCGCTCCTGGGTGGACGAGATCCTCTGGGAGGCCGCGCTTTCGCCGTTCCGGCAGGGATCGGACCTGGGCGATGAGGAGGTGGAGCGCCTCCACGAGGCGCTCCACGTGATGGGCGACGCGATCGAGCACTATGAGACCGTGATCGGCGAAGTCGTGCCCGACAAGCTCCCGATGCCGCTGCGGGTTCATCGTCGCGAGGGCGAACCCTGTCCGCGCTGCGGCGCGACGCTCGCCGCGGTGCATTTCGCCGAGCACGTGACCACCTATTGCCCCGACGAGCAGACCGGTGGGCGCGTGCTGAAGGACCGGCGGCTCTCGCGACTACTGAAGTAACCGCTGATCAGCGCCGAAGCAGCTGCCCCGCAACCGCCCGGCCGATGGTCACCGGGTGGTTGAGGAGGGTGGCCAGGCGCCCCGAAACCGAGAGCGGGTCACGCGCGATGCCGAGTTGGCGCAACGCCGTCGCCGAGTCGAAGTAGACGCGCTCGCAGACCAGTCGGTCGTCCTCGAACACGAAGAGGGCACACAAGCGCATCTGGAACTTCCGCCCGGTCGGCGGCAGGCCTCGAAACGGCCCTTCGTGCGTACCGTACAGGTTCGCCTCGACGATCACCGCATCGTCCGAGTGGTGCATCGCGATCAGTTCGTTGCGCTGGTCTGGGAACGCGGCCCGGGTCTCCTCGAAGTAGCGCGCGACCTCACCCGGGCCGTCGTAGACGTCGCCGGTGCCGATCAGCTCGTAGCGGGGATGGTCGAACGTCGCGAGCGTCGTGTCGAACTCGTGCCGATTCTCGGACTCCATGTGCTCGACGACGAGCTCCTCGCGCCTGCGGCGCAGCTGCTCATCCACCATTGGCGTTAGGCCGCCGCCGTATGGCGGCGGCAGTGACATGTGCCGTTCATGGGTTCGTTAGCGCCGCCGCCGTATGGCGGCGGCAGTGACATGTGCCGTTCATTGGTGCCGCGACTCTATTTCGTCGCGAGCAACATGCTCAGGTCGAGTGCCTGAGCCGAGTGGGTGAGCGCGCCGACGGAGACGAAGTCGACGCCGGTCGCTGCGATCTCGGCGACGTTGCCGAGCGTGATCCCGCCCGAGGCCTCGAGCTCCGGGCGGGCGGCGCCCGGCGGGGCCTGCGCCTCGCGTGCCGCGACCGCGTCGCGCAGCTCGGCGGGCTCCATGTTGTCCAGCAGGAGGCGATCGGCGCCAGCCTCGAGCGCCTCGGCGACCTCGGCGGCGTCGCGGCACTCGACCTCGACCTCGCGACCGCCGTCGGCCTCGCGCGCGCGGCGCACGGCCGCCGCCAAGCCGCCGGCGAGCGCGATGTGGTTCTCCTTGATCAGATACGCGTCGTAGAGGCCCATCCGGTGATTCTGGCCGCCGCCCGCGGCCACCGCAGCCTTCTCGAGGATCCGCAGCCCCGGGGTCGTCTTCCGGGTGTCGAGAATGGCCGCCCCGGTCCCATCCACGGCGCCGACGAACCGGGCGGTCAGCGTCGCGACGCCCGACAGGTGACACAGGAGGTTGAGCGCGGTGCGCTCCGCGGCCAGCAGCGCGCGGGCCGGCCCCGACACGGCGGCCACATCCGCCGGGACGGTGTCACGCCAATCGCCCTCGGGCGCGAGCCGCTGGAGCTCCCCGGCGCCGGCCTGGCGAAAGACCTCCGCCGCGACCTCGAGCCCGTACACGACCCCCCGCTGCTTTTGGACAATGCGGCCGGTCGCGACGGCGCCCTCCGGAACCACGGCGTCCGCGGTGATGTCGCCGGTACCGAGGTCCTCGGCGAGCGCCCGAGCGACGAGATCGCGGAGCGAGGGGTCCACGGTCGGTGAGCCTAGCCCCGCCACCTCGGCCAGCAGATCGAACGGCGCGCAGTTCCCGCGCCTGGGCCCGCCATCACGCCAGCAGATCGAACGGTGCAATTCCCGGGCTGGGGACGGATTTTGCACCGCTCGATCTGGGAGGGGAATCGCGGAATCCGTTGAGAGGTGCATTTCCCGCGCCAGACGCGGAAAATGCACCTCTCGTTGCTGTGACTTTC
Source organism: uncultured Actinomycetes bacterium (assembly GCA_963797665.1). Classification (GTDB taxonomy): domain Bacteria; phylum Actinomycetota; class Thermoleophilia; order Solirubrobacterales; family 70-9; genus AC-56. Next base: position 159,531 of record CAWCQE010000004.1, on the reverse strand, counting down.
GGTTCTGCAAAGACACAGATGCGTCTTGTGTGTCGACAGGCGGCCTGCGACCGTCGGTGCCATGCGAAACCCGTGGCGTCGGATCGCTCGTCAGGGGCCGAAGGCCATCGGGGGCCTGAGACCGGATCAAGTGGTCGCGCTGGCGGCTGCCGGCGAGTGGAGCGTCCTATCGGTGACGGAGCTGAGGCGATGCGGCCTCAGCGACGACGCCATCGAGTGGCGGGCACGCACAGGAAGGCTCCACCGGATGTACCAGGGCGTCTACGCGATCGGGCACCCAAATCCGCCATTGGAGGGCCGCTTTCTTGCCGCAGTCAAGGCGTGCGGACACCGAGCGATTCTCAGCCACTTCTCCGGCGCCGCGCACTGGAAGATGGTGGAGTGGGATGGCCGCCGTCCCGAGGTGACGGTTCCAGCTTCCGGCGCACGGCCTCAACCGGGCGTCCGCGTGCACCGGACGGAAATCCTGGAACCCAGGGATGTCATGCGTCACCGCGGAATCCCGGTGACGTCCCCCGCGAGAACGCTGATCGATCTCGCGACGGTGCTCCCCGAGGTGGGCCTTCGCCGTGCGGCGAGCCGCGCACAATCACTTCACCTGGTGAATCTCGGGCAGCTCGTTGAGGCCCTCCGCCGGCTTGGCCACAGGAGGCGCGGCATCGGGAAGCTCCGGCGAATCGTGGCATCGGGTCCAGCGCCTACCCGCACGGAACTCGAGGATCTCGTACTCGAGTTTCTGCTGTGCAACGGACTCGCTCGCCCCGATGTCAATCGACCCGTGGTCCTCAACGGTCGCCGGGTCGTGCCTGATTTTCGATGGCCGGATCAGAGGCTCGTAATCGAGGCTGACAGCGCTGCCTGGCACGACCACAGGCTGGCCCGTGAGGATGACGCCGAACGACAGGCACTGCTGGAGGCGCACGGGGAGCAGGTCCTTCGGGTCACCTGGAACCAGGTCATCTCGGAGCCTCATCGAACGCTCGCGCGCATCCGCGGCGCTGGTGCCCCGATGGCAACAAAACGACGAACGGTGCAATTCCCGCGCTGAGCGCGGATTTTGCACCTCTCGATCTGAGGGACGATCTCGGAATCTCTCGCCAGCGCGCGTCGCGCTGACCGCGCGTCAGTCGGCCGGGAACACCGCCATCGTTGCGGTGAAGCCGTGGAGGAAGTTGCGTCCGCCGACGGGCCCGATCTCCCCCGCGCAGAAGAAGCCACCGGCCGGAGCCCCGAGGGCGTCCTCGATCGCGCTCGCGTCGTGGTCGGGGACGTCGAACATGTGCGAGCCGCGGCCGTTGCAGGTGAAGACGAGCGCGCCGGCCGCCCGGGCCGTGCCGAGCGCCACGGCCTGAGTGCGGAGCGCCTCGCGGAGGTCCTCGTCCGCGGAGGCGCCGTCGCGAACCTGCATCCGGACGGTCTGGCCGACCCGCACGCGCTCGCCGACGACAAGGCCGCCCGACTCGGAGTCCGCGCCGACGATCGGGCGCACGAGAAAGTCACCGCGTCCGTACTCGGGCTTGTTCTCGTCGATGACGATCCCCAGCATCAGCCCCGACCCCGCGAGCTGCTGTTCGCGCGGCTCGAGCTCCGCGAGCGCCTCCCGGAGTCGCTGGACCGCGGGCTTCGACGCCAGCTCCGCGATCATGTTGCCCTCGGCGGCGGTGATCGTCATCTCCGGCCCCACCGGAGCCGCGCCCTGCGAAACGCATGGCAGCACCGGGATGCCGGACACCGAGCAGCCGACCGCGCCTCCGTCCAGGACGTCCCCGTCCTGAAACAGCGAGGCCGAGCCCGCTGCCGCGGCGCTGGCCAGGCCGCCGAGCACCGGCATCCCGGGATGCGTCTCCTCGACCTGGGCGAGCAGCGCCTCGGTGGCGAAGCTGTAGGGATCGGCGAGGACCACCATCGCGTCACCCAGCGAACCCGGCTCTGGCAGCCCAACCAGGTCGAAGCCGTCCGCCCTGCGCTCCGTTTCGAAATGGTGCGTCGCGATCCGAGCGCCGGGCATCGATGCCGCCCAGACGACCGCCGCCGGGCCCTCCTCGATCTCGCGGCCGGCCCCGACGACGCCACCGGCGCCACAGCCGATCAGGTGCGTGGGGTCCAGATGGTCGTGGACCGCGGAGAGGATCCACTTGCCGCGGCCGAGGTGAGGCGCACCGGCGAAAACGAGGCAGAGGTCGCACGATGTGCCGTCGAGTCCGCGGGCCGCGTCCTGTGCGGCGTCGGAAAAAGCCTCGACTGCGTCGAAGCTCTCTGACATGCCCACCGAGACGCGGACAGCCATCGCTAGCCGCCCGACGCGCTTCGCAGCAGGTATTCGCGCACGAACCCATCCAGATCACCGTCGAGGACGCGCTGCGCGTCGCCGACCTCGTGCCCCGTGCGATGGTCCTTCACCCGCGTCGAGGGATGCAGCGTGTAGCTGCGGATCTGCGAGCCCCACTCCGCGGCCTTCTGCTCGCCGCGCTCGGCAGCCAACTCCTCCAGTTGCCTACGCTCCTCCTCCTCGAGCAGGCGCGCCCGCAGGATCTTCATGGCCGTGGCCTTGTTCTGGGCCTGCGAGCGCTCGTTCTGGGACTGGGCGACGATTGCGGTCGGGACGTGCGTGATTCGCACGGCCGAGTCCGTCTTGTTGACGTGCTGCCCGCCCGCACCCGACGCCCGGTAGGTGTCGACGCGAAGGTCATCCTCGTCCAGGTCGACCTCGACGTCGTCGTCGACAAGCGGCGCCACATCCACCTGGGCGAAGGCGGTGTGCCGCCGCTTCTGCGCGTCGAAGGGCGAGATGCGGACCAACCGGTGCACCCCCCGCTCCGCGGCGAAGAGGCCATAGGCGTTCTCGCCGCGGGCGATGAAGGTCGCGGACTTCAGTCCCGCCTCCTCGCCGGGTGATGCCTCCTTCATCTCGACGCGGAACCCGCGGCGCTCGGCCCACCGCAAGTACATGCGAAGGAGCATCTCGGCCCAGTCCTGGGAGTCCGTTCCCCCGGCGCCCGAGCGCACCGTGACCACCGCGTCGCCCGCGTCGTAGCGGCCCTGGAACAGGCGCCCCTCCTCGAGCTGGGCGAGGCGCCGCTCCACGGAGACGAGCTGTGAGGCGAGCTCCTCAGCGAGTTCGGGATCGTCCGCAGACAGCTCCGCGAGCTCCTCGAGGTCCCCGAGGTCGGACTCCAGCGACTGAAACGTGTCGAGGCGACGCTGGACGGCGGCGTGCCGGGCGGAGACGCGGGCCGCCTCCTCCGAGTCGTCCCAGAAACCGGGACGCTGCATCTCGGCCTCGAGCCGCTCTACCTCCGCCGCCAGCTTCGGCGGGTCAAAGGTAGTCCGCGAGCAGGGTCAGACCCTCGCGGACCTCCGCGAGCCGCGCGGACACGCTCTCTCGGGACACGGCTTCGGCCACGGATGTGATGTTAGGAGGTGCCGGGCCCGGCACGCCGCTCTCGCTCGACGGCGCCGCGGACCGCACAGCCGACCAGGTGGTCATTCACGAGCCCGCAGGCCTGCATCAGCGCATAGGCCGTGGTGGGCCCGACGAAGCGAAATCCACGGCGCTTCAGCTCGCGAGCGAGCGCGGCGGACTCGGGCGTGGTGGCGGGAACCTCGTCGAACGAGCGCGGGGCGACCTGCGTCTCGGGCACGAACGACCAGACCAGCTGGGCCAGCGATTTGTCCCCAGCCCGGAGCTCGGTCGCGGCACGGGCGTTGGCGATCGCCGCGTCGATCTTCGCCCGGTTGCGGACGATGGCGGCTTCGGCGAGCAGGCGCTTGACGTCGCGCGACCCGAAGCCGGCGACGCGCTCGATCTCGAATCCGGCGAAGGCGCGCCGAAACGCGTCGCGCTTGCGAAGGATCGTCAGCCAGGACAGCCCGGACTGAAAGGCCTCCAGGCACAGGCGCTCGTACAGGCCGCGGTCATCGCGGACGGGCCGGCCCCATTCGTCGTCGTGGTAGGCGAGGTACTCGGGTGCCGACGTAGCCCAACGACAGCGTCGGCGGCCGTCCGGACCCGCTGCCAGCGATCCGGTTGGGGTTGCTTCCGTCATGCCCTAACTCATACCCTGCTGCATTCATGGGGGCACCGACTCCCGCCGGAGAAGGACCAGGGGTTGGGGGCGGGGATGATCAACACATCGGAGCAGCTTGGTGGGGCGATCGGGATCGCGGTCCTGGCGGTCGATCGGGCGACGGCTCAGGCGCCGTGGCACTTCTTGTACTTCTTGCCCGAGCCGCACCAGCAGGGGTCGTTGCGACCGATCTTCTCGCGGTCGGACTTGACGACCGTGGCCGGGTTCTCGCTCGAGGCGCCGTTGCCACCCGCAGGGTCGGAGGCGGCCGTGCCGACGGCGGCCGCGCCCGCGGCGGGAGCGGACCCTTGGGCCATCGCCGCCTGCGAGGCCTCCTCCATCGCCGACGGCTGCTCCGGGCCGCCGCCCGCATAGCTCAGGTCGGTCGGCTGCGCGGGCTCGGGCTCGAGGTCCGCGGGCTCGATCGTGACCTCGATGTGGAAGATCACCCGCGCGAACTCCTCCCAGATGGAGTTCATGAGCTCCTCGAACATCGTGAAGCCCTCGTTCTTGTAGGCGACGAGCGGGTCGATCTGGGCAAAGCCACGGAGGTGGATCCCCTCCCGCAGGTAGTCCATCTCGTATAGGTGCTCGCGCCAGCGGTTGTCGATGATCTGCAGCAGGATCTGGCGCTCGAGGTAGCGCATCAGCTCGTCACCGAGCTCCTCCTCGCGCTTGTCGTACGCCGCCAGCGCGTCCTCGGTGAGGACCCGCGTGATCTCCGCGCGGTCCGACGATGACGGGTCGATCTCGCTTAGATCGGCCCTGAGCGGCCACAGCTGGGCGGCCTGCGTCTGCAGCCCGCCGAGGTCCCAGTCCTCGAAGACCTCGCTCTGCGTGTACTCGGAGACCGTCCGGGAGATGACCTCCCCGACCTCCTGTCGCGAAACCTCCGACATGTCGCGGCCCTCGAGGATCTCCCGGCGGTACTTGTAGATCACCCGCCGCTGCTCGTTCATGACGTCGTCGTACTCGAGGACGCGCTTTCTGATCAGGAAGTTCTGCTGCTCGACCTTCTTCTGCGCGTTCTCGACGGTGCGGCTCAGCATCTTCGCCTCGAGCGGGTACTCCTCCCCGTGCTCGTCCACTGGTCCGAGCCGGTCCAGGATCTTGTAGATGCGGTCGCCGGCGAACAGGCGGATCAGCTCGTCCTCGGCTGACAGGTAGAACCGCGACTCGCCCGGGTCGCCCTGGCGCCCGGACCGGCCGCGCAGCTGGTTGTCGATCCGTCGCGACTCATGGCGCTCGGTGCCGCAGATGAAGAGGCCGCCGGCCTCGATCACCTGCTGGCCCTCGCGCTCGCACTGCTCCCGCATCCGTGGCAGGAGCTGATCGAGCTCCTCCTGATAGCTGGCGTCCTCGGGCTTCACGCCGAGCTTCCGCAGCTCCGCGCCCGTCACCTGCTCCGGATCGCCCCCGAGCTTGATGTCGACGCCGCGGCCGGCCATGTTGGTCGCGATCGTCACCGACCCCACGCGACCGGCCTGTGCGATGGTCTCACCCTCGCGCTGGGCGTGCTCGGGCTTCGCGTTCAAGACAACGTGGTCGATCCCCTGACGGCGGAGCTCGCCCGAGAGCATCTCCGATACCTCGACCGAGATCGTGCCGACCAGGACCGGCTGTCCCTGCTCGTGGCGCTCGGCGATCTCGCTTACGACCGCCTTCCATTTGCCGTTCTTCGTCTTGTAGATCTGGTCGTTGTGGTCGTCGCGGATCATCGGCTCGTTGGTCGGAACCTCGACCACCGGCATCTCGTAGATCTTCATGAACTCCTGCGCTTCGGTTAGCGCGGTGCCGGTCATGCCGGCGAGCTTCTCGTAGAGGCGGAAGTAGTTCTGGAGCGTGATCGTCGCGAGGGTCTGGTTCTCCTCGCGGATCGGGACGCCCTCCTTGGCCTCGATCGCCTGGTGCAGGCCCTCCGACCAGCGCCGCCCCTCGAGGATGCGCCCGGTGAACTCGTCGACGATCTTCACCTCGCCGTCGATCACGGCGTAGTCGTCGTCACGGCCGAAGAGCGACTCGGCCTTGAGCGACTGGACCAGGTGGTTGACGAGGGTGCCGTGCTCCGAGACGTAGAGGTTGTCGACGCCGAGAAAGCTCTCAGCCTTCGCGACACCCCCCTCAGTCGGCGCGACGGTCTTGTGCTTCTCGTCGAACTCGAAGTCGTAGTCAACGTTGGTCGTGTCCCGGTCCTCGCCGAGCGACTTGAGCTTCTCCTTCGCCGGGACCCCGACCATCTGCTTCGCCAGGCGGGCGAACGTGTAGTAGAGGTCGGCGGCGGCCTCCGGGGCGCCGGAGATGATGAGCGGCGTCCGCGCCTCGTCGATGAGGATGTTGTCGACCTCATCGACGATCGCGTAGGAGTGCTCGCGCTGGACGCAGTGCTCCAGCGAGGGGGCCATGTTGTCGCGCAGATAGTCGAACCCGAACTCGGAGTTCGTCCCGTAGACGACGTCGCAGGAGTACTGGAGCTTGCGGGTTGGCGGCTCGTGGCCCGCCTGGATCGCGCCGACGCTCACGCCGAGCGCGTCGTAGATCGGCCCCATCCACTCGGCGTCGCGGCGTGCGAGGTAGTCGTTCACCGTGACGAGGTGGACGGGGGTGCCGGCGAGCGAGTTCAGGAAGACGGCGAGCGTCGCGGTGAGCGTCTTTCCCTCGCCGGTCTTCATCTCGGCGATCGATCCGTCGTGCAGCACCATGCCGCCGATCAGCTGGACGTCGAAGTGGCGCTGTCCGATGGTCCGCCGCGCGGCCTCGCGGCAGAGCGCGAACGCGTTGGGAAGCAGGTCGTCGAGCCGCTCCCCGTTGCGGGCACGCTCGCGCAGGCCGTCGGACTCGCTGCGGATCTCGGCATCGTCCAGCAGCTCCATCTCCGGCTCGAACCGGTTGATGGAGGCGACGCGGCGCTCGTACTCCTTGAACTGGCGCCCTTCCCCGAGCCGGAGAGCGCGATCTATCAGACCCTTGGCCACTGCGTCTGAGGGTACCGACCGATCGTCGGCCGGCCGGTCAGGCGGTGCGGCGGCGCAGGCCCTCCATCACCTGGCGCGTCTGGTGGCGCTTGCGGCGCTTCTCGCGGTGCCGCTTGACCTGGCGGCGCAGGTCCTCGGCCGCCTCGTGGATCGAGTGGAGGACCTCGGGGGAGGCTTCCCGCGCGCGCAGGGTCACGCGCTTGAGGTGGAGCGTGGCGTCGACGACCTGGCGGTCGACGATCCGGGGATTGCGCTCCTCGCTCAGCTCGACCTCGAGCACGGCGTGCTCGGAGACCTGCCGCCCGATGCGGTCGAACCGCTTCTCCACGTGGCGGCGAAGCTCGTCGGTGACCTCCCGGTTCCTTCCCCTCACCTCGATCCGCACACTCCCTCCTTTCGTTGGGTGGCAGGCTGAATGCTCATCCTACGCCGCCGTTGCCGTCTCGCCAAGCCGGGCTGGGCCACGCACGCGACGCGGCGAGCGTGATCGCGCCGATTCGGTGGGCGCGGGCACTTCGGAGCGCCTCTGCGCACGCGGCGAGCGTGGCGCCGGTCGTGGTCACATCGTCGATCAGGAGTGCCTCCGACGGAGCCGGGGAGACCGCACGGACGCGCGGCGGGTCGGCGAGCCGCGCCGCGCGATGGCGCCCCACCTGGCGCGGGCTTTGCGATCGCGCGAGGCAGGGCACGAGGGGGAGTCCGCTTCGCCTTGCGAGCGACGCCGCGAGCGCCTCCGCCGGGTCGAACCCGCGCCGGCGGCGTCGAAGCGGCGCCGGCGGCACCGGCACGATCGCACCGGTCAGGAGCGTCGGTGGCGCCCGTCGCGCTATGAGCGCAGCGGCCTCGTCCGCCAGCGCAACCCGCCCCCCGAACTTGAGCGCGCCGATCAGGTGGCGAGCGACGCCGTCATACGGTGCGACCGACCATGTCTCGTCGACGTGCGCAACCGCCGATCGGACCGGCGGCAGGACGGACAGCTCCGCCTCGCACCGCTCACAGATGCGGCGCCGGAGCTCGCATCCCCGACCGCAGATTGCGCAACAGGGCGGCGCGACAAGGGCGAGAACCTCCTCAAGCATCCCACGATGGTGACCCCCGAAACCTCACGCATGGGGCGCAAGAGGCGCCGAATCAGTCGCGGAGCAGTGCTCAGATCGAATGCTCTGGAAGGCCCCATGGTCGAACGGTGCAAAACCCGCGTATAGCGCGGAAAACGCACCGCTCGACGGGCGTTGGGTGTTGGGCGCCCCTCGCTGCCCTCTCCCGCTCGGCCTCGCCGCCCTCAGTCGAACACCAGCCGCTCGACCGCCGCGGCGTCGGGCTCGCATCCGATCACCGCGGGCGCCTTGCCCAGCGCGGTGTCGGGGTCCTTCAGCCCGTGCCCGGTCAGCACGCACACGATCGTCCGCGGCGGCCGCCGGTCGTCGGAGACGGGCAGGCCGTGGACCAGGAGGCCCGCCACCGACGCCGCCGATGCCGGCTCGCAGAAGACGCCCTCGCGGGTCGCGAGCAGGCGATAGGCCTCCAGGATCGCGTCGTCGGAGACCGCCGCGATCCGGCCGCGCGAGCCGGTGACCGCGTCCATCGCCTCCTCCCAGCGGGCCGGGTTGCCGATCCGGATCGCCGACGCGACCGTCTCGGGCTCGGCGACCGGATGGCCGACCACCAGCGGCGCCGCGCCCTCCGCCTGAAGTCCGTACAGAAGTGGCGACGCGCCGTACTCCCGAAAGCCGCGCCACCACGAGGTCACGTTGCCGGCGTTCCCGACCGGGATCGCGAGCGCGTCCGGTGCCTCGCCCAGCTCGTCGCAGACCTCGAACGCGGCGGTCTTCTGGCCCTCGATCCGGTAGTCGTTGACCGAGTTCACCAACTCGATCGGGTGGCTTCGGGCCAGCTCGCGGACGATCTCGAGCGCCTGGTCGAAATTGCCTCGCAGCGCGATCACCCGCGCTCCGTGCATCAGGGCCTGGGCGAGCTTGCCGATCGCGATCCGCCCCTCGGGCACGATGACCGCACCCCGCAGGTCCGCGCGAGCCGCGTAGGCGGCCGCGCTCGCCGCGGTGTTGCCGGTCGACGCGCAGATCACCGCCTCGGCGCCGGCGCCCTTTGCCCTCGAGACCGCCACGGTCATCCCCCGGTCCTTGAAGCTCCCGGTCGGATTCGCGCCCTCGAGCTTGAGGTAGACGTGCGCGCCGACGCGCTCGGAGATCACCGGCGCCTCGATCAGCGGCGTCGATCCCTCGTCGAGGGTGACGACGGGATCGTCATCGGCGAGCGGCAGCCGATCGCGGTACCGCTCGATGAGCGGCGGGGGGCTCACACGAACTCTTCTTCGATCACGCGGATGGCCCGCGGCGTCGCCCGCAGGAACTCGAGCTTCGCGATCTCCGAAAGCGCCGCGAAGAATCGCGACTCCGCCCCCTCGTGCATGACCATTACGAGGCGGGCATCATCCCCGAGCCCCCGCTGGACCACGCTTCGCACCGAGACGTGGTTGCGGCCGAGCACATCGGCGATGCGGGCGAGCACGCCCGGGCGGTCCGCCACCTCGAGGTGGAGGTAGAACGCCGAGGGGATGTCGCGCACGATCTCGAGCTGCTGGTGCGCGGCGTGCACCGGCGCCTTGCCGGAGATGATCGAGACCACGTCGCCGAGCACCGCCGACGCCGTCTCGATCCCGCCGGCGCCCGGGCCCGACATCGTGATCTCGGTGATCGCCGGCGCCTCGACCATGACCGCGTTGAACGGCCCCTCGACGGGCGCGAGCGGATGCCCTGAGTAGAGGAAGCACGGAAAGACGCGGACGCTGATCCCGCCATCGCGGCGCTCGGCGACCCCGAGCAGCTTCAACGAGAGGCCGAGCTCCTTCGCGTAGGAGATGTCCTCTGGCTGGATCTCGGTGATCCCCTGGTAGGCGACGTCCGCCAGCCCCACAGGCGTCCCGAACGCCAGCCGGGCGAGGATCGCCATCTTCGCCGCGGCGTCCGCGCCTTCGACGTCGTCCGTCGGGTCCGCCTCCGCGTAGCCGAGCTCCTGCGCGCGGCGCAGCGCGTCGGCGTACTCGGCGCCGGTGCTCGCCATCTCCGACAGGATGAAGTTGGTCGTACCGTTCACGATCCCGAACACCTTCGTGATCTCCGTCGCGGCCAGGCTCTCCTGGATCACCCTGATGACGGGCACCACGCCCGCGACCGCGGCCTCGAAGCGAAGCTGGACGTCCGCCTGACGAGCGACCTCGAAGAGCTCGTCGCCGAACTGCGCGACGAGCTGCTTGTTGGCGGTTACGACGTGCCGGCCGGCCCGGAGCGCCCGCAGCACGTACTCGCGGGCGGGCTCGGTGCCGCCGATCAGCTCGACCACCACGTCCGACCGCTCGAGGATCTGCTCGAAGTCCCCCTCGGATCGGCGCAGGACTCCGACGATCTCCGGGCGCCGCCCGGCCGCAGCCTCCACGGCCCGCGCACGCTCTTGGACCAGGTCACAGAAAGCGCCCCCGACGGTCCCGCGCCCGAGCAGCCCGATGCGGACCGGATCACTCATGAATCACCAACGACACCAGCCGCTCGCGCGCCGATGTGGACAGTGTCTTGACTCTGCTTCGTCATCAGCTCCGGCACCGGCCGATTCAAATGTCGCGCGCCACCAGGTCCTCCCAGGTCTCCCGCCGCACCACCAACCGCGCGTCGCCGCCCCTGCAGAAGATCACCGCCGGCCGGGGCGCCCCGTTGTAGTTGCTGGCCATCGAGTACCCGTAAGCGCCGGTCGCCGGCGTGACGAGGACGTCGCCGACGGCGGGCGAGGCCAGCATCGCGTCAGTCACGAGAATGTCGCCGGACTCGCAGTGCATGCCGGCGACCGTGGCCAGCGTGTCCGGCGCCTCGCCGGCCCGGTTCGCAACGATCGCCTCGTACCGGGAGCCGTAGAGCATCGGCCGCAGGTTGTCGGACATGCCCCCGTTCACGGCGAGGTACGTGCGGACGCCGGGGATCTCCTTCACGGTGCCGATCTCATACGCCGTGACGCCGGCGTTCCCGACGAGTGAGCGCCCCGGCTCGATCAGGATCCGCGGCACCGGGTCGAAGACCCGCTGCACGCCCCGGACCTTGACGTCGACGTAGTCATCGATCGAGGGCGGCTCGTCCGCGGAGGTGTAGGCGATCCCGAGACCACCGCCGACGTTCAGGATCCGGCACTCCCAATCCGTACCCACGAGATGACCGAGCGCCTCGATCGCCGACACGTACGGCTCGAGCTCGAACACCTGCGAGCCGATATGGGCGTGCAGCCCGACGAGGCGAAGGTTCCGTGAGGCCCGCACCTCGGCGATCGCCCGCTCGGCGAGCCCGTCCTCGAGCCCGAAGCCGAACTTGGAGTCGAGACCCCCCGTCTGGACGTACGAGTGCGTGGCTGGCAGGACACCCGGCGTGACCCTGATCAGGACCTCCTGCGCACGGTCGAGCATTGCGTCCAGCCGCTCGATCTCGCCGAAGGAGTCGAGGATGATGTGGCCGACACCCGCCTCGGTCGCGTAGCGAAGCTCGGCCTCCGTCTTGTTGTTCCCGTGGAGGTGGATACGTGCCGGGTCGAACCCGGCACGCAGGGCAACGTGGAGCTCGCCGCCCGACGCGACGTCGACCGAGAGACCCTCCTCCGCGCAGAGCCGGTAGACGGCCGTGATCGGCGCCGCCTTGCTCGCGTAGAGCACCTCGAAGTCGTCGGTCCGTGACCGGAAGGCGTTGAGGTAGGCGCGCGCCCGCCCCCTGATGTCGTCCTCGGCGTAGATGTAAGCGGGCGTCCCGAAGTCCGCCACGACGTCTGTGACATCGCAGCCGCCGATCTCCAGGTGGCCGCTCTCGTTCACCCGGCTGCCGGCTGGGTAGACGGGTGATGTTTCGACGAGGGCTCGCTCGCGCGTCGTGCTCATGGGGGCGCCCATTGTGACGGTGGGCGCCCGGCGGCCGCGGGCGCAGGGTGCCACTGGGTAGGTTCAGCAACACGAATGAGCAGGGACGTGATCGGCCCGAGCCAGATGGGAGTCCACGAGGGACGCCCGTACATGCTCTGGCTCCCAGGCACGCCTCCGCCATGGCGCGCGATGGTCATCCTGCACGGAGCCGGGTCGCGGAAGGAGAACCACGGCGACTTCGGGCGCGCGTGCGCATCGAGGGGCTGGGCGGCGCTCGCCTATGACCAGCGCGGGCACGGCGAGGCCGATGACGGGATGAGCCCGGAGGCGCTCGCAGATGTCGGGAGGATGGCCAGATTCCTGGCGGCCGTCGAGGGAGTGGACGAAGCGCGGGTCTGCGTCCGTGGATCCAGCATGGGCGGGTTCATGGCGATCCAGGCCGCCGCGACGTCGGACGCCATCGCGGCCGCGATCGCAATCTGCCCGGCCGGCGCGCAACATCTGACGCGCGGGCTACAGGGAGGCGAGCTTCGGATGCGGATCGACCCGGCGGGCGCGAGCGCGCTCGCCGCGTGGCTGGCCGAGCACGACCTGCGCCAGGCGGTCGAGCTGATGGGGTCCAAGCCGCTGCTCCTGATCCACGCCCGTGGCGACGACCAGATCCCGGCGGACTGGTCCGAGGAGCTCTACGCCCGCGCCGCCGAGCCGCGCAAGCTGATCGTGCTCCCGGGCGGCCATCACCGCTCCGCCCAGCACGACGCGGAGCTTCACGGCGTCGCCCTGCGGTGGATGGAGCGAAGGCTGGGCTGAGAGCCTAGGGCTTCCCGCCGGGCAAGCCGCCGACGACGTTGTTCACGGTGTTGTCGACGGTGTTGTTGACGGTGTTGTTGACGCTGTCGCCGAGGCCGGTCTGACCGGCGGCTCCGCCGACATCGTTCACGGTGCCGGTGACCGTGTTGTCGACGGTGCTGACCGCGTTTCCGACGGGGCCGCCGGAAACGTTCGTGCCGACGGTGTTATCGACCTGGCTGACCGTGTTCCCGACGACGCCGGAGGACGTTGAGGACGAAGGGGGCGCGCATGTGGTGCAGCTGCCCGGGCCGGGGCTCGGGCTCGGGCTCGGATCACCCGACGTAGTCGAATCCGTCGGCGAGCCGCCGCTGCCCGGGGAGACGGTGCCGCCACCCGAACTCGGCGCGGCCGCTCCGCCGGCGCCCGACTCATCGGCGCCCGCTCCGGCAGCCTCGCCGGCGCCGGGCCCACCGGCTCCGACCGGAGCCCCGTGCACGGGATCCGCCGCAACGGCGCCGGTTGCGGCGCGCAACGCGGTGGCCGCCGCCGCGGGGGTGCCGTTCGTCCGGTCGCCCACGTAGCTCGTTCCGGAGTCGCCGCCGTCACCGCCGAGCGGGATGCCGTTGAACGCGACGTAGGTCGCGAGCGCCAGGAAGACGATCAACGCGCCGGCGACGAGGGCGCCGGTCGCGCCCGTGCCGGCCAGATAGGCCCGCAGGTGCAGGGCCCGCGGTGTCTCGACGTGAGTCTCGGAGAGCGCCGTCACCTTGTTCCTAAGGATGTCATGCCGCGCCCAACGTGTGGGCGGTTCACCCAAGCCAATCGGCAAGCTTCCACGAGACCTGTAACGCGTGTGGTCGAGACGACTACGGGAGATAGCCCATCGGGTCCACCGGGTTCCCGTTCACGCGCACCTCGAAGTGCAGGTGGGGCCCGAAGCAGAGCCCGGTGCAGTCGCTGTATCCGATCACCTGCCCCTGGCTGACGTGCTGGCCGACCGAAACGGAGATCGACTGCTGGTGGGCGTAGCAGGTCGAGACCCCGCCGCCGTGGTCGATGCAGGTGTAGTTCCCGTATCCGGACTCCGGCCCGGCGATCGCGACGGTGCCGGCCGCGGCGGCGTGAATCGGAGTGCCGCTGGGCACTGAGATGTCGATGCCCGGATGGCAGCTCTCCCACGCCCGCTGCTCGCAGAACGGCGACGTGATCGGGCCGTTGACTGGCCAGATCATCCCTGAGGAGCTCTCGCCCTGGACCGGCCCCGCCGGGGCGGCGCTCGTCCCTCCCGACGACGTGGAGGAGGATTCCTGGGCCGCCGCCGCAGCGGCAGCGGCAGCGGCCGCGGCCTCCGCCTCCTGCTTCGCCTGGAGCTGCGACGCGATCTGCGCCGAGATGCTGCCGACGTCGCCCTCGAGCTGGTCCTTGGTCTGCTGGACCTGGCTCAGGAGCTGCTGATCCTGCTGCCGGGCGTCGATCAGGCCGCTCTGGCGTGCCTCCAGCTCGGCCTGGCTGCGCTGGAGCTCCGCCTGCTTCGCAGCGATCGCGTCGCGGGCCGCCCGCACGCGGTCGACCGTCTCCCTCTCCTCGTTTCGCAACCGCTTCACGCGGACGGCGATCGAGGTGTCCTGCGACTGGATCCGCTGGAGGTAGTCGTAGCGGCTCAGTAGGTCGTTGAAGCCGTGGGCGCTCAGGATCACGGTCATCGCGTCGGGGTTGTTCGACTCGTAGATGTCCACGAGCCGCTGTTGCAGGACCCGGAGCGAGCGCTTGAGGCGGGCGCGAAGCTCGACGAGCCTGGCCTTGGCCTCCTTGAGCTCGGCCTCCGTCTTTTGGAGCTGCGTCTGGACGATCGCGATCCGGTTCTGGAGCGTCGCGACCTCGCCGCGCAGCTGATCGACGCGGTCCCCATACCTCTGGATCGTCGTGGAGAGGACGCCGGCGCGATCTTTGGCGTGCTGAAGCTGCGCCTGCTTCTGGCCGAGCTGCGCCCGCGAGGAGTCGATCTTGTTCTGGATCGCCTGGATGTCCTGTGCCGGGGCACCTCCCGCGACCGCGAGGACACCGGTCACCGCCCCGGCCGCGCAGAGGGCAAGCAGGGTGGATCGGCGATTCGGTCGCGGTCGGTTGTTCGGCTTTGTCATCTCTCGCTCTGGTGCCTACGGGGTTAGCTGACGGGCTAGCGCGGAGGAGACGCGCCTGGCGAGCTGAGCCTCCGGGCTCACGGCCATTCGCCCCTGGGGTTTGGTTCCCCCGTTCCATCCAGCCGAGGGCCGGATGGACTCGGCACAATTGTGCGCGGGACCCTAGCATCCGCGGGTCGGTTTGCAAGCAGGTCTTAACACCATTTATGCCTGCTGCAACGCATATTTCAGGCAAAAAGGAGGAATTGCGGATCAAATGCCGGAGCGCCTGATCGAGGCGAACGGGGTCGAGCTCTGCACGGAGCCCTTCGGCGATCCGGCCGACGCGCCGGTTCTCCTCATCGTGGGCATGGGCGGATCCATGCTCTGGTGGGAGGAGGATTTCTGCCGCATGCTCGCGGACGGGGGGCGGTTCGTGATCCGCTACGACCACCGCGACACCGGCCGATCGGTGACGTACGAGGCGGGTCGCCCCGGCTACACGAGCGCGGACCTGGTCGCCGACGCCGCCGGCGTCCTGGACGGTTACGGCCTACCGGCAGCGCATGTCGTCGGCGTCTCGATGGGCGGCGCGCTCGCTCAGCTCCTCGCCCTCGACTTCCCCGATCGAGTCCGCTCGCTGGTTCTGATCAGCACCTCCCGCGCACTCCCCGGTGGGGGCGCGCTTCCGTCCAGCACCGAGGAGCTCGCGCGGTTCTCGTCCACAGCGAAGGTCGACTGGTCGGACCCGGCCTCCGTGATCGAGTACTTCGTCGATTACTCGCGGGTGCTGTCGGGTGGTCGGCGTCCCTTCGACGAGGCCGCCGTCCGCGAGCTCGCGCGGCGCGAGGTCGAGCGCACCCGCAACCTGGCCGCCGCCGGGAACCACGAGCTCCTCGAGGACGACGGCCGCTCCCGCCCGCCCCTGTCCTCGATCGCCGCGCCCACCCTTGTGATCCACGGGACCGCGGATCCGATGTTCCCGCCTGAGCACGGCGAGGCGCTTGCCGGCGAGATCCCGGGTGCGCAACTGCTTTCGCTCGCGGGAGCGGGCCACGGCGTCGATCGAGCCGACTGGGCCACATTGGCGCGAGCAATCCTCGAGCACACCGAGTCGGAGGGAGACCGATGAGGCTCCCGAACTCCGCCCACACCGGCCGTCCCTGGCGCATCCATGAGATCGCTCGAGGCTTCCGGGTCGAGGACGTCTGGGAACTGCAGACGCCCGGCGGACCGGACGATTTCCCTCGACTCGTGCGGGGAATTGCCGCGGGCGACCCGTCGCGAGCCTCCTCCCGCGCCGTTCGCATGCTCTTCGCGCTCCGCTGGAAGGTCGGAGGGCTGCTTGGTTGGGACGACCCCGCCGCTGGCCCCGGCTCCAGAGCGCCCACGCTCCGCGACCGGTTGCCGGCGGATCTCCGCGGGACACCCTGCCCGGACTTCGGTCGGCTTCCCTTCATCCCGCTTTACATGACGGGCGACGAGTTCGCCGCGGAGGTCGCGAACCGAACCATGCACGGGGTCATGCATCTCGGCTGGGTCCCGGACGGGACGGACCGGTACCGAGGCCAGATGACGGTCCTCGTCAACCCGAATGGCGTCCTCGGGCACGCCTACATGGCCGCGATCAGGCCGTTTCGCCACCTCATCGTGTACCCGGCGATGATCGGGCGGATCGAGCAGGAGTGGCGGAGCGGCGCCGACGAGCCGACGCCGACGCCCGCCTAGGGCCGGCTACCCATCCATCGAGCGGTGCATTTCCCGCGGATAGCGCGGATCTTGCACGGCTCGTCCTCTCTGCCTTGAGACGAACCCGGTCTGCGGACATGTCGTCAGGTCTCGACCTGCAGGACCGCGTCGTCGTCGCCGGGATCCTCCATCTGCAGGGTGGTGTGCGCGATCGCGTACCGGTCGCGCAGGAGGAACTCGAGCTCGCGCCGGACGCGGTCGCGATCGTGGCCCCGCTCCACGACCACGTGGGCCGCGAGCGCGTCGAAGCCGGGCGTGACCGACCACACGTGCAACTCGTGCACCCCGTAGACACCGGCCACGGCGCCCAGCGCACGGGCGACCGCGTCCGCGTCCATGCCCTCCGGGGCAGCCTCCATGAGCACGTCGAACGGCTCGCGGATGAGGCGCAGGGATGACGCGAGGATGAGAACGGCGATCAGGATCGCGATGACGGGATCGATCGGCCTCCAATCCGTCGTCAAGACCACGACCCCCGAGACCACCACGCCGAGCGAGCCGAGCGCATCCGCCGCCGAGTGTCGCAGCACCGCCTCCAGGTTCAGGTCCTGTCGCTCCCCGCGTGCGAGGACCCAGGTCGCGGCCGCGTTTCCGGCCAATGTCACGATTCCCAGGACCACGACGCCCGCCCCCTTGACGCCCGGCGGATCGCCGAGCCGGTCGACCGCGCCGACGATGATCACCGCAGCGATTCCCACCAGGGCAATGCCGTTGACGAGCGCGGCGATCACCTCGGTGCGCTGATATCCGAAGGTCCGGCGCGGCCCGCCTGACCGGCTCGCGAGCCGCGCGGCGAACAGGGCGAGGCCGATCGCGGCCAGATCCGATAGGACGTGTCCCGCGTCGGCGAGGAGGGCGAGGGAGCCGGTGACGATGCCGCCCGCGACCCCGACGGCGAACATGCCGCCGTTGATCGCGGCTGCGCCCAGCATCCGGCGCCGGTTCGCCACGCGTCGGGCGGCAAGCGCCTCGGGCGCCCCACGGGCCGAGCTCCGCCGCCCGACGCCCCGACCGTGGGCATGCGCATGTGCCATCGCAGCGAGCTTAAAGCTCAGAGGGGCGAAGCCGGCCGCGGGGCCGGCGGAATGTCCCGCCTAGCCCTTCTTCGCCTGCCCCGGCGGCGCGCCGCCGGGCTTGGACGCTAGCCCGGGAGGCGTTCCGTCAGGCTTCTTCGCCAGCCCCGGAGGCGTTCCGCCCTTCTTCGCCAACCCGGGAGGCGATCCGCCCTGCTTGGCGAGCCCGGGGGGCGTCCCGCCCTTCTTCGCCAGCCCCGGGGGGGCTCCGCCCTCGTTGGCCGCGCTCGCCGGCGTTGCACTCGTCGAGGAACCGCTCGCAGGCCCGCCAGCATTCGAGCGCAGGGGCGACGCGACCGGGGCCGGCGTCGCGTCGGTCGAGCCGGCTGCCGGCGACGGACTCCCCTTCCCGGTGCCACCCGGATTCGGCCCATCGGTGCGACCGGATGGCGGCTGCGCGCGCGGGTGACGGCCCGGCGATGATCCGCTCGGCTGCCGACGCGCCGCGCCGCCTGCGGTCAGCTGGCGGCGAACCGATGTGAGCTGATGGAGAGCCGCCGACGACGACAGCGCTGCGTTCCGCGCGAGCCCCTGGGGGCCGGCGGGACCCGGCGCAACACCCGAATCGGGCCCACCTGGCGGGACGATCCTCACGGCGTGAGGCCCGGACGGCGGCGGAACTGCGTCGCCGTTCGGGAAGTGCGTGTCGGCAACCAGCGAGGTGATCGTTATGAAGGCAGCGACCGCGGCGGCGATCAGCGCGCCGGAAGCCAGTCCACCAAAGACGTACTGGGGAGTGCGGTCCATCGTCCGTTCTATCGGGCGAATCGCCCGCCGACTTGACTTCGGGCGGCTACGAGATCGCGGCGGCGGGCTCGTCGGCGCTCGCAATCGAGCCGCTCCGCGGCTCCGCGTGGCTGGACGCGGACCCCCTGCCGTTCGCGGAGGCCTCGCTCGCGATCGCCTCGGCGGCGCCCTGAAGGCGCTCGCGGTACTCGGCCGCCTGCATCCTCGAGATCACCAGACGCTGGATCTCGGCCGTCCCCTCGAACAGCTGGTAGATCTTGGCGTCCCGGAACCACTTCTCGAGGGGAGACTCGGCCGTCTGAGCAAACGGGCCGACCAGGTCCATGCACGTCCTGGTCGCCCACATGGCGACATCGCCGCCCTTCAGCTTCGACATCGCGCCCTGGCCACCGGTCATCGGGATCCCGTTGCGGCCCATCCAGGACGCGCGCTGGACCAGCAGGCGCGCGGCCTCGATCTCCGTTGCGACGTCCGCCAGCCGCTGCTGGACGCCCTGCCGCTCATGCGGCGATCTGCCCGCGGTCGAGCTCTCGTCGAGCAGGTCGGCCAGCGGGTCCTGGAGCGCGCCACCGTCGAGATGGCCCAGCGTCCACTCGTAAGCAGCCCGAGCAATGCCGATGGCGGATGCCCCGACGACCGGCCGGGTGAGCTCGAAGGTCGCGAGCGCGTTGGAGGCCCGGCCGCTCGACTCGCCGGAACGGGCGCGCTTCAGCTTGCGCTCGAGCTTGTCCATCCCACCGAGCAGGTTCTCGAGCGGGATCCGGCAGTCCTCGAGGACGACCTCGGCGGTGTGCGAGGCGCGGATCCCCAGCTTCGACTCCTTCTTGCCCTGTCGCAGGCCGGGCGTGCCCTTCGGCACGACGAACGAGGCCTGGCCGCGGTGACCGAGGTCCGGATCGACGGTCGCCACGATCACGTGCACGTCAGCGATCCCCCCGTTCGTGATGAAGACCTTCGTCCCGTTCAGCACCCACTCGTCCCCGTCGCGCTTGGCGGTGGTGCGAAGGCTCTTGACGTCGGAGCCCGCCTGGGGCTCGGTCACGGCGTAGGCGCCGAGCTTGACCTTGTCGCCGGAGCCGAGGCACTCCGGAACCCACCGGGCGATCTGCTCCGGCGTTCCCGACGCAGCGAGGCCGGCAGCGGCCAACGTCGACCCGGAGATCGCGAGCGCGATTCCGGCGCAGCCCCAGTGGAGCTCCTCGGCGTAGATCACTGAGAACTGGCCGTCGGGATCGCCGGCCAGCCGCTGCAGATGGTCGATCCCGTGGAGGCCCCACTCACGGGCGGCCTCGATGACCTCCCAGGGCATCGACTCCTCCGCGTCGTGCTTGGCGGCCACCGGCCGGATCACCTCGGTCGCGAACTCGCGACAATGCGCACTGAACTCGCGTTGATCGTCGGTCAGTCCGAAGTCCATCTAAACCTCCGTGATCTAGCGTCTGATTGACTGGTCAGTCAATGCGTCAGTCTACCTCCCGCGCCCGGCGGACCGAGCGCACCGAAAGGTGCGAAATCCGTGCCCAGCGCGGTTTTTGCACCGCTCGACCTGGGCCGCCCCGCTTGGTGAGGGGTGGCGTTGAATACGGTTCCCGGCCGTGTGGGGCAACTGGAAGCGGCGGGTCGGGATCGGGGCGGGCGCCCTGGCCGTTCTGGCCGGCGTCGGCGTCGGCGCCTACTTCCTCGGCGACGCGCTCAATGAGGAGCCCAAGCAGTCGCCGTCGCCTCCGCCGGCGCCGAGGATCGTGGTCCACACCAAGCGCCCCCAACCCAAGGCAGCGCAGGGCCTGGGATTCCCGGAGTTCGCGACCAAGAACACGACCCGCGTATCCGGCGCCGATCCCGTGGCCGACGCCGCCGCCGTCGCCCTGGCGGTCTTCCCGTCGACCGGCGGAGTCGCCGGGCCGGACGCTGTCTCGCTGGTGGACGAGAAGGACTGGCAGTCCGGCATCGCCGCGGCCAGCCTCGCTGGGCCGCCCACCAGCGCGCCGGTACTGATCTCCACGCGCGACGGCGTTCCCAGCCTCACCACCGACGCCCTGAAGGCGCTCGGCCCCAGCGGGTCAGCCGCCACCCAGGGCGCCCAGCTCTTCCGGGTCGGAGAGACCGCCACGCCGGCGGGTCTCGACACTCAGCGCGTCACCGGCAAGAGCCCGGCGGCGATCGCGGCCGAGGTCGACGCCCTGCGGCAGGAGCTGAGCGGGACCAGGCCCAAGGACGTGCTGCTGGTGAGCTCCATGCAGTCGCGCTACGCGATGCCGGCGGCGTCCTGGGCCGCCCGGTCGGGCGAGCCGGTTCTGTTCACGGGCAAGGACTCCGTCCCGAAGCCGACGATCGACGCGCTGAAACGGGACCAGGGCGCCGACGTGTTCGCGCTCGGGCCATCCTCCGCCATCTCGGACAAGGCGCTGAAGGAGGTCGAGGAAGTGGCGAAGGCGCCGACGCGGATCGGCGATTCCGATCCCGTCCAGAACGCCATCGACTTCGCCCGCTACGACGCCGGCAGCTTCGGCTGGGACATCACGGACCCCGGCCACGGACTCGTGATCGCCTCCGACGCCGAGCCGCTCGACGCCGCGGCGGCGTCACCCCTCTCCGCGAGCGGCAACTGGGGCCCGCTCCTGGTCACCGACGACTCGCGCCACGTGCCGGACGCGCTGCGCGGCTACCTGCTCGACATCAAGCCGGGCTACATCACCGACCCGACCCGCGCCGTCTACAACCACATCTGGATCATCGGCGACGAGCAGACGATCTCCGTTGGATTCCAGGCGCAGGTCGACGATCTGGCAGAGGTCGCGCCGGTAAGGTCCGGTACCGGAACGAGCGTGAAGCCTCCACCGTCCGGCCCCGGATAGAGAAGGGAAGCGGCAAAAAATGACCACAGCGGGAGCCGCGCGCTGATGAGCGAGGCCGAGCGTCCCGACCGGCTGGCGCCCGGCCGCCGCGTCACGATCGAGGACATCCGCTCGCTCGCCGGTCCGGCGACGCCCCACTTCGCGCTTCAGATCCGCAACCGGATCCGCCGCTTGATCGCCGACCTGCCACCCGACGATCCGATCAGAGTCGACGGCGAGCGCCACATCGCGCGGCTCGAGGACCTCGCGCAGCACTCCGGCGAGCCCCGCGGGGTTGGCCCGGGCACCCCGGCCGCACACTGATGACCTCGGTCCAGCCCCGCGAGCGAGCCAGGACGGCGAGCGCGTGAGGAACCAGCCCCGGCCCCCACCCGGAGTGGGTGCGGCTGGTTCCGAACGAGCCAGGACGGCGAGCGCGTGAGGAACCAGCCCCGGCACCCACCCGGAGTGGGTGCGGCTGGTTCCGAACCGTTGGGCTTGCGGCGCGCGCGCGACCTCCTCACGCCGGACGCGCGGGCCATCGCCGAGCGGCCGGGGGCGGCGCAACGCGGTTATCTGGATCTGCTCGCCGAGGATCTTGAGTCCACGGGCACCACGCAGGACCTGATGACGACGAGCCTCGTAGCGGCGATCTACGAGCGGTACTGGCGGCCCGCGCTGGCTCGCGTGGCCAAGGGCCTGACGGGGCCCGGGATGGCGGAGGAGGCACGCATCGCTCGGCTACTGCTGGGGCTGAGTCCGGGCGATGTGGTGCTGGACGTGGCGTGCGGACCGGGAAACTTCTCGCGCGAGTTCGCCAGGGCCGTGGGGGACGAGGGGCTGGTGATCGGGATCGACGCCTCGCGGACCATGCTCGAACGCGGTGTCGCAGAGCTCGTCTCGGAGGGACCTTCGAGTGAGCCTGGACGGCGAACGGGTGAAGAAACCAGCCCCGGCTCACGGCGTGAGCCGGGGCGGCTGGTTTCGAACCTGGCGCTGATCCGGGGCGATGCTGCGGAGCTTCCGTTTCGTGACGCCACGTTCGACGCCGTGTGCTGCTTCGCAGCCCTGCACCTGTTCGCGGACCCCTTCGCCGGACTGGGCGAGATGCGCCGAGTGCTCCGCCCGGGCGGCCGCATCGCGTTGATGACCTCGGTCCGCCGCAAGGTCACGCCGCCACCGCTCAAGCCGATCGTCGAGCGCCTCAGCGGGATGCGGATGTTCGAGGGAGAGGAGATCGTTCGCGCGCTTCAGGAGCGCGGCTTCGCCAACATCCGCCAGAGGTCCGCGGGTGTCGTGCAGTTCGTCGGCGGCAGGCTCCCTGAGCAGTAGGTCAGCCCCTCGGGTTGGTCAGCCGCACTGCGTCAGCCCGTAGGAGTTGGTCAGCTTGTCGGCCTGGGCGAACGGGTCGCTCTGCCCCTGGGCCGTGATCAGGCTCGGATCCTGCTTGACCTTGTCGAGCGCGGACCGGGCGGCATTGACGATCGCCTGGACCTTCTGCTCGTCGCCGGCGGGCGCCGGAAGATCGTCAACCGCATCGACCTGCTGCTGAATGCTCGGGATCACGGTGGCGGTCACGAACTTCTCCTGCGCGGCCTGGCTCGGCGCCTGGCCGCTGCTGAAGAGCTTCTTGCCGGCCGCCCTGATCTCTTGATTGCCCTTGGCGCAGATCGCATTGGCCTTCGCGACGAACTCGCTCTTGGTCAGGGTCTCGCTTGTTGTGCTCGTCGAAGAGTCGCTGCCCCCGCATCCCGCGAGGGCCATGACGCCGGCGAGCGCCGCTGCCAGTAGGGCTGCTGGTCGTAGTCGCATTTGTGCTGGCTCCTTGATAGTTCGATTCCACCGTTCGGCGAACGCGGAACCGTAGCGATCGCGCGCTCCGGCGGTCGCAGTTGCGACGTCAGCCTGGCGCGTTATCCAGCGAGCGCCACAGGTACAGGCAGGCGAGGGTGCGGTGGGGCCGCCACGGCTCGGCGATTCGCTCGAGGTCCGTCGGACCCGGGAGGTCGTCAAGCCCGTATTCGATCTGGACGGCCCGCCTGATCCCCAGGTCACCGGCGGAGATCACATCCGGGCGGCCGAGGTGGAAGATCAGGAACATCTCCGCCGTCCACGGTCCGACGCCCTTGATCTCCGTCAGGGTCGCTACGACGTCCTCGTCCGGCAACTCCACCAGGCGCTCGAGGTCGAGCCGCCCGTCTTCGACCCGCTCGGCGAGGTCGCGCAGGAAGTTGACCTTCGACCGCGACAGGCCGGCGCCGCGGATCGCCTCCGCGTCGACGGCCAACAGCCCGGATGGCTTCGGGAACGTCCCGCCGAGGATCTCCACAAGCCGCTCCCAGATCGAGCGCGCCGCCTTCGTCGAGAGCTGCTGGCCGACGATCGCGCGGGCGAGGGCCTGGTACGGATCGGGCCGGCTTCCGCGGCGGTCGGTCTCGGCGTCAATCGGGCCGCGCTCGTCGATGATCCGGCGCATGACGTGGTCGACCGAGCGCAGGTGCTGATCGGCCTCACTGAGACTCTGAGCATCCGCTCGGGCGTGGGCACCGGCCGGCCTGGGCGTCATCGGTAACCAAACGAGGCGGGAGCCCGTTTCGTGAAGCGGGCTAGATCCGCTGGATCAGCGTGCCGGTGCCGAGTCCGCCGCCGCAGCACATCGTCACGAGGCCCCACTCCTTGTCGGAGCGCTCCAGCTCGTGGAGGAGCGTCGTGATAAGCCTCGCGCCGGTCGACCCGAGCGGATGCCCGAGCGCGATCGCGCCGCCGTTCACGTTGACGCGGTCCATGTCGGGCTCGATCTCGCGCCGCCATGCCGCCACCACCGACGCGAACGCCTCGTTGATCTCGATCAGGTCGATGTCGGAGATCTTCATGCCGTTGCGATCAAGGAGCTTGTTGGTGGCGGGAATCGGTCCGGTGAGCATGATCACCGGATCGACGCCGACGGTCGTCTGGTCGGCGATCCTGGCACGAGGCTCGAGCCCGAGCTCGTCGGCCTTGTCGCGCGTCATGACCAGCACGGCCGCGGCGCCGTCGGAGATCTGCGAGGAATTTCCGGCGGTGATCCTGCCGTCCTCCTTGAACGCGGGCTTGAGCTCGGCGAGCTTCTCCAGAGAGGTATCGGGGCGGATGCCCTGATCGGTGACGTAGGTGTCGCCGTTGACGGAGTACGGAATGATCTCCCGCTCGAAGCGCCCCTCGTCAGTGGCCTTCGCGGCGAGCTGATGGGAGCGCAGGCCGATCTCATCGAGCTCCGAGCGAGGGATCTCCCACTTGTCGGCGATCATCTCCGCCGAGATCCCCTGCGGGACGAGCTGATAGCGCTCCATGAGCTCCGGCGAGAAGGCGAATCCGTGCTCCTGCTGCACCGACATGCTGTCGGCGAAGGAGATGTGTCCCATGTGCTCGACCCCGCTCCCGATCACGGCGTCGTGGACGCCCGAGGCGACGAGGGCTGCGGCGAAGTTCACGGCCTGCTGGGCGGATCCGCACTGGCGGTCGATCGTCGTCGCCGGCGTCTCGACGGGGAAGCCCGCCTCGAGCCAGGCGTTGCGGCCGATGTTCAGGGCCTGCTCGCCGAATTGCTGCACGCAACCGGTGACGACGTCCTCGACCTCGGACGGCTCGATGCCGGCGCGGTCGATGAGCTCCCTGTAAGTGGTCGCGAGCAGGGTCGAGGGATGGACGTCCTTGTAGTAGCCCTTCTCCTCGTGGCCGCGGCCGATCGGGGTCCTGGCCGCCCCGACGATCACTACCTCGCGACCCTGGAAGTTGCCGTTGCTCGCCATCGCCGGATCAGCCTCCGTTTCGGTTTTCTCGCTCGATGCCGCCCATTTACTTCATGAATACCCAACGACACCAGCATGTGCGTCGACAAAGTCGCCGCCCAACTTCTATGAGCCTACTCGATCGATTGACTGGCGAGTCAACCAGCCGCGCCAGCCGCATATCCATGGGATAAATGGGGCACTTGGAGGGTCCTCGTCCCTCCAGGAGCGGCCTTGCGTGGGAGTGCTACTGGCGGGGCAGGGGCGAGCCGGCGGCGATCAAGAACCAAATCGCCATCGCCGCCCCGGCGAGCAGCACCGACGAGAGAATCACCGCCTCGAGGACGGACGGCCCCTGGAGGCTCGTCCGCTCGTCGCTGAGGCTCTTCTTCCAGGCCGGCAGGTAGCGGCGCGGCAGCCGGCTGCTCCCGGTGATGCGGACGTAGATGCGGTTGAGCCGCGAGAGAATCCACGCCATCGCGCAGATGGAGACGACGATTCCCACGAACACCACCATGTAGGGGCCACCCGAGGGCTGCTGCGTCTGCGAGACCTTCGAGCCGATCCAGATCCAGCCGAACGGGATCACGGTCCACATCGAGAAGGCCCCGAGCACCATCACGGCGACGATGACTCCCGCCGCCGCGCCGAACACAGGCCGGCGCAGCCTCTGAGCCCGCTGCTCCATGCCCTCAGGGTAGGGAGGGACGCGCACCACCCGGCCGTACGGCCCCGGAGCTGCGCCGTTCAAATGACGCGCGTGATACTAAGCCGGGCGGGTGAATCGGCCAGAGGGATACGCGCGCCCGGGGATCGCGGGCAGCGGCGCGATGGCGTGCGGGATCGCCGCGATCGCGAGCGCGCTCGGCGACGTGCGCCTGTGGGCGCGCAGCGACCAGTCGGCGTGGCGGGCGGAGGAGCGCGCCGAGGCGGAGTGCGGCAAGTTCGAGGGCGCCGTGCCGAGGAGGATTCGGGTCACCACCGACCTCGCGGACCTCGAGGACTGCGATGTGGTCGTCGAGTCGGTCAAGGAGGACCTCGAGGTCAAAGTCGAGCTGCTGCGGGGCCTCGCGGAGGTCGGCGACGCCGACCTAGCCACGACGACCTCCTCGCTCCCGGTCCGCGAGCTGGCGGAGCGAAGCGGTCATGCAGACCGCCTCTTCGGCCTCCACGTCTTCAACCCGGTCCAGCGGATGGAGCTCGTCGAACTCTGCTTCCCGGATGGCCTGCGAGCCGGCGTCGCCACCCGCGTCCAGGCGTGGTGCTCGGCGCTTCAGAAGACGCCGGTTCCGGTCCCCGATCAGCCTGGGTTCGTGGTGAACCGGCTGCTCTTCCCGTACCTGTTCGACGCGGTGCGACTGCTCGAGCGAACCGGGATGCCGGTCGGGGACGTCGACGCGTGCATGCATCTCGGCGCGGGCCATCCGATGGGCCCGCTGCGCCTGCTCGACTTCATCGGCCTCGACGTCGCGGCTGCGATCGGACAGAGCCTCTTCGACGACACCGGCGAGGAGCGCTACCGGGCGCCGGGACGGATCGAGGAGATGATCGGGGAGAGCAAGCTCGGCCGCAAGAGCGGTAGCGGGTTTTACAACTACGGCTGAACGCGGTCGCCGCGCGTGGGCTCGGTCGCCCCAGCGTGTCGTTGGGCGGCGAAACCGCCATAGGTCATGCCGCGGTGCGCTTGCGCTTGCCCGCGAGATCCCAGATCACGTCGGCCTCGGAGATCCCTTGTCGGCGAGCCGTCTCGGTCACGTCCTGCCAGGGAAGATGGGCGTCGGGGAGCTCGTCCCAGCGTGCGAGGTCAATCGCCTCCAGCGCTCCGCGGAGGGCCGGCCCCAGATGCTCCTCGGCGCGAAGCACCGCCCGGAGGACCTCCAGTTGCTTATCCGTGAGCTTTACGAGCCACATGGCTGCCCCTTCGTTAGGTGCCGGACTACCCGCAAGCTAGAGCCGCGCACGGACGGAAGCGACGGGCCCGATTCCCGCTAGTAGCGCGATCGGAAGCGGCGCCCCCAGGGCTCCCTATGCGGGGGCCGAGCGCTCGTCGGCGCGCGCCGGGTCCGACCGCGCCGCTTCGTGGATGCGGACGGCGACGATGCGGTTCTCGCGCACCGACTCGACCCTGATCTCGTAGCCGTTGGCGGTGATCCGGTCCCCGCGTTTCGGGAGCCGCCCGAGCTCGGAGAACACGTAGCCGCCGATCGAGTTGAACGCGTCGGATGAGACCGGCAGCTGGATGCCGACGTCCTCGAGGTCGCCGAGCGAGACGTGGCCGCGCACGTACCAGTCGCCGTCCGTGAGCTTGCGGACCGATGCGGCGCGAGGATCCGTCTCGTCCTCGATCTCCCCCACGACCTCCTCGAGGATGTCCTCGACGGTGACTATGCCGACCGTGCGCCCGTACTCGTCGGAGACCACGGCGATCGAGCTGCGCTGGCGCTGGAGCTCGGCGAGCAGGTCGTCGAGCGGCTTCGTCTCCGGGAAGATCGGGACCTCGCGAATCGCGGGCTCGATCGATGTGTCGGCGCCGGCGTTCATGTAGAGACGGACCAGGCTGTTGTTGTGGACAACGCCGCGGACACGGTCGGGATTGTCGTCCTCGATCACGATCAGCCGGGTGTGGCCGGAGCTGACGCAGCGCTGTAGCGCGTCCTCGACCGACTCGCCGGCGTTCACCGTGACGACTGCCGGGATGGGAGTCATCACCTCGCGGGCCTGCTGCTCGTGGAGGTGGAAGACGCCGGCCAGGTGGCCGGCC
Organism: uncultured Actinomycetes bacterium; assembly: GCA_963797665.1. GTDB lineage: Bacteria > Actinomycetota > Thermoleophilia > Solirubrobacterales > 70-9 > AC-56. Next base: position 131,743 of record CAWCQE010000004.1, on the reverse strand, counting down.
TCCTCCGGGTCCAAACTCCCGCCGGTCGCCGATTGCCGGATGATCGCCTTGACGTCCTCCTCTGTGTGCTGCTCCTCGAGCCGCTCGGGGCTGACGCCGAAAAGCCTCACGATCGCGTTCGAAAGCTTGGTCAGCGCGACGGTGAACGGCGCGCTGATTGCACGAAAGATGGCGAGCGGCCCTGCCAGCCCACGCAGGGTCCGCTCGGCGTTCGTGATCGCGAGCATCTTCGGCACCTGCTCGCCGATCGAGATGTGGATCGAGGTGACGAGCGCATACGAGATCACGACGGAGATCGCGACGGCCACTCCGTGTGAGAGGCCGCCGAAAATCGGTTCCAGCAAGCGCGCCAGCGACGGCTCTCCCAGGAAGCCGATGGCGATCGAGGCCATCGTGATCCCGACCTGGCATGCCGACAGGTACTCGTCGAGCCGCGCGAGCTCGGTGAGCGCGGAATCCGCTCCGCGTACCCCCTCCCGCGCCATCCTCTCGATCCGCGACCGGCGTGCCCGTACGAGGGCGAACTCCGCGGCCACGAACAGACCGTTGAGCAGGACCAGCAGGACCAGCAGGACTAAGAGGAGAACGCTCATGGCCCGGTCAGCGCCGTCCGCGGGCGGAGTGTTGCCCTATGCGGCCGCGTACTCGGAGGTTGGTCGTCGTCGCTCATCGGGCCCGGCGCCGCCAAGGCTACCAAGGGTCCCAGTCTCGTCATCGGTCTGCCCTGGGGCCCGCGTAAACGCGCCTTGGGGTCGGCCCAGCGGCGGGCGGCGCTCCACGGCTAGTGTCCCCTTGGCCATGTCCGGCGAGACAGTTCAGTCATCCGGGGAAACCGCGCACGGGCAACCGCTGGATCAGAGCGACGCTCCGTATCTGGAGGCAATCGTCGCCTACGCGGCCCGGGAGCCCGGCCGCTTCCACGTGCCCGGTCACAAGGGCGGCGAGGGCGCGGACCCGGAGCTCGTCGCCGCGCTTCGGGAGGCCGCCTTCGAGCACGACATCCCGGCCGGCATCGAGGGTGTCGACGTGGGTCCGGATTCGCCGTTTCAGCGCGCGCAGCGACTTGCGGCGCAGGCGTGGGGAGCCCGGCGCAGCTGGTTCCTGATCAGCGGCGCCTCGCAGGGCAACCACGCCGCCTGTCTCGCGCTGCGGCACGCGGGGCGAAGGGTGGTCGCGCAGCGCAACGTGCACTCGAGCACAGTCGACGGGATCGTGCTGGCGGGCTTGGAGCCGGCGTTCGTCGCGCCCGAGCTCGACGCCGAGCTCGGCATCGCCCACTGTCTGACGCCCCGGGCCCTGGCGGGGGCGCTCGACAGCGCCCCCGACGCGGTCGCCGCGCTCACCGTCTCGCCGACTTACTTCGGCGCGGTGGCGGACGTGCGGGGGCTGGCCGAGGTCGCGCACGAACGGGGCGTGCCGCTGATCGTCGACGAGGCGTGGGGTGCCCACCTGCGCTTTTCCGATGAGCTGCCGGAGAGCGCGCTGGAGTGCGACGCGGACCTGGTCCTCTCCTCGGTCCACAAGCAGTTCGGGAGCCTCACGCAGTCCGCGATTCTCCACCTCGGCCGCGACGAGCTCATCGACGCCGACGTGGTCGACCGCTGCGTGACGCTGACCGAGTCCACCAGCCCGAGCGCTCTCCTGACCGCGTCGCTCGACGCGGCCCGACGGCAGGCCGCGGTTCGCGGCGCGAAGCTGCTCGCCGAGACGGTCGCCGGGGTCGAGCGCGCGCGCGAGGCCATCCGGGGGATCCCGGGACTCGACGTGCTCGATGAGCGGCTCATCGGGCGTCCGGGGGTCCACGATTGGGATCCGCTGCGCCTCGCGGTCGACGTCCGCGGCACCGGCAGCACCGGGACCCGCCTGGCGAAGCTGATGCGGGAGCTCGACGATGTGAACCTCGAGCTCGAGTCCGAGAACGTGATCGTCGCCGTGTTCGGCGCCGGTGAGAACGCGGGCGAAAGCGCGGGGCGGCTGGTCAGCGCGCTGCGTCACGCCGTCGAGACCCTGGGCGCCGACGACGAACACCCGAAGCGGCCGTTCACGCCGCCGCCGCCATGGGGGTCGCTCGAGCTGCCGCCTCGAGACGCGTTCTTCGGTCCCCAGGAGGTCGTCCCGTTCTCCGAGGCCGTCGACAGGATCGCCGCCGAATCGCTCGCCGCTTACCCGCCCGGCATCCCGAACGTCCTCCCCGGAGAGCGGCTGACGCAGGAGACCGTCGACTACGTCAACGAGGTCGTGGAGCACGGCGGCTGGGTGCGGGGCGCGGTCGACCGCTCGCTGAAGACGATCAGGGTCGTGCTCGAATGAACGGGACGTCATGGGGTGTCGAATCCGAGTACGGGCGCCTCACCGACGTCCTCGTCTGCCCGCCCGACAACTACCGGTGGCTTCCGACCAGCGCCATCAGCCGTGCCACGCTCGAGAGCGGGCGGCTGTTCGACCCCAAGGCGGCACTGGTCCAGCACGGGGAGCTCTTGGCCGCTTACGAGCAGGCCGGGGTCACGGTGCACCGCCTCGAGGCGGACGCGGCGCTTCCGTACCAGGTCTTCGCCCGCGACTCGAGCGCGATGACCCCATGGGGAGCCTTCATCACGCAGCTCAAGCAGTGGTGGCGGCGGGGCGAGTACGCGCCCGCGATCCGCTTCTACCAGGACCACGGAATCCCGATCTGGCGCATGGCGACGGCCGGTGCGATCGAGGGCGGCGACGTGATGATCGTCGAGCCCGGAAGCGTCGTGATCGGGAACGGCGAGGAGCGGACGGAGAACCCGGCCGCCCGCCAGCTCGCCACGTGGTTCGAGGCGGAGGGGTGGGACGCGCGGGTGGAGCCGATACCGGGAGTCTTCGTCCACATCGACGTTCTGATGGCGGTGGTGGGGCCGAAGCTCGCAGCCGTCTGCACCGGGCTCGTCTCGGGCGGACTCCTGCGCTGGCTGACGGAAAAGGGCTTTGACATCCTCGAGGTGTCATCCGAGGACGCGTTCGCACTGGGCGTGAACGCGATCTCGCTCGGTGAGGACCGAGTGCTGACGGGGGCAGGCGCGCGGTCGCTCAACGAGCAGATGCGCGCCCGCGGCCTAGAGCTGTTCGCCCCCGACCTCGAGATGTTCACGCTCGGCGGCGGGGGCGCCCACTGCCTCGGGCAGGCGCTCCGCCGCGAGCCGGCATGAGCGACGGGCCCGCGGTCGAGGCCGCGCGCGTGGTCGCGGACCTCCGCGAGCTCGATCGCAGGACCGGCGGGCCCGAGGGCGCCCAGCGACTCTGCTGGACCGAGGTCTGGCGCGAGGCACGGGCGATGCTCACGGACCTCCTCGGCGACCTCGGCATGCAGCCCGAGCGCGACGCGGCGGGCAATCTCTGGGCCGTCCTGGAGGGAGAGCGCGAGCCCGCGCTCGTAATCGGATCGCACGTGGACTCGGTCCCGGACGGCGGGTGGCTCGACGGCGCCCTCGGGGTGATGGCGGCCGTTGGAGCCCTCCGCGCCTGGGCCGGGAGCGGCCGGCGCCCACCCCGTTCACTGGCGCTGGTCGACTGGGCTGACGAGGAGGGCGCGCGCTTCGGCCGCAGCCTTTTCGGGAGCTCGGCGTTCTCGGGGACCCTTGACCCCGGGCGGGTACGTGGCCTGCGTGACGCGGAGGGCATTTCGATCGTCGACGCCCTCGCCGAGAACGGCGTCAGCCTCGACGGCGCGCTCGGGGCGACATCGGGCCAGGATCGCGTCGCCGCCTACCTCGAGCTCCACATCGAGCAGGGCCCGGTGCTCGAGGCCGAGGGCGTCCAGGCAGCCGCGGTGCGCGGCTGCGCCGGGGTCGAGCGTCACCGCTTCCGGTTCCGCGGCCAGGCCTCCCACGCCGGCACGACGCCGATGGATCGTCGCCGCGACGCCGGTCTGGCGGCGGCGCAGGTCGCCCTGACAGTCGAGGAGATCGGCGTCCAGCATGCCGGCATGGCAACGACCGGGTCGATCGTCCTGTCGCCGGGGATCCCGACCGCCGTCGCCGGGGAGGCGGAGCTGCTCGTCGACCTGCGCCACCCTGACGCGGGTGAGCTGGCGGCGATGCTCGCGGATGCGCGAGCCGCTGCCGAGGAGGGGGGATCCCAGCGCGGGTGCGAGTTCGAGGCCGAGCACGTCTGGTCCATCGAGCCGATCCCGTTCGACGCCGAGCTCGTCGCCCTGGCGTGCGACGCCTGCCGCGAGACGACCGGTTCGGATCGCGTGATTACAAGCGGCGCGCTGCACGATGCCGCCGAGGTGGCACGCATCGCGCCCGCGGCGATGGTCTTCTGCCCGTCGATCGCGGGCCTTAGCCACGCACGGGAGGAGGACACGGCGGAGCCCGACCTCATCGCGGCGATTGAGGCGTTCGGCCTCCTGGCGAACCGGGTGCTCGCCACCTAGCCCTCACGATTGTCGGATTTATCGGCTATACGCCGATAAATCCGACAACCGCGGGTGGGTCCGTGGCGACGGTCAGCGAGTGAGCTCGCCGCCGACGAGCGTCTTGGCCACCAGCGGGACCCCGGGGCGGTAGACCAGGTCGGCGTAGCTCGCCGCGTCCAGGATGATCGCGTCCGCGCGGGCGCCCGGCGCGAGACGGCCGACGTCCGCCCGCCGGAGCGCGGTGGCGCCGCCGATCGTCGCCGCGGCGACCGCCTCCTCCACCGTCATGTGCATGTCGCGGACGGCGAGCGCGATGCAGAAGCTCATCGACGTCGTATTGCTCGAGCCGGGGTTGGTGTTGGTGGCGATCGCTACGGTCGCGCCGGCGTCGATCGCCCGGCGTGCGTCCGGGTAGGGCTGGCGGGTCGAGAAGTCGGTCGCCGGGAGGAAGGTGGCCACAGTCCGGCTGCCGGCGAGTGACTCGATGTCCGCATCGTCGAGGTACGTGCAGTGGTCGACGGACGCCGCCGAGAGCTCGACGGCGAGCTGGGCGCCCGGTCCTGGGCCGAGCTGGTTGCCGTGGACCCTCAGGCCAAGCCCGGCCGCCCGGCCCGCCTCCAGGACGACGCGCGACTGCTCGGCGTCGAATGCCCCCCGCTCGCAGAAGACGTCGATCCACCTGGCGTGCGGCGCGCAGGCTGCCAGCATCTCGCCGCAGACGAGCTCGACGTAGTCGTTGGGACGTCCCTCGAACTCGACCGGCACGACGTGGGCGCCCAGGAACGTCACATCGTCGGTGAGCTCGGCGGCGATCTCGCAGAGGCGGCGCTCCGTCTCGGTATCGAGGCCGTACCCCGACTTGATCTCGAGGTGGGTGATGCCGGCGCGAAGCGCCTCCGCTCGGCGCCGCGCCGTCAGGTCGCGCAGCTCCGCATCGCTCGCTCGTCGCGTCGCCTCGGTCGTGACGCGGATGCCACCTGCCTCGTACGGCCTGCCTGACATGCGGGCCGCGAACTCCGCGGCGCGGTCGCCGGCGAAGACGAGGTGGGTATGGCTGTCGACGAAACCGGGAATCACGCACCGGCCGTTGGCGGCGATACGCTCGTCACCGGCTGCCCCGGCGCGCTCGACGGCGACCACCTCGCCTGCCTCGATGACGAGCGCCGCGTCGGACACCAGCCCCAGAGGCCCCTGACCCAGCTCTGGGCTGTTGGTGACCAGCAGCCCGATGTCGTCGACGACGAGCGCGCTCATGACCACGCCGCCCCGATTGCGGCATCGAGCTCCGCCGGCACGTCGAGCCCGACGTGGGCGCCGTCGCGAACCACGTCGCGGCCGGAGATGACCACCCGGTCCACGTCCGCCGCGGTCGCCGCGAAGACCACCGCGTCCACGCCGCTTGCCCGGCGGGTGCCCGCGAGCCGCGGAGCGTCGAGCCGCAAGGTCACGAGATCCGCGATCGCGCCGGCCTCGATCCGACCCGCCTCCGTCCAGCCCAGGCTGGCGTGGCCGCCCTCCGTCGCAGCACGGAGCAATTCGGAGGCACGGTTCAGCCCGCGCTGGCCGCGTACGAGCCGCTCATCGAGCTCGACTGCCCGGGCCTCCTCGAAGAGGTCGATCACCGCGTGGGAATCGGAGCCAAGGGCAAGCTCGATGCCGGCCGAGCGAAGCCGCTCCGCCTCGGCGACCCCGTCGGCGAGGTCGCGCTCCGTGGTTGGGCACACGCAGCAGGTCGCGCCCGCCTCACCCAGAACGCCGAAGTCGGCATCGTCCAGGTGGGTGCAGTGGACCGCCGTGAACCGCCGGCCGACCGCGCCGGCGTCGGCGAGCACCCGGGTCGGCGTCGACCCGTACGCGTCGAGCGCCGCCTCGTTCTCCGCGGGCTGCTCCGACACGTGTGCGTGAAGTGGGGCCTCGCGGTCGGCCGCCCACTCGGCCACCATCGCGGCGGACGCGGGGTCGACCGCCCGGACGCTGTGTATCGCCGCGCCGAGCCGCGACCCGTTTTCTCCCTCGAGCTCACCGACGCGGGCGGCCCACGCCGCAGCGTCGCCGTCGCCGAAGCGCCGCTGGGCACCGGCGAGCTCGTCGCCGATGCCGCCATGCAGGTAGCAGGCGTCGAGCAGGGTGATGCGGATTCCAGCCTGGCGCGCGGCCTGGATCATCGTCCGGCCCATGGTGTTGGGATCCGGATATGGGGTGCCGTCGGGGCCGTGGTGGAGGTAGTGGAACTCGCCCACGCAGGTGACTCCCGCCAGCGCCATCTCGGCGTAGGTGGCGCGGGCCAGCGCGAGGTAGAGCTCGGGATCGAGCCGCGACGCCAGCTCGTACATCGCCTCGCGCCACGTCCAGAAGTCGCCGCGGCCGGAGTGCGTGCGGCCGCGCAGCGCGCGCTGGAAGGCATGCGAGTGGGCGTTCGCGAGCCCGGGAACCGTCAGCCCGTCGAGCCGTGTCGCTTCGGAAGGCGGCGTCGAAACCGGCGTCTCGACACTCGCAATCCGCTCGCCTTCGACCTCGATCGTCACTCCCTCGGCGACGGACTCGCCCCCGAGCCACGCGAGCTCGGACCAGTAGATCTCGCGGGCGCCTTCGGCGCCCGTATCCGTCGGTTCGGAGGAAGGGCTCCTCATTCGGGGACTCCAGCGCTCACGAGCCGTAGCGCGCGGCGATGGCGCGGGCGCGCTCCTCGAACTCCGCGCGCTGATGGTGCTCGTATTGCTCCCAGGTAGCGAGCGTCCGGGGATCGGCGCGATCGACGAAGAGGACCCCGTCCAGATGGTCCACCTCGTGCTGGAACGTCCCGGCGGTGAGCCCGCGCTTCACCTCCGCGTGCTCGCCGCCCTCCCGGTCCAGGTACCGGACGCGGACGCTGGCGTGGCGCTCGACATAGCCCCGAAGATCGGGCACGGACAGGCACCCCTCGTTGATCTCCACCATCTCGTCGTTGCCCGGCTCGATCACCGGGTTGACCATCACGCAGAGTGGAATCGGTGGCTTGTGTGGGTAGCGCGGGTTCGTCCCCTCCACCTCCGCCACCGCGATTCGAAGCATCTCGCCCACCTGGTTGGCTGCCAGGCCGGCGCCGTGGGCGGCTCGCTTGGTCTCGATGAGATCGTCGATCAGCTGCTGGACCTCCGGCGAGCGAAGCTCGTCCGGAGCGACCTCGCGGGCGCGGGCGCGGAGCACCGGATCGCCGATGGTCACGATCTCGCGAACGCTCACCGGTGCACCGGGTCAGCCGTCGAGCATCGGGATCCGGACTCCCCGGCGCCTCGCGACCGCGACCGCCCGGTCGTAGCCGGCGTCGGCGTGGCGCATGACCCCGGTCCCGGGGTCGGCAGTCAGCACCCGCTCGAGCCTCTGGGCCGCAAGGTCGGTGCCGTCCGCGACGCACACCATGCCGGCATGGATCGAGCGGCCGATGCCGACGCCCCCGCCGTGATGGATGCTCACCCATGATGCACCCGCCGCGGTATTCACCAGCGCGTTCAGGAGCGGCCAGTCCGCGATCGGCGTCGGACCCGTCCTCCATGTCCTCGGTCTCGCGGTAGGGCGACGCGACCGAGCCCGAGTCGAGATGATCGCGGCCGATAACGATCGGCGCCTTGAGCTCGCCCGAGCGCACCATCTCGTTGAATCGAAGGCCCAGCCGCGCCCGCTCGCCGTAGCCCGCCCAGCAGATTCGCGCCGGCAGGCCCTGGTAGGCGATCCGCTCTGCGGCGAGGCGGATCCATCTGGCGAGCGCAGGATCGTCGGGGATCTCCTCGACCACGGCCCGGTCGGTGGCGGCGATGTCAGCCGGGTCGCCGGAGAGCGCCACCCACCGGAACGGGCCTTTGCCTTCGCAGAAGAGCGGGCGGATGTATGCCGGGACGAATCCGGGGTACGCGAAGGCGCGCTCGAAGCCGCCGAGCTCGGCCTCCGCCCGCAGGCTGTTGCCGTAGTCGAAGACCTCGGCGCCGTCGTCCATGAACCCGACCATCGCCGCACAGTGAGCGGCGCAGGCGGCGCGAGCGCGGCGAACGTACTCGTCGGGGTCGACCGCGCGAAGCTCGTTCGCCTCCTCCAAGCTCATGAGGTTCGGCACGTAGCCCTGGAGCGGGTCGTGCGCGCTCGTCTGATCGGTCACGATGTCCGCCGCGAACCCCATTCGCCGAAGCTCCGGCAGGGCGTCCGCGGCGTTGGCGCACACACCCACGCTCAGGGGCCGACGCTCGGCCTTCGCAGCCTGGCAGCGGCTGACCGCCTGCTCGAGGTCGTCCGCCCACTCGTCCAGGTACCGGGTATCGAGGCGGCGCCGGATGCGGTCGGGGTCGACCTCGACGCAGAGCGCGACGCCGCCGTTCATCGTGATCGCGAGCGGCTGCGCGCCGCCCATCCCGCCGAGCCCGGCCGTGACCGTGACCGTTCCGGCCAGGGAGCCGTCGAAGCGCCGGCGCGCGATCTCGGCGAAGCACTCGTACGTCCCCTGCACGATGCCCTGGCTGCCGATGTAGATCCACGAGCCCGCCGTCATCTGCCCGTACATCGTCAGCCCGAGGTCCTCCAGCCGGCGGAACTCTTCCCAGGTCGCCCAATCCGGCACGAGGTTGGAGTTCGCGATCAGGACCCGCGGGGCCCACTCGTGGGTCCGGAACGCCCCGACGGGCTTTCCGGACTGGACCAGCAGCGTCTCGTCGTCGGCCAGACCACGCAGGGTCCGGACGATCGCGTCGAAGGAGTCCCAGGACCGCGCTGCCCGCCCGGTGCCCCCGTAGACGACCAGGTCGTCCGGCCGCTCGGCAACGTCGGGATCGAGATTGTTCATCAGCATCCGCATTGCGGCCTCCTGCTGCCAGCCGCGACAGGAAAGCTCGGTTCCGCGGGGTGCGCGGACGGGGCGCGCCGCGCTCATCGCAGCGCTCCCGCCGCCCGCTCGACGGCATCGAGAACGGCGCCGGAGCGCACCAACGCCTTGGCCGCCTCAAGCTCGGGTGCGAGCCAGCGGTCGGCGCCGAAGCCCGGCACCGTCTCGCGAACGGCGGCGAGCGCCGCAGCGGTAGCGGCGGCGGGCTCGAGCGGCTCGCGCAGCTCGAGACCCCGTGCGGCGGCCACGAGCTCGACGGCGAGGATGCCGGCGAGGTTGTCGAGCACCGATCGCAGCTTGCGAGCAGCCGCCCAGCCCATCGAGACGTGATCTTCCTGCATGGCGCTGGTTGGCAGCGAGTCCACCGAGGCGGGCGCAGCCAGCCTGCGGTTCTCGGCGACCATCGCTGCCTGCGTGTACTGGGCGAGCATGAGACCCGAGCCCACGCCGGGGTCCTCGGCAAGGAACGGCGGGAGCCCTTGCGACCGGCTGGCGTCGAGCAGGCGGTCGGTGCGTCGCTCGGCGATCGCGCCCACATCGGCGGCGGCGATCGCGAGAAAGTCGCACGTGAACCCGACCGGGGCGCCGTGGAAGTTGCCGCAGGACTCCACCCGCCCGTCGGGGAAGATCATCGGGTTGTCGATCGCCGCCGCAAGCTCGCCGCGCGCCGCTCGCCGCGCGTCGTCCAACACGTCCCGGGCGGCGCCGTTTACCTGTGGCGCGCAGCGAAGCGAGTAGGCGTCCTGGACGCGCGGGTCGTCGTAGCGATGTGACGCGACGACGGCCGAGCCCTCGAGCAGCCGGTGCATGTTCGCCGCGCTCGCCGCCTGGCCCGGGTGAGGGCGTAGGGCGATCAGATCATCCGCGAACGCCCTGTCCGTCCCCAGCAGGGCCTCGACCGACATCGCGGCGGTCACATCCGCCACCCGGAGCAGGCGCTCGAGGTCCTCGATCGCCAGGACGAGCATCCCGAGGATCCCGTCGGTCCCGTTGATCAGCGCGAGGCCCTCCTTCGCCCGCAGGATCATCCCGTCGAGACCGGCGGCGTCCAGCGCATGCGCGGCGGGCTGTCGCGTGCCGTCGGGCGCGAAGACCTCCCCCTCGCCGATGAGCGCGAGTCCGCAGTGCGCGAGCGGCGCCAGATCGCCGCTCGCGCCCAGCGAGCCGTGGTGAGGGACCACCGGCGTGATGCCGGCGTTCAGCATGGCGACGATCGCGCGCGCCACCTCCGGCCGCGCGCCCGAGTACCCCATCGCGAGCGAGCGCGCCCGGAGCACCATCATCGCTCGGACGACCTCGCGCTCGACCGGCGGTCCCATTCCGGCGGCATGCGAGCGGATCAGGGACTGCTGAAGCTCGATGCGGCGATCGGCGGGGATTGGGGTGGTGGCGAGCGACCCGAAGCCGGTCGAGACGCCATACACCGGCTCGTCGGACTCGGCGAGCCGCTCCACGATGGTGGCGCTCGCCGCCATCGCCTCGATCGCCTCGTTGGTCAGCCCGACCTCGGCGTCCTCACGGGCGACGGCGACGACGTCGCGCACCCCGAGCCCGCGATTGCCGATCTCCACCATCGCCGCCATTACACACCCCGCGGCGTAGCCGGCGCACTGCGCCGCGCGTTGACGCAATGGAACCGCGCATTGACGGGGTTAGGTGGCCTATAGCCCCCTTAACCCCGTCAAACCGGCCGAACCGTTCATCGGCGAAGGCAATAGCCTCCTCGTCCGTGAGCGCTTACGACGCGATCGCCCAGCTTCCGATCGTGGTCGACGGCTACGAGCTCGAGGCCAACGACCGGGAGTACTCCCCGGAGTTCACCCGCGGATCGACGATCATCCACGTCCGGGGCGGCGGCACCGAGGGCATCGGCGAGGACGTCGTCTACGACGTGCTCGACCACATCGCTCACCGCGACGCGGGCCCGGTGCACGACCTGAGCGAGGCCAAGACGCTCGGCGAGCTGTGCGAGCTCCTCGGCGAGCTCGACCTGTTCCCCGGCGCCCCGCCGGTGCGCGATACCTCGCGGCTCTACCGCCGCTGGGCCTACGAGAGCGCCGCCCTGGACCTCGCCCTGCGCCAGGCGGGAAAGCCGCTTGGGGAAGTGGTCGGCCGCGAGCCCCAACCGGTGACGTTCGTCTGCTCGACCCGCCTCACCGTCTTCGGCGCAGAGCCCCAGCGCTCCAGCACCGATCCCGTCCGGCGGCGGCTCGAGAAGTACCCCAGGCTGCGCTTCAAGCTCGATCCGGAGAACGACTGGGACGAGGCGCTGATCGAAGAGCTAGAGGAGGTTGCGTCGATCGACATCCTCGACCTCAAGGGGCTCTATCGCGGGACGCCGGTGGACGTCGAGACCGACCCGGTCCTCTACCGCAACGTCGCCGAGGCCTTCCCCGATGCCTACCTCGAGGATCCCGACCTGAACGACGAGACGCGCCCGGTGCTCGAGCCGCACATGGACCGCGTGACCTGGGACGCGCCGCTTCACTTGGTGGCGGACATCCAGAACCTGGAGCACAAGCCGCCGGCCGTCAACTCCAAGCCCTCGCGATTCGGCTCGCTGCAGGAGCTGATGTCGGTCTACGAGTTCTGCGAGCGCGAGGGGATCAGGGTCTACGGCGGCGGCCAGGGCGAGCTCGGGGTCGGCCGCCAGCAGATCCAGTACCTGGCCTCGCTCTTCCATCCCGACACCCCGAACGACGTCGCGCCGTCCGGCTACAACGACCCGAGCGTGCCGGACGGACTTCCAACAAGCCCGCTGGAGCCCAGACCGGCGGAGGCCGGCTTCCGCTGGGCGGAGTAGCCCACCTTCCGGTACCGTCGCGGCGACGGATCCATAAGCAACGATACGAGCCGGGTTTGGGGCTGACGCCCCTCACCAACACACGCCAGGAGGCCCGATGGCAGAGCAGTCCTTCGCCGCAGCCCTGAACGAGCAGATCGCCAACGAGTTCAGCGCCCATCAGCAGTACATCGGCGCTGCCGTCTACTACGACTCTGAGACGCTGCCGCGACTCGCCAGCTTCTTCTACCGCCAGGCGATCGAGGAGCGAAACCACGCGATGATGATGGTCCAGTACCTACTAGACGCGAACGAGGAGGTGCGAATCCCCGACATCGAGTCCAAGCTCACCCGCTTCGACGACGTCGTCGCGCCGGTGCGCATGGCGCTCGACCAGGAACAGCGGGTCACCGACGAGATCAACGCGCTCTTCAAGCTGGCCCGGGACGCGGAGGACTTCCAGGCGGAGCAGTTCATGCAGTGGTTCGTCAAGGAGCAGGTGGAAGAGGTCGCGACGATGACCGACCTGCTGACGGTCGTCGACCGCTCGTCCGACAACCCGCTGCTCGTTGAGGAATACCTGGCGCGGGAGGCGCTCGGCGAGGAGGACGCGGACCCGACGGCGCCACCCGCCGCCGGCGGCGCGGCCTAATCAGAGCCAGGCGTCGCGCTCTAGTCAGACCCAAGCGTCGCGAATTGCGGCGACGTGCCGATGATCCGTTCCGCAGCAGCCCCCGAGCACGTTCAGCTCCGGCAGCGCTCGGCGTAGCCCCGCATAGCGGGCGCCCAGGTCCGCGGGATCCCCGTCGTCGAGCTCGGTTGCCTCATCGAGCTCGGCATGGCTCTTCGTCGACGCGTTCGCGCGCAGGCCCCGGATCCGCCGGCGCCATTCTCCATCGCCCTCGACCACCCCCTCGAAGTGAGTCGGGTGCGCGCAGTTGACCATGTAGTAGGCCGGAGGGGAATCGGTCTCGGAGTCGACCTGCTCGATCGCCTCGCCGAGAGCCTGCCCGCTCGGCAGGCGCCCGTCGGTCTCGACCGTGAAGGAGATCGCCACCGGCATCCCGTGCTCGCCAGCGGCCCGCACGATGCCGATGGCCTCCTCGACATAGGTAATCGTGATCGCGGTGACCATGTCGGCGGCGGTGTCCGCGAAGGTCCCGATCTGGGTGGAGTGGTAGCGCCTGTGCTGCATCGGCCGACAGCAGCTCGGATGGGTTGTACCCGTCGTCCTGAGAGCCTATGCAGCCGCTGATCACGATTGCGGCCGAGCCGTCGGCCTCCCTTTCCCGAATCTCCTCGAGCAGCGCGATCGCCTTGCGGTTCATCTCGTGGAGCTGTTCGGCGTCGTAACCGATCTCGGCCGCCCACCGTGGACTCGCCCTCCAGGTCGGGCTCTCGAGGACGAAGCCCAGTCCGGCCTCGCGTGCCAGAGCCACATACGGCTCGTAGTAGGCGCGGAGCTTCTCGGAGCCCGCTTCGTCCTTCAACAGGGGGAAGGCTGCGAACAGGGGCAGATCCAGGCCCTCGTGGAAGATCAGAACGGTCTCGATCCCGCCGTCCGTGAGGAACAGGCCCCCGTCCAGCTGGGGTAGGTGTTCGCGGTAGGTCATCCGTCTCCCTTCGATCAGCCCTCGCCACTGTCATCTGCTCGGCGTCATGATCCCTCGGGCGACGCCGGTCTCCGCGCGGCGCAGCGGGAATAGGGTTGGGGCGTGCCGCGCACCGTAGCTCGAATCCTGGAGCTGGGTGGCGCCGGCCTAGGCGTCTTCCTCGTGGGGCTCGTGGCCGGCGGGGGGATCGTCTACCTCCTGCACACCCAGCACTGGCTCGGAAGCGCCGGCGTGCGGACAAAGGCCGCGTTCTCGCAGGTGCCGGAGCCTCAGGCCGGGGAGCTGGCGGCGCGCTTTCGCCCATGGCTGAAGTTCGACAGCCTCGAGCAGTGGCGGCCGCTTTCGATCTCGCAGCTGTTCGGGGAACGAATCGGCGGACAGCCGGCGCACGAGTTCTGTTCGCGCCCGCCCGCTGAGCCCGGCTGCACCCCGATCCAGGACGAGTCGCAGTTCGCCCAGCTCACGGCGAGGGCGGGGGCGCTGGGGTCCTCGACCTACATCAACCTGGCCGGAGGCAAGCCCGAGGACTACCACGGCCCGGAGCAGTGCGGCGATCTCTCCGACTGCGGAACCGGTCCCGCCTCGGCGATCTACTACCACGTCACGGAGTCGAACGACCGCTTCTACGTCGACTACTGGTGGTTCTTTCGCTTCAACCACTTCTATCGTTCCGACCCGTCGCTCAGCTGCAAGAGCGCGATCGCAAGGAAGAACGGCATCTGCGACGAGCACGAGGGCGACTGGGAGGGGGTCACCGCGGTCACCGCCCCCGGCGACGCCACCAAGCTCGACTATGTCGTCTACGCGGCCCACAAGGGGACCTTCCGCTACGCCGCCTCCGAGGTCGGGCTCCAAGACGGAACGCGCCCCGTCGTCTACGTGGCGCGCGGAAGCCACGCCTCCTATCCGAAGGCCTGCCCAAAGGACTGCGACCAGCCGATCGCCCTGGCCGCCCAGGGCCTGATCACCCTGCCCGAGTCGAGCTTCGACGGCACCCGCGACTGGGCCCGCAATGCCGAGAGCTGCGCGCCGAGCGCACCGGGCAGCTGTCTGCTGTCGCTGCCCCGGACCGATCAGAACCCTCGCGCCTGGACCGTATGGCAGGGGCAATGGGGCGCCGGATGCGGTGACGCCTGCGGCGGCCAGACGGAGATCGGGTCGCCGCGCTCGCCGGGGGTTCAGGCGCGCTATCAGACTCCTTGGTGCTCGACGCAGGGCGCCGCGCTCACCTGCGACAGCGTCGCTCTCGGCTGCAGCGACTGGCTCGGCCCGCTGGTCGTTGCGATCGGCTGCGATCCACTCGCCCTCGCGAACGGGCTCGCCTCCCCCACGGGCACGAGTGCGGGCCACCTGCACCTGACCGTCCACCGACAGTCGAGCGCCGCCGAGAAGGTCTCCACCGAGACCACGCCGGGGGTCGTGCAGGCGCTCGGCGATCCGCTCGCGCCCGGCGATGGGCTGAGGGTGTCAGGCAGCGGTCACGGCCTGCAGGTCCTCCTGCGCGCCCAGCAGGGCCCCTACCTGGTGGAGGCACGTTTTGCGAACGTCGACGTCGGCTCCGGGCGCCCGGCGTTGGCCCGCGTCGAAAGGGGGACGAAGGGACCGACGGTCCTGCTCGACGGCAGAGAACCGGTGGAGCTGCGCACGCTCAACGTCTCGACCCCGAGTAGGGGCGCCGGATGAACGGCGCAAGGGAGCCGACGGGACCCGAATCCCAGGAGCCGCGGCGCTAGTGCGTCTCGACGACGACCTCGCGGTAGAGCCGGAGGTGATCCCGCCAGGTCGAGTCGATGCGATCGAGCTCGTCGTCGATGCTTCCGATGTCGGCGTCTGCGCGGACGAGGTGGTAGCGGCGCGCTTCGAGAACCTGCCTCAGCGTGATATCCGCCAGATCCTCGAGCGCCTCGACAATGGCCCGACCTCTGTCGTCCCCGGGACGGAATGCGATCGCAAACTCCCCCATGCAGTAAATGTAGGACCAACTCCTTAACGCCGGGAAAAGCAACCCGCCCGATGAGCAAGCCGCTCACGCCGTGCGTCACTTTGCGAAGGCTCACAGCCGACCGCCGCCCAAGCGGAGCGGCAAAGGGGAACTCCTCTGGGAGAGCCCCTGGCCGCGGCTCGAAACCTCTCAGTAGTTGATCTGTCCCGTGTCAGATCGATGACATCCGGTCGGGAAAATGAACCGGCGTAGCAGGGTCTTGGGGCTGCGAGACCGGGGCAGAGGCGTGGCCACGACCCCCAACCCCTCTGGTTAGCGCCGCCGGGCGTGGGTACGTGATGGGAGAGTCCATCGAAGTCATCGAGCCTCAGGAGGAAAAGAGATGTGGGCCACTGTGCGCCGCTACGAGGGAGTCAAGGATCCTGATGAGGTGGCAAAGCGGGTAGATGAGGGTTTCGTTCCGTTGATCAGCGAGCATCGGGGCTTCGTCGCCTATTACTTTGTGGACGACTCGGAGGAAGGCGTCGTGTTCTCGACCAGCGTCTTCGAGGAGCAAGCCGACGAGGAGGATTCCAACCGCCTGGCCGCGGATTTCGTCAAGGAGAATCTCGCGGAGCTGTTGCCGAACCCACCGATGATCACGGCGGGCAATGTGAGGGCTGCGAGCTAGCTGACATCCGCAGCGCGGGCCACTGCGACATCGCCTACGCAGTATCTGGCGGCAGCGGGCTTGCTCGCTCATGGCTCACTTCTGCTTTCGCGGAAAGCGGAAGCGTCTGACGGGAGCGACGGGACTCGAACCCGCGGCCTCCGGCGTGACAGGCCGCTAAGACGCCGACGACGGCTGACGACGGCAGACGACGCAAGGCGCGTTTCCCCACTCCCCATGCGGGATCGCGGGCGACCGGACCGCATGGACAAGCGGAATCGGTTGGAGCCGAAGCGCCGACGTAGTGGCGTTGTAGTGGCGTCACGCAACTCCGACAGGAGGAGCAGATGACCGACCACGATGCCGTCGCTGACCTGGCCGACCGGGCGCGAGCGATGTCGGAGTCCCAGTTCGCGATCGAGTGGGGGGCGCTCACCGACGCTGAGTGCGACGAGTTCATGGCGCTCATGGACCAGCTGCACTGCCCATGGCAAGGAACGGCTGGAGGCGCTTGAGGAGAACGTGCGGATCTTGAGCCTGCTCTTCGCCCTATCAGGGGGAGCCATCGCCACGCTGGAGTTCGTCGAGCGGGTCCGTGGCGCGGTGCCCGATCCGTTCGCGGAGATAGAAGCCGGCGCGGGAGATACTGTGCGCGGGCGATGTCGCAGGAGAACGTCGTCGACGCTTTCAAGCGCGGGCTCGACGCGTTGCCGCCGTCTCGGGCGCACGATGGTGGTGACTGGCTCGGCAACCGCGGGCCGAGCGGAGCGCAACGATGATCGATCCGTTCGCGGGGCTCCCGGTGGCGGTGGTCAGCGCGTCGCGATTCCTGTTCGAGGCTGGGCTGATCATGGTGCTGGCGGCGGCCGCGCCGCTGATCGCCCAGGTGCTCCGGCTCCCATCGATCCTGGTGCTGCTCGCGCTTGGGTTCGGCGCGGGCGCGATCGGCGCACTCGACCCCGACGCAGTTCTGGGCGCGAACCTGATCTCCACCCTGGTCTCGATCGCCGTCGGGATCATCCTCTTCGAGGCCGGGCTCGGCCTTGACTTCAGCAAGCTGAGCCACAGCGCCGCCCGCGTCTACGCCCGCCTGGTGACCCTCGGGATCCTCGTCACCTGGGCGGTCGGGACGGTTGCCGCCTATCTGCTCTTCGATCTCTCCTTCGGGGTCGCGCTCGTGCTCGGGGCCGTGCTCGTCGTCTCCGGCCCAACGGTGGTCGGGCCGCTGCTCAGCTTCATCCGCCCCTCGAGGACGGTCAACTCGGTCCTGATGTGGGAGGGCACGTTCGCCGACCCGATCGGCGCAACGCTCGGCGTGGTCGTCTTCAACGCGGTGGTCGCCGGACATGCGGACCCCGGCACGGAGGTCGGTCAGTTTCTCCTCGCCATCGGGATCGGCGTCGGTTTCGGCATCGCCGGGGGAGCCCTGGTCCTGGGCTGGGCGCGCTGGTTCAGACCCAGCGTGGCGCAGGCGGAGAGCGGGATTTTGATGTTCGTCGTTGCGATGGTCGTCGCCGCCGACCTGATCCGCGACGACACGGGCCTGCTGACCGGCCTCTTGATGGGCGCGATCGTAGTCCGCTGGCCACCCCAAAGGTTCGAAACCCAGGAGCAGCTGACCGAGGGGCAGGCGATCCAGATGGCAAAGCGGCGCCGCCGCTTGCGCGAGCGGATCGCCACTCTCTCGAGCTACCTGATCGGGATCCTGTTCATCATCCTCTCGGCCCGCGTCTCCCCGGGCCAGATCGGCGAGATCGGCTGGGTGAGCCTCGTGTTCATCGGCGTGCTCGTACTCGTCAGCCGCCCGCTCGCCGTCGGGCTCACGACCCTGCGCACGGCGCTTTCGATGCGCGAGCGGGCCTTCATCGCCTGGATGGCGCCGCGCGGGATCGTCGCCGCTTCGACCTCGTCGACGTTCGCCCTCGGCCTCACGCAGGCCGGGGTCGGCGGCGGGGCGGAGAAGCTGATTCCGATCACCTTCATCGTGATCGTCGGCACGGGGCTCGATCTACGGCCTCAGCGGGGGCCCCGTGGCGCGCGCGCTCGGAGTCGCGAGCAAAGGCCCGGGCGGGGTTCTGCTGATCGGTGCGAGCCCGGTCGCACGCACAATCGGGCGCGCCCTCCACGCTCGGGGGCTGACCGTGGTGATGTGGACCGCCCGCCCGGAGTACGCGCGCGCAGCCGAAGCTGACGGGCTCACGTTGTACGAGGGCGACCCCGTGCGGGACGCCGAGGAAGCCGCCCCCTCCCATCTCGACGGGCTCGACTATGCGCTCGCCGTCGGTGACGATGAGGTCTTCAACGCGATGGTCGCAAGCGACCTCTCCGAGTACTTCGATCACGGTCACGTACTCCAGCTCGCGGCCACCGGCGAGGTAGGCCTCCCGGAGATGCAGGAGCGAGCGGCGTCGTTCCTGGACAGGGCGCCGATTCTGTTCGACGACTCAGCCACCCATGACGAGCTCCTGTCCCGAATCGAGGCCGGTGCCGAGATCACCGTCACCGAAGCGCCGGCGACCGGGAAGAATGGAAAGGACGCCGGCGCCGACCGGGCGGCTGCGCTGCCGATGTTCGTATACACACCTGGGAAGGACCTGCACGTCCTCTCCGCAGGGGACCAGCCCGATCTCCAGGCCGGGCAGGAGCTGATCAGCCTGCGGGAGTACCCGCAGCACGGCGGGCACCCAGCGACATCGCCTGAAGTCAGTTCTTAGGAGGCTGGCCGCCGGCTCACTCTCCGTTCGAGAATGTCGAGGCGCGACCCACATGCAACCGAGTACGGCACGTATCAACTTGTCCAGTACGACGACAGCCGACCGGTCGGCCACAGGCGCACGATGATCGTGACTCGCAATCCGCGAATCGAGAGGTTCCTGAGTTCGACCTTCGGCGGCTACGGGCTAACGCTCGACGAAGTCGAGGCGTGGCTGACGGGCGGCGAGATGCCCGACGACGTGAAGGCGTACGACGTCGTGAGCGACATCGACCTCGTGAAGGCCCGCCTTCAGGAGCAGAAGCGCGAAATGGCCGACGTAGTCGAGCTTCGCCCGCGAGAGGGCCGCTGATGCCACGCCCAACGACCGGCAGCATCTTTCGGACCACCACGGCGGGCTACGGAATCCGCTGGCCTGAGGACGGGCGACGCCCGCAGCGCACCGGGTTTGCGACCAAGACCCAAGCGAGGCGCTGGTTCGCCGAGAACGTGGTCGCGAGGCTCGACCGCGGAACGCCGTCGCCGGAGATCACGTTCGACGCGTTCTGTGACGTGTTCCTGGACCGACATGGGGCGACCGTCACGGAGCGGACCCGCGCCACGCTGGAGGAGCGGCTGAAGCCATCGCGGACCGTGTTCGGCGACTGGACCCTGCGCGAGTTGGAGCCCGCCGCCGACGACATCGCACGCTGGCGCTCCACTCTCACCGACTCCTCGTGCTACCGGCTCACCCTGGCGCTGAGGCAGGCGCTCGGGGCCGCCGTTCGCTGGCGCTACATGTCCCGCAACCCCGCCGTCGAGGCTGGCCGCAACCCGGAGCCGCGCTCGGAGGAGTTGCTGCCCTTCGCGCCCGAGGAGATCGACGCGATCGAGGTCGAGCTGGGGCCGGCGTTCGGTCCGATCGTCGTCTTCGCCGCCGAGACGGGGCTACGGACGAACGAGTGGATCGCACTGGAGCGCCGCGACGTGGACCGCTCAGGTCCGGCGGTGCTCGTGCAGCGGCGCTTCGCCGGCATGGTGACGCCGTATCCGAAGACGGTCGGCTCTCGCCGTCGGGTGCCGCTAAGTGCTCGCGCTCTCGCTGCTCTCGATCGACTGCAGCCACGGCTCGACACGAAGCTCGTCTTCCCCGCCGCCCGTGGCGGGCACATCGGACTCGACGGGTGGCGGACCCGCCATTGGTATCCGGCGCTCGAAGCGGCGGGGATCAGGCAGCGCGGCCCGTATCAGCTCCGCCACACCTTCGCGACCCCCGCATCTCGATCTTCGAGCTGGCGCGGGTGATGGGCACGAGCGTGAAGATGATCGACCGCACCTACGGCCACCTGGCCCGGGACTCCGAGCAGGCGATCCGCGATCGACTCGACGCGAGGGCCGAACGTGGTGGCGTTGTAGTGGCGTCGGAGCCTGAATGATCGACCGACGCCAGCGACAGGATTACCGCATGGCTGCAGGCGATCTGAGGAACGGGAGCGACGGGACTCGAACCCGCGGCCTCCGGCGTGACAGGCCGGCGCTCTAACCAACTGAGCTACGCCCCCAGGAATAGCGGTATCGCTGGACCGCCGGAGTGAGATTCTAGGGCGGGAGGGCGGGTCGACCAGCCCCATCCCCGGCACTGGGGGACTTGGCCACGCCATGGCGTGGAAAAGACCCCCAATCCGCGCAGATAATCTCCGGCGCCATGCGGATAGTGAGCTATCGCGGTGAGCGGGGCGATCGCGCCGGAATCCTCGTGGGGGAGGAAATCGCCGACGCGTGGGACGCGCTCGGCGGCGACGGATCCACCCTGCGCGATCTGCTCGCCTCGGGGCGACTCGAGGCCCTCGAGGCCACTCCGGCTGCCGACCTGCCCTTGACCGATGTGCAGCTCCTACCGCCGGTCCCCGACCCGGACAAGATCGTCTGCATCGGGCTGAACTACCGTGCCCACGCCGCCGAGGCGGGGATCGATCCGCCGGAGAGGCCCACCTTCTTCGCCAAGTTCCGGAACGCGCTCGCGTCGCCCGGGGCCGCGGTGTCGCTTCCGGGCGCGAGCAGCAAGGTCGACTTCGAAGCCGAGGTGGCGTTCGTCGTCGGCCGGCGCTGCTCGGCGGTCTCGGAGTCGGAGGCCGCCGAGTGCATCGCGGGCTACATGCTGCTGAATGACCTGTCGGCCCGCGACCTTCAGTTCGCGACGCCGCAGTGGATGCCGGGCAAGGTCTTCGACGGCGCGGCGCCGTGCGGCCCCGCGCTGGTCACGACGGACGAGGCGCTCGCCGCCGGCCCGATCTCCTTCTCGCTGACGCTCAACGGCGAGCTCATGCAGGATGCCTCCACCGACGACCTGATCTTCGGTCCGGCCCAGCTGATCGTCGAGCTCTCGCGACTGATGACTCTCGAGCCCGGCGACGTCGTCGCCACCGGGACGCCGTCAGGCGTCGGCTCGACGCGCGATCCGCGAGTGTGGCTCAAGCCCGGCGACGAGATCGCGATCAGCTCGCCGACGCTCGGGCAGCTGGAGACCCGGCTGACGTAGCGGCCGGGGACGGCACCCGCTCCGCCCAGAAGCTCACGGCGAGGACCAGGGGCAGGAACCACACGACGTAGAAGTAGAACCAGTGCGCCGCCCCGAGCTGGACCGCGATCACGACGGCGGCCGCGAGGGCCGCGACCTGCACCGGGGTCTTGCGCCGAGGCCAGAGTGCGACGGCGAAGGCGAGGAGCGCCGTCACGACCCGCTCGACCGGCTGGAGGAAGTGGACCGCCGGCGCCTGGCCCCAGACGCTGAACGGTGAGCTTCGGGCCGCCTGGTAGCCCAGGGTGTGATCGTAGAACTCGCGCACTCCGCCCGGCGGGAGGAACGGGATCATCAACGCGGCGCAGACGGCGACGAAGACGACGCTGAAAACCATCGCCGACCGCCATCGCCGCTCGCCCGTTCCCGTTGCGAACAGCGGCGCGAGCGCCGCCGGGCCGAACTTCGCCGCCGAGGCCAGCGCGATCGACACGGCACGCGCCGGCGCCGACGTCAGCACGAGCATCGCGCCGACGAGAAGCAGCGCGATCAGCGAATCGTTCGCGTTGGCGTTCATCGTGTAGAGCGTGAACGGGTAGGCGAGCCAGGCGAAGGCGAGGCCCGACCCCGAGGTGCCGGCCCTGAAGACCGGGCCGCAGCCGCCGGCCGAGGACCCAGAGCCCGAGCGCGGTCAGCAGATCGAAGGTGATCGCCGCGGCGTGCGCGGCCGGGACGTCACCCCAGTGGCCATCCCAGGGGAAGATGAGCTCGAACGGCACGTACGCGAGATAGTTGAAGGGCGCGTAGACGTCGCCGCGGATCGCGAGCCCCGGGGCGAAGTTCCCGGCGTAAAGCTCCTGCCGGTGGGTTACGTGATCGGCGCCCACGACCCCGGCGACCCCGATGTCGATCACGTGCGAGTCGACGATGTTCAGCGCGATGCGGCCGCACGCGAGCGCGATGGCCGCGATCGCGATCCAGCGCACCGGGATCCACGGGATGAGCGGACCGGCCCGCTCGCGGGGCCTGATACCGATCCACAGCATCCGTGCGAAGACGTAGAGCAGCACCGGGTAGGTGAGCACGACGGAGGCGGTGATCTCGGCTCGGTTGTAGAAGAACAGTGAGACCCCCAGGCCGAGCAGCACGAGCAGGTCGAGATGCAGCATGCGAAACAGCCGCCGGGGATCAAAGAACGGGACGAGGAATAGGACGCACAGCGGGAGCCAGACGTATGGCGCGTTCACCTTCTGGGCGATCGCGCCGCTGTACCCCCGCGCGAGCGGATCGTGGAGCTGCGTGTCGTGCCACGCTCCCAGCACCTGGCCGGTCCGCCCGTCGACGATCGCCTGCGCGACCTCGGTGCGATTTTCGTCCGAGCCCGTGAAGAAGCTCACCTGCCAGCCGGTCCCGCGCTCGAAGACGATTGGGTACATCCGGGGCTCTCCTCGCGCTCGGCCTGGATCGCGTCCGCCCGTGGTTCGCGGCCGCGATCGCCTGCCGCGCGGAGAGGTCGAACCCGGGGGGAGTGCGCGACAGCGACGGCGGGCGCTCGAGCGGCGGTGGAAGCTGGCCACCGAAGGGCGGCTCCGCTCGCGAAGTCCTCGGCTGCGGATGCCTGCGCCGGGCGCCGCCAGGGCGAGCGCCAGCGCGCACAGGATCGCGATCAGCAAGTCAGGTGGAGCGCAGCGGCGACCGCCGCCGGATTCGCGCGCCTCGAGCTCCTCGAAGCGCTCGACGGCCTGGTCGGTGGGCAGCGGCTCGACCTTGACGCCGCGCTCGCGGCAGCGCCTCGATGACAGCGCGCTCTGGCTGCAGCCGCTCGCGTACCCGCAACCGAGGATCAGCCGCTCGCGGGAGCTCATCGAGCACGTCGTCGAGGTCCTCGATCGACAAGCGAGTGGCCGTCGCGCCGCCACCAGTCTCCGAGCACCCGGTCCGGGAGGACGATGACGTCGGGTGTGATGCTCGACGCCGTCGATGACGATTCGCCCGGGGCTGTAGCTCTCAATCCGCGCCACGATCGACCTGTCGCTCGATCGTAGCCGTCTCGCAGCGTCGGCGGGCGGCCTGACCGTCTCTCCCCCGGCCCGCCGAGGAGGCCGACACGCAGCAGGAGGGCGTCCGTCCCGGCGGCGTCCAGCGGCTCCGCGAGCAGGTGCCCCTGCCCCAGCTCACATCCGAGCTCGAGCAACCGCTTGCGCTGCTCCGGCCGCTCGATCCCCTCGGCGATCACACGCAGGCCGAAGATGTTCGCCAGATCGATGATGGCGCGGAGCAGGTCCGCCTCCTCGCCGGGCCGGCCGATCCCGTCGACGAACGACTTCTCGATCTTCATCACGTCGAGGGGCAGCCGGCGGAGGTAGCGGAGCGACGAGTAGCCCGTGCCGAAGTCGTCGATCGCGAGGTCCACGCCCAGATCGTTCAGCGCATCGACCTGCTCGATCGCGTTGTCGAAGCTCTCCATCAGCGCCGTCTCCGTGATCTCGAGGGTCAATCCGGTGGCGTCGAGCTGCGATGCGTCAAGTGCGTCCGCGACCTCTTGGACGAGGCCGGGCTCGCGGAGCTGGGCGCCCGAGACGTTCACCCCGATTCCGAGCCCGGGATGGCCTGGATACTTCGCGCGCCACAGCGCGCCCTGGTGACAGGCCTTCCTGAGCACCCACCGCCCGAGCTCGCCGATCAGCCCGCTCTCCTCGGCGAGGGGAACGAAGCTCTCGGGCATCACGATCCCGCGCGTCGGATGCCGCCAGCGAACCAGCGCCTCCACTCCCGTCACCCTGCCGTCGACCAGGCTGAAGATGGGCTGATAAGCGACCGCCAGCTCCTCGCGTTCCAGCGCCCGCTTCAGGTCGACCTCGAGCTCCAGCCGCTCGACGATCGCGGTGTGCATGCTCGGCTCGATACACGGCGTAGCGACCCTTGCCGCGGCCTTCGCCCTGTACATCGCCAGGTCGGCGTCGCGAAGCAGCGTCTCCGCGTCGTCCTTCCCGGCCGCGATCCCGATGCTCACGCTGATGTAGAACTCGCGGTCGCGCAGCTCGAACGGGGCGTTCGAGGGCGTCGAGGAGCCGCTGCGCCGCGCGCGCTGCGTCCCCGGGCTCGCGCAGCTCCTCCAGCAGGACGGCGAACTCGTCGCCGCCGAGGCGGGCGATGGTGTCGCCGGGCCGCAGGCACTCGGCGAGCCGCTCGGCCACGATCACCAGCAGCCGGTCCCCGGTCCGGTGACCGAGGCTGTCGTTCACGGTCTTGAACCCGTCGAGGTCGCAGAAGAGAACCGCGACCGGTGCTCTCGACCCGCGCTCGGCGCGGGCGAGGGCGTGGCGCATGCGGTCCAGGAAGAGCGATCGGTTGGGCAGCCGGTCAGCGAGTCGTGCAGCGCCTCGTGGACGGTCCTCCTCGATCGGCGCGCGCGTGGTTGAGCGCCAGGCTCGCGTGCTCGGCGAGCGAGATCAGGACCTGCTGGTCCCGCGCCCGAATAGCGTGCCCGGCCGGGTCGACGCCACTCCCAGGCTGCCGACGACGTGGCTGCGCTCGAACACAGGAGCCGCCATGGCGGCCGTCGGTCACGGCTCACCGCGGAAGTCGACCAAGTCGGCGCAGCGAACCGGCCCCGCTCACGGCGTCCGCGACGACGAGCATCCGCTCGCGCATGGCGCGGCCGCCAAGTCCCGCGCCGCCGGCTTCCGCCGCCGCTCGGCCATGCAGCTCATCGTCGGCACCCGATAGTCGGCCACGGCCGCCGCATGGTCCGGATCGTCCGGGTCGGCGATCCACAGGATTCCCTACGCCGCAGTCCAAGCAACTCGCATGCCCCCTCCACGACCGCCTCCAGGACCTCGTGGACGGGCAGCCGATCGACGATCCCGCGCTGTAGCTGCGCCAGCCGCTCGAGCAGCACCTGGCGCTCGCGCAGCGAGTCCAGGAGCCGCGCATTCTCGCTCGGCCTGCTGCTCGGACTCGGCACGCAGCGCACGCTCGTTCTGGAGGACCGAGGAGATCAGGGCGAGGAACGCGCGAGCTGCTTTGGATCCTCCTGCGCGCGACATGGCCCAGTGCGCGCCTCGGTCGGCGGGATCTCGTATCGCACCGCGGGAGATTGCGCGGACGCGGGGCCAGCGCGGGCGGGCGCCAGCTTGCCGGAGTGGTGGTGCCGCTTGCTCGACCAGTCGACCATGTCGGGCTTGACCTTCAGTAGGTGACGCCAGGTTTGCGGGCCGATCTTGCCGTCGACGCTGCAGCCGGTGCTTGCGCTGGAAATGCTTCACGGCGCGGCGCGTCTTCTTGCGAAGGCGCCGATCGACGCCGAGATGCGCGCCCGGCGCCGCGCAGGTGCTCCTGCGCCCAGACGACCAGGTCGCCCTTGTCGCCCTTGGAGAGGCCGGGGTAGTTGTCGGAGCCGCGCCGGACGCCCTTGATGCGGTCGACGTTTCGGCCCAGCGCGCGCCACTGCTTCTTGCTCGTGTGCTGCCACGACCACCAGCTGACGCCGGGGAAGCCGAATGAGA
The DNA here is from genome assembly GCA_963797665.1 of uncultured Actinomycetes bacterium. Classification (GTDB taxonomy): domain Bacteria; phylum Actinomycetota; class Thermoleophilia; order Solirubrobacterales; family 70-9; genus AC-56. The sequence continues at coordinate 105,809 of CAWCQE010000004.1, read as the reverse complement.
TCGCGAGGCGACGGAACTTCTGGATCTGCTTCTTGACGGCCGGCCGCCGGCGTCCTTGTACGTCTGCCCCACCGGATAGATCGCCGCGCTTGTAGACGCGGTTGTAGCGGATCGTGTGGCGATCGGCCTTACCCACGCTCGACGCCGATCGCGTGCCAGTAGACCTGCGGGAGGTTGAAGCGCGCGCCGCCCTTCCCGAGGAAGACGGAGTAGGGGAACGACGGGTGGTAGTCGACGTAGGGGAAGCTGGAGAGCGCGGTCGGGAAGTGGCGGCCGATCGCGTGGCGGAGCTTGTCGACGTAGGTATCCGCGGCGCCGTAGCGGCCCTCGTACTCGGCCTCGGCGTCGATGACGAGGCAGTCGGCGCCGTCTTCGGACGGCCGCCGCTCCCTGCCTCGCCTCGCCCCTTCGGATGGGCGCCGTAGACGTACTGCCAGGCGCACACGCGCAGGCCGTGGCGGTGGAAGTACTTCACCAGGCCGGGCGTGAACTGGCTCCAGGCGCTGGTGCCGTCGGAGCTCTTGATGTAGAGCGTCCGGATCCCGTGGTTCTTCGCCTTGCGGGCGATCTTCGAGAGCTTGCCCCCGCTCGACTTCTTGACGTACCAGATCCACATCCCTTCCCGCGGATAGGGGTTGTGGGACTTGCCGCCCTGCCCGCCGCGCCGGAACGCTGCCGGTGCCGCCGCCCGCGTCGCCAGCCGCCGCCGGGACGGCGGCCTAGCCGCCCGGCGATGAGAGGCGGCCAGCATCAGCACGCCGGGCGCCACGAGGGCACGCACGAGCTCGAGCACGGCGCGAACGCGTCGGCGCCCGAGGCCGCCTGCCCGCCGGCCTCCGCTTGATGGTGCTCGGAGCGCGCATATGTCACTCCACTCCGGCCGGGCCGCGGTGCTCCCATGACGCCGACCGCGTCGCCGGGGTAGTATCGCGAAACTCGCGATACCGGATGCCGCGGCAGGAAGGCAAGCAACACAGCATGCGCAGGCAACTTGGCCCTTGTGGCGGCAGGGTCTTCGCCGTGACGGTGGCCGTGGCGGCCGGCCCGCGGGCGATCGCGCGGCGGCCATCGCGATCACGCCGACGCCGTCGGGGCCGCTCGACCTGCTGCATGCTGAGTGTCGACCAGGTTCGGCGCTCCATGCGCATCTCGGTGCACACCAGCGGCTCCTTCTACCTCGGCGCGCTCAACCGGCACCCGGACACCAACAAGTCCCCGCCGACCGCTTCATCTGCCTGCAGATCCACAAGCCAAAGCACGACTTCATGCGCCAGCTCTGCTTCGGTCAAGGGCCCGAACGGAGCGACGACACGCTCGGCTACGCGTGCTGAAGCCGGACAAGTCGGTCCGGAAGTGGGTCGGGATCGACGCGAGGGTGAAGCGGTCGAACGGCCGCTCCGTCGTCGCGACGGTTCAAGCCCGGTGCCGCGCATCTGCTCCGGGCCACTATCGATGGCGGGCCGTCAGCCAGTGGACCGGCAAGAAGTGCCCCGCCCCCAATGGTCCCAACGGGAAGCGCGACCCTGCTTCGACCGCTTGCCGAACGGGCATGACGCGCTTTCGCGCTGCATCGCGTGCAGCCGTCGGCTGCAAGGATTCGGGCGGATCCTCGCCCGTCTTCGCGGCCCCGGGCAGCCACAAGCGGATCGCGCTGACCTTCGACGACGGGCCAAGCCCCTACACGCCCCAGGTGCTCTCGATCCTCAAGCACCACCATGCGAAGGGGACGTTCTTCGAGATCGGTGAGCAGGTCTCGAGCGAGTCACGAGTGCGTGAGAGCCGGCAACGAGATCGCCAACCACAGCTACCACCACGAGACCGATCCCGAGCCGCGCGTCGATGGCGGCGACGAACTCCGGCCATCCGTCAGACGACCGGCTTCGAGCCGTGCCTGTTCCGCCCGCCGGGCGGCGCGTTCAACTCACGAGTGGTCGGTGACGCCCGCGTCGCTGGGCATGACCACGGTGGTCTGGAACGTCGATCCACGTGACTGGTCCACGCCGGGGACAGACGCGATCTACAGCCGCGTCGTCAGCGCGACGCACCCCGGCTCGATCATCCTCATGCACGACGGTGGCGGCAACCGCTAGCGAGACGGTCGCTGCGCTGCCGCGCATCATCAAGACGCTGCGCAGACGCGGCTACCACATGGTGACCGTCAGCAAGCTCCTTGGCCAGCGGACGATCTGGGACGAAGCGCCCAAGCTGAAGGCGCCGCGTACTCCGCGCTGGTTCCTGAATAGTCCGGCCGGAGCACGCGCCAGCCACTGAAAAACAGGAATAGCGCGACCAGCGCGAGCACGAAGAGGATCGGGTGACGATCGCCGGGCGCGCCCTTGCCCGCGATCGCTGCAGCCCCGCCTAGCCGCCGAGCAGGTTTCCGAGGGCGCCGCCGACGCCGCCCTGGCTGCTGCCGCCGCCGCCCGCCCGGCCCCCGCGACGCTGGCCCTCGGACGGCTGGATCAGGAGCCAGCCCGAGCCGGAGAAGCCGATCTGGATCGTCTCGCCCGAGCCGCGGCCGATGAGCGTCTTGATGTTCACGTCGGTCTTGACCGAGGTGCTCACGCCGCTCGACCAGGTGATCGCGGCCTGCGGGTCGGCGAAAGTCTGCTCGCCGTCGAGCTGGATCAGAAGCGGCGGCCCGTCGGAGACGAGCGCGATCCAGCCGGTGCCGGCGAGCTCCATGTTGAAGAGGCCGCCCGCGAGCGCGCTCGAGGCGCCCTCGACCTTCTTGATGTCCCAGTCGATGCCGGCCTCGAACGCGAGGACGTTGGCGCCGTTCGCCGTGATCTTGTCGTCCTCGAGCCTGATCAGGTGGATGTCCTGCGCCATGTCGGCCAGGAAGACCTCGCCGCTCCCGGAGATCTTCATCAGGCTGGTGCCCTCGCTGGTCACCGCCTTCTTGAGCATCCGCGTCATCCCGCCGCTCCCGGCGTGCTCGAACTTGACGTCGCCCTGGTAGGCGACCATCGACCCCAGCTTCGCCTGGATCGTCACGTCCGGAGAGCTCCACCTTGAGCAGCTTCGAGTTCTGCAGCGAGAACGCGTTCTGGCTCTCCGTCTCCTGAAATTGCGCCAGCGACTGCTCGACCGACATCAGCTCTCCTCCTCTGGCTAGCTGAAAGTTGGCGGCAGCATAAGCGCGGAGTCAGGCTCGCGCGCCAATCCGAGATGGGCGGTGCCGGGTTCGAACCGACGACCTCTCGGTGTAAACGAGCGCTCTCCCAGCTGAGCTAACCGCCCGCCCCGATTATGCCGACCGTCAACTCGAAGGGGGCGTCGAGGGGTTCTCCACCTCGATGCCGAGGCGTCGGTAGGCGGAGACGGAGTACGCGCGCGGCGGGCATGCAGGATCGGATCGTCAGAGAGCTCGATGCCGTCGCCGACGCGGGTCGGGTCGAAGACCTCGATGTGATCACCGCCCTCGGGGTCGTCGACGATCTCGGTGATCTCGAGCCTGCCGGCGTCGACGCGCTCGCGGTCATCCGGCCAGACGGCGGTCGGGATCGTCGATCGGGTCGTCCTCGGTGGGGATCTGGAGCTTCAGCTCGAACGAGACCGGGCCGCCGGCGAGGCGCTCCGCGAGCTCGGACGCGCAGGTAGTCGCCCCCCCGAGCGCCTTCGCGTCGTCGTCGGGGATGGTGGCCTCGCCGGCCTCGGGGCGCCAGCGGTAGCGGACCCAGGTTGCCGGTTCCGTCGGCGGCGAGGAGCCGGAAGGTGTGGGGCGAGTGGTAGACGAGCGTCGCGAAGCTCGCGGGCGGCTCGGTGTTCAGCGTCGCCTGGACGGCGGTCTGCGACTCGGGGTGCTCGCCGAGGAAGGCGCCGAGCTTCTCCCAGTCGGGCTGGCCCGTCTCCGGGTCGGGCTTCCGCAGCCGCATGAGCTCGAGGAACTCCTCCGGAGTGCGGCATGACGAAGGCGGGGGTAGTGACGGCGAGGATGTCGGTCTCCTCGCCGACGGCCGGGCGCAGCCTGACGGCCATCCCGCGGGAGTCGCGCTGCCAGTCGTCGGACTCGGGATCGCCGCTGGCGTTCGAGAACCGGATCAGCGCCGGAACGGGCTCGCCCTGGAAGTGGGCGGCGCGGCAGAGCTCCGCGGCCTCAGGCGTCGCCGTGAAGGTGCCGGCGCACCAGGTCCCCTTTGCGTGCAGGGCCCGACTGCCGTCGGTGCGAGCCGTAGAGGTCGTTGGCCGCGTCGACGATCTGCTCGTAGAGGTCGCCGCCGGACATCGCGCGCACCGTACCCCACCGATAGTTTGCGCGCATGGATCTTGGGATCGAGGGGAAGACGGCGCTGGTGATGGGCGCGAGCAGGGGGATCGGGCGCGGGATCGCGGCGGCGCTGGCGCGCGAGGGCGTCAGGGTGGCGATGGCGAGCCGCTCGCGAGAGCGGGTCGAGGCGGCGGCGAAGGAGATCGAGGGCGAGACCACCGCGTTCGAGGCGGACACGGACGACCTCGACTGGCTCGCGGCGCTGCCGGAGAGGTCGACAGTCGAAGGTCGGGCCGGTGGAGATCCTCGTCACCAACACCGGCGGCCCGCCGCTCGGCGGCGCCCTCGACCACGAACGCGAGGTGTGGGAGCGAGGCGTACCGCTCGCTCGTGCTGCGCCCCGCGCGTGCTGGCCGAGGCGGTGCTGCCGGGGATGCGGGACGCGGAGTGGGGCCGGATCGTGAACGTGGGGTCGAGCTCGGTGCGGGAGCCGATTCCCCATCTGACGCTCTCGAACGCGCAACCGGATGGCCGCGGTCGGGCTCTTCAAGACGCTGGCGAGCGAGGTCGCGGCGGACGGGATCACCGTCAACACGGTCGCCACCGGCCGCTTCGCGACGGACAGGCTCGCCCAGAACTGGGGCTCGTGGGAGGAGATGGAGCGAAGGCGCCGCCGAGGGCGTGCCCGCCGGCCGCCTCGGCCAGCCCGAGGAGTACGGCGACCTGGTCGCGTTCCTCTGCTCGGAGCGGGCGGCGTACCTCACCGGGCACGGTGATCCCGCTCGACGGCGGGCTGCTTCGCGGCGTCTGAGACCAGCGGGGCTGGATCCGTAGGTTCCGCAAGCTGCTTGCGTTATTGTCCCGCCATCGCGCGGCGGAGCCACATCCGCCCCGCGCTCGACCGAGGTGCTCGCCGGTTGAGGGGCGCCACGACTGGACCATCGAGGAGCTACGGGAGGCCCTCGCGCGGCGGGACGTGCCGGCGGACTTCTCGTCGGTCTTCCGCGCGCTGCGGCAGCTCGAGAACGCCGGCGCGGTGCTGCGCATCGACCTGGGCGACGGGAAGGCCCGCTTCGAGGCGGTTGGGCGAGCATCACGAGCACGTTCGCTGCGATCGCTGCGGGGCGGTGGAGGCGGTGCCGGGCTGCCTCGTGGAGTCTCGGCGCCGGCCGTCGAGCGGCGGACCGGCTTCGCAGTCACCGGACACCGGCTGCTGTTCGCCGGGATCTGCCCGGCTGCCGGGCGAGGTCCGCGGATGACCTGGATCGCGATCCCGTTCGCGTGCCTCGACCTTCGTGACCACGCTCATCGGCGGCCGGATCGCGCTGCAAGCTCTCGCACAACCTGCCGACCGTGATCGCGTTCACGGGCGGGATCGTCGTCGCGGTGGCGCTGTTCGACGTGCTGCCGGAGGCGATCGACGCGATCGGTCATCGGAGACGACCGCCGCGCTGGTCGGCGTCGGCTTCCTCGCGTTCTTCCTCGTCGAGCGGCTGCTGGTGCTGCACCACCGCGACGACCCGGAGCAGGCCCGGGCGCACCATCAGGTGGGGGCGCTCGGCGCCGCCGGGCTAGCCGATCCACAGCTTCATCGATGGGCTGGGGATCGGCCTCGCCTTCGGGCTGGACACGGCGACGGGCGTGCTCGTGTTCGTCGCGGTCGCAGCCCATGACTTCGCCGACGGGATGAACATGGTCAGCTTCGTCCTCATGCAGTCGGGCGACCGGCGCCAGGCTCGCCGGTGGCTGATCGCCGACGCGGTCGCTCCGCTGCTCGGGCGCGCTCGTCGGCGCATCGGTGGCGATCTCCGAGGAGGCACTCGGCCACGTACTCGCGCTCTACGTCGGGTTCTTCATCTACCTGGGCGCGACGGACCTGATCCCGGAGGCGCACCACGAGCACGCGTCGTGGCTCGCGGGTCGGCGCTGACGGTGGCGGGATTCGCGCTGATCTACGCGGTGGTGCGGATCGCCGCCGTCTGAGAGGCCGCGCGGGGAGCCGGCTTCGTCAGCGGCCCGCGTCGCGCCTTCACGCACGAGCCACACGACGCCGACGGCCGATCATCACGATGCTGATCAGCTGTGGCTGCGTCAGGCCGAGGAGCTCGGACGTGTTCCGGCGGATGAACTCGACCAGCAGACGCTCCGTGCCCGCGAGCATCAGGTAGATCGCGAAGAGGACGCCGGGCTGCACCCGGTCGCGGAGCCGCCAGAGGAAGTAGGCGACCAGGCCCATCGCGAGCGTCTCGTAGATCGGCGTCGGGTGAACCGGCGTGTCGATGGGCTTCGTGCCGTGCGGGTAGGCCATGGCCCAGGGCCCGTCCCACGCCTTGCCGTAGTCGCCGTCGCCGGAGACCTGGCAGCCGATGCGACCGATCGCGTAGCCCACCGCGAGCGGCACCGCGCATATGTCGAGCAGCGTGAGGTTGAGCATCTTGCGCCGCCAGGCCCACAGCACCGACCGCGATCGCGCCGCCGATCGCGCCGCCGAACCAGACCAGCCCCGAGCCGGAGAACAGGTTGCCGAGGAGATCGCCCTTGACCGCGTCGTAGTTCTGGATGACGTAGTTGAGGCGGGCACCGACGATCCCGCCGACGAGCGCCGCGATGACCATCTCGTAGGCCCAGTCGGTGGGCTTGCCGAGCTCCTTCAGCCGCCGAGCGACCACCGCTCCCGCCGCGATGAACGCGAGCGCGAACATGATCCCGAACGTCTGGAGGGTGATCGGGCCTAGGTGGATCTCGGGTTGCATGTCGAGGCTGCCCTGAGGAGGAGTCGAACGCCATGGCCCCGGGGGGAGTCGAACCCCCGCTCCCAGGTTGAAAACCTGGTGTCCTGACCGTTAGACGACGGGGCCAGACAGGCCAGTGTAGGCGCATGGGATTCTGGCCTGTTTGGGGGACTTTGCATCGCTATAGCGGGGTTTAATCCCCCACTCCGCGCCGGGGGCAGGGTCCGCTACTCGACCAGGAGCTCGAGGAGCGCCTTCTGGGCGTGGAGGCGGTTTTCGGCCTGGTCGAAGACCGCCGAGCGCTCGCCGTACAGAACATCCTCCGTGATCTCCTCGCCCGGATGGGCCGGCAGGCAGTGCAGGACGATCGCTCGGTCGGCGGCGTCGCTCATCAGGTCCGCGTCGACGCGATAAGGCGCCAGGTCGGCTCGTCGTCGGTCGGCGTCGGCCTCGTCGCCCATGCTCACCCAGACGTCGGTGTAGATGGCATCCGCGCCGGCAACCGCTTCCTGCGGGTCGGTCGTGGTGAGGGCAGCGGAGTGCGGCTCGAGCGAATAGCCCTCCGGTGACGCCACGCGGACCTCGACGCCGGCGATCCCGCCGATGAGTGCCAGCGATCGCGCGACGTTGTTGCCGTCGCCGACGTACGCGAGCTTCACTCCCTCGAGGTGGCCGAACCGCTCCCGCAGCGTGAGCAGGTCCGCCAGCGCCTGGCACGGGTGGTGCTCCGGGGTGAGGCCGTTGACGACCGGGACGTCGGCGCCGGCCGCAAGCCCCTCGACCGCATCATGCGAGCCGGCCCTGACCACCATGGCGTGGACGTAGCGCGAGAGCACCCGCGCCGTGTCCCCCATCGACTCGCCGCGCGAGAGCTGCAGCTCGTCGCCACGCAGGACGAGCGGTGTCGCGCCCAGCTCCGCCACAGCCGACCTCGAACGACACCCGCGTTCGCGTCGAGGGACGCTCGAACACCAGCGCGACGCTGCGTCCGGCCAGGGCGTCGCCGCCCTCTCCCCTCGACCGTCCCGCCTTCAGCTCCGCTGCGCGCCCGAGCAGCGCGTCCAGCTCGCCGCGCGAGAGCTCTTCGCCGGTGAGGAAATGGCGGGCCACGGGAAGCCGCGCATGGTACGCCCCGGGACATAGAAGGCCCAAGTTTGGCGCTGGCCCTCACCAACGACATCAGCAACGGCACCAGCCAGTTCGGGCTGACGCCCCTCACCAACGACATGAGCAACGGCACCAGCCAGTTTCGGGGCTGACGCCCCTCACCAACCACTATGGAGATCTCCGCCATCACCTGGAACGTCTTCCACGGCCGCGACTTCCCGCCGGATCCGGCTCTCTTCACCTGGCGCTCCTGGCTCTTCGGAGTCGAGGAGCGAAACGAGACCCACATACAGGTGAACCGCGACCTGTTCGACGAGTTCGCAGGCGTGCTCGCCACCGCGCGCTGGGACGTCGCCATGCTGCAGGAGCTTCCGCCGCGCTGGGCCCAGGGGCTCGCGGCAGCTTGCGGGGCCGAGATGGAGCTGACACTGACCTCGCGCAACTGGCTCCGCTCGATCCGCCGCCCGATCGCCCAGCGGCGGCCGGACCTCATGGGCGCTTGGGAAGGTGGAGGCAACGCGATCCTCGCCCGCGGCGCCCTGGGATCCCGGCTTGGCGCGGCGGCGGTCGTGCTGCGGGGACCTCCCGAGCGCCGCATCGTCACCTTCGCGCGCCTCGAGCCCGGCGTGGTCGTCGCGAACCTCCACGCCAGCGGCCCCGCTCACCTCGCCGCCGAGGACACCCGGGCGGCCGCCGAGGCCGCGGTGGGCTGGGCGGGCGACGACCCGCTGATCTTGGGGGGCGACCTCAACGTCACCCCGACCGAATCCGTTGTCTTCGACGAACTCGCCCGCCGCTTCGGGCTCCGGGCCCCGACCGGCCCACAATCGATCGACCACCTGCTCGCCCGCGGCCTGGAGATCCTCGACCCGCCGACAGCGTGGCCCGACGAGGAGCGCGAGGTCGCTGCCGATGATCACGCCATCCGCCTATCGGACCACGCCCCGGTCCAGGCCCGTTTCGGTTTGGACCGCAACCGACTTCGCGCGACGGGCAGCCGATAGTGAGATAGTCCGACCGACAGCGCTCCCCGGCCCGGCGGCGCGAGCGAGAAACTGCGATGGAAGGAGTCTGATGGCTACTGGATCGGGTGGCTCACGGTCGAGGTCGGGATCACGGAGCGGCACATCGCGCTCACGCAGCGGCAAATCGCGCTCGACCGGAACGCGTACGACGTCGAAGCGCAGCGGCGCGAGCCGCCGCACGACCGGCGGCGACGCCGGGCGCGCGGACAAGAGTGTCGAGGCTTTCCGCGACGCGCTCGAGCGCAGCGTGACCCTCTCGCGCGACCGTCTCCAGGACGTCGTCGACGACGCGGTGCGGCGCGGACGGATCACGCGCGCCGATGCCAACACGCTCGTCTCCAACCTCCTGACGCGCAGCCGCCGTTACAGCGACGAGCTCATCAAACAGCTCGAGCGCCTGCTCGACCAGACCCAGCGGGAGATCGACGCCCGCACGGGGACGGCCCGCCGCCGAGCGACCGCCGGCGCCCGCCGTGCCGGGCGCGCCGCACGCGACGCCGCCGACGCCCCCCTGGCCCAGGCGGACCGCCTGCGCCGGCGCTCCGGCGTTCGCGCCGGCGGCCCGATCACGGCCTACGACCAGCTCACGGCCGCCCAGATCAAGTCGCGCCTCGGCGACCTCTCGCCCGCCGAACTGCGCCGGGTGCGCACGCGTGAGCAGCGCGGCAAGGCGCGCAAGGGGGTCCTGAGCGACATCGACCGCCGGCTCGCCAAGAGCACCCGGTAATGACGCGGACCTCGGAGCGCCCGACCAGCGCTAACCGCGCGGCAGCGCGTCGACGTCGAGCGGCGCGGCGATGCCCTCCCACTCGGGGCGGTGGCGCAGCTCCCGCGTGTCGCAATACACCTCGACGCCGTGCCCATCCGGATCGCTGAAGTACACCGACTTCGAAATCCCGTGATCGACGGCGGCGAACTCGATTCCAGCCTCCTGAATGCGATCGACCGCCGCTGCCAGCTCCCTCTCGTCAGCCACCTCCACGGCGAAGTGGTACAGGCCCAGCGCCTCGGGATCGGCGGCGGGCGCGTCCGGATGGCCCTGGAGCGCAACGTCATGGTGCGCACCGCCGAACGACATGAACACGAAGCTGCCCCCCACCCGCTCGGTCACCTCGAGCCCAAGCGCCTCCCGGTAGAACCTCTCGGAGCGATCCAGGTCGGAGACCTTCAGGTGCACGTGGCCGACGGCGGGCATGCGCGCCAGCTTAGCTGCGGCCAACGCGTCCTCAGACCGCGAGTCGGAGGCGGCTCTCAACCGTGGACGTGCCGCGCCAGCCGCCTGAAATCGAGCTCCTCTCCGAGCGCCTCGCGCACGAGCTCCTCGGCGTCGAGCCGCTGTCCGTGGCGCCAGAGCCCCCGCAGCCAGTCTCCCGCCTCGCGGCTCGCGAACCACCGCTCGCCGAAGCGCGCCTCGAGCGCAGCACGCCAGTGCGTCTCCAGCGCCCACGCCCGCAGGTAGCACGCCGCGTAGAACCCGTCATCCACGTCCGCGAGCCAGCTCGCGGACGGCCACGGAACCCGGACCGCCCCGCTCAGGAGCTCCGAGTAGCGCTGGGGCATCTCGGCGAGGTCCGCAGAGCCGGCGTGCAGATCGAGCTCGTACGCCAGCTTCGCCGCGTAGCGGCGCAGCATCACCATCCGAACCGCCCGCGAGTGCTCCACGGCGGGCGCCGGGTCGTCGATCCCCAGCCGCTCCCGCAACCAGGTCGGGTCCGACACAACGTGCTCGACCAGGAACGCGAACGACTCGGTCACGGAGTTGTCGCCCAGCTTGCGGAACTCGTAGCCGAGCCCGCCGGCCGTGTTGGCGTAGTGCTCGGTGTGGCCGCCCTCGTGAAACAGGGCCCCGTAGTCGTCGCGCCCTCCGGTCGGCGCGATCACCAGGTAGATCTCCTCCGGCACCCGGGGCGTGCTGCAGAACGCGCGCGGCGATTTCGTCGGTCGCGGCTCGGTGTCGAGATGGACGTTCGGCTGGTCCGCGCAGGTCGATGCCGAGCCCGGCGAGGGTCGCCTCGAACGATTCGATCAGCCGGTGCGCCGGGAACTGCCGCGTCCAGGCCTGCGGCGCGGAAGAAGCGCGGCAGGTCCGAGCGACGGAGCTCGCCCAGCGCCGGCAGTCCGGCCGGTTCGAGCTGCGCATCGATCAGCCGGCCCGTAGGCGTCATCGGTCGCTGCGAGGAACTCAGCCGTCTGCTCGCGCAGTCGCCTCAGGTCGATCCCGCGCAGCTCGGCGTACGCCGTCGCGTAGCTCGGCCACCCGAATTCGCCGCAGAGCTCGTGTGCCCGCTCGAGCGCTCTGCGGTAGAGCGGATTCAGGCGCTCCTCCAGCACCGCGTTGCGCGCGCTCTTCGAGCGCCGCGCGCCGGTCGGCATCCGGCTCGTTCGCCTGCTCGATCGGCGACGGCCCGGTACGGCACCGCGCCCGTCACCGGGATCGACCTCCAGCGACGCCTCCAGCCCGGCCAGCTCCGCGGCCTCGGCCCGTGTCTCCATGCCCACCAAGCCGTCGAACGCGAAATGAAGCAGGTAGCGAAGCCGCCGCGCGCCGTCGCCGTTCGCCGCACTCGCCGCGAGCTCGCGCAGCGCCATCACCGAATCGCGCGCGAACAGGTCGGCGTACTCCTCGTAGATCGGCTCGATCTCGAGCTCGGGCTTGTGCCCCGCGAGATGCCGGTAGTACTCGCGGGCTCAGCTCCTCGCCGAAGCGTCTCCGCCCGCTCGCCGGTACTCGATCGAGGTCGAACGGCAAGGGGCTTGCAACGATAGGGCGATCGCCAACGCTCAAACGAAGCATGGCTGCGCGGCCCAAGCCGGGCACGGAGCTCGTGCTCGAGATCGACTCGCTCGCCCACGGCGGGCGGGGCGTCGCGCGCGCCGATCGGCTACGTCGTCTTCGTCTCGGGCGCGCTGCCCGGCGACAGCGTCCGAGCCCGGCTGAGCAAGGCGAAGCGCGACTACGGGGAGGCGCAGCGCGACCGAGATCCTCGACCCCGAGCCCGAGGCGCGTCCCCGACCGCTGCGTGCATGACGGCGAGCCGTGTCCCGGCGCTCCGTGGCAGGGCCTCCCATACGAGCGCGCAGCTCGACGAGAAGACCCAGCACGTCGACGAGGCGCTGCGCCGGCTCGGCGGCCTCGACGGCTTCGAGCTCGAGCCGATCGAGCCGGCGCCGCCGAGCACTGGCGCTACCGCAACAAGCTCGAGTACTCCTTCGGTGAGCGCGACGGCGAGCTGATCGCTCGGCTTCCACCGCCGCGGCAGCTGGGCGGAGGTGATCGACGCCGAGGACTGCCAGCTGGCCTCGGAGCGAACAACGCGGCCCGCAACCGAGGTCCGCGAGTGGGCGCGCCGGCGAGGGAGTTCCGCGCCTACGACGCCGACGCCCAGGCAGGGGTACTTCGAAACCTCGTGGTCCGCGAGGGCCGCCGCACAGGCCAGATCCAGACGCGCCTCGTCACCGCGCCGGCGAGCTTTGCCCAGCCCCCCCGTCGACCTGCACACCGTGGTCGACGGGCCGGGCGGAGGCACCGCCGGCCCGACCGGGGTCCTCGGCGAGGAGTTCCTGGAGGAGGAGCTGGCGCGGCCTTCGCTTTCGCATCTCGCCTGGTGCCTTCTTCCAGACCAACACCGAGATGGCGGAGCGACTCTGCACGCGGTCGCGGCCGGCTAGGCGGAGCTCTGACGGGCAGCGAGCGCGTCTTCGACCTGTACTGCGGGATCGGGACGATCGGCCTCGCCCTGGCGCGCGATGCCGGCGAGGTCTGGGGCATCGAGGCCGTGCCCGAGGCGGTCGCCGACGCCGAGCACAACGCGCGGCGCAACGGGATCGCGAACGCACGCTTCATCGCCGCAGGACGTCCGCCTCGGCGTTCGTCCGCTGCTCGAGCGGGCGGGCTCCCCCGACGTCGTCGTGGTCGACCCGCCGCGCGCCGGGCTCTCGAAGAAGGTGGTTCGCCGGGTGATCGAATGCGGGGCCCAGCGGATCGTCTACGTCTCCTGCAACCCGACCACGCTCGCCCCGAACGCCGCCCAGCTCACGGAGGCCGGCTATAGGCTGCGGCGCGTGAGGCCGGTGGACATGTTCCCGCAGACCCCGCACGTCGAGTGCGTGGCGGTGCTCGAGACGATGAGCCAGGCTCGGGCTTCGGCATCGCCGCCGGGCTCGACCCGGAGACCGCCGCACCGCTCGCCGCGCGCTGCGAGGAGCTCGGCTACTCGTCGATGTGGTCGAACGACCACCCGGGTGCGAACGGCCTCGACACGCTTGCCGCGTTCGCCGAGGGAACCGAACGAGCTCGAGCTGGGCGTCGCCGTCATGGCGCTCGATCGGCACGACCCCGCGGACATCAACGAGCGCATCGAGGCCCTCGGCCTCGACCGTGACCGCCTCTGGGTCGGCGTCGGCGCCGGCTTCGACAAGCGTCCCCTGACGACGATGCGCAACGCTCTCCCCGCCCTCCGCGAAGCCATCCCCGGCGTGCGACTGGTGCTCGCCGCCATGGGTCCGAAGATGTGCGCGCTCGCCGGCAGCGGCTTCGACGGCGCGTTCCTCAACTGGATGACGCCGGAGTTCGCCGCCGGCGCGCGCGAGAGCGTCCACGCCGGTGCCGAGGAATCCGGGCGGGAGCCGCCGCCGGTCTTCGGCTATGTCCGCACCGCGGTGGGCGACGATGCCGAGGAACGCCTCGCGAAGGAGGAATCCTTCTACCGCGATCTGCACGACGGGTACCGCCGCCAGTTCGCCCGGCTCGGCCAGCCCGAAAGGGACCGTCGGCGTCGCCGCAGCCGACGCAGGCGAGGCTCGGCGGGAGCTGGACCGATACGACGGGCTGGACGTAGTCGTCGTCCGCGGCCTCGCGAGCGCGACGCTCGAGGCGATGGGGGCTGTGGCCGCAGCGGCAGCGCCTGCCTGAAGCGCGCGATCCTGATCGCTCTGACGGCGGGGCTGACGTTCGCCGCACCAGGTGGCGCGGGAAGCGTGCGCCTGGAGCTCAGCGGGGCGAGTTAGAACCCGGCCTCGGCTTCATCTTCCTGCTCGGCGAGCGGGGTCAGCTCGCCGGCGCAGGTGGTGCAGAGCGCGGCGCTCGCACCCTCGTCGAGGATGCGCTGCTTCTCGACCGCCGTCAGCGTGGCGCCGCAGTTCTCGCAGTGCTCGGGCAGCTGCTCGATCGTGCGCTCCTCGAGCTCCATGCCACCGAGTGTAAGACCCGAGGTGGCTAGTAGGGGGGGAGGTCGCCGTACCAATCGCCGAGCGTCCGGAACGCGCTCCAGAACGCGAGCTTGGCCTCCTCCGAGTCGAGCGACTCGTCGATGTCCGGAACGTACAGGGCAGCGATCGTCGGCGTGAGCTCCTGGATCGCGCCCGGCTCGGCGTCGAGCGCCCGCGACAGCGGGACGTCGACGTCGTTCAGCGCCTCGAGCGCGGGTTCGCCCATCACCACGACGATCCTGGGCTGCACGATGGCGATCTCCTCGACGATCCGCTCGATGCACTCCCCGCCGGCGAGCGATGGATCCGAGACGGGGCACTTCACGCAGAGCGTCCCGTAGACGACCAGCGGATCGATGTTCAGTCGCCGAAAGCTCTTGCGCAGTGCGTTCCCGGCCCGGCCGTAGAACGCAACGCCCTCCTCGATCTCCGCCGCGGTGGGCGCGAACTTCAACAGGAAGACGTCCGCCTGCGGATGGCCCGACCCGAGGACCGGCATCAGATTTCCTCGCGGGCAGTGCGAGCACTCTTGAAGGCGATGGGTGAGCTGGTTCAGCTCGCGGATCGCGCGCTCGAGGTACTTCTCCTGGATCTCGTCGTCGGTGGTCGGCAAGTTCGCTCCGATGCTGGCTGCGGTCCGCGCTTTCTTTGACGGCCCCGACGCCGCTCCTCCCGGGTGCATCACCGCGTGCGCCTCTCCCGGCGGCGCGCGGCGGCCGCACCCGAGCGTCCGGAGGTCTGCAGGAGCTTCAGCGCCTGCACGTAGATCAGGTTCTTGTGCTTGCGGACGATGTCCGCATCGCGCATGGCCTCGAGAAACTCCTCCGGGCCCTCGAAGTCGTGCACCCGGATCATCACGCTCCCGAGGCCCTGCGCGACGTGGCTGTCGGATCCCGCCCCCGGCACGATCCGGTACTTGGCTGCGAACCGCTCGGCTTCCTCGTTGAACCCCGTGAGCGCCACCCGGGGGTTGAAGACCTCGAGGATGTCGATGTCCTCGACCATGTCGAGGAGGTGCTCGTAGTCCGGCACCGAGTGGAGACGGTCGAAGGGATGCGGCACGTAGACGAGACCCCCCTGGCGACGGATCTCGGCGATCGTCTCGGCCATCGTCATACCCCGCGGGACCTTCTCCTCGAGGAACAGGCCGATCACCTCGCCCTGCTCGGCTGTCTTCACCTCCTCGGCGACGATGACCTTGACGCCACCGTTCCGCTCGGCGAGCTCGCGCGCGGCCAGCGCGCCCGAGATCTCGTTGTGGTCCGTGATCGCGATCGCCCCCAATCCACGCTCCTTCGCGGTCTGAAGCAGGACGCCCACAGGGGTGGCGCAGTCAGGGGAATGGTCGGTGTGCATATGCAGGTCGACATGGATCGGCCGTCGCTCGGCGAGCCGTCGCCGTACGGCAGGCTTGCCGTCGGGATCGTGGCGCCGCGACGCGATCCGTCGGTAGATCTCCTCGACCTGGTCGACCACGGCCTCCCAGTCGCGCACGAAGCCACGGCCGCCCTTCATCAGCTCGGTCCGGAGCCGCGGCTCGGCGATCAGGCGCCCGAGCTGGCCCGCGAGCGTAAGGGCATCGCCGGCGGGGAACAACAGGCCGCGCTCCCCCTCTCCGATCAGCTCCCGGTAGAGCGGCAGGTCCGCCGCGACCGGCACGGTCCCGGAGGCGAGCGCCTTGCGGATGAGTCCGGGTGCGGCCCGCGGCCCGCCTGACGCAGCGCAGGCGACATCCGCGCCCGCAATCAGCTCCTCGGGCGCCGCCTGCCGCGGTCCGAGGAGGTGAACCCGCTCGCGGAGCCGCCGCGCCAGCCGGACCTCGGTTGCGCTCGGGGTCCAGACGGCGGCCTCCCAATCCAGCTCGATCGGCAGGCGCCGCAGGGCCCGCAGGAACAGGCGCAACGCCCCCCGTTCCTCCTCGAGGCAAAACGCGATCCGCACCGGACCGCCATCCGCCGCCGCGTCTGCGCCCGGCCAGAACCCCTGGGCCTCCGGATCCGCTCCGGGTTCCACCAACTCATAGGTCCCCGGGAAGAACCTCTCGATCAGTTCCGATGTCGCCCTCGAGCTCACCGTCCGGGCGTCGAGTCGTCCGAAGAAGATCTCCACGAGGGGCCGCGCAACCTGGGTCGACAGGATGCGCTCGGTCGGCTCGTGGAAGGTGCCGACGTTCAGGGACCGAGAGTGGCGAAGGGCGAGCGCGCCCGCGCTGGGAGCGAACGGATCGTGGACGTGCACGACGTCGAAGTCGACGGCGCCCAGCAGGTCCTCGAGCGAACGGCTGAGGTCGATCGGCAACGGCGCCGACCGAGGCCCCGGCCCGCGCGGCATCGAGAGGGTCGATCCGACGGCGAGTACGGGCGGGCCGCCTTCGCCGCCGGCCCGCTCACCCCGCCAGCCGTCGCCGACGATGGACGCCGGGAGGTCACGGGCGGCGGCGATCGCCCGTCGTGACTCGCGGACGGCCGCCCGCGATCCCGACGGCGCAGCGACCACGACGCGATGCCCGCGGGCCGCGAGCCCGGAGGACACCCGCTCGACGAATTCGTTGACCTCGTGCGTTGCCCCCCACGGGCGCGGGCTCACCTGGACGATCGAAAGCTGCTCCCCGGCCACGGGGTCTAGGCCGGCGTCGCTGGGCGCCGGCAGCGGCATCTGCCGTTCATCTGCTTGAGCATAGAACCGCGACGACCACGGGGAGCAGAGGAGAGGCCCGCCTGACGACGGGCCTCTCGAACGTCGTTTGGAACCGGCTGGGCCTACTCGGGGGTCGCGGACTCGGCCGCGAGCTCCCGTGCCCGCGTGCCCGGCGCCTTGCGCGCGTGCTCGCTGATGAAGGCCTCGGTCAGCTCCCGCGCCTCGTCATCGGGTCGCTGGGTGTGCGGGGACTTCATCAGGTAGCTCGACGGACCGTCGAGCTGGCCCGCGATCCCGTCGTTCAGCGCGAGCTTCACGATTCGCACCGCGTCGATCACGATGCCGGCGGAGTTCGGCGAGTCCCAGACCTCGAGCTTCAGCTCCATGTTCAGCGGCACGTCTCCGAACGAGCGGCCCTCGAGCCTGATGTGCGCCCACTTGCGGTCGGTGAGCCAGGCGACGTAGTCCGACGGCCCGATGTAGACATCGCCCTCCGGGAGCTCGTGGCCCATGATGGAGGTCACGGCGTTCGTCTTGGACTCCTTCTTCGAGGCGAGTCGCTCGCGCTCGAGCATGTTGTAGAAGTCCATGTTCCCTCCGACGTTCAGCTGCGAGGTCCGCTCGAGACGCACACCGCGGTCGTGGAACAGCCGCGCGAGCTGGCGGTGCACGATCGTCGCGCCGACCTGAGACTTGATGTCGTCGCCGATGATCGGCAGGCCATTCCGGCGGAAGCGCTCGTCCCAGTAGTCCTCGCGGGCAATGAACACCGGCAGGCAGTTGACGAAGCCGACCCCTGCCTTGATCGCCATCTCGACGTACCACTTGGTCGCCTGTTCCGACCCGACGGGCAGGTAGCAGACCATCACGTCGGCCTTGGTGTCCTGGAGGATGCCGACGACGTCGTCGGTCTGGCCCGGGGCTTTCTCGATCTTCTCCTTCAAGTACTTGCCGAGACCGTCGTGGGTCATCCCGCGGTGGACGGGCACGCCGAGCTCCGGCACGTCCGCGAACTTGATCGTGTCGTTCTGGCCGGCCCAGATCGCTTCGCCGAGGTCCTTGCCGACCTTCTCGCCGTCGATGTCGAACGCCGCCACGAACTCGACGTCGCGGACGTGATACCCGCCGAGGTCGACGTGCATGAGCCCGGGGACCTGCTCGGCGGGATTCGCATCGGCGTAGTAGGTGACGCCCTGGATGAGGGAGTTGGCGCAGTTGCCCACGCCGACGATCGCGACGCGGACCTTGCCATCGTCGATCAAGTGGCCGTTGGCCTCGGCGCCATCGTGAAATCCGTTCTCGGTGCTCATTCGGTTCGAAGTCCTCCTCGCGGCGTTGGAGCCTCCTACTACGCCGCGCTCGTATGCCGGTTACACCTCGCGAACGTCCAGCGCTCTCAGCTTGAGCCGCACGTGCAACACACGCTGTACCACGGTCACCGCCGTGAGCGCGGCCATAGCGTAGATGGCCGGGGCGAGCAGCTCAATGTCGAAAAGCCCGGCGCCCTTCGCGAACACCAGACCGATCGACAGCAGAACTACCCGTACGGGTCGCGTGGCAATCCCGACCTTGCACTCGACGCCCAGGGCCTCGGCCCGGGCGCGGGTGTAAGAGACCATCAGCGAGCCGAGCACCGTGAGCACGCACCCCGCTGCCGGGATCGCGTGGCCGGTGTCGGCGAAGTACCACGCGACTGCCGTGAGCACGACGCCCTCCTCGATGCGATCGAGGGTCGAGTCCAGGAACGCCCCGAACAGCGTCCCCTTCCCGGACATCCTGGAGTAGCGGCCGTCGAGCGTGTCCATGATCGATCCCACGATGAACGCGAGTCCCGCGAGCACGAACAGGCGCTGCGTCACGAGGACCGCGGCCGCGAGGTTGAGGACGAGGCCCGTGATCGAGATCCCGTTGGGCGTCAGCCGCGACTCGATGAGACGACCGCGCGCGTATGCCCTGAGCTCCTGGCCCGTGCGTACATCGCGGAGCTGGCCGCCTCCCGGAACCTCCGACGCCACGGGCAGACGCTATCGGGTGTGATCGGCGGCGACTTGTCGCCGCAGAACGTCAGGCGGGGGCTTCGTCGATCCCCTCGCGCCACGACCACGCGTCGGGGCGCAGGCGGGCGAGCTGGTGGGCGCTGACGGCCGCGAGGCACGCGACCATCGCGCCGAGCGCGGCATCGAACCAGAAGTGATTCGCGGTCACCACGATCACGAAGAAGACGGTCAGCGGATAGATCGACCACAGGAGCCGCGCCCAGGCGCTCCGGACCAGGTTGATGGCGGCCACCGCGACCATCAGCGAGAACGCGATGTGCATGCTGGGGACCGCCGCGTATGGGTTGACGAGCAGGCTGGTGAAGGAGGCGTCCTGATTCGTGCTCGTGAAGGCCTGGATGGTGTCGGTGAAACCGGCCCCCGGGAACATCCGCGGCGGCGCAGTCGGATAGAGCACGTAGCCGACCAGCGCGAGGCCCATCGCGACCAGGAACATGTTGCGGACGAAGTTGAAGTGGTCGTTTCGGTACATGTACAGCCACACCAGGAAGGCAGTCGTGATCACGAAGTGGCTGTTGAAGTACATCCAGTTCGCGACGTCGATGATCCACCTGTGGTTCAGGAACGCCTGCTGGAAGGCCGGCTCGAAGAAAGCCCCGAGCGACTGCTCCAGATGGATGATGTGCATCCCGTTTGACATCGCGGCGGCGGGATGCGAATCCGCGATCCCGCGCACGATCTGGTAGCCCTGGTAGGCGCCAAGGAACAGGATGACTTGGCGGAACAGGTCGCGCCAACCATGGGGCAACCGTCTGCCAACGCTGTGGACGAGTTCGGGCACGGGCAGTGTCGCGGGATTCTAACCGCGGTCCTTCGACCGGTACCCACCGAACCCTTCGATGGGCCCGGCGCTGCGATCAGACGGCAGGCCCGCCCGCATATCCTCGGCGCGTGAGCGCGAATGGCTGGAAGCGGCCGCCAAGGCGGCGGGTCAGGGCGATCCGCGACCGGCTGCGTGAGCTCTACGGGCGCCCAGTCAACAGCCCGCATGGCCATCCGATCGCGGAGCTCGTCCGCACGGTCCTCTCGCAGAACACCAACGACACCAACCGTGACGTCGCCTACTCGCGGCTACGCGAGCGCTTTCCGACCTGGGAGCAGGTGCGCGACGCACCGACCGACGACGTGATCGAGGCCATCCGGCCCGGCGGGCTCGCCAACACGAAGGGGCCACGAATCCAGCACATCCTCGCGGAGCTGGGCGACCACCCGGACCTCGACTGGCTCGACGACGCGCCGCGGGACGAGGCGATCGACTTCCTCGTGGCGCTCCCCGGGGTGGGCCGGAAGACCGCCGCCTGCGTGCTCATCTTCGCCTTCGATCGGCCGGAGATACCGGTCGATACGCACGTCCACCGGGTCGGCGGAAGGCTCGGGCTCTTCCGCGAGAGCGCTTCGTTCACCGAAGCGCACGACGAGATGCTCCGGATCGTCGACCCCGAGGACGCCTACGAGCTCCACATCAACCTGATCCGCCATGGCCGGGAGGTCTGCCGGCCGCGCCCTCGCTGCGATGCGTGCGGGCTCCGGCGAATGTGCCCCTATTGGCGCCGCCTGCGGGGGATCAACCTCGGCCGAGACACTGCTTCTTGAATTCATTGCGGCGGCTTCGCCGCCTGACATGCATCTGCGTCGACAAAGTCGCCGCTTGGAGAATCCATTGCGGCGGCTTCGCCGCCTGACATGCATCTGCGTCGACAAAGTCGCCGCTTGGAGAATCCATTGCGGCGGCTTCGCCGCCTGACATGCATCTGCGTCGACAAAGTCGCCGCTTGGAATACCTGGCCCGCCAGCTAAAGGATTCCGGGGCGTCGGCCGATGGAATCATTTGGATGTGCGTGCCCCCGCTTGCCTAGGGATGGGCTCGCCGCACGGATAGCCCATTTGAGGAGGCCCCCGTTGAACTTCAGTCAAGTTCCTCGGCGTCGATCGACGCCGTTCGCTGATCGCCGCGGTCCTCGCGCTTTGCGCGACTGGCAATCCTCGCCGGCTCCGTGGCCTCGGCGGACGCGGCGAAGAGCCAAGCCCAAGGTGAAGGTCATGACGCGGAACCTGTACCTCGGCGCGGACCTCTCTCTCGGGACTCAGGCCACGAGCGTTCAGGAGCTCGTCGACGCAGCCGGCCGGATCATGAAGCAGGTCGACGCGAACAAGTTCCAGGTGCGGGCAAAGGGCTTGGCGAGCGAGATTCTGAACAAGAAGCCCGACCTCGTTGGGCTCCAGGAGGCGGCGCTGTGGCGAGATGCCCCCTGCGACGATCCGATCATGCCTCCCTCCGCCACGCACGTGCGCCAGGGGGGCGACTTCCTCGGCCTGCTGCTGGACGCCCTCAACAAGCACGGCAGGAACTACCGGCTCGTCGTCTCGCAACCCGAATTCGACTTCCAGGTCTGGGCGAATACGGACGGGAACCACTCGACCGGGAGCCCATTCGGCTGCGAGATCGAGGGGCGGCTGACGATGCGCGACGCCATTCTCGCCCGCCGCGGCGCCGGGGTGAAGACCAAGAACCCCGCTGACGCCCACTTCAAGACGTTGCTCCAGGTGACGCCCGGTGGCGCCCCCGTCGACGTGACTCGTGGCTGGACCGCGGTGAACGCGAAGGTCGGCAAGAGCCCGGGGTTCCGGTTCGTGAACACCCACCTCGAGGCGTTCGACAACCAGCCCTCGAACCACACGAACCAGGGCACCGATGTCGGGAACGGCAAAGTTCGAAAAGCACAGGCCCAAGAGCTGATCGCGCCGGGCGGGCCGGCGACCGGCAAGCGTCCCGTGATTCTCGTCGGGGACCTGAACTCGGACGTCCAGACTCAGCTCAAGCCCGGTGACGGCGCCGCCAACTGGTGGCTGCTGTCCCACGGGTTCGCCGAGCGCAGCACCCACGACCCCCTGAGCTGCTGCCTCGACGCCAATGTCCTGCGGGTGGGCGCCGGCGGCAAGGTCTCGCAGTTCGACCACAAGGTCGACCACGTCATGACCGACGACCCCAAGCACGTCGGACGCGCGCGTACGGCCGTGACTGGCCGCAAGCCGCACAACGGGTTCTGGGATTCAGACCATGCGGGCTTGTTCAGCACCTTGAGATTCCACTAGCGGTGGGAGACCGGTGCGGGTTGCGCGCCGAGTGCCGCTGAGGTTGATGATTTGCCTCCTCCAGCCTCAGCGCCTCGGCGCGGAGCCCGGCCGGTCCGGCCGCCGGGTGCCCATGGCAGCGGGTTAGTATCTCCGCGCCGCAGCCCACCTCGCGGCTTCGGCGAAGCTCCATGAAGCGGCCCATCGTCATGTTCTGCGTGCTCGCGGCCATCTGCCTGGTCGTGCTGCCATTCTGGGCGCTCCAGTCGAAGGGCGGCGCCGACGCCTCGCCGGAGTCGTCGGTCCCAGCCGACGATCAGCAGGGGCTGCAGATCTTCCAGATCAACTGCGGTGCCTGTCACACGCTCGCCGCGGCGGGCACGGACGGCACCATCGGCCCGAACCTGGACCAGCTGCTGGCCACGGGAAGCAAGAGCCCGGAGACGGTCAAGGCCAACTACACCCTGGTTCTGAACACCGTGAAGAATGGCATCGGCGGCCGGATGCCGAAGGGACTGGTGCAGGGCGAGCAGGCCAAGCTGGTGGCCCAATTCGTCGCCAACAACCTCGCCTACGTCCCGAGCTCGTCCGGCGCCCCGGCATCGTCGTCGCCGTAACGCCGGCGGCGGGCGGTCGAACTTCCTGCGGATCGCTGACAGGGGCATTGATCTGCTACGCTCACACTCAGATTTCTTAGGCAAAGACTTAGAAGGAGAGCGCAGTGGCAAAGACAATCGGAATCGACTTGGGCACCACCAACTCCTGCGTGGCCGTCCTCGAGGGCGGCGATGAGACGGTGCTCGAGAACGCCGAGGGCGGGCGCACGACCCCGTCCGTGGTCGCATTCACGGACTCCGGCGACCGGCTCGTCGGCACGGTCGCCAAGCGGCAGGCCGTGATGAACCCCGAGAACACCATCTTCTCGATCAAGCGGTTCATGGGCCGCAAGGAGGCCGAGGTCAAGGAGGAGGAGACGATCGTCCCGTACAAGGTGGTCGCGGGCCCGAACGGCGACGTCCGCGTCGACGTGCGCGGCAAGCAGTACTCGCCGCCGGAGATCTCGGCGATGATCCTCCAGAAGCTGAAGGCGGACGCCGAGGCCAAGCTCGGGCAGACCGTCGACTCGGCGGTGATCACGGTCCCCGCATACTTCAACGACGATCAGCGCCAGGCGACCAAGGACGCCGGCAAGATCGCCGGGCTCGACGTCAAGCGCATCATCAACGAGCCGACGGCGGCGTCCCTCGCCTATGGGCTCGACAAGGAGACCGACCAGACGATCCTGGTCTTCGACCTCGGCGGCGGGACGTTCGACGTCTCGGTCCTCGAGATCGGTGACGGGGTGTTCGAGGTGAAGTCCACCTCGGGCGACAACCACCTCGGCGGCGACAACTGGGACAAGGCAATCGTCGAGTGGATGGTCGCCGAGTACAAGCGCGACCAGGGCATCGACCTCTCGGCCGACAAGAACTCACTCCAGCGCCTGTACGAGGCGGCGGAAAAGGCAAAGATCGAGCTGTCGACGACGCAGGAGACCCAGATCAACCTGCCATTCATCACCGCGGATGCAAGCGGGCCGAAGCACCTCGAGATGAAGCTGACGCGGGCGAAGCTCAACGAGCTGACGGCCGACCTGCTCGACCGGGTCGTCTCGCCCGTGAAGCAGGCGATCGCGGATGCGGGCGAGGCGAACATCGACCATGTCGTCCTCGTGGGCGGCATGACCCGCATGCCCGCGGTCCAGGAGAAGGTCAAGGAGCTAACCGGCAAGGATCCCCACCAGGGCGTCAACCCCGATGAGGTCGTGGCGATCGGCGCCGCGATCCAGGCGGGCGTCCTGGCCGGCGACGTCAAGGACG
Source organism: uncultured Actinomycetes bacterium (assembly GCA_963797665.1). Taxonomy (GTDB): domain Bacteria; phylum Actinomycetota; class Thermoleophilia; order Solirubrobacterales; family 70-9; genus AC-56. The sequence continues at coordinate 81,902 of CAWCQE010000004.1, read as the reverse complement.
TGCTGCTGCTCGACGTGACCCCGCTCTCGCTCGGGATTGAGACCAAGGGCGGCGTGTCCACGAGGCTCATCGAGCGCAACACGACGATCCCGACCCGCAAGTCGGAGATCTTCTCGACCGCCGACGACAACCAGCCCTCGGTCGAGGTCCACGTGCTCCAAGGGGAGCGCGAGATGGCGGCCTACAACAAGTCGCTCGGCAAGTTCCAGCTGACCGGCATCCCGCCCGCCCCCCGGGGCGTCCCGCAGATCGAGGTCACGTTCGACATCGACGCCGACGGCATCCTGAACGTCTCGGCGAAGGATCTCGGGACCGCCAAGGAGCAGAAGATCGAGATCAAGGGCGGTTCCGGACTCGCCGAAGGCGAGGTCGAGCAGATGATCAAGGACGCCGAGGCGCACGCGGAGGAGGACCGGCGCCAGCGCGAACTGGCCGAAGCGCGCAACGTCGCCGAGAACGCCGCGTACCAGGCCGAGAAGCAGCTCGCCGAGATGGGCGACCAGGTCGACTCGTCCGCCAAGGAGGAGATCAACAAGGCGATCGCCGACGTACGGGCATCGCTCGAGTCCGACAACGCTGAGGAGATCAAGGCGAAGACCGACGCGCTCCAGCAGGCGTTCCACCAGGTCTCGGAGCGGATCTACCAGGCGGCCGCCGAGCAGCAGGCCACCGGGGCGGCCGGTTCAGATGGCGCCGGCACGGACGGCGCGGCCGCGCAGGACGATGAGGAGGTCGTGGACGCCGAGGTCGTCGACGAGGACCGCTCCTAGCCGATGGCTGACGAGACCAGACGGGACGAGGACCAGCGGAGCGCGCAGCCCGCTCACGCCGACGAGCGTGAGCGGGCCGGCGGCAGCGCCGCGGAGGACCGGGCCGCGGACCTCTCGGAGCGCACACGGACCCACGCCGGCGAGCGCGATGACGCTGCCGAGGTCGAGCAGGATCTCGACGCGCTGCTCGCAGACGTAAGGCGAGAGCGCGACGAGTACCTCGAGCTCGCCCAGCGGGCCCGCGCGGATTTCGAGAACTACCGCAGGCGGGCCGCCCGCGAGGCCCAGGAGGCCGAGCGCCGCGGGAAGGCGTCGGTGGCCCGCGAGCTGCTCCCCGCGCTCGACAACCTCGAGCGTGCGCTGAGGTCGACCGGGATCGACCCGACGTCCGGCAGGCCGAGCGCCGGGTCCGAGCCGACACCGTCCGAGGAGGACGCCGCCGCCTTCGACGTCCCCAGCGAGGAGGTTTCGGCGCAGGAGGCGCTGGCCCGCGGGGTCGCGCTCGTCTACAACGAGCTGCGAGCGGCTCTCGAGCGCGCCGGGGTCGAGACCTATGACCCCACCGGCGAGCCGTTCGATCCCATCACGTCAGAGGCCCTCGCGACGCGTCCCGCCGCCGACGGCGTCGAGCCGGGCCGCGTGGTCGAGACGCTCGAGCGCGGCTACCGCCTGAACGGACAGGTCCTGCGGCCCGCGCGGGTCGTTGTGAGCGAGTAGGCGGACAGGATGGCGGACCGCGATCTCTACTCGGTCCTCGGCGTCGGCCGCAAGGCGAGCGCCGACGAGATCAAGAAGGCATACCGCAAGCTCGCGCGCCAGTACCACCCGGACCGCAATCCCGGCGACAAGCAGGCGGAGGAACGCTTCAAGGAGGTTCAGGCCGCGTACGACACGCTCTCGGATCCCGAGAAGCGGCGGCAGTACGACGCGGGCGGGATGTTCTCGGGCCTCGGAGGACGAGGCTTCGGCGCGGGGGGCGGGGCCGGCTTCACTTCCGACCTGGGCGACATCTTCTCGAGCGTCTTCAGCCGCCGGGGCGGGCCGGCCCAGGCGGCTCCTGGGCGCGGACGCGACCTGGAGGCAGAGGTGCACCTCTCGTTCGAGCAGGCGATGGACGGCGCCGAGATTCCGGTCGTGGTGTCCAAGCAGGCAACGTGCTCCACGTGCAACGGCTCCGGCGCCAAGCCCGGAACGGCGCCGATCACCTGCCCGCGGTGCGGCGGCAGCGGCGTCGATTCCGAGAGCCAGGGTTTCTTCTCGATCAGCCGGCCGTGCCCGCGCTGCGGTGGCAGCGGCCAGGTCATCGAGGATCCTTGCCCGACCTGCAACGGCTCCGGGCTCACCCTGCAGCGGAAGCGCTACCGCGTAAAGGTGCCGCCGGGAGTTCGCGATGACAGCCGGATCCGCGTGGCCGGCAAGGGCGAGGATGGTTCGCGCGGCGGACCCCCAGGTGACCTCTACGTGATCACCCACGTCACCCCCTCGCCCGTCTTCAAGCACCGCACGGACGGGAACCTCGAGGTGACGATGCCGATCACGATCGCCGAGGCGATCCAGGGCGGCACGATCGAGGTGCCGACGCTGAATGGCACCAAGCGCATCCGCATCCCGGCCGGCACCCAGCACGGGACGATCCAGAGGCTGCGCGGTGAGGGACCGCCGCGGCCGGAGGGCCGGGGACGCGGCGACATCCTGTACCGACTCGACATCGAGGTGCCGCGCGATCTGGACTCCGACCAGCAGCAGGCTGTCCGGGAGTTCGCCAAGGCCATGAACGACCACAAGCCGCGCGAGCGCCTGCTGCGCGAGGCGTCCGCTTCGTCCGGCAAGGTGAGGAGCTAGGAGGATCATGGCTTCTCGAGGCAATACCGGGCGCGGCCGGACGCGAAGCCGGGACGGCGGCGGAATCGACGAGGAGCGCGGGGTGTTCATGATCTCCGTCGCCGCCGAGCTCGCCGACATGCACCCGCAGACCCTGCGCATGTACGAGGCGCGCGGCCTGATCACCCCGAAGCGCTCTCCCAAGAAGACCCGCCTCTATTCCCAGAACGACGTCGAGCGCCTGCAGCGCATCCAGCGGATGACCAGCGAGGAGGGGCTCAACCTGGCCGGCGTCGAGGCCGTCCTGCAGATGGAGGACAAGGTCGCCCGCATGCGCGTTGAGCTCGAGCGCATGCGCAAGCGCGCGACGGAGCTGGAGCTCCAGATGAACGAGGAGGTCGAGCGAGTGCGCCGCTCGCTCAAGGCCGAGCTGGTTCCGTATGGCGCCTACGAGCTGGCCGAGCTGATCCCGGCCGACCAGGCCGAGCCGATCAGGATCCCGGTCAAGCGGACCCGCAAGAGCCGCGGCTGACCGGGTACTGGTCCACGCCGGCTCATGAGACTTGGATTTGCTTAGCGACCACCGCTAACCACAACGACGACGATGCAGCAAGACAGATTCACGATCAAGTCCCAGGAGGCCGTCGCCGCCGCTCAGCGGCTGGCGGCCGAGAGGCGCAACTCCGAGGTCGCGCCCGCGCACCTCCTGATGGCGCTCCTCGACCAGGAGGAGGGCCTCGTGGTGCCCGTCCTTCAGAAGCTCGGCGCCGACGTCGCGACGATTCGCGGCCGGACGGCCGAGGAGCTGGATCGCCTGCCGCAGCTGGGCGGCGACGCCGAGCCAGACATCCGCCCATCGCAGTCCTTCGTCCGGGCCATTCAGCGCGCGGAGCGCGAGGCCTCGGCGATGGGCGACTCCTACATCTCCTCCGAGCACCTGCTGCTCGCGCTTACCGACAAGTCCTCCCCCGTGGCGGACATCCTGCCGGACCGGGGCGAGGTGATCGCTGCGATCAAGGAGGTCCGCCCGAACCCGGTCACGAGCCCCACCCCGGAGGACACCGTGCAGGCGCTCGAGAAGTTCGGGCGGGACCTGACCGCTGAGGCCGAGCAGGGCAAGCTCGATCCGGTGATCGGTCGCGACGAGGAGATCAGGCGGGTGATCCAGGTGCTCTCGCGCCGGACCAAGAACAACCCCGTCCTGATCGGCGACCCGGGGGTCGGAAAGACGGCCATCGTCGAGGGCCTCGCGCAGCGCATCGTCGCGGGCGACGTGCCGGAGAGCCTCCGCGACCGTCGTGTGATCGCGCTCGACATCGGTGCGCTCCTCGCGGGTTCCAAGTACCGCGGCGAGTTCGAGGAGCGCCTGAAGGCGGTCTTGAACGAGGTCAAGCAGGCCGAGGGCCAGATCGTCCTCTTCATGGACGAGCTCCACACCATCGTCGGCGCCGGTGCCGCCGAGGGCGCCGTCGACGCCGCCAACCTGCTGAAGCCGATGCTCGCCCGCGGCGAGCTTCGCGCCGTCGGCGCCACGACGCTCGACGAGTATCGCAAGCACATCGAGAAGGACGCGGCACTCGAGCGCCGGTTCCAGCCGGTGTTCGTCGACGAGCCCGACGTGGCGGACACGATCGCGATCCTCCGTGGCCTGAAGGAGCGCTACGAGGTGCACCATGGCGTGCGCATCACCGACGCCGCCCTGGTCGCCGCGGCGACGCTCTCCGAGCGCTACATCGCCGACCGATTCCTCCCCGACAAGGCCATCGACCTGATCGACGAGGCGGCATCGCGGCTGAAGATCGAGATCGACTCGATGCCCACCGAGATCGACGAGGTCGAGCGTCGCATCCAGCAGCTCGAGATCGAGCGCGAGGCCCTGAAGAAGGAGAAGGACGAGACGTCGGTGGCCCGCCGCGAGGCGATCGAGGCGGAGCTCGCCGAGCTTCGCGAGCGCTCCAACGAGATGAAGGCGCGCTGGCAGAACGAGAAGGGCGCGATCGAGGCGATCAAGGAGGCCAAAGCGCGACTCGAGGAGGCAAACCGCGAGGCCGAGCGGGCCGAGCGCGACGCCGACCTGGAGCGCGCGGCGCAGCTCCGCTACGGCGAGATCCCGGAGCTCGGGAAGGTCGTCGCCGAGCAGGAGGCGCGCCTGGCTGAGCTCCACCGCGAGGGCGGCTCGATGCTGACCGAGGAGGTCACCGAGGAGGACGTCGCCCAGGTCGTATCCAAGTGGACGGGGATCCCCGTCTCGCGCCTGATGGAGGGCGAGGTCGAGAAGCTGATCCACATGGAGGAGCGGCTGCACGAGCGGGTCGTCGGCCAGGACGAAGCGGTTGAGGCGGTCTCCAACGCGCTGCGGCGCTCGCGGGCGGGGCTGGCCGACCCCAACCGGCCGATCGGCGTCTTCCTCTTCCTCGGCCCCACCGGTGTCGGCAAGACGGAGCTCGCTCGCGCGCTGGCGGAGTTCATGTTCGACTCGGAGCAGGCGATCGTCCGCCTGGACATGTCCGAGTACATGGAGAAGCACACGGTCGCGCGGCTGATCGGGGCACCGCCGGGCTATGTCGGTTACGAGGAGGGTGGTCAACTGACCGAGGCCGTGCGGCGGCGTCCCTACGCCGTGGTGCTGCTCGACGAGATCGAGAAGGCCCACCCGGACGTCTTCAACGTCCTACTTCAGATCATGGACGAGGGACGGCTGACCGACGGGCAGGGCCGCACCGTCGGCTTCACCAACACGATCCTGATCATGACGTCGAACGTCGGCTCGCAGGAGATCGCAGGCGAGGCGATCGACGAGCGCATCCGCGAGCGGATCGAGGAGATCCTGCAGACGACCTTCAAGCCAGAGTTCCTGAACCGCGTCGACGACACCGTGATCTTCCACCGTCTGAGCAGGCAGGACCTCGGCCGCATCGTCGACCTCCAGCTCTCACAGCTCGCCGGCCGCCTGCTCGAAAAGGGAATCGAGATCGATCTCACGGACGACGCCAGGACGCTGCTCGGCAACCTGGGCTACGACCCGACCTACGGTGCGCGACCGCTCAAGCGCGTGATCCAGAAGCAGCTCATCGACAAGCTGGCGCTGAAGCTGCTGGAGGGCGAGTTCCGCGAGGGGGACGTCGTCCGGGTCGACGCCGCCGAGGGCGAGCTCACCTTCGAGAAGGCCGCGGAGCCGGTCCCGGCCGCCGCCTGACCGACCCCCATCCTCCCGCCATCCGCGATTGTCGGATTTGTCGGCTAGATGCCGATTAACCCGATAACCGCGACGGGTCGGGGCTTGGTTCGGTCGCCTCCAGCACCCGCACCGGGCGGTCGAGACGGCGCCGGACCTGCTCGACGTCCTTAGCGCGTCCCCGCGGCGTCACGAATACGACCTCCTGGGCGCCGAACGTGCGCAGCGTGTCCTCGACCGCCTGAACCGGGTCCGAATCCCCGACGGCCCCCCGAGCGTCGACGTCCGCCGCCGCGAGGGTCGCCAGCGACAGCGTGAGCCGGCGCTGGGCGTCGAAGCGCGCATGCCGCAGGTCGGATAGCCAATGGGCGACCGCGGTGTTCGTCGCCGGCGCCAGGAGCAGGACCTCCGGCCGCCGGCCGGCGCCGGACCTGGTCGCCTTGGCGCCGGCGTTCGCGATCTCCTCGATCGCACCAGCCAACGGGGGATCCTCGAGCGCGCTCTCCAGGACGACTAGCATCGCGAAGTGATCCGCCGGGGCGGAGGCGACCTCGATCGGCTCGTCGAAACGGGCGCGCGCCGCCACCACGAGGATGGCGGTCGCCGCCGCGGCGCCGACGGCGAGGCCGCCGGGAGGCCCTCCGAACCTGAACGCGACGACGATCGGAACGGCTATCGCAAGGACGATCAGCGGCAGCGTCCAAGGCCTCAGCCTGAGCGGCTCCAGTCTCCTCACGTGGGTTCCCTTACCCCCTCCATCGAGGGTAAACGAAGGTAGGCTCCGGGACAGGCTCGCAGCGGCGCGCGCCACGTGATCATGACGGAGGAGGAGACATGGCCGTTTTCATCATGCTGACGAAGCTCACGTCGAATGGGGTGAAGACGCTGAAGGACAACCCGGGGCGGGTTCAGGAGGTGAACCGGGAGGTCGAGCAGCTCGGCGTGAAGGTCCTCAATCAGTGGGCGACGCTCGGCGAGTACGACTTCGTGAGCGTCGTCGAGGCGCCCGACGAGCGCACGATGGCGAAGGTGTCGATCGAGCTCGGCTCGCGCGGGACGACGACAAACGAGACCATGGCGGCGATTCCCGCCGAGGACTTCACCAAGTCCCTGTAGTCGAACGCGGAGCATCCGATGCGCGTGCTTGTCGTCGGCGGCGGGGGGCGCGAGCACGCGATCGTGCGGGCCCTGGCCCGCTCGGAGGAGCGAACCGAGCTGCTCTGCGCGCCCGGGAACGCCGGGATCGCCATGGACGCCCGCTGCCTGGAGGTCGGCGCGGATGACGTTCGCGGAATCGTCGACGTCGCAGTCGCCGAGAGCATCGACCTCGTCGTAGTCGGGCCGGAGGCGCCGCTTGTCGCCGGCCTGGTGGATTCGCTCGAAGCGAGCGGGATCGCCGCGTTCGGCCCGCGCGCCGAGGCGGCGCGGATCGAGGGCTCGAAGATCCACGCCAAGGAGTTGATGGCCGCGGCGGGAGTTCCCACTGCCTCGCACACCGTGCTGCGGTCACGCGAGGAGGCGCGGGATCATCTCGCGTGCGCCCCGTACCCGGCGGTGCTGAAGGCCGACGGCCTTGCAGCCGGCAAGGGCGTGATCATCGCCCAGTCCGAGGCCGAGGCCCGGGAGGCCACGGACGTCTTCTTCGTCGAGCAGCGGTTCGGGGCGACCGAGGTGGTCCTCGAGGAGCACCTGGATGGCGAGGAGCTCTCGCTGCTTGCCGTGTGTGACGGCGAGAACGTGGTGCCGCTCGCTCCCGCCCAGGACTACAAGCGGATCTTCGACGGCGACCGGGGGGCGAACACCGGCGGGATGGGGAGCTACTCCCCGGTGCCGGGGTTCGATCGCGAGCGCACCGACGAGATCGTCGCGGCGGTGCACCAGCCCGTAGTGGACCTCATGCGGCGGCGGGGTACTCCCTACTCCGGCGTGCTGTACGCGGGGTTGATGATCACCGATGCGGGCCCCAAGGTCCTGGAGTTCAACTGCCGCTTCGGCGACCCCGAGACCCAGGCGGTCCTGCCCCGCCTGCGGTCGAGCCTGCTCGGTCTGTGCCGTTCGGCGCGGGAGCCGGGTGGCCTCGCCGGAACGGTTGCCGAGTTCGACGAGCGGTGGGCGGTGACCGTTGTGCTGGCGTCCGCCGGTTACCCCGAGTCCTCGTCGAAGGGCGACGTGATCTCGGGCCTCGAGGACGCGGCGCGGGTACCGGACGTCGACGTGATTCACGCGGGGACCGCGGAGAGGGACGGTGACATCGTCACCGCCGGTGGGCGCGTCCTCAACGTCACCGCGCTGGGGGCGTCCCCCGCCGAGGCACGCGATCGCGCCTACGAGGCCGCGAACATGATTTCGTTCGAGGGGAAGCAGATGCGCACGGACATCGCCGCTCGGGCCGTCTCCCGAGTCGGCGCCTAGCCAAAGGAGAGAGGACGATGGAGATCGCGGACCCCGAGGGCACCCAGCCCGCCGAGTCCGAGAAGGCTGCGCCGGAGCCCATGCCCGAGGTGGAGGCCGCCTTCGAGGAGATCGAGGTCGATGCGCCACTCGTCGGGATCATCATGGGGTCGAAGAACGACAAGCCCAAGATGCAGCCGGCGGGCGAGGCGCTTCAGCAGCGCGGGATCCGGTACGAGGTCCGCGTCATGAGCGCTCACCGCGATCCCGAGAAGGTGCGGGAGTACTGCCATGCGGCGCGCATGCGGGGACTCAGGGTCATCATCGCCGGCGCGGGCATGTCCGCCGCGCTTCCGGGTGTCGCGGCCGCCCACACCGATCTCCCCGTGATCGGAGTCCCGCTGTCGGGCAAGGCGCTGGGTGGCCTCGACGCGCTGCTCTCGGCGGTTCAGATGCCGCCGGGCGTGCCCGTCGGCTCGGTCGCGATCGACGGCGCGAAGAACGCAGGGCTGCTCGCCGCCCGCATAATCAGCGCGTGATCGAGCGCTACACGCGCCCGGAGATCGGCGCGGTCTGGACCGCCGAACGCCGCATGCAGCGCTGGCTCGAGGTCGAGCTGGCAGCCACGGATGCATGGGCGGCCGAGGGCGTCGTCCCGCCCGGGGCGGCCCGCGAGTGCAGGGAGCGCGCCTCGTTCACGGTCGAGGCGGTGAACGAGCGCGAGCGGACCACCGGGCACGACGTCGCCGCGTTCGTGGACGTCGTGTCCGCACAGGTCGGCGACGCCGGCCGATGGATCCATTACGGCCTCACCTCGTCCGACGTGCTGGACACCGCGCTGGCGCTCCAGCTCGGCGATGCCGGCGAGATCGTCGTGGCGGGTGCCGCGGCGTACCGCGACGCGCTGATCGACCGGGCCCTCGAGCACCGCGAGACGATGACCGTCGGTCGCACCCACGGCGTCCACGCCGAGCCGACGACCTTCGGCGTGCGCCTGGCCGGCTTCGCGTTCGAGGCCGATCGGAACCTGCGTCGCGTGCGAGCGGGCGTTCGAGGGCGTGCGGGTCGGCAAGCTCTCCGGCGCGGTGGGCACGTATGCCTCGGTCCCGCCGCGGGTCGAGGCACGCGTCATGGAGGCGCTCGGCCTGCGCGCCGAGGACGTCTCCACCCAGGTGGTGCCGCGCGACCGGCACGCCGAGCTCGTGGGCGCGATCGCGCTGGCCGGCGCGGGCCTGGAGCGGTTTGCGACCGAGGTCCGGAACCTCCAGCGGACCGAGGTGCGGGAGGTCGAGGAGCCGTTCGGCGCTGGGCAGAAGGGCTCCTCGGCGATGCCGCACAAGCGCAATCCGATCCTCGCCGAACGGATCACGGGACTCGCCCGTGTCCTACGCGGGTACGCCCAAACCGGATACGAGAACGTCGCGCTGTGGCACGAGCGCGACATCTCCCACTCGGGCGCCGAGCGGGTGGTCCTCCCGGACGCCACGATCCTCATCGACTACATGCAGCACCTGGGCGGGCGGCTGGCCTCCGGGATGACGGTGCACGCGGATCGGATGCGGGCGAACCTGGAGCTCACCCACGGGGCGCTCTACAGCCAGCGGGCGCTGACGGCCCTGGTCGAGGGCGGCATGGAGCGCGACTCCGCGTACCGCATCGTGCAGGAGACGGCGCAGACGGCATGGGACGAGGGGACCAGCTTCCGCGAGCTCCTCGCCCGGAAGGCGCCGGACCTGGATCTCGACGCGGTGTTCGACCCGAGCGCCTATCTCGAGCACGTACCGGCGATCTTCGAACGCCTCGAGGCCCTCAGCGAGGGCTGACCCCCCGGAAGGTTTTGGCATCTCAGGGCGGCTATAGCGCCCCTGGATTGCCAAAAGCTGTTCGTCAGCGGCGCTCCATCAGGATCGCGGGCGTCCCGTCGCGCGGGGAGAGCGTCACGTTGCGGCGCACCATCCGCTCGGGACGGTCGCTGGCGGGCCGCAGCGTCGCCCGGCGCAGGATCGTGGACAGGACGATCCGCATCTCGAACTCGGCGAATGCCGCGCCGATGCAGCGCCGCGTTCCACCGCCGAACGGGACCCAGGCGAAGGTGTCGGGGGCGTCCTCGAGGAAGCGCTCGGGTCTGAACTCATAGGGGTCGGGATAGACGTCCGCTCGCGTGTGAGCGAGGTAGATCGCCGGCATCACGACCGTTCCGGCCGGCAGCTCGTAGCCGCCCAGCTCCGCGGGCTCGCGCAGCTCTCGCCCGATGAACGGCACGACCGGGCCGCACCCGCAGGGTCTCCTCGATGACCGCGTCCAGGTACTCGCGTCCATTGTCGGCGCTGATCTCGGCGCGCAGGCGCTCGAGCTTCTCCGGAGCGCGGAACAGGAGGTCGAATGCCCAGGCGAGCGCCGTCGCGGTCGTCTCATGCCCGGCGGCGAGCAGCGTCATCAGCTGGTCGCGAACCTCGCGATCGCTCATCGCCGAACCGTCCTCGAAGCGCGCGGCGACGAGCATCGAGAGGATGTCCTCGCGGTCGGCGAGAGCGGGGTCGGCTCGACGATCGGCGATCTGGGCGAAGAGGATCTGATCCGTCTCCTCGATCGCCCGCGTCACGCGGCGAAAGCGCGGAAGCGAGCGCAAGCGCTCGACGGTGAGGCCCACGGCGACCGGTGACCGAGTCGTCGCGAGGATCTCGAGCAGGCGCCCCCGAAGCGCCGCGCGCCGCTCGTCGTCCACGACGCCGAAGACCGCGGTGAGGATCACGTCGAGCGTGATCTCCTGCATGCTCGGGTGCAGGCGGAATGAGCCGACCCAGCGGCCAAGAGTCGATCGCGCGATTCGCGGCATCGGCCATCACCGCCTCGTACGCCCGCATGCGCTCGCCGTGGAACGGCGGCAGCATGAGCTTTCGCCGCCGCAGGTGCTCGTCGCCCTCCTGGAGGAGGAGCGAGTGGTCGCCGAGAAGCGGCCTCAGGACGACGTTGCGGCCCGGGGCGATCGTGTTGCGGCGGTCGGCGGCGAACAGTTGCTTGAGCGACGGCGCGTCGGAGATGAAGACAAGTTCGCCGACCCGGAGAACCCGGACCGTGAACGTCTGCCCGTAACGGCGGCGGCACGACTCGAAGAAGGGCACCGGACGCGCGACGACGCCGACGGTCTGAAACGCCGCGGGGATCCGGGGCCCCGGCGGCAGGCCGTTTGCCGCAGCGGGGACCGATCCCCCACCAGCCGTGTGGAGCTCGGCTGGCGCCGCCTCCGCCACGTCAGCGGGTGCGGGCGAAGCGCTCGACCGCGGCCATCAGCTCGTCGACCTTCTCGTCGGCCTCGGCGCCGCCCTCCGCAACGGCCTCGCGGACGCAGTGGTCGGTGTGGTCGGAGAGCAGCTTCAGCGCAACCCCGTCGAGCGCCCGCTCCACCGCGGAGATCTGGGTGAGGACGTCGATGCAGTAAGCCTCCTCGTCGACCATCCGCCGGAGGCCGCGAACCTGACCCTCGATCCGCGCGAGCCGCCGCTCAAGCGAGGCCTTGTCGTCTATATAGCCGGGCTTACGGTCCGAAGCCATGACCAGAACTATACCCAGCAGGGGTATCAGCTACGGGCCGAAGGACGCCTGGATCGCGAACCCCACCCCACTCGGTCCACGCGAACACGACGTTCCCCTGCGAGTCGATGCCGAGATCAGAGTCCCGGACGTTGGGCCGTCGCGATGGTCTCCGTCGCCCCGAGCACTTCCGAAAGTTGCGGCCGCCTACTGCTCCACGAAGCGGCCGAGACGCTCCTTTCCGCCCGGCACGATCGGCTCGCCGTGAGCGAGCAGCAGGCCGTCGAAGTCCAGGTCGAGGAGCCGGCGGAATGAATCGAGCAACCCCCTCTTGATCGCCTCCGGATCGTCGCCCAAGAGGCCATCGGAGACGAACCCGAGCTCCTCGTAGTTGGTGAGCGAGTCGGCCAGGGAGACGAAGGCGTCGCCGATCTGGATGTGAAGCGCCGTCTCCTCAGGGCAGAGCACGCCCACCTCGACGGCGGTGATGCCCTCGGCGAGGGCGTCGCCGAACGCGAAGCCCTCCACCTCGCGACCGTCGTCGAACTCGTGGAGGCCGTTCTCGTTGCAGAGCACCGGGCAGCCGAACGCCTCGGCGAAGCGGCCGCTGTGGCGGTAGTGGTGGCGGTTCGTGAGAACGACCCGCTCGGGTTTCGTGCGCGACTCGAACCACTCGATCCCCTCCGGCGGCTCGAGCGGGTCCACGAGCGTCGCAACCGGCTCGACGTAGTACGAGCTCACCTCGACCTGGATCCTCGGGTGACGCGCCTTCCAATGATGGACGCCCGGTCCGATCTCCCTCATCGCCTCCTCCTTTCGGTGCCGGTGTGTGGTGAGGGGCTATAGCCCCGAAACTGGCTGGTGCCGTCGCTGGTGCGGTTGTTAGCATCGCGCGTCGTGACCACCGCGACGCTCGCCGACCTCAAGCTCCATTCAACCGGCAAGGTCCGCGAGATGTACGAGGTCGACGGGGACCTCCTGATGGTGGCCTCGGACCGCATCTCGGCGTACGACGTGATCATGCCCACGCTCATACCCGACAAGGGGCGGGTGCTGACGCAGATGTCGCTGTTCTGGTTCGACAGCACCGCGGACATCTGCCCCAACCACTTCGTCTCCGAGGACGTCCCCGAGGAGGTCGCCGGCCGTGCGATCCGGGTGCGCCAGCTGAGCATGTATCCGGTCGAGTGCGTCGTCCGCGGGTACCTGTCGGGCTCCGGGTGGCGTGAGTACCAGCAGTCCGGGGCCGTCTGCGGCATCCAGCTCCCAGAGGGACTGAGGGAGTCCGAGCGGCTGCCCGAGCCGATCTTCACTCCCGCGACCAAGGCCGAGATCGGCGACCACGACGAGAACATCGACTTCGACCGCGCCGCGGAGATCATCGGCGACCGCCCGCTGATGGAGGAGCTCCGGCGGGTCTCGATCGAGCTCTACTCCCACGCCGCCGCGCACGCGGAGTCCCGCGGGATCATCCTCGCGGACACGAAGTTCGAGTTCGGCTCCTCATCCGGCGCCGAGGTCGTGCTCGGCGACGAGGTCTTCACACCGGACTCCTCACGCTTCTGGCCCGCGGACGAGTACGAGCCGGGGCGCTCGCAAAGCTCGTTCGACAAGCAGTACCTGCGCGACTGGCTCGACGAGATCGGCTGGGACCACAAGCCGCCGGCGCCCGAGCTGCCTGATGAGGTCGTCGCCAACACCCGCGCTAAGTACCTCGAGGCCGACGAGCGCATCACCGGCCGCAGCCTCGACTAATCCGACGTAGTTGTCGGATTCATCGCGCTATAGCCGATGAATCCGACAATTTCCCGGTTGGCGGCGGTCTAGGACTCGACCTCGTAGCCGAGCTTCTTCAGCAGCGGGCCTGCGACCTCCTCGAACGCCTTGCGGTTCTCGGGCGACATGTCGGTCCGCCACCGGCTGGCTCGGCTCGGGCTCGGCGGCTCGAACAGAAGCTGGTGCTGGCGCGTTCGCTCCTCGGCCGTGATGGTGCCGCCGCCGAGTGGCTTCAGCGTCCGCTCCATCTCGCCGCGCATCCGCTCCTGCGCGTGCTTCGGGTACTCGAGCATCTGGTCGCTCCACGGCAGCTCGACGTGGTCGACGATGCGCCGCAGCACCGGCTCGGGATCGCTCACGAGATCCTCGTAATGACACTCCATGTAGGTGCCCCTCGCGAGCTGCTTCGATCGCCTCCGCGCCTTCCGGAGCTCCTTCACCCACTTCTTCGCCGCCTCAGTGATGTCGTCGGTGCCCCAGCTCACCTCGCTGAGCGAGAGCGCCACGTCGCGGCCGTCGCGGATGATGTGGATGAAATGAGCCTCCGGCAGCGCGGCCTGGATCCGGGGGGCCTTGTAGGTGTAGGGAGGCGACTTGTCTCCCCACCGCGGCTTGCCCTGCTGTGCGGCCGCCTCCTCGTAGAAGGCGCGGATGGCGTCGCCCGTGGTGATGGGATCGTACTGCTCCATGCGGGCCCGGACATCCTCCGGGTCGAGCAGGAAGTCGCCCCACCGCGGGTGGCCTGTCATCGTCTCGAGGGCCCGCTCGCGGATGACCTCGCTGGACGCGCCCTCCTCGATCAACTCGTCGCAGACGTTTGCGACCATCGGGACGAAGTGAGTCTCGGCCGGGATCGTCAGATCCGGGTGCGCGTCGAGCATGAGCCGCAGCAGCGTCGTGCCGGAGCGGGACACGCCGGCGACGAACGGCGCGGGGGGTCGGTCGGTCGGTCGCCGGCTGCGGCGGCGGAGCACTCGCTTGACCGTTTCGAGGGCCATGCGGCGCACTATTCAAGCACGCCGTCGGCGGGCGCCCGCGCGCATTGGACGGCGACCACTACCCTTTGCCCGCCTTGGCCAAGCCGATGTATCAACCATGGGATGCGCCCCTGCAGGTTCCCGAGGTACCGAAGGGCTGGACCACGGGTCCGCCGGACTACGTGGGGATCGGCGCCCAGCGTTGCGGCACGAGCTGGTGGTACGACTCCGTCCGCCGCAATCCCGGCATCCAGCGCTCACCGCTTGGCAAGGAGGTCCACTACTTCGACCGCTACTGGCGAGGGGACGAGCCGGACGACATCGCCGCGGAATACGCCTCGCTCTTCCCTCGGCCGCCCGGGCAGATCGTGGGCGAGTGGACGCCCCGCTACATGGCGGACCATTGGGCGATCCGCCTGCTGCGCAAGGCCGCGCCGGACGCCCGCCTCCTGGTCATGCTGCGCGACCCGGTCGGCCGCTATCGCTCGGCTATCGCCCGACTCCAGCGAAAGGCCGAGGAGCGCGGATCGCGGGTGCTGCTCCCGCAGGTGAACGACGCGCTCTGGCGCGGTTTCTACTTCGAGCAGCTCCGCCGAGTATTCGATCTGTTTCCGCGCGAGCAGATTCTCGTGCTCCAGTTCGAGCGGTGCGTCGCCGATCCGGTCACCGAGATGGAGCGGACCTGTCGCTTCCTCGGCATGGACTCGCCGCAGGAGTTCCCGGAGCGGCTGATGGAGCACAGGCAGGCGGACCGGCAGACCCCCGGGCTGCAGCCGGCGGTCGGCGAGGAGGTCGCCGAGCGCTACCGCGAGGACTCGCTCAGGCTCGCCGAGCTCTGTCCCGGCATCGACCTGTCGCTGTGGCCGAGCGTGGGCAGTCCGCGCCGGAGTGCGGGAGCCGCGGCGCCCGTCGGAACCGGCTGAACGCAACGGCTGGCCCGGGGGCGCGATGCGGCTCGTGATGACCCTGAAGGTTCGCGACGAGGCCGACATCCTCGAGGACAATCTGCGCTACCACCGGGCCCTGGGCGTCGATTTCTTCGTCGTCACGGACAACGGATCAGTCGACGGGACATCCGAGATCCTGGACCGTTACGTCAATGCCGGCCTGGCCCACGTCATCCGCATCGAGACGGGCACGCTGCGGGACAACGAGGAGGACTGGACGACGCGAATGGCCAGGCTCGCGGCTACCGAGTTCGAGGCCGACTGGATCTTCCACGACGACGCCGACGAGCTCTGGTGGCCGGTTCAGGGGACCCTGAAGGAGGTGTTCGAGGCGATTCCGGAGCAATACGGCTCCGTCGTCGCGCCCCGAGCGGAGTTCGTCGCGCGTCCGGACGGGCCCGGCTCGTGGGTGGAGCGCATGGTCTATCGCGAGGCGCTGGGGAGCCTGCAGCCCAAGGCGGCGCATCGGGGCGATCCGGACGCGGTCGTAATCAGCCAGACGCACGAGGTGGTGTCCGCAGGGCCCGAGCGCGAGCTATGGGCAGCATTGCGGCCGCCCGGCCGCATGGTCCACCGCGGTACCCGTGCGAAGGGGGACGAGGAAGAGGACGGCGATCGGCCGGAGGTCCTGCTGGTCTGGGCGCCGACCCACCCGCTTCGAATCTTTCACTTCCCGATGCGCTCTTCCGACCAGTTCCGAAAGCGCACCGAGATCTTCCTTCGCCACGGCGGTTGGCGGGACACCGGGCGCTTCCGCCGCCTGCGATACGCCTACGAGCGGGGCCGGCTCGACGAGCTCTACGCGGAGCTCGCATGGGACGACTCGCAGGTTGAGGAGGGCATCCGCGACGGCGAGCTCGTGCGGGACGAACGCTTCGCGATGCTGCTGCCGAAGTGCCCCGATCCCCTTGCCGGCGCGCAACCCGAGTCGGTACGGGTAGAACCCGACCCGGATGCCCTGGAACGCGAGCGGGCCGAGGTCGAGTACGACTCGATGCGGCTCATGAGCCGCACGCAGCGCTTCACGATGCTCCAGCTCGACCGGTCGCGGGAACGGCTCGACGAACTCCGCGGGAAGCTGGACAGCGTGCGCGACAAATTGAACCGAACCCTCGGCCGGCGGCTGCTCAAGCGCGCGCGCCGGCTACGGCAGCAGAAGGGCGAGGACAAGCTGGCCGCGACCTCCTCGACGCCCGGAGGCGAAGCGGAGGAGTAGACGGCTACTCGGTCGCCGCGGTCCTCGACCGCAGCGCGCGCAGATAGTCCCGCAGCCGCGTATCCGTGATCAGGTCCTCGCGGCCCGCGTCCGACACCACGCTCTCCGCGTAGTGCGCGGGGAGCTCGCCCCGCTGCCAGACCGTGTACAGGCGTCGCCAGGTGCGCCCGATCTTCTCCGGCAACTCGCGGTTTCGCGCGTACGCCGCACCTCCCTTGACGATCTTGTTCTCGAACTGGGCGTACGAGCGCATCGGGAAGTGCAGGATCTCGATCGATCCGTCGTCCAGACGGCCACCCAGCTCCGGCCCGCGCACACGGTGGTTTCCCTGCACCACCGTGATCTCCGGATGAGCGCGATGGGCCAGCTTCGGCGGCAGCGGCTTTCCGACCGGGTTGAGCGACTCGCGCTCCCGGACCGTCATCCGCTCCCAGAAGGGGCGGTCGTCCTCCGGCTGCGGGACGAAGTTCGTTCGGCGCGCGACGACGACGCCGACGCCGTCGTCGAGCGCCCCGAATGTCGACGCCAGCGTCCCGGAGCGAGGCCACCAGAACTCGTCGGCGTCGCTGTTGATGACCCAGTCGGCACCCAGGTCGGCGGCGGCCATGCGCGCCATACGGGTGACCCACCTGCCCTGCGAGTAATCGTCACTCGGTTCATGGATGACGCTTGCCTCGCGCCGCGCCTCGTACTCGCGGAGGATTTCGAGGGTCGCGTCCTCGGAGCCGTTGTCGGTGACGATCACCTGGTCCACGCCTTGCGCGAGGTGGAAATCGAGGTGCTCGCCGATGATGTCCTCCTCGTCGCGGACCAGGAGCGTCATTACCAGCTTCACCGCCGGATTCCTAGCAGTTCCGGACCCGGCGACCGCCTCGCTGACCAACTCGGCCCTCGGATGCTGACCTACAATGCCCGGTCCCTTGGCCGACGCGAGACCCGAGAGGGACCCCAGGCTCGTGATGGCGCTCAAGGTGCGGGACGAGGGGACGTGATCGAGGCGAACCTCCGGTTCCACCACGCGCTCGGCGTCGCGCACTTCGTCGTCACGGACAACGGGTCGACCGATGAGACGCCCGAGACCCTGCGTCGCTATGCCGATGCCGGGCTCGCGACGGTGATCTCCGAGCCCGGGACCGACTACCGGATCCACGGGGCCGGTTGGCTCACCGCAGATGGCGCGGATGGCGGCTGACGAGCTCGACGCCGACTGGGTCATCCATGCCGATGCCGACGAGTTCTGGCTGCCGGTCGAGGGCTCGCTCAAGGGCACGCTCGCCGCGATCCCTGATCGCTACGGCGTCGTGGTCGCGCCGCGGGTGGAGTTCGTGGGCCGTCCGGATGGCCCTGCGGGCTTCGCCGAGCGGCTGACGATCCGCGAGACGCGCTCGCGCCTGCAGCCGAAGGTCGCACATCGTGCACTCGCGAACGTGGTCAGCCTGGACCGGGGGGCCCATGACGTGGCCATCGAGGGGCCCGACGGCGACCTGGCGTCGGTGCTCCGCCCGCCGGGCCGCGCCGTCCACCGCTCGGTCCGCGAAGGCGGCTCGTCCGACGATCAACAGGTCGAGGACGAGACGAAGCTGGTGTGGGCCCCGACCTGGCCGGTGCGCATCCTCCACTTCCCCGTTCGGTCGTTCGCTCAGTTCAAGCGGCGCACCGAGGTCGCGATCTTCGAGGGCCACTATCCGGACTGGGGCCGCTTCAAGCGCCTGCGTGAGCTCTACGAGCAGGGACGCCTCGAGGAGCTCTATTCCGATCTCGTCCTCGACGAGGACGACGTGGCGCAGGGCATCGCGGAGGGGCGGCTTGTTCGCGACGAGCGCTTCGCGCGGCTCCTGTCCGAGTGCCCGGATCCGCTCGCGGAAACGGAGCTCGGGACCGTGAGCGTCGAGGCGAGTCCGGATGAGGCCGCCGGCGAGCGCGCGCAGCTCGAGTTCGACGCGATGCAGCTCCTGGGTCGGACGTCGCGCTGGACCGGCCTCCAGCGAGACCGGAATCGCGAGCGGATCGAATCGCTCCAATCGGACCTCGACGAGACCACCGGCCAGCGCGATCAGGCGCGGAAGCTGCTCAAGCGTGCGCGGCGCCGGATCGAAAAGAAGAACATCCGGATCGACAGCTACCAGACGCGCCTCGAGCGCAACATCAGCAGGCGGAAGGAGGTTCGCCAGGAGCTCAGGGCCGAGCGAGACCGTCCCTGGAGCCGGATGCGCGCGCCGACTCCGCCGGCTGCGTAAGCGCGTCGGGAGGATGCTGGGCCGATAACCGCTCGCTAAGTTCCCCGGTGCCGCGGTACCTCGTCACCGGCTGCGCCGGGTTCATCGGCTCGACTCTCACCGATGCCCTTCTGGAGGGGGGCTGCGAGGTGGTCGGCGTTGACGGCTTCACGGACTACTACGACCGCACGACCAAGGAGTCGGCTTTGTCCGACGCCCGCGAGCGCTCCTCGTTCACGCTCCTGGAGCACGATCTGGCCGCCGGGAACCTCCCGGATCACGCGCTCGAGGGGCTCGACGGGATCTTCCACCTGGCCGCCCGGCCCGGCGTCCGCGCCAGCTGGGGCGCGGGCTTCGACTCGTACGTGGCCGACAACATTCTCGCGACGCATGCGGTGGCCGAGGCGGCCGGAGCGCGTGGGATCCGCGTGGTATTCGCCTCCTCGTCTTCGATCTACGGCGACGCGCTGGCATACCCGACGCCCGAGGACACACCGCCTTCTCCGATCTCGCCGTACGGGGTGACCAAGCTCGCGTGCGAGCATCTGCTGGCCGCTCACGCGCGCGACTCGGGCCTCGAGCACGTCTCCCTTCGATATTTCACGGTCTACGGCCCGCGCCAGCGCCCCGACATGGCGTTCGCGCGTCTCGTCGCGGCCCTCGGGGAAGGCCGCGAGTTCGAGATCTACGGTGACGGGAGCCAGTCCCGCGACTTCACCTTCGTGGCCGACGCGGTCGCCGCGACCCTCGCGGCGATGCGCGAGGCGCCGGCCGGGGGCGTCTACAACGTCGGCGGGGGCAGCGAGGCCACGCTCGCGGAGGTGGTCGGCCTGGTCGAGGAGCTGGCGGGACGCCCGCCCAATGTCCGCTATGGAGAGCGGGCGCCCGGGGACGTTCGGCGCACGCTCGCCGACACGATCCGGATCCGCTCCGAGCTCGGCTGGGAGCCGCGGACCGACCTGCGGACCGGCTTGGAGGCCCAGCTCCGCGCGGCGGGGGCACTCGCCTCGCCGGCCCGGTAGCGCCGCATCGGTCACTACGCTCACTCTGTTGAGAGCGAAGGTGCTGATCAGGCCCAAGGAGGGCATCCTCGACCCGCAGGGAAAGGCCGTCGAACGCGCCCTGCCCGCGCTGGGATTCGAGGGCGTCTCGCACGTGAGCGTGGGGCGCCTGGTCGAGCTGGACACCGACGACCCCGACCGGCTCGAGGAGCTCTGCGAGAAGCTCCTGGCCAACCCGCTGATCGAGGATTACGAGATCGAGGTGGCGAGGTGAGGTTCGGAGTCGTCCAGTTCCCGGGGTCGTGCGACGACCGCGACGCCCTGTCTGCGTGCCGCCGAGTGGGCGACGCGCGCATGATCTGGCACGCCGAGTGTGACCTCCGAGACATCGACGTGGTCGTCGTGCCCGGAGGCTTCTCCTACGGCGACTACCTGCGCGCCGGAGCGATCGCGCGCTTCGCGCCCGCGACGCAGGCTGTGGCCAGGCACGCGGAGGCGGGCGGACCGGTGCTCGGGATCTGCAACGGCTTTCAGGTCCTGTGCGAGTCCCATCTCCTCCCCGGCGCGCTGCTGACCAACGACTCACTTCGCTTCACCTGCCGTCAGGTGGAATTGGTCGTCGAGAGCGCCGAGACCGCGTTCACGCGCGAGTGCAAGCCGGCCGACCGGCTCTCGGTCCCGGTCAAGCACCAGACCGGCCGCTACTTCGCCCCGCGGGAGGACCTCGATCGGCTGGAGGAACGCGGCGGCGTCGTGCTCCGCTACGCACCGGGCCACAACCCCAACGGCTCAGCGCGCGACATCGCCGGCATCGCAAACGAAGGCGGCAACGTCGTGGGGCTGATGCCCCACCCCGAGCACGCCGTCGACCCCCTCAGCGGATCCGAGGACGGTCTCCGCCTGTTCGAATCCGCCGTCGCCTACGTGACCGGCGCCGCGCGCGAGGCGGTCACCGCTTAGCCCGGTCCCCTCCCGCAGCGGGAACCTCGCCCTTCGGAGCTCCGTCCAGCGACGGCATCTGCAGCTCGGCCAGCTCGCCGCCCCGCCCCGGCTCGATCAACTGCCGGTAGAACTGGTCGTCGCCCTTGATCAGCTCGAAGACCCGATCGTTGATCACGGTGAGCTGCTCGGCGAGCTCTTTACGGTAGCGGCGGACCGGATCGATCCTGCGCCGCAGGTAACCCAGCCTTCCGCGGCGGGGAAGGCGCCCCGCGAGCCAACCCCGCACGCTTCCCTTCCGCAGGGCATCGCGATGCGGCATCCACGAGACCCGACCGCCGGCGGTCTTGCGGAAGCCGCCGCCGTGGTGGTAGATCAGGTCGCCGTAGACGCCGAACTGGAGGGGATGCGGGTTGACCTTGTTCGTTCGCAGCAGGGGGTACCAGTCGATCCCCTTCTCCTCGAGCAGGCCGAGCATGTTGCCCCCGACGTCGGTGACTCTGGAGCCCTGCCGGTTCTTCCACTTGTAGCCGCGGCGCCAGTCGCCCGGAAGCTCGAGCCAGAACCGCGCGGTCGTGGCGCAGAAGGACGGGTGCGGCTGCGGGTCGCCGTTGTTCTCGTCGCGGCGCACCGCCACCAGCGGATAGGAATCGAGCTGCTCGCGCAGGAACGGGACCATCGGGGCGATCGGGAAGGCGTCGCCGTCGATGAAGACGAGCATGTCGTCGGGGTCGGCGGCATGCGCCATGAGATCGCCAAGCAGCGTCAGCTTGCGCTCGTGCTCCTTCAGGGGTACGTCGGTCGCGTAGAAGAACTTGGGCGCGTGCTCCATCATGCTCCGGTCAAGCCACGCGTACACCCGGTAGGGCTCGTCGATGTTGCGCTCGAAGTAGGAGAGCTGGACGTCGATCCAGCGGTCGTACGCCCAGTGGACGGTGGCGATGTGGATCATCGGACGGAGGAGGTTATCCCGGGGCCGGGGCTACGATGCTCGCGCGGAGGACCATGAGCCGGCGAAGCGACGCAAAGCTCCCGACGTTCCTCGGGATCGGCGCCCCACGAGCGGGCACGACCTGGCTTCACGCCAATCTCAAGAAGCACCCCCAGATCTGGCTGACGCCGGTCAAGGAGATCCACTACTTCGATGCGCGCCAGCGCGGGGATCCTCGCGGCGCCTTTTACCGGCGACATCTGCGAAAGCGGGCTCGGCGATACATCACCCGAGAGACGTACCGTGATCGTTGGCGCGACCAGACGTTGTTCTCCCAGCTCGCGTGGGACATCCGCTTCTTCATCCCACCGCGGACCCACCGCTGGTACCGCAACATCTTCCGGCCGGGGCCGGGCCAGATCGCCGGCGAGATCACTCCGGCCTACTCGATCCTCAAGCCCGAACTCGTCCAAGAGGTCCATGAGGTCAATCCCGATCTGCGGATCATCTACCTGCTGCGCGACCCGGTCGAGCGCAGCTGGTCCTCGGCGATCAGCGGGCTCGCTCGCCGTCGGGGACGCTCCCCCGACAAGATCACCGACAAGCAGCTCCTGCGGCACTTCAAGCGCCAGGCGCACGTGCTGCGCACCGACTACGTCCGCACCTTCGAGATCTGGGAGAGCGCCTTCGGCCGCGACCAGATCTTCGTGGGCTTCCTCGACGAGATCCAGCAGGACCCGCGCGACCTCCTGCTTCGGATCTACCGATTCCTGGGAGTCTCCGACAGCGAGGAGCACGTCCCGCCGGGCCTGGCAAGGAAGGTGAACTCCTCCCGGGAGTACTCGACGGCGATCCCGGAAAACGTCCGGATCCATCTCGCCGAGCTCTACCTGCCTCAGCTGCAGGAGCTCTCGGCGCGCTTCGGCGAGCCGGTCACTGACTGGCTTCGCCGCGCCGAGGAATCGCTCGAGCGAAGCGGAGCCGGCAGCGCCTGATCCGGTGACCCTGGTCGCGATCCTGGGCATGCACCGCAGCGGTACCTCCGCGGTCGCCGGCATGCTGGCCGATCACGGCATCGAGTTCGGCCCGGTCAGGACGCGCAACAGGTTCAACCCACGTGGGAACCGGGAGCTGCCCCCGCTGAACGAGCTGCACGAGGCCCTGATCGCGCGGAGCGGAGGGTCGTGGTGGAACCCTCCGGCATCGCGTAGCGATCGGCGCGGAGGACCTGCGGCGCCGCGACGAGATTCTGGCGACGATCCAGGGTGATCCCGCGGGGGTCAAGGACCCGCGCATGCTGGTGTGCCCCGACCTCTGGCGAGACCTGGACCTCAAACGGATCGGCGTCATCCGCAATCCCGTCTCCGGCGGGACGTTCGCTCGCCCGCCGGGCCGCCGAGCGGCCGCGCCGCCATCCGCAGCTATCGGCGCGCGAATGGGAGAACGTCTGGGGGGTCTACAACCGTGCGCTGCTCGCGGAGCACCGTCGTTCCCCCTTCCCGGTGATCGACTTCGACCGCGGCTATGATCTCGAACGGCAGGTGGCGCATGCCCTTCGTTTCTGGGGGCTCGAGGCAGGGGGTGGATCCACATTCTTCGAACGCGACCTCGTCGGAAAGCCGAGCGGAGACTGGCGGGCCGAAGCCTCGAGCGGGGCGGCCCTCGAGCTGTGGGACTCCTTGTCCGCAATCGCGAGCGAATAGCGAAGCCGCCTCGATGCGGGGCCGTCCGCCGGTTCAATCTGGCGGTGACGCTCGCGGCCCTCGCCGTGCTCGCGACGGCTCCGGGAGCGATGGCAGCGGCCAAGCCGAACATCGTCGTGATCCAGGCCGACGATCAGACCTCGAGCCAGGTCACGCCCAGGGTGATGCCGAACACCACGAAGCTGCTCGCCGACCACGGCACGACCTTCAGCGACTACATCGTGACCACGGCGCTGTGCTGTCCCTCGCGCGCGTCGCTGTTGACGGGGCAATACGCCCACAACCACGGCGTCTTCAACAACGGCCATGCCAACGGGGGCTACGCCGCCCTCATCGACAAGACGAACGTCCTCCCGGTGTGGCTGCAACGGGCCGGCTACAACACGATTCACATCGGCAAGTTCCTGAACAACTATGCGAGCGCTGTGTCCGATCCCGCCGAGGTGGCGCCCGGTTGGGACGACTGGCAGTCGATGATCTCGGGCGAAGGCCGCTACTACGACTACAACCTCTCCGATAACGGCAGGCTCGTGCACAAGGGCACGGCGGACGACGACTACGTCACGAGGGTCATCACCCACAAGGCGGTGCAGGGCATCCGCCAGTACGCCCCATCACCGCAGCCGTTCTACATCCAGATCGACCACCGCGCGCCCCATATCGCGCGGACAAGCGGTCCCGGGCGGTGTGGCTCCGTCCAAAACGCCGAGCCCGACCCGAGGGACATGGACGCGTTCCGGAACGCGCGCCTGCCGGAGTCACGGGCGTTCAACGAGGGGGACATGTCGGACAAGCCGGCGTTCCTCCGGCAGCTGCCCCGCCTCTCCTACCTGGATCGCCACAGGATCACGAACCACTGGAGATGCGCTCTGGCCACCCTCGTCGGCCTCGACCGCAGCGTGGCGAGCGTCTACAACGCGGTGAAGCGGTCCGGCGAGCTCCGCCGGACGGTGTTCATCTACATCTCCGACAACGGCCAGTTCTACGGCGAGCACCGGCTCCCGATCGGCAAGGTGTTCCCGTACGAGGAGGCGCTCCATGAGCCGCTGGTGATCCGACTCCCCGCGCGTTACCGGGACGGTCTCCCGCGAATCGCCGCGGTCGGGCAAGCCCGT
Organism: uncultured Actinomycetes bacterium; assembly: GCA_963797665.1. Classification (GTDB taxonomy): domain Bacteria; phylum Actinomycetota; class Thermoleophilia; order Solirubrobacterales; family 70-9; genus AC-56. Next base: position 57,393 of record CAWCQE010000004.1, on the reverse strand, counting down.
GGCGAACATCGACCTGGCGCCGACGATCCTGGACCTCGCCGGCGGAAGACCGTGCCCGCCCGCCGGCGCCTGCCGCACGATGGACGGGCGCTCCCTGATGCCGTTGCTGACCGGATCCGGCCACTGGCCGGCGCAGCGAGCGCTCCTCACCGAGTTCCGGGATCCGTCACCGGGGAAGCGCTACGCGACGTGCGACTTCGCGGGTGTTCGGACCAAGCAGCAGATCTACATCGAGCACTACAGCGTCGTGAACAGGTCCACGCAGAGCTGCGAGCCCACGCTTCAAGTGGAGCGCTACGACCTCCAGAACGACCCGCACGAGCTCCAGAACATCTGCCACGGCGGGCTGCCGACGAGCTGCCCGAGCGAGTCCCAGAGCAGGCTCGAGCGGCGTTTGCAGTCGCTGCGGCGGTGCGCGGGGATCGCCGTACGCGACCGGCGGGTGGATGGCAGGCCCCACTGCGAGTAGCCTCGCCGCCCCGGCCGCGTAGGATCGCGCAACCGTGAGCGAGCACGACCTCGTCTTCGTCGGCGGCCTGCACCGCAGCGGGACCACGCTGCTCGCGCGGGCGATCGCGAAGCACGACGAGGTCAGCGGATTTCGAAAGACGGAGGCGCTCGCGAACGAGGGACAGTTCCTGCAAAGCGTCTATCCGATCGCCAGGGAGTTCGGCGGCACCGGTCGCTTCGGCTTCGACGAGCGAAGCCACATGACGGAGGATTCGCCGCTCGCAACCGAGGCCAACCGGGACACGCTCCTCGCCGAGTGGGGCCGGTACTGGAACCTCGAGCGGCCAGTCCTGGTGGAGAAGTCGCCGCCGAACCTGCTGAAGCTGCGGTTCCTTCAGGCGCTCTTCCCGGAAGCCAGCTTCGTGGTCATCATGCGCCACCCGATCGTCGTCTCATATGCGACGCAGAAGTGGAGCGAGACGTCGCTCGAGTCCCTCCTCGAGCACTGGCACGTCTGCCACGAGATCTTCCTCGAGGACGCTCCGCGCGTCCGGCGCCTCGTGCTCGTGCGCTACGAGGACTTCGTCGCCGATCCGGCCGGAGTCGTCGGCCGGATCCAGGAGCGATTGGGGCTCGCCCCCTCGGAAGCGGCATTCAAGGCGCGCACCGGGATCAACGACGACTACTTCAAGCGCTGGAGCGCCCGACTCAGGCCCCGCCAGCGGCGCCAGCACCTGGAGCTCGCCCGGCGGTACGAGGAGCGGGCGAACCGGTTCGGCTACAGCCTGCTCGAGCCGGAGCGCGACGCGGAGCCGGCGAGCGAGGTGAGCGAGCTCCTCGGGCGGCTCGCGCCCGCCCGCTGAGCTACTCGCAGAACGGCCGGGCCGTCGGCGCGTCTCGGCCCCGGATTCCCGAGCACGTGCGCAGGTCCGTCAGTCGAGCGGCGAGCTGCCGCCGGATCGCCGCGTACTTCGGCGCGCCGGCCCGGTTGCGGAGCTCGAACGGATCGGCGCGGAGGTCGTAGAGCTCCCGTTCACCGGTTGCGAGCTCGGAATAGACGTACCGGGGGGTGCGGATCGCGTGGTAGCGGTGCTGGCCCGAATGGATCTCCACGAGCGCTCCGCGGCCCGCCGGCGATTTCCCCATGCCGCCCACGAGCGGCGCGAAGCTGCGCCCGTCCATGCGGCGACAGTCGCCGGGGCCGGCGCAGGTGGGCACGCTGTGGCCGAGGTACCGCTCGGCGTAGTCGATCATCGTCGCGGCGATGTCCTGGTTCGTGACGACGGCGTTACTGGTGCGCACCGGCGGGCCGTTACGGTAGGCGCGAGGGACCCGGACGGCGAACGGGACGTTCAGTGCCGGCTCGTAGACGTCTGCCTTCGCCTCCGGCAGCCGGTGCTCGCCGAAGAAGTAGCCGTTGTCCGAGACGTAGATGACGATCGTGTTCCGCGCCTCCCCGTCGTTCTTGAGCTCCTGCATCACGCGGCCGACCTCCTTATCGAGCTCTCCGACGGCAGCGAGCGCGCAGGTCCAGATGTGCGTGATCACGCTGGATGTCCTTCTGATTCAGACGCGGGAGGGCCCGAATCGCCTTCGGCTTGTCGGAGACGTTGCGCTCGTTGAACGACGGTGGGCGCGGGAGCGGAATGTCCTCGACCGCGCGGATGGAAGCGCGGTCCGGCGGCACGGCGGCGGAGGGGTTCCTGCAGGGCGGGATCGACGTCGTCCCCGCGTGGGGGGCCTCGTAGGCGAGCCAGAGGAGGAACGGGTCGCTGGACTGCGAGCTCGCCCTCAGGAACTGATTCGCCTTTCGGGTGAAGACGTCCGTGGAGTAGTCGCTGCGAGCGTTCCCGAAATGCTGGACCTTGCCGTTCTGGCTGACGTCGTAGTCGTAGTAGCCGAAGGGCTCCATCATTCCGAACCAGCTGTCGAAGCCGGGCGCAGGAGTGCGGGCCGGCGGACTGCGGTGTAGTGGTTCATGTACTTGCCGACGAGCCCGGTGTGGTAGCCGGCGCGCTGGAGCCACACGGGCAGCGTGTCCTGCGGATCACGGAGGTCCGGATATCCCGGGATGTTGGAGAAGACGCCGTGGTTGTGCGGGTACTGTCCGGTGAGGATCCCGGCGCGATCCGGGCAGCAGAGCGGCGGCGCCGCGATCCCGTTGCGAAACCGCGTCCCCTGGTCGACGATGTCGTCGAAGGTCCGCGGCATGTAGGCGGGCTTGAAGGTGTTCATCGCCTGGTCGTCGACCAGGATCATCACGAAGTTCGGCGGCTGTGTAACCGCGGCCTCCGCCCCCGACCCGCGTGCCGCGGAGCCCACGAAGATTGCCAGCGCAGCCGTCGCGAGCGCGATGGTGACCCCCGCGAATCTCGCTCGGCGCATGGTCAGCCCTGCCCCGCCCACACGCGCAAGCTAGCGCATGAACCCGCCGCGACGTCGCCGAAGCGTCGCCGCACGCCGGCGCGCCCCTGTTAGCCTCGCCGCCCCGTGTTGCGGCTGGCAATGGTCTACAAGGTCCGCGACGAGGCCGACATCATCGAGGCCAACCTGCGCTACCACCGTGCCCAGGGGGTGGACTTCTTCGTCATCGTCGACACGGGCTCGACCGACGGGACGCTCGAGATCCTCGAGCGCCACGAGCGGGCGGGACACGTGCGGCTCGAGCGAATACGGGGCGGCATCCGCGACGTGAAGCGCGGCGGCGAGGAGGAGATCACACGGCTCGCCAGTGAGATGGGCGCGGATTGGATCATCCACAACGACGCCGACGAATTCTGGTGGCCCACGACAGGAACCCTGAAGACTGCGCTCGAGTCGGTCCCGCAGGAGTTCGGGATGGTGCTGGCGCCGCGGACGGAGTTCGTTGCGCGGCCGGGCGAGGCGCCCTTCGCCGACCGAATGACCGCCCGCGAGGCGCGCTTTCGCCGCCCGCCCAAGGCGGCCCACCGCCCCAGCGCGCGCGTCAGCCTCCGCGGCCCGCACCCGGTCGAGATCTGGGCCGGGGAGGCCTTCCGCGGCATGGTGGGAAGACCGGTGCTCCGCACGCGGGCCGAACACCAGGAGGACGACCCGCTCGAGCTGGTGATCGCCCCGACGTTCCCGGTCGGTGTCCTGCACTTTCCGTTTCGAGCGTTCGAGCAGTACCGCCACCGGGTGGAGATCGCCCGCGACAACGGCCTGCTCGAGCGAAACGATGAGGGTCGTGAGGTCCGCAAGGCCCTCGAGCGGGGACGCCTCGAGGAGGTCTACGAGCGCCTGACGCTCGACGACGACCAGGTGGCGAAGGGCATCGAGGATGGCTGGCTGGCTGAGCAGACGAGCTTTCGCGACTATCTGGCGGCCTGCCCCGATCCACTCGGCGGTGGCTCGGAGAGTTCTCCCGCGCCTCCGGCGGACGGGGGTGGCCCGACGGCGGACGAGCTGCGGGACGACTCGATGTACGCGATCAGCCGCTACCTCCAGACGCAGGCCGAGCGCGTGGGGAGGCATCGGCGCCAGGGCGCCCGCGTCCGCGAGTTCAGGCAGCGATTGAAGGCCCGCAACCGGTCCCTGCGGACGCGCACAAACAGGCTCCGGAGGATCGAGTCGAGCCTGTGGTGGCGGATGAGGCCGCGCCTTCCCCGTGGGCTGGTGCGCCGCCTTCGACTGCGTCGGCGGCTGGTGCGCCGCATTCGACGGCGTCGGCGGCGGTGAGCGCCGCGCCGCTCGGAATACTGCTTCCGGGATGAGCGTCTCGAGCGAATCCAGACATCGGGATCTCGGCCTCACCGATTTCGAGTACGAGCGCATCCGGGAGCTCCTGGAGCGCGACCCGAACGAGGTCGAGCTCGCGATGTTCTCCCTGCTGTGGTCGGAGCACTGCGCCTACAAGCACTCGCGCAAGCTCGTTCGCCGCCTGCCGACGGAGGGGGCGCGGGTCCTGATGGGGCCCGGCGAGAACGCGGGCGCCGTCGACGTCGGCGGCGAATACGCGGTCGCGTTCAAGGTCGAGTCGCACAATCACCCGAGCGCGGTTGAGCCCTTCCAGGGGGCGGCCACCGGCGTCGGCGGGATTCTGCGCGACGTGTTCGCGCTTGGGGCGCGGCCGATCGCGGTGCTCGACTCCCTGCGGTTCGGCGAGCTCGACTCAGAGCGCTCCCGCTATCTCTTCGAGCACGTCGTCGCGGGCATCGGCCACTACGGAAACTCCATCGGCGTGCCCACCGTGGGCGGCGAGATCTACTTCGAGCCCCCCTACGAGCAGAACTGCCTGGTGAACGCGATGTGCGTGGGCCTCGCCCCCACCGGCCGGCTGACGCGCTCCGCCGCGGCGGGGCCCGGGAATGCGGTCGTCCTGCTGGGGGCCTCGACTGGCCGCGACGGCATCGGCGGAGCATCGGTGCTGGCCTCGGCCGAGCTCGCGGAGGGCGTCGAGATGCGGCCGAGCGTGCAGATCGGCGACCCCTTCGAGGAGAAGAAGCTGATGGAGTGCTGTCTGGAGCTCCTCGACCGCGGGCTGCTGGTCGCCCTCCAGGACCTGGGCGCGGCTGGGCTGACCTCCTCGTCGGCCGAAATGGCGTCGGCCGGCGGACTGGGCATGGACATCGACACGGACCGGGTCCCGCTTCGCGAGGCGGACATGGAGCCCTTCGAGATCATGGTCTCCGAGTCGCAGGAGCGAATGCTCGCCGTGGTGGAGCCGTCCAACGTCCCGGCCGTGCTGGAGGCATGCGAGCGCTGGGAAACCGGGGCCGCCCACGTTGGCGACGTGACCGACACCGGGCGCATCAGGGTTCTCGCCGCCGATGAGGTCGTCGGTGATGCGCCGGTGACGGCTCTCGTCGATGCCTGCCCCCTTTACGACCTGGAGCCCGAGCAGCCGCGCGGCTGGACGTACGGCAACCGCAGAGAGGTGGAGGACGATGCGGGCGGCGACGAGATCCTGCGCACGCTTCTCGCCTCGCCCAACATCGCGTCGAAGCGCTGGGCGTTCGAGCAGTACGACTCGATCGTCGGGTCACGGACGGCGCGCCGGCCGGAGTCAGCCGACGCCGCGGTGCTGGCGCTCCCCGAGTCGGATCGTGCGATCGCGGTCGCGATCGATGGCAACGGCCGGCGGGTCGCCTGCGACCCGCACCGGGGGACGGTCGAGGCGGTGCTGGAGTGCGCCCAAAACCTGGCCTGCGCCGGCGCCGAGCCGCTCGGACTCACCAACTGCCTGAACTTCGGCAACCCCGAGAAGCCGCACGTCGCCTGGCAGCTCGACAGCGCCACTCGCGGGCTCGCCGACGCCTGCCTCGCGCTGGAGATCCCGGTGGTCGGCGGCAACGTCTCGCTCTACAACGAGACCGACTCCGGCCCCATCTATCCGACTCCAGTCATCGGCATGGTCGGAGAGCTTCCCGACCCCACCAACGCGCCGGGCATCGCGCCGGCGGCCGGAGATTCGCTCGCCCTCGTCGGCCCGTTCGCGCCCTCGCTCGCGGGCTCGGAGCTTGCGAAGCTGCGCGGCGAGCTGGCGGCCGGGCTCCCGGGCACACCCATCGCCGACGTCCGAAGGGCGATCGAACTCGTCCGCGAGGCCGCGCGCGAGGGCCGGATCACCGCCGCCCATGACGTGAGCGACGGCGGGATCGCGTGCGCCTTGGCGGAATGCGCGATCGCCGCGGGCGTCGGGATCCGGGCCGACCTCGATCCACTTGTGGAGTTGCGGGGGACCTCCGGTGAGACGGCCCTGTTCGGCGAGGGGCCCGGGGGGTTTGTGGTTGCCGGCTCGGAGCAGGCCCTACGTGAGCTCGCAAGTGAGGGCGAAGAGCGGGGAGTGGTGGTGCTCCGCATCGGCGATGTGAGCGGCGAGGCGATCGAGCTCGTCGCAGCGGAGGCAGAGGCGCGGATCGACGTGGCGGAGGCGGAGGAGCTCTGGCGCTCGCTGAACGACGGCTAGGCCGCGCCGTCCCCGCCCGGCAGTGGGGGCTTTTGCCACGTCATGGCGGGGCAAAGTCCCCCAAGCGAGCGTCGAGCGGGCGCGGTCCGGGTCCGCTGCTAGCCTTGCGTTGCAGGCGACCCGGCCTGTGCATTCCTCTTCCAGGCACCGCGGATGGACGCCACCGATTGCCCCATTCCTGACCGGGACGGACCGCGCGATGAGTGCGGGGTGTTCGGCGTGTACGCGCCGGGGCGCGACGTCGCGCGCCTCTCCTACTTCGGCCTGTACGCCCTCCAGCATCGCGGCCAGGAGTCGGCGGGCATCGCCACCTGCGAGGGTGGGCACATCACGACCCTCCGAGAGGCTGGGCTCGTCTCCCAGGTCTTCGATGAGGAGAAGCTTCGCGCGCTCGAGGGCGACATGGCGATCGGGCACGTCCGCTACTCGACCACGGGCGGCGGGTCGTGGGAGAACAGCCAGCCGGTCTGGCGGGACGACGGCCGCGAGGTCGCGCTCGCCCACAACGGCAACCTGACCAACGCGGTCGAGCTCTACAACGAGCTGCGCGAGCGCGGGCTGCGATTTCGCGGAACGTCCGACTCGGAGATCATGGCCGCCCTGCTCTCGGTGGAGGAGGCGCGTCCGATCGAGAACGCCGTGCGAGGCGGTCATGCCGAGGCTGGAGGGCGCCTACTCCACGGTCGTGATGACGAAGCGCGCGGTGGTCGCCTTTCGCGACCCGCACGGCGTGCGGCCGCTGGCGCTGGGCAAGCTCGCCGACCGCTACGTCATCGCCTCGGAGAGCTGCGCCTTCGACATCATCGGCGCCGAGCTCCTGCGCGAGGTGAACCCGGGCGAGCTGATCTCGCTGACCGAGGACGGGCTGGAGTCCAGGCAGGTCATCCCGGTCACCCGCCGCGCGCACTGCGTCTTCGAGCACATCTACTTCTCCCGTCCGGACACCCGTCTGGAGGGCCGGGTCGTCCAGCGTGCGCGTGGGCGGATGGGCGAGATCCTTTGGCGCGAGGCGCCGGTGGAGGCCGACCTGGTGATCTCGGTCCCGGACTCGGGCAATCCGGCCGCGAGCGGATTCGCACGCGCGTCCGGAATCCCGCAGGACGACGGGCTCATCAAGAACCGCTATGTGGCGCGGACCTTCATCCAGCCCGGTCAGGAGCTGCGCAAGCGCGGTCTGCGGATGAAGTTCAACCCGCTGCCCGAGATCGTGTCCGGCAAGCGTGTGGTCGTCGTGGACGACTCGATCGTTCGCGGCAACACCACCCGCCAGATCGTCGCGATGCTCCGCGACGCCGGCGCCAAGGAGATCCACCTCCGGATCTCCGCGCCGCCCATCCGCCATCCCTGCCACTACGGCATCGACATGTCGACGCGCGAGGAGATGATCGCCCACGAGCGAAGCGTCGAGGAGATCGCGGCCGAGCTCGGCGCCGACTCGCTCGCGTACCTGTCGCTCGAGGCCGTGTACGAGGCGATCGGCGTGCCGGCGCACAGCACACTGCGACGCGTGCTTCTCGGGCACCTACCCCCTCGGCGACGACGGGGCCGGGAACGGCAAGTTCGCGCTCGAGGAGCTGGCCGTCGTACCGGCGAGCCGCTGAGTCGCGGCGCAGTTGGGCGCATTCCGCATCGCTGTCCTCGCTTCGGGGACGGGAACGAACCTCCAGGCGATCCTCGACGAAGTCCACGGGCGCGAGCGGATCGAGGTCGTCTGCGTTGCCTCGAACAAGCCCGACGCGCGGGCGCTCGGCCGCGCGACCGATGCGGGCGTCGAGACGCGCGTATTCGCGCGGGCCGACTGGTCGGGACCGGACGCAGCGCGACGCGGCGATGGCCGATTGGCTGGCCGCGCGGGGGGTCGACCTGATCGTCCTGGCCGGCTACATGGAGCTCCTGTCGCCCGAGTTCGTGCGCCGGTTCCCCAACCGGATCGTGAACGTCCACCCGGCGCTGCTGCCCTCCTTCCCGGGGCTCGACGCGATCGGGCAGGCGCTGGAGCAGGGGGTGCGGGTCACGGGCGTGACCGTCCACTTCGTTGACGAGGGCATCGACTCGGGGCCGATCATCCTGCAGCGCACAGTCGAGGTGCCATGCACTCGCGACCGCTCGCAACTGGAGAGCGCGATTCACGAGGTCGAGCATGAGCTGCTGCCCGAGGCGATCCGCCTGATCGCGTCCGGCGCCGTCCGCGCCGATCCCGAGAATCCGCGTCTCGTGCGCATCGACCAGGCGGAGAAGACGGCGGATGGCTGACCCGGTCGCGCCATCCGCCGGGACCGAGGGCGCGGCATCCGCGGGCGACGAGGTCCGTGTGCGTCGGGCGCTGCTCTCGGTCTCCGACAAGACCGGGATCGTGGACTTCGCGCGCGGCCTGGCCGCGCTCGGAGTCGAGATCGTTTCGACCGGCGGCACGGCCGCGGCTCTTCGTGAGGCGGGCATCGAGGTGCGCGACGTCTCGGACCTGACCGGTTCGCCGGAGATCCTCGGCGGCCGGGTCAAGACGCTTCACCCCCGCCTCCATGCAGGCCTGCTGGCCGTACGCGACGACCCCGAGCACGTGAAGGCCATCGAGGCCGAGGGCATCGAGCCGATCGATCTCGTCTGCGTGAACCTCTATCCGTTCGAGCGAGCGGTCGCCAGGCAGGGGGTGAGCGAAGAGGAGGCGATCGAGAACATCGACATCGGCGGGCCGACGATGATCCGCGCCGCCGCCAAGAACCACCGGTTCGTCGTGGTCGTGGTGCAGCCGGAGAGCTACGACGCGGTTCTCGCCGAGATGGAGGAGAGCGGCGGGGCGTATCGGCGGCGACCCGCCACTGGCTGGCAAACGAGGCGTTCGCGCTCACCGCCCGCTACGACGCGGCGATCAGCCGCTGGTTCGGGGTCCGCTACGAGGAGTTTCCCGAGCACTGGGTGATGGCGCACGAGAAGTTCCTCGACCTGTCATACGGCGAGAATCCGCACCAGAAGGCCGCGCTGTACGTCGAGACCGGAGCGCGCTCGCACGTGCTCTCGCGGGTGGCGAAGCTTCACGGGCGAGCGCTGTCCTTCAACAACGTGCTCGACCTCGACGCGGCTCGCCGCCTCCTTGACGAGTTCGAGCGCGCCGCCTGCGTGATCGTCAAGCACAACAACCCGTGCGGCGTCGCGATCGGGGAGGCGATCGGCGACGCGTACGAGAAGGCGCTCGCCTGCGATCCGATGTCGGCCTTCGGCGGCGTGATTGCGCTCAACCGCAACGTGGACCGGCCGCTCGCCGAGCGGCTGCACGAGCACTTCATCGAGGTCCTGATCGCCCCCGGCTATGACGACGACGCGCTCGCGGTCCTGCGCAAGAAGGAGGCGATACGCATCCTCGAGACAACCGAGCAGCGGGGACGAATCCCCGGGCGAGCGCGACCTGAAGCGAGTTCGCGGCGGACTGCTCGTCCAGGACCCTGATCGCGATCGACTCCGAGCGCGAGTCGATGGAGGTGGTCACCGAGGCGAGCCCTGACGGGACGCCAATGGGACGACCTGTGGTTCGCCTGGAAGGTATGCGCGCCACGTCCGCTCGAACGCGATCGTGATCGCCAAGGATGGGGCCACGGTCGGCAGTCGGTGCCGGGCAGATGAGCCGCGTCGACTCGGTGCGGATCGCGATCGAGAAGGCGCGCGAGGCGCGCGGGGACGAGGCCGATGCCGTGCTCGCCGGCTCGGTGGTCGCGTCGGACGCGTTCTTTCCGTTCCCTGACGGGCCCCAGCTGGCGATGGACGCGGGAGCGACGGCGTTCGTCCAGCCGGGCGGTTCGGTTCGCGACTCCGAGGTGATCGCCGCGTGCGACGAGGCCGACGCGGCGATGGTCTTCACGGGACGCAGGCACTTCCGGCACTAGGTGCACTGACCGCGGTGCTGCACGGCGGGTAACGCGCCGCCAATCGAGGCCGGATCGCGTACTCGGCGCCGGCGAGCGCTTACGTCTATTCGGCCATCACCTTCACGGGAGCGGTCGCCGTCGCCGCGGTCATGCTGTTCGGCTACCGGGCGCCGCGGTACGCTTCGCGCGGGTTGAGTGACCTCACCCGGCGAGCGGTTGGCCCGCTGCGCGCCCTACACAGCGGCCACATCGGCGATTACGTCGCCGGCGTGGCGCTGCTGGGAGGATCGTTCGCGATCGCACTGCAGTAGACGGCAGCTGCGGCGTGGCAGAATCACTTGGTGGTCGCCGAGCTTCACGTCGTGCGGGTCTTCTGCGGGGACGACGGGAGCTGGCGGCAATCCGCTCGGGGTGTTCCTCGAGGGCTCGTCGGTTCCCCGGGCCGAGCGCCAGGCGGTGGCGGCTGACCTCGGGTTCAGCGAGACCGTGTTCGTCGACGATCCGGAGCGCGGCGAGATCCGAGTGTTCACGCCCGCGGTCGAGATCCCGTTCGCCGGCCACCCGATGGTCGGGACGGCCTGGCTCCTGAATCGAGAGCGCGGTGGCGTCTCGGTTCTGCGTCCGCCGGCAGGTGAGGTGCCCGTGCGAGTGGAGGAAGAGTGGACCTACGCCGCGGGCCGTCCGGAGTGGACGCCGGCCTTCGAGTTCGTCCAGCTCGATTCGCCCAGCCGAGGTCGAGGCGCTGGACGGCTCGCCAAGGAGCGACGCCGAAATCGGGATGTGGTCATGGATCGACGAGGAGGCGGGCGTGCTCCGGGAGCGGGTGTTCGCCGAACCGTTCGGGATCCCGGAGGACGAGGCGACCGGCGCGGCCGCCATCGCGCTTACGGCGCGGCTGGGACGCCCGCTCGACATCCGGCAGGGCCGCGGATCGCGCATCCTCACGCGCCCCTCGACGACGGGATGGTGGAGATCGCGGGGCGCGTGAAGCCGGAGACGGTGCGCGAGTATGAGGTCGAGACATGAGCGCGCGGGCGCCGGCTTGGGGCGCGTCCGCGAGTAGGGGAGGATCAGCCGTTGCGGCAAGGCCGGCCCCGATAACGCTTCAACGGCGGTTGCCTCCAGGAGCGATTGAAGAGTCAGCCTCTCTCAGAGAGGTCAAGTCTTCAATCGGCTGGATCGCGTGAGGCGAATGAAGAGTTATCGGGCGTTGGCCGTGGCGGCCGTCGTGGCCTGTCTACTGGCAGGCTGCGGCTCTGGCGGGTCGTCCAGCACCGTGAGCTCGACCACCCACGGTGGGTCGAACGGCGCGGCCACTCACCACGTCACACAGGTGAAGGTCCCGAAGCTCGTGGGAGAGCGGTTCGGACACGCCGTGCAACTCGTCAAGCGTGCGGGGCTCGAGCAGGAGGCGCCGCACTTCACCGGAACCGTGGGCAACCCGCACTACAACGGCCACTGCCAGCGCGTCCTGAACCAGTCCCCGCCCGCGGGGACGCGAGTGCCCAAGGGCGACACGGTCGCGATCGTCTACGGCGTCTGCCCGAAGTCGATCTCCCACGGCCACTCGTCGGTGACGCACCCGGCGAAGAAGCACTCAGGCTGATGGGGGCGCTGGGAATCGAACCCAGACCAGCAGATTAAAAGTCTGCAGCCCGACCTTCGGGCCACGCCCCCGAATCTGGACTGTAGAGGCAAAGGTGCCAGGCGACGCGGCCAACGTCCCCGGTCAATTCAATCCACGCCCGACAGGTGGGCGCGGATCCACTTGACCCTCGGCCCACCGTGCGACGCGGCCCCGCGCCTACCATGGGCGCGCCATGGCCGGCCGCAAGAAGCTCACCGAGTACGAGAAGAAGCGCTCCTTCGACAAGACCCCCGAGCCGCGCGGGCGCGAAGCGCAAGAAGCGCAAGCGGCAAGGCCAAGGGCAACCGCTTCGTCGTCCAGGAGCACCACGCGCGCCGGCTGCACTGGGACCTGCGGCTCGAGCACGACGGCGACGCTCGTCTCGTTCGCGCTGCCGAAGGGCGTGCCGCAGGACCCGAAGCAGAACCGCCTCGCGGTCCACACCGAGGACCACCCGCTCGAGTACCTCGAGTTCGAGGGCGACATCCCGAAGGGCGAGTACGGCGCCGGGAAGATGCGGATCTGGGACCGCGGCACCTACGAGGCGGAGAAGTTCCGCGACGACGAGGTGATCGCCACGTTCGCACGGCGAGCGCGTCGAAGGGCAAGTACGCGCTCTTCCAGACCAAGGGCGACAACTGGATGATCCACCGCATGGATCCGCCCGCGGACCCGGACCGCGAGCCGATGCCGCGAGCACATCAAGCCGATGGCGGCCACGCTCTCGACCGCCTTCCCCGCGACGACGAGAACTGGGCGTACGAGATCAAGTGGGACGGCGTCCGGGCGATCGCCTATTGCGAGGCCGGGCGCCTGCGCCTCGAGAGCCGCACGCTGCGCGAGATCACCTCCACCTATCCCGAGCTGCGTGCCCTCGGCCGCCGAGCTCGGCTCGACCGACGCGGTCCTCGACGGCGAGGTCGTCGCCTTCGACGAGGAAGGCAAGCCCAGCTTCGAGCGCCTCCAGAGCCGGATGAACCTCGCCTCCGAGTCGGCCGTCCGGCGCCGCATGGCGCGACATCCCCGGTCACCTACCTGGTCTTCGACGTCCTCTACCTGGACGGGCGCTCGCTCATGGACCTTCCCGTACACCGAGCGCCGCGAGCGCCTGGAGGACCTCGGGCTCGACGGGCCCAACTGGCAGACGCCCGAGCTACCACCGCGGCGACGGCAAGGGCCTGCTCGACCTCACCAGGCAGCGCGGGCTCGAGGGCCTGGTCGCCAAGCGGCTCGACAGCCGCTACCTGCCCGGGCCGGCGCACCCGCGCCTGGCTGAAGGTGAAGAACCTCATGGGCCAGGAGCTCGTGATCGGCGGCTGGCTTCCGGGACAGGGCCGCCGCGAGGACACGCTCGGCGCCCTCCTCGTCGGCTACTACGAGGACGAGGACGGCGAGCCGTCACCTCCGCTACGCCGGCCGCGTCGGCACGCGGCTTCACCGACGACGAGCTCGACCGCCTCGCCGGCCTGCTCGAGCCGCTGCGGACCGACGAAGAGCCCCTTCACCGGCCGCCAGCCGCCGCGCGCAGGCAGTCTTCGTCGAGCCGAAGCTGGTCGCCGAGGTCGAATTCCGCGAGTGGACCGCACGCGCGCACCCTCCGCGCCCCGGTCTACAAGGGGCTGCGCGCCGACAAGCGAGCCCGAGGAGGTCGTCTTCGAGCAGCCGGAGCCGCCGCCGCCTGATGCCTAGCCGTCTTTCGATTACGGTTCGCGCGTGCCGCTCCACCCCGCCGAGAACCGCGGCTACCGCGAGCTCTACGTGACGGGCCGCCAGGCCGCCAAAAGCGGCTCGGCCGGCTCGCCATGGCGCTCGACGGAACCGACATCGCGCGAGCCGCTTGACAAGGCCGCGGAGTCGCTCGGCAAGCTGCTCGAGGAGCTGGGTCCGCTCACCGCCCGCCACGACCTCTACGGCGACGTCGCCGCCCAGGGAGGCGGCGCCAACCTCGGCGCGATCCGCGGCGCCGTGTTCGACCGCTTCCTGGAGCGAAACCAGGCCCTTCGCCTCGCGGTCGACGACCTCGAGCACGTCACCACGCTGCTCGCCTATCTGGCGACCGTCAGCGAGACCCGCGGCGACGCGAAGCTCGCCGGAGTTCTGCCGCTCCTGGGAGCGCCGGATGCGGCGCCAGGTGAGCGCGGTCCGCAAGGCGGCGGTGGCACTCGGCAGCGACCCCGGACGCGGCGATCGAGCCGCTCGACGCCGTCGGCGGCGGGTCGCGCCGCGCATCGCGCTCGCATGGGCGTTCGGGACGGTCGGCGAGTGGACCGACCGCCAGGTCGCGCGGCGCCGGCAGCGGCTGAGCCGCTGATCGCAGCCGAGCTCGGGATTCCCTCGTCCGGCGTCGACGCCTGGGCGTGGAGCTTGCGCGGGATGCGTCCCGGCGCGCCGCGCCGCGTAGCCGGCCTCGACCGCCTGCTCGCATCGCGGCGGCCATCCGCTCGGGGTCCTTGGCCCGCGCCACCGAGCTCGAGAGCAGCACGCCCGTCGCACCCGAGCTCCATCGCCAGCGCCGCGTCCGAAGCCGTCCCGATCCCGGCGTCGAGGATCACGGGCACCGATCGCGCTGCTCGACGATGATCTGGATGTTGTACGGGTTCGCGATCCCCATCCCGGAGCCGATCGGCGAGCCCAGCGGCATCACCGCGGCGCAGCCGGCGTCCTCGAGCCGGCGCGCCAGGATCGGGTCGTCGTTCGTGTAGGGCAGGACCGTGAAGCCCTCGTCGACGAGCATCTCGGCGGCGTCGATCAGCTCGACCGCGTCCGGGAACAGCGTGCGGTCGTCCCCGATCACCTCGAGCTTGATCCAGTCGGTCTCGAACGCCTCGCGCGCCAGGCTGCGCGGTGCGCACCGCGTCGCGCGCCGTGTAGCAGCCGGCGGTGTTCGGCAGGGCGAACTTCCCCAGCCGGTCGATCACCTCCAGCGCCGACCCTTGCGCGGCCGGGTCCACGCGGCGCAGCGCGACCGTGACGATCTCGGCGCCCGAGGCGACGAGGGCCCGCTCCATCGCCTCCAGCGAGCGGAAGCCGCCGGTGCCGACGATCAGGCGCGAGCCCCAGGTGCGCCCGCCGAGCTCGAATGCTCGGCGCGCCGGCCCGTCGCCGGCATCGGGCGGCGAGCCGACGTCCTCGGCGTGCTCGTGCTCCGTGCAGCGTGCCGCTATCCACCCTGGACCGCCCTCACCACCTCGACGGCCTGGCGCTCGGCGAGCCTCGTCGTCTCCCAGTCGGCCCTGCGGACCACCTCGCCGTCCACCGCGACCGCGACGCCCGCGGCTCTCGCCGTCGACCCCGACGGCCTTGCACGGCGTCCGCGACCGTCGCGCCGCGGGCAGCTCGGCCGGCCGCCCGTTCAGCTCGACGATCACTCGCACCTCGTCCCACCTCGTCGGCGCCGCGGCCAAGCCCCGGCGCGCTTCCCGCGCCGAATGCGCCCCGGGTGCGCCACCTGGGCCTCCGGCGGCATCGGGCTCGCCCGCGAGCAGCGCGGCGACCGCCTCGGCGGTGATCGGCGTCAGCAGGATGCCGTTGCGGTAGTGCCCGGTGGCCAGCACCAGGCCGTCCAGAGCGCCCCGGGCCGATGAGCGGCGCGTTGTCCGGCGTCCCGGGCCGGAGGCCCGGCGAGCGTCTCGACCAGCTCCAGCTCGGCGACGTCCGGGAACGGCGCGGTAGGCCTCGCGCAGCAGCTCGTGGACGCCGCCGGCGGTGACCTGGAGGTCGAAGCCTCGCTCCTCGACCGTCGCGCCCACGATCAGGCGCCCGTCCGGCGCGGGGCACCAGGTAGACGCGCTCGGAGGCGACGATGCGCGGGCGAGACCGGCTGCTCCGGATTCCCGCGCAGGACGAGGATCTGGCCCTTCACCGGACGCACCGGCGGGCGCGCGACGCGGCGGCAGCCAGGCGGCGGCTCCCGACCAGGCCCCGGTCGCCAGCACCACGTGCTCGGCGCGGTGCTCCCGCCCGTCCGCGGTGACCACCCCGGCGAGGCGGTCGTCCTCGAAGAGGGCGTCGACGACCTCGGCCTCGACGAGCACCTGGCCGCCGCGATCGCTCCACCGCGGCGGCCAGGGCGGGCACCAGCAGGCGCGGGTCGACCGCGGCCTCCCCGGGAGGTGAACGCCCGCGGCGCAGGCCGGCGACGAGCCCGGGCTCCAGGTCCCGGCAGCCGCGCGGGCGCAGCCACTCGACGCCGAGGTCGAGCGACGCCATCAGCTCGAAGCGGCGGCGCAGCTCCTCGGACTCGTCGCGGTCGAGCGCCACGTGCAGCGCGCCGCGGGGCTCGTACCCGGACTCCAGCCCGCTGTCGCGCGGCGAGCTCCGCGGCGAACCTCGGCCAGGCGCGGGCCGAGGCGAGCGCCAGGCGCACGAGCGCCTCCTCGCCCCAGTTGGCCTCGCCCACCGGGGCGAGCATCCCCGCGGCGACGCTGGGTGGCGCCCGCGCCGGGCTGGTCGCGCTCGAGGACCCGAACCCGCAGCCCGCGGCGGGCCGCCCGCCAGGCGCAGGCCAGCCCGATCGCCCCGCCGCCGACCATCACGGCGTCCAGCGTCGTCCCGTCCGCCGTCTCGCGAGCGCGATCGCCGCAGCGGCACGACGACGTCGTCGTCGCTGCCGCTGGTGCCGTTGAGTGTCCTGGGCACGATCGCCTTTCCGCAGTCGTGCGCCGGCCCGGCGGGCGGTCCGCGCCACCATCCCTGCGCCGGCATTACCCGGATCAGGTTCAGACGGTCGGCGGCCGGATGCCGCCCTCTCAGCCCCGCTCGATGGGGCTCCCGTTGTGGGTCCATGGTACTCCCGTGGCTCGGGATCGCCGCGATCCACTGCGAGACTCATGGCCACGGCCACGACGCATGAGCGGCTTCGCCGGCTCGAGGCGGCGCGGCTCTACTTCGTCTGCGAGGGCCTGCCCCGCGGGCGGGACCCGACGCCGCTGCTCGAGGCGGCCCTGCGGGGCGGCGCGGACATCGTCCAGCTGCGCGAGAAGGCCCCGCGCTGCGCGCGAGGAGCTGATCTCCCTCGCCGAGCCCTTCCGGCGCGCGGCCGCCGAGCACGGCGCCCTGTTCATCCTCAACGACCGGCCCGACCTGGTCGCGGCCTGCGGCGCCGACGGCGTCCACGTCGGCCAGGACGACATGCCGGTGGCCGAGGCGCGCGCGGCCGCCGGCCCCGAGGCGCTGGTCGGGCTGTCGACCCATTCGCCCGGAGCAGGTCGACGCGGCGTGCGCGGCCCGGGGCGCGGAGCGCCCCGACCAGATCAGCGTCGGGCCGGTGTGGGAGACGCCGACCAAGGAGGGCCGGCCGGGCGACCGGCCTCGGGCTGGTCGAGTACGCCGCCCGTGAGGCGACGATCCCCTGGTTCGCGATCGGGGGGATCGACACCGGAAACGTCGCCGAGGTCGTCGGCCGCCGGCGCCGAGCGGGTCGTCGTCGTGCGGGCGATCCGCGACGCCGACGACCCGGAGGCGGCGGCCGCGCGCCCTGCGGGCGGCGCTCGGTCCGAGCGCGCGGTCGTGCGCTGATGGCCGGCCGCGAGCGCAGGCGGGCGGAGCGCCACAAGCGCAAGGCGCGCGCGGCCGAGCGCCGCGGACGCAGATCGCCGCGCGCTACGAGGAGCGAAACCGCGCAGCGCGCGAGAAGCTCGAGCCGCTCGCAGAGGGCGAGCGCCCGGCGATCGTCACCATCGGCGCGGTGATCTCGGCGCTGATCGCCGCCGTGTTCTGGGTCTCCACCGTCCTGGCCGCGACCGGCCACGGAACGGTCCGCGGCGCGCGCCCGAGTCCGTCGCGGTGGATCCGTCGGCCGTGCTCGTGACCGCGATGGCGTGGGGCATGTGGCGGGCCCGCTACTGGGCGGTGCTCGGCTTCCAGGCGTTCCTCGCCCTGCTCATCCTCGCGGCCACGCTCGGCCTGATCCAGGTCCGAGAGCGACCTCGCAGGCTGATCGGCACCTGGCCTCTGATCGCGATCGCGGGCACGCTCTTCTACTTCATGATCAAGGCCATGGCCCGGATCCAGATGCCCGAGCGCACGCCGCGCGACTAGTTGCGCCGCCGAGAGCGGGACGGCGAAACCTAGCCAAAGATTCCCGAGCGGTGCATAAACCGCGCTATTCGCGGGAAATGCACCTCTCGATGCCTCGGCAATCATGGTCCTTTAGAGTCGCCCCGATGGCCGACTCCTACGACGTGATCGTGATCGGCGGTGGCCCGGGCGGCTACGTGGCCGCGATCCGGGCCGCGCAGCTGGGCCAGCGAGACCGCCGTGGTCGAGATGGACAAGCCCGGCGGGCGCTGCCTCAACTACGCGTGCATCCCGGCGAAGACCGTGCTCCACAGCGCCGAGCTCTACGACCACGCCTCGAACGGCGCGGAGCTCGGGCGTCAAGGCCAAGGACGTCGCGCCTCGATTGGAAGGCGCTCGGCGAGCGCCGCGCCAAGGTCTCCGACACCCTCTCGAGCGGCGTGAAGATGCTCTGGGACAAGAACAAGGTCGACGATGATCGAGGGCGAGGGCTCGCTGACCGGCGACGCGCAACGTCACCGTCGGCGGACACGACCTACGAGGCGGCGCCGTCGTCCTCGCCACCGGCTCGGTCGCGCTCGCGATCCCGGGCGTCGAGTTCTCCGATCGCGTCGTCGACACCTGGGGCGCCTGGTCGCTCCCGAAGCAGCCGAAGAGGATCGCCGTCGTCGGCGCCGGCGCGTCCGGCGCCGAGATCGCCTCCGCCTACGGGCGCTTCGGGACCGAGGTCACCCTGATCGAGATGCTCGACCAGATCCTCCCCGCCGAGGACAAGGACATGGCGAGGGTCGTCGAGCGAACCTTCAAGAAGCAGAACATCACGATCTCGACCGGCACCCCGGTCGAGTCCGTCGACGTCGGCAAGAGCTCGGTGAAGGTGAAGTACGGCGACACCGAGACCGAGGTCGACTACCTCTGCATCGCCGGCGGGCGGGCGCCCGACACCGAGGCGCTGAACCTCGACGAGGCCGGCGTCGAGAACGACCGAGGGCGGCAAGATCGAGGTCGACGAATACCAGCGGACGTCGAACCCCAAGGTCTACGCGATCGGCGACCTGGTCGGGCGGAAGGCGCTCGCGCACAAGGCGTCCGAGGAGGGCGTCGTCGCCGTCGAGCACGCTGCGGGCGTCGAGACCCATCCGGTGGACGAGAACCTGGTCGCCGGCGCCACGTTCTGCCAGCCGCAGGTCGCGAGCGTCGGCATCACCGAGGCACAGGCGAAGGAGGCCGGCCACGACGTCAAGATCGGGCGGCTGAAGCTCGGCGGAGTCGGCGCCGCGGCCGTCTACGACGATCGCGACGGGCTGGTGAAGCTCGTCGTCGACTCCGAGTACGGCGAGATCCTCGGCGCACACATCGTCGGCAACCGCGCCTGCGACATGATCCCCGAGCTCGTCGACACGATGGCGCTGGAGGGCGGCTACCAGGAGCTCGCCCGGATCGTGCACCCGCACCCGACGATGTCGGAGGCGATCCTCGACGCCGCGCGGGACGTGGACGGCTGGGCGATCCACGCGTAAGCAGCAACCCGCCGGGCGCCTATCGTGGTCGGGGTGAGCGACGCTCCGGATCCATATGTCCTCCCACGTGACCTCCCGGTACCGCTCGACGACGGAGGCGCCGATCATCTCGAGGGAGCAGCCGTCCCGGCGCTCGCGCTTCCGTCGACCGCGGGCAGGGAGATCGACCTCGCGAGTGCCGCCGCCGGCACGCTCGTCCTCTACTGCTACCCGCGCACCGGGCGGCCGGGCGAGCCGCTCCCGGAGGGCTGGAACGAGATCCCGGGCGCCCGGGGATGCACGCCGCAGTCGTGTGCGTTCCGGGACCACTTCGCCGAGCTGCGGTCACTCGGCGTGGACGTCCTCGGGCTCAGCGCGCAGACGCTCGCTGACCAAGTCGAGTTCGCGGGCCGTGTCGGCCTCCCGTATCCGATCCTGAGCGACCCGGAGCTCGAGCTCGCGGAGGCCCTGCGGCTGCCCACGTTCGAGGTCGCGGGCATGCGCCTCTACCGGCGGCTGACGCTGATCGCGCGCGATGGCCGCATCGAGCAAGGTCTTCTACCCCGTCTTTCCGCCCGATCGGAACGCGGCCGACGTGGTGGCCTGGCTCGGCGTCGGCCGGTGAGCGACGGCCCGCTCTTCTACTACGACCTCGGCTCGCCATACGCGTACCTGGCCGCGGAGCGGGTCAGCGGCCTGTTCGCCGAGGCCGGGGCGGGGCACCGGAGTGGCAGCCGATTCTCCTCGGCGGCCTCTTCAAGCGCTTCGGCCGCGACGTCCTGGGGGCTCGGTCCGGAGCGAGCGGCCGGCATCGCCGAATGCGAGCGCCGGGCTGCCGAGCTACGGCATTCCCCCCATTCGGTGGCCCGATCCCTGGCCCCCGAACACGCTCTTCGCGATGCGCGCCGCGACCTACGCGAAGGAGATCGGCCGGACCGTCTCGTTCTCGCTTGCCGCCTTCCGACAGGCCTTCGCGGCCGGTCGCGACCTGAGCGATCCCGACAACGTGCTGCTCGCGGCCGCCGCCGCGGAGATTCACCCGCGGGCGATGGTCGCCGCCGCCCGAGCGCGAGTCGCTGAAGTCGGCGCTGCGAGAGGCGACCGAGCGCGCCGGCGACCTGGGGGTCCGAGGGGTGCCGAGCATCGTCGTCAACGGCGAGGTCTTCTGGGGCGATGACCGGCTCGAGCAGGCCGTCAGTGCTGCCGCTCGCACCCAGCGGCTATCGTGATCGACGGTGGCCGAGGAGCGCACGGAGACCGCTGATCGGGAGCTAGCTCAAGGACCGACCGTCACGGCGGCCGGCGACGGGAAGGGTGCGGCCGCACATCCGCTGCCCGACGCGGACACCTGCCGCGAGCTCCTGGAGACGATGGCGCTCATCCGCCGCTTCGAGGAGGAGGCGGGCCGCCAGTACCAGCAGGCGAAGGCGGGTGGCTTCCTGCATCTGGCCATCGGCGAGGAGGCGACGATCGTCGGCACCACGTCGATGATGCGCGACGACGACTACCTCATCGGCACCTACCGAACGCACGGGCACGCGATCGCTCGCGGCACGGATCCGAACAACGTGATGGCAGAGCTCTTCGGCCGCGAGGACGGTTGCTCGCGCGGGCGGGGCGGATCGATGCACATCTTCGACCTCGAGCGCCGCTTCATGGGCGGCTACGGGATCGTCGGCGGCAACCTGCCGATCGCCGCCGGCCTCGCACTCGCATCCGACTACAAGGGCGAGGACTCGGTCACCGTCTGCATGTTCGGCGACGGCGCATCCAACAGCGGGAACTTCGGCGAGACGATGAACCTCGCCGCCCTGTGGAAGCTCCCGGTCGTCTTCCTGGTCGAGAACAACCTCTACGGGATGGGGACCGTCGATCGAGCGCCACTCGGCGGTCACCGACCTCTCCCGCAAGGCCGAGGGCATGGGCGTCCCGGGCGTCCGCGTCGACGGCATGGACGTCCTCGCCGTGCGCGAGACTGTCTCCGAGCACGTCCGCCTCGCGCGGGAGGACCGCCAGCCGACGCTGGTGGAGGCGTTCACCTACCGGTTCCGCGGCCACTCCGCCGCCGACCCCGAGGTCTACCGGACGAAGGAGGAGGTCGAGGAGTGGCGCAAGAAGGACCCGATCACCGTCTTCCGCGACCGCTTGCTGGCCGAGGGCGTGATCTCCGAGGACGAGATCGACGAGATGCGCGAACGGGTCGAGCGGCGGGTCCTCGAAGCCGTCGAGTTCGCCGACGCCTCGCCCGAGCCCCCGCTGGAGTCCCTCTATGACCACCTCTACGTCGTCGGCGATCAGGTGCCGGGCTGGTACGCGGTCGACGAGCGAACGCCCGAGCCGCACCGCGGCAGAGGAGGAGCGGGAGGTCGGCGCCGCCGGCGAGGCACGCAAGCTCGCCGAGGCGGGGGCCGCCTACGCCGGGCAGGAGCCCGCAGGGTCGGCGCCCGGAGCAGACCATGGACGACCGCGACGCCGCCGACGCGCTGGAGGACCGAGACGAGGACGAGCCTGCGGAGGGGCCCGGCTGATGGCCGTGATGCGGATGCGTGAGGCGCTCGGCCAGGCGCATCGCCGAGGAGATGCGCCGCGACGAGAGCGTCTTCATCATGGGCGAGGACGTCGGCGTCTTCCAGGGCGCGTTCAAGGTGACCGAGGGGCTGCTGGACGAGTTCGGCGAGAAGCGCGTCCGCGACACGCCGATCTCCGAGAACACGATCGTCGGCACCGGCGTCGGGGCGGCGATGGCCGGGCTGCGGCCCGTGGTCGAGATCATGACCGTGAACTTCTCTCTGCTCGCCATGGACCAGATCGTCAACCACATGGCGGCGATCCCTTACATGTTCAACGGCCAGGTTCGCATCCCGATGGTCGTCCGCATGCCGGGCGGCGGCGGGCACCAGCTCGGCCCGACTCACTCCCACAGCCTCGAGGCGATGTTCGCCCACATCCCCGGGCTCCTGGTCGCCTGTCCCTCGACCCCGGCCGACGGCAAGGGCCTCCTGAAATCCGCGATCCGCGACGACAACCCCGTGATCTTCATCGAGCACGAGACCCTCTACGGCGCGCGCGGCGAGGTCCCCCACGCCGACGGAAACGGAGGCGGCCCGATCCTCAACTTCGGCGAGGCCGCCGTCCTGCGGGAGGGGAGCGATGTGACGATCGTGGGCATCCTGCGAATGGTCGACGTCGCGGAGCGGGCCGCGAAGACGCTGGCGAACGAGCACGGTGCCGAGGCGGAGGTCATCGACCCGCGCACCCTGCGCCCGCTGGACCTCGACACGATTCTGGACTCGGTGCGAAAGACGAACAGGGCGGTCGTCGTCGAGGAGGGCTGGCCGCACGGCGGAGTCGGCGCAAACCTCGCGGCGCTGATCCAGGAGCAGGCGTTCGACTACCTCGACGCGCCCGTCCAGCGTGTGACCGGCGCCGACGTCCCGATGCCCTACGCCAAGCGCCTGGAGCAAGCCGCGATCCCCCACGCCGAGCATGTGGTCAGCGCGGCACTCGCAACCCTGGAGGGCTCCCTCTGATGGCCAAAGACGTGGTGATGCCCCGCCTGTCCGACTCGATGGAGGAGGGCACGATCCTGAACTGGCTCAAGTCGCCCGGCGACACGGTGGAGCAGGGCGACGAGCTCGTCGAGATCGAGACCGACAAGGCGAACATGGTCTACGAGGCCGACGCCGGTGGGACCCTGATCGAGGTCGTCGCCGAGGAGGGCGCGACGCTGCCGATCGGCGAGGTGATCGCAAGGATCGGTGAGGCGGGCGAGGCACCCTCCGGAGACGGTGCCGCCGCCAAGCCGAAGGAGCCGGAGGCGGAGCCCGAACCCGCCGGGGCACCGGCCGGGGAGACGGAGCGCGCCGAGGCGCAGCCGCAAGCGGCGCCGCCGGCTGCGCCGGCAGAGGCGCCGCCTCAGCCCACTCCAGCCGGCGATGGGCGGGTGAAGGCCTCGCCGCTCGCTCGCCGGATCGCGCAGGAGCGCGGGCTCGACCTCGTCGCGATCGCCGGATCGGGTCCCGGAGGCCGGATCGTCAAGGCGGACGTGGAGCGAGCTGCGGCCGCACCCACCGCGCCGACGCCCGAGGCCGCCGCGGCTCCCGCGGGCCCCACCCCGGGCGCGGCCGAGCGCCCCGAGACCGCCAAGGGCGGCACGTCCTACGAGGAGCTGACGAAGCTCCAGTCGACCGTCGCCCGCCGGATGGCCGAGTCCAAGGCGACGGCGCCGCACTTCTACCTCTCGGTCGAGGTCGAGATGAGCCGCGCCGTAGAGGCTCGGGCCCGCCTGAAGGCCGCGGCCGTGGAAGGCGACCCCGTCCCGTCGTTCAACGACATGGTCGTGAAGGCCTCGGCGATCGCGCTCCGCGAGCACCCGCGCGCGAACGGCGCCTACCGGGACGGCCGGCTCGAGCTCTACTCGCGGATCAACGTCGGTGTGGCGGTGGCGGCCCGCGACACGCTCGTCGTCCCAACCGTCTTCGACGCCGACCAGAAGGGGCTGCGTCAGATCGCGACCGAGGCCCGCGCGCTCGCGAAGCGCGTCCGGGAGGCAACGATCACCCCGCCCGAGCTCTCGGGTGGGACGTTCACCGTCTCCAACCTCGGCATGTTCGGGATCTCGAACTTCGCCGCGGTCATCAACCCGCCGCAGGCGGCGATCCTCGCGGTGGGGGCGATCGCGGAGAGGCCGGTCGTGCGCGACGGGGAGATCGTCGTCGGCAACGTCATGCCCATGACGCTCGCCTGCGACCACCGGATCCTGTACGGCGCCGACGGCGCCCGGTTCCTCGATCGGATCCGGGATCTCCTGGAGGAGCCGCTGGGCCTGGCGCTGTAGCGCCATCGTTGCAGTTCCCCTTAGATGGCCACTTTGTTTCGCTATGCGAAACAAACCGTCCATTGCAGGCCGATATCGGCGACTCTCGGGCGACGGCGCTCCACTACTTGCAGGGGACCCTTGCGCCGTCGAATGGCGACTGTAGAATCGGGTACTGATTTACACATAGGGGCGTGGGGCTGAACCCTCGTGCCCTGGTCCGTAGGAGCCGCGATCGGAGATCCCGTAGCGGCGACAACGGCCCGGCAGACGGAGATCCTGTCGCGGGGCCCGAGCGAAAGGCGGACGGGATATGGAGACAACGGACGCGAGCGTCATCGCGCGTGAGGGCGTACGCGAACGCGTCGACGTGCCCTTGACGCGGGAGGATCGGGCGACTCTCTTCCGCTACTTGGCCATGATGCGCGCCTCCGAGGAGCGCGCGCTCACCCTCTACAAGCAGGGCAAGGTGCCCGGCTCGTTCTACGACGGCCGCGGCCAGGAGGCCATCTCCGTCGGGGCCTCCTTCGTTCTCAAGCCCGAGGACCGCATGTGCATCCTGCACCGCGACCTGGGCGCTCATCTGGTCCGGGGGGTCACGCCGGATCGCTATCTCGCCAACTACATGGGCCGCGCCGGCGGCGTCACCGGCGGCAAGGACGGGAACATGCACTTCGGCGACCGCACGTTGGGGTGCGTCGGGATGGTGTCGATGCTCCCCGACATGGCTCTGGTCGCGACCGGGATGGCGATGGCGTTCAAGATGCGACGCCAGGCCAGGGTCGCGTTGACGTTCTTCGGCGAGGGCTCGACCGCGAACGGCCAGTGGCACGAGGCGATGAACTTCGCCGGCATCTACCGGCTCCCGATCGTCTTCATCCTCGAGAACAACCGCTTCGCGTACTCGACGCCGAACGAGCTCGAGTTCGTCGTCGACCCCGTCGAGCGAGCTCACACGTACGGCTTTCCCGGCGTCAACGTCGACGGCAACGATGTCGAGGCGGTCTTCGAGGCCTCGCGCGAGGCCGCTGATCTCGCGCGCTCGGGTGGGGGACCGACGCTGATCGAGTGCCAGACGATGCGCATGCACGGCCACGGCGCGCACGACGACATGAGCTACGTGCCAAAGGAGCTCCGCGAGGAGTGGGAGCGCCGCGATCCGGTCGACCGCTACGCGGAGCGGCTCGTCGCCGACTACGGATTCTCGTCGGAGGACGTGGAGGCGATCCGCGACGAGGTCCGAGCCTATGTGGAGGAGTGCGCGAAGCAGGCGCTCGCGTCTCCGATGCCCGAGCCCGAGCTCGGCACCCAGGGCGTCTACGCGGACGAGTTCGAGCCGCTGGGCGATGGCAACGCGCCATGGTCGCGCTGGTCCCACAACGGGACCGGCAACGGCGCCGCGCCGGCCGAAGGGAGCGCGGCATGAGCGCGCCCGAGGCAACCGGGGGCTTGCCACCGCACCCGACGATGACGCGGCACCCTCGGGCAACCGCGAAATGACGTACCTCGAGGCCATCTCCGACGCCCTGCGGACGGAGATGCGCCGCGACGAGTCGGTCTTCTGCCTCGGTGAGGACATCGGAGCCTTCGGCGGTGCCTTCAAGGTCACCGACGGGTTCGTCGAGGAGTTCGGCGCGGAGCGCTGCCTCGATACGCCGCTGGCCGAGAACGCGATCATCGGCGCAGCGGTCGGCGCCGCCGCGGAGGGGTTGCGGCCGGTCTGCGAGATGCAGTTCGCCGACTTCATCTCGTGCGGCTTCGACCAGCTCGTGAACGTGGCCGCGAAGCTCCACTACCGCCAGGGCGTCGCCGTGCCGATGGTGGTCCGCCTGCCCTCCGGCGGCGGGTTCTCCGGGGGGCCCTTCCACTCGCAGAACCCCGAGGCCTGGTTCCTGCAGGCGCCGGGCCTCAAGGTCGTCGCCCCAGCGACGGCATCCGACGCCAAGGGACTCCTGGTCAGCGCGATCCGTGATGCCAACCCCGTCTGCTACCTCGAGCACAAGGGCCTGTACCGACACGTGAGGGACGAGGTTCCCGAGGGCGAGCACGCCGTCCCGATCGGCGAGGCGCGGATCGCGCGGCCGGGCGAGGAGATGACGGTCATCGCCTACGGCTCGAGCGTCCACCTGGCGCTGCGCGCCGCTCAGGAGCTCGACGAGGACATCGAGGTGCTCGACCTGCGGACCCTGGCGCCGCTCGACCGCGACGCGATCCTGGCCAGCGCCCGCAAGACCGGCAAGGTCCTCGTCGCGCATGAGGCGACGAGGACGTGCGGGGTGGGCGCTGAGGTCGCGGCCCTGATAACCGAGGAGTCCTTCGAGGACCTCGATGCGCCCGTCCGCCGGCTGACCGCTCCGGACGTGCCGATCCCGTTCAGTCCTCCGCTGGAGCAGGTGGTGCTCCCGCAGCTCGACGACATGAAGGAGGCCTGCCGTGAGCTCCTCGCCTACTGAGCAGGCAGCTGCCTCCGCCGACGGGGCCGACGTCGTCATGCCCCAGATGGGCGTTTCGGTCGCCGAGGGGACGATCGTCGAGTGGCGAAAGCGCCCGGGCGACTGGGTCGAAGCCGACGAGCCCATCTGCGACGTCACAACCGACAAGATCGACGTGGAGATCCCGGCGCCGGCGAGCGGCCGCGTCGAGGCCATCCTGGTCGAGCCCGGCGCGACGGTCGCCGTCGGCACGCCTCTCGCCCGGATCGACGCTGAGGCGAAGCCCGGCGAGGCCCATCCGGACGAGAGCGCGGCCAACGGCGGCCAGGCCACGGCGGAATCCGGCGCCGAGGCGGCTCCGGCGCCGGCCGATGCCGCACCAGCCGCCGCCAAGGATGCTTCCACCGAGAGCACGCCTTCCGAGGCCGCACCCCCGTCCGCCGAGCGTGCTCCCGCCGAGACCGCGCCTACCGAAAACGGCGAGGAGGATCGCTCTCAGTTCTATTCGCCCGTCGTCCGCCGGATCGCCGGCAAGCACGACGTCGATCTCGAGCAGGTGAAGGGCACCGGGATCGGGGGCCGGGTGCGCAAGAAGGACGTTCTCGCATACATCGAGGCGCGGGAAGGCGCTCCAGACGGACGGCCGGAGCCCGTCCTGCACATCGAATCCCCCTATCGACCCGACGAGGCGGAGGCGGAGCGGCCGAGCGAGGCCGGGGCCGAGGCAGCCCCGGTTGCACCGGCCACCGCCCCGCCTCAGGGGGTCGACGAGCTCGTCGGTCCCACGCGCCGCGAGCCGATGTCCGTGATGCGCAAGGCGATCGCCCGCCACATGACCGAGAGCAGGCGCACCGCCGCGCACTGCACGACGATCGTCGAGGCAGACTTCTCGCGCGTCGCCGCGAGGCGGCGCGAGCTGCGCGAGGCGATGCGCCGGCGCGGAGTGAACCTGACGTATCTCGCATTCGTCGCGCGCGCGACGGTGGAGACGCTTCAGGAGCACCCCCGGCTGAATGCGTCGGTCGACGGAACGGACATCGTCTACCACGACGACGTGAACCTCGGGATCGCGGTCGCATTGGATGATGGGCTCGTCGTCCCGGTCATCCGCCGGGCGCAGCGCCTGAGCCTCGAGGGCATGGCCGCGGCGATCGCCGACCTCGCGGAGCGGGCGAGGACCGGGAGGCTCGAGCCGGACGAGCTGCACGGCGGCACGTTCACGATCACGAATCCGGGTCAGTTCGGCGCCGTCCTCGCGACGCCGATCATCAGCCAGCCGCAGGTGGCGATCCTCGACCTCGAGGCGATCGTCAAGCGGCCGGTCGTGGTGGAGGGAGCCGACGGAGACTCGATCGCGATTCACCCGATGAGCTACCTCTGCATGTCCTGGGACCATCGTGGGCTCGACGGAGCCGACGCCGCGCGCTTCCTCGGCGACGTCCAAGCCCGACTCGAGAGCTCGGAGCTGTCGCGATGAGCGCCGTTGCCACGCCAAGGTCTTCGACCCGGGCGCCTGGCGCCGTCCTGCCGGGCTCCGAGGCCCGCACGGGCTCGGTTGCCGCCGGTTCCGCTGGAGCATGAGGATCTGGTCCTCCATCGTGGCGCGCGCAGTGGCGGCTACGTGATCGT
Source organism: uncultured Actinomycetes bacterium (assembly GCA_963797665.1). GTDB lineage: Bacteria > Actinomycetota > Thermoleophilia > Solirubrobacterales > 70-9 > AC-56. The sequence continues at coordinate 29,139 of CAWCQE010000004.1, read as the reverse complement.
GGCCGTCCACTCGACGGTCCTCGGTCCAGCGCTCGGCGGGGTCCGCCTGTGGCATTACCCGGCGACCACCGACGCGATCCGCGACGCGCTGCGCCTGGCGCGCGGAATGACCTTCAAGGCCGCGGCAGCGGATCTCGCGCTCGGCGGCGGGAAGGGCGTCATCTCCGCACCCCGGCAACCGCCGAGCGGCAGCGAGCGACGCGACCTCCTGCTGGACTTCGGCGATCTGGTCGAGTCGCTGGGCGGCCGCTACATCACCGCCGAGGACGTCGGGATCTCGCCGCCGCGGACCTCGTGGCAATCCGCGAGCGGACCGACCATGTGACCGGGCTGCCACCCGAGCGAGGCGGCTCCGGCGACCCCAGCCCGTTCACCGCCCTCGGAGTCGAGGCTGCGATGCGCGCATGCGCACGCGTCGCTTCGGCTCCCCTGACTTCGCCGGGCGCCGCATCGTGATCGCGGGCCTCGGACATGTGGGCGAGAAGCTCGCCCGGCGGCTGGCGGACGCGCGGCGCCGAGCTCGCCGTCTCGCGACATCGACCCGGCGAAGCGCGGAGCGTGGCCGGAGCTCGGGGCCGATGGCTCGAGCCCGACGAGGAGATGGTCGCCGAGTGCGACATCCTTGCGCCCTGCGCGCTGGGCGGCGCGATCGACGCCGCCAACCTGCCGCTCCTGCGCTGCGAGATCGTCTGCGGCTGCGCGAACAACCAGCTCGCCGACGACAGCCTGGCCGAATCGCTCGCGGAGCGCGGAATCCTCTACGCGCCGGACTTCGTCGTGAATGCGGGTGGCCTGATCCACGTCTACCGGGAGATCCGCGGCTACAGCGAGGAGCACGCGCGCGAGCTGGCGCTGGGGATCGAGGGCAACCTCGACGGCATCCTTGCGCACGGCCGCAGGAGCGCGATCACGCCGCTGGACGCCGCGCGGGCGGTCGCGACGAGCGCCTCGAAGCCGCGCGGCGCGAGCGCTCCGCCGTCGCGTGACACACTGAGGCCGTGTCCGAGGTCTGGACCGTTCGACCGGGGCTCGTGCCCTACGAGGAGGCCCGCCGGCTCCAGAAGGAGATCGAGCGCGCTCGGCAGGCGGAGCGCGATTCCCGGACGTCCTGCTTCTCCTCGAGCACCCGCCGGTCTACACGAAGGGTCGCCGCATCACGCCCGACGAGCTGCCGATGGGCGAGGACTGGTACCGGATGCAGGGGATCGACGTGGTCGAGACCGATCGCGGGGGCCGCGTCACCTACCACGGGCCGGGCCAGCTCGTCGGCTATCCGATCGTGAGCCTGCGGCCGTACCGCGACGACGTCCATGAGTACATCAGGCGTATGGAGCGGGTGATCATCAGCGCGCTCGGCGACTGGGGCGTGGAGGCCGGTCGTCGACGGGCTTGACCGGGGTCTGGACGCCCGGAGCGCCGGCAAGATCGGCTCGATCGGCGTTCACGTCAGCCGCGGCATGACGACCCATGGCTTCGCGATCAACGTCAACAACGACCTCCAGCCCTTCGAGTGGATCGTGCCGTGCGGGATCGAGTCCTGCCGGATGACGCTCGCTCACGCGCGAGCTGGGCGGCGAGCAGGACCTCGACGCGTTCGCGACGACGGTACGCGACCGCTTCGGCGAGATCTACGAGCGAGAGCCGTGCGAGGTCTCCGGCGCGAGGAGCTCGAGGCGCGGCTCGGCGAGCCGGCGGCGCTAGCGTAGGATCGCATGGAGTCCGGCGCACTCCACGTCACCCGCTCCCGCGCCAAGCCCGGCGGCATGCGGGTCGCCGAGGGCCGCCCGTTCCGCGAGCGAAAGCCGCCGTGGCTGAAGGTCCCCGCGCCCGGAGGGCCGACGTACCGGCGCCTGAAGTCGACGATCCAGGCGGAGAACCTGCACACCGTCTGCGAGGAGGCCAACTGCCCGAACGTCGGCGAGTGCTGGGAGCGCGGGACCGCGACGTTCATGATCCTCGGCGACGTCTGCACGCGCCGCTGCGGCTTCTGCAACGTGCAGACGGGCAAGCCGACCTGGAACGACCCGCTCGAGCCGATGCGGGTCGCGAACCAGGTGCGGCAGATGGGACTGCGGCACGCGGTCGTCACGTCGGTCGACCGCGACGACCTGCCCGACTACGGCGCCGGCGCCTTCGTCGGGCGTCATCCGCTCGATCAGGATGCTCGCCCCGGAGTGCAAGGTCGAGGTCCTGACTCCCGACTTCCGTGGACAGGAGATGCCGCTGGCGAAGGTGGTCCACGAGCGGCCCGACGTCTTCAACCACAACGTCGAGACGGTGCCGCGTCTGTATCCCAAGGCACGCCGTGGGTCGGACTTCATGCGGTCAGCCCGCGTGCTGCGGCTGGCGAAGGAGATGGGCGGCGACGAGGTCGTCACCAAATCCGGGCTGATGGTCGGGCTGGGCGAGACGTTCGACGAGATGGTCGAGGCGTTCACGATCCTGCGCGAGCACCGCGTGCAGATCCTCACGGTGGGCCAGTACCTGCGCCCGACCGAACAGCACCTTCCCGTCGTCCGGTACTGGCACCCGGACGAGTTCGACGCGCTCAAGGATGCGCGCGTACGAGCTCGGATTCGAGTCGGTGGCCTCGGGGCCGCTCGTGCGCAGCTCCTACCACGCGGACGAGAGCGCCCGCGAGGTCACCGAGCAGGCAGCGCTCGGCGGCCGCCTGAGCCTTGTTGCCGGCGCCGCGGCGACGCGAGCTCGCTCGACGACGCACCGCTCTGTCCTTCTACTGCTTGATGGATCGTGTCGCTGTACCCGGCGTCGCAGCCGCGCAGTCTGCGGAGCCTTGGCGTAGAACTTGCCCGTCTTGAAGCCGGTGTTGCCGAGCGAATAGACGCCGACGTTGCCGCTCCGCTCGGAGATGTCGGAGCCGATCTTCTTGTCGACCGACGGCTTCTGCTTGCGGCCCTTCTGCTTGTAGACGGATGACCTTGCGGCCGACCTCGCACTTGCTCCTCGGGCTGAGGACCTTGCCGTGGAAGTCGCCGTTCGGCCCTTGATCGTGACGCCGGTGTCCGCCCCGCGGGCGATGGCCATGCTCGGCCAGTACCAAGCGCGGCGCACATACGCCGGCCACCAGACCCTGCCGAGAGCTTCTCTGATCATCAATGCTCCCCCTTCTAGGTGGTTGCTTTGCTCGCCCGGAATCCTTCTCCGAGCCGTTGCGAGCAGCGTAGACCAGAACCGGGCGTCGCGCTGGCCGGTGATCCGCCCTTAGGCTTCGCGCGCCCTTGATCCCGGTCAAGGACAACATCCCGACGCTGCGGTTCCCGATCGTGACGGTCGTCGCTGATCGCGCTCAACGTCGCGGTCTTCGTCTGGCAGCTGACGCTGTCCTCCGATCCTGGCTCGAGCACCTCGCCGCACATCTCGGGCGTCTCCCAGAGCGACGAGACCACGCTCGAGTACGGGGCGATCCCGTACCGGCTGCACGCACCCGGGCAAGGATTGCGCGGTCGGCAGGTCCGGTGCAGGCGGCTCGACCCAGGCCTCGCTCCAGGTGGTCTGCCAGGGAACCTCCGATTACCGGACGGCGCAGAGCCTTCCCGGCTTCGCCCACTCGACTCACCGCCATGGTGGGCGACCGTGTTCACCTCGATGTTCCTGCACGGCGGGATCCTGCACATCGCGTTCAACATGCTGTTCCTGTGGATCTTCGGCAACAACGTCGAGGACTCGATGGGCAGGCCGCGCTTCCTCGCTCTTCTACCTGCTGGCCGGGGTGGTCGCGGCGTACACGCAGGCGCTGCTGACCGCGTGGCTCGACCGTGCCGGCGATCGGGGCGAGCGGCGCGATTGCGGGCGTGCTGGGCGGGTACCTGCTGCTGTTACCCGCGCGCGCGGGTGCTGACGGTCGTGCTCATCATCTTCTTCGTGACGATCATCGAGATCCCGGCGGCGATCCTGCTCGCGATCTGGTTCGTGCTCCAGTTCCTGCCCGCCGCTCGGCCAGGTGACCACCAGCGCAGCCGGAGGCGAGGGATCGCCTACTGGGCACACGTCGGGGGCTTCGCCTTCGGGCTCGCCGGCGATCAAGCTGTTCGCGAACCGCTACCGGGCCAAGGCCTCGAGCCGAGCGGGCCCGCGTAGAGCCGGATGGCGCCAGAGCCATTACGGACGCGCGCGGAGCCCACCGTGCGTAGCGCCCTCCTCTGGGTGGCGCTCGCCTTCTGCCTGCTGTTCGGCGGGCTGACCGCGTCGGTCGCCAGCCAGTCGGGTTCGACATCTTCACGCTGATCTCGTTCGCTGATCATCGCTCATGATCATGCTCGCGGTGCTCGGGGCGATCCGCAATCCGCCGCGCAGGTAGCACCGACAGATCCGCCGTGCGGCGCGCTAGAACCTGTGACTGGATGAAGGTCTGGGTGGCGACGGGCGCGGTCCTGCTCGTGGCGGGAGCCGCCGTGGCGGTCCTGCTGGTCGATCCCAACCTGTGGCGCTCCGCGGCCGACCACGGCCACCGCCGATCGACACGCATGTGTCGAGCGCGCGCCGCGGCACCACCAGCAGCAGCAGACGCAGAAGCGCCGTTCGCACAGGAGCCACGCGCGCACGCCGTCGGGAACCGCGGTTCGTTCTGGAGCCCGCCCGGGGCCATCTGCCGGTGAACGTCGAGTTCGCGCCGGGCAAGGAGCCGCGGGCGGGAATCCTCTTCGACGTCGACACGGGTCGCGTCCTCTGGCAGCACGACCCGGGCCGCGGCTCCCGATCGCAAGCCTGACGAAGATGATGACCGCGCTCATCATCGCGCGGCGCCACAAGCACGATGAACGCGTGCTGATCACTCCCCAGGCGCTCGCCTACGAGGGCTCGGGAGTGGGAGTCCTTCCGGAGGGAAAGAAGGTGCCGCTCGAGGACCTCTTCTACGGTCTGCTGCTCGTGTCCGGAAACGACGCGGCGATCGCGCTCGCCCAGCACGACGCCGGGACGGTTGGGGCGTTCGTGCGGCGGATGAACGCCTGGCGCGACCGCCTCGGGCTGCATTGCTCGCGCTTCTCGACGCCGAGCGGGATCCTCGATCAGCGGCAACTACTCGTGCCCCAAGCGACCTGGCGGCGCTGGCGCGCGCCGACCTCGCGGACCCGTGGATCCGCCGTGTCGCGGCGACCCGGGAGGCCCGGTTTCCCTTCCCGATCAAGGGCAACTACCTGGACCTCTACAACAACAATCCCTTCATCCTCGACGGGATGAACGGGATCACGGGGGTGAAGACCGGCTACACCGACGCCGCCGGCCGCTGCTACGTCATCACCCAGCGGGTCGGTGGGCACGAGCTGGGCGTCGTGCTGCTCAACACGCCGAACCCGATCGACCAGGTGCCGGCGCTCCTTCGCGCCGGAGCGAAGGTCGAGGCTCGGCAGGACGACAAGCGGAGCTGAGATCCGCCCGGCTCGGCCACCTGCTGCGACGCGCTACGGCGTGAAGTCGTACGCGTGGCAGGGGTCGCCGCCACAGACATCGACCACCTTGCCGGTCGCCTTTAGGAACTCGGAGATCTGCGTGCGGGCCTCCGGGGTGTTCCGGGGATCGCTGTGCGGATCGAGGTTCAGCGGCGGGCTGGTGCTCTCCACCGGCGCCGTGTTGGTGGTCGGAGGGTCCAGGGTGTGGCCGGGGCCGCTGTCCCAGATGACCCACGCCGAGCCGTTGTACGGGTAGCTCGGGATCGCCGGGATCCTGTAGAACAGATTGCGATCCTGGCCGCGCGGCGGGATGTCCAGCGCCGGCTGGTACGCCTTCGCGCCGATCGTTCGCGCCGCGACGGCCGCGTCGATCTCGCGGGTATTGAAGGCCCGGTAGGCGGAGCGCAGGATGTCCTCGGAGTGCCTCAGGCCGAAGACGATATCCAGCGCTAGGCTCGCCGCGACGTCCACCGCAACAGAGATGGGGAGAGCAGAATGGGACCATTCTTTCGTCGCAATGCCCGCGTTGCCGTCGCGCTCGGCGCCGTCGTAGGGGCGGTCTTCGCCGCGTCCCTGATCGCCGGCACGGGATCCGCACAGAGCACACCGCGGACGCTCCACTTGGTCGGGACGGCGCAGCAGGGCATCGGCTTCGCCCCCGACCACAACCCGCCGCATCAGGGCGACCGGATCGGCGGCGGCGCCACGATCACCGGCGACGAAACCGGCATCAGCCGGACCGTGTGCACGCGGATCGGCCAGAAGGCGCTCTGCAACCTGCAGATCCAGCTGTCGAAGGGCAAGCTGAGCGCGCAGGGCCTCGTCCCCAACGTCCAGGATCACACGCCGATAGCGATCACCGGCGGCACCGGCGCCTATGACGGGGCGCGCGGAACCGCGATCGTCACGCAGACCAGCAAGACAAAGAGCCGCATCACCATCACCCTGGACCCCTGAGGCAGACCAAGACGATGCGATGGAGCCAGCGGGACTCGAACCCGCGACCTCCGGGATGCAAACCGGACGCTCTCCCAACTGAGCTATGGCCCCAGCCCATCCAGTGTGGCATGCGCCCTTGCGATCCGGGTAGGAGCCGGCCAAGCCTCAACCCGCTTATGCGACGATGACACATGCGGAGCGACCTCTAAGGAGGGAGATGGCCGAGACCAACACCGCGACGGACGCAGTAGGCCAGCGGGAGCACCCCGATAAGTCGCAGCTCGCGGTCGAGGAAGCGCATGCCGAGGCCCAGGCGACCGAGCGCCCGAAGCCGGGGCAACGGGCGGAGATCTCCAACCTCGAGATCGTTCGTCACTACTTCAACGCGGCCTGCGACCGCCTGGGCCTCTCAGATGACCTGCGCGTCGTCTTCTGGGCGCCTTACCGCGAGGTGACCGTGCAGATCCCGGTTCGCCTGCCCGACGGCAAGGTCCATGTGTACTCCGGCTACCGGATCCAGCACAACGGCGCGCGCGGGCCCTACAAGGGCGGCATCCGCTTCCACCCCGAGGTCGACATCGACGAGGTCAGGGCGCTCGCCTCGCTCATGACCTGGAAGACCGCCGTCGCGGGCGTCCCGTACGGCGGCGCCAAGGGCGGCGTCAACTGCCCGGCCGACCGGCTCGAGCAGACCGACGTTCAGAAGATCGCCCGCTCGTTCATGGACAAGGTCGAGAAGATCCTCGGACCCACCCGCGACATCGCGGCTCCGGACGTGAACACCAACGCGCAGGTGATGGCCTGGATGATGGACGAGTACGGCAAGCTCCACGGCCACACGCCCGCGATCGTCACCGGCAAGCCGATCGCGCTCGAGGGCTCCTACGGTCGCGAGGCGGCGACGGGGCGCGGCTGCGTCTACATGTTCCGCGAGGCGGCGCCCCATCTCGGCCTGAGCCCCGCCGACACGACCTTCGTCGTCCAGGGATACGGCAACGTCGGCTCGTGGGCCGCCCGGATCATGCAGCAGCTCGGCGCGACGATGGTGGGCGTCTCCGACGCGACTGGCGCGATCCGAAACGACGGCGGTATCGACGCCAACGCCCTCTACGAGCACATCAGCGGACGGCGGGCAGATGACCGAGTTTGAGGGCGGGGAGGAGATCCCCGCCGCCGATCTCCTCTCGATCCCGTGCGACGTCTTCATCCCCGCGGCGCTCGGCGGGATGATCCACGAGGGCAACGCCGCCGAGATGCAGTGCAAGGTGGTCGTCGAGGGCGCGAACAGCCCAACTACCCCGACGGCGGATCAGATCCTCCGCGAGAAGGACGTCTACATCATCCCCGACGTGATGGCGAACGCGGGCGGCGTCGTCGTCTCCTACTTCGAGTGGGTCCAGAACCTCCAGCACTTCCGCTGGGACGAGCGTGAGGTCAACGACAAGCTCGGCACGATCATGCGCCGCGCGTACCGCGAGGTATCGGCGCGGGCCCGTGAGGAGGGCATCGACCTGCGCGAGGCCGCCTACCTCGTCGGGATCGAGCGCGTCGTCGAGGCGGCCCGCACGCGCGGTTACGTCTAAGCGCGATCTGACGGCGTCAGAAGTCGAAATCCTTTGGTTCGCGCTGCTCGAACCAAAGCTCGTCGTCCTCCGGCGGTCCTTCAGGAACTCCGGCGTGTCGGCGAACACGTCATCGTCGTCCTCGTCTGAGCCCTCGGTGCCCTGCTCGTCCTCGGGCTGCGGCGGCGCGTCCTCGAGCGCGGCGTGCTCGTCCGACGGGGGCGCCTCCTCGTGCTCCTCGACGACCTCGTCGGGAAACGCGTGCTCGACGGTGTCGAGCGACTCGATCGGAGGCTCCAGCGGCGCCGTTCCCTCGGGCTCGGCGGCGGGATGCTCCTCCGAGGGCGCTTCGTCCTCCTCAGGAGCCAGGTCGAGATCGGCATCCATGCCCTCCTCGTGGTCCTGGTCGTAGAGCGTCGTCGCCTCCTGCCGGAGACCGCGCCGGCGTCCTCGGGCACTCTTCGGCTGCCTCGACCGACGGCTCCTCGACGATCGCATGTTCCTCGGCGACCGCTTCCTCATGCTCGGCCTCCTCCGCGGGCTCGCCCGGCACGGGCTCGCCTTCGGACGTCTCCACATCACCAGTGACGTGGGCGCCCGTCGGCTCCTCGAGCCCGGTGCCTGCCGGCTCGGCGGCGGACTCGTCTCGCTCATCCGCCGGGAGAAGCGTGGTCACGTCCTCGTGCGCGGTGCCCTCACGGGCCGCCTCCTCGAACGCGACACCGTTTCCGGAGTTGGAGCCTTCCTCGGAGCCGGGAAAGTCCGGCTCGCCGGGGCGGGTGGGCGGGCCGAACGCCTCGTCCTCGAGGCGCTGACCTCGGAATCGGTGGCGCCGCGCCTGCGCTTCAGCTCGAGGTGCTCGCGAATCGCGTCGTCGAGGATTCCCATAGCGGTGTGGCCAAAAAGACTAATGCGCCGGCTGGAGGCGTGCGGGCACGCTTTCCTGCATGCGTCGCCGGCCCGAGAAGCGGCTTCTCGAGCTAGTTTCGCCACCGCTCGATCGGTCCCTGCGCGGCTCAGGAGCGGCCCGCCGCGCTCCTCGCCGGGGCCGCGACGACCCGGTTCTTGCCCGCGCGCTTCGCCTCGTAGAGCGCCGCGTCGGCCGCGGCGATCAAGGCTCCCGGCCGTCGGCCGAGCCGGGCATCGAGGCCGCCCCACGCTCGCGGTCACGCGCAGCGGCCCCGGCGCCGTCGACTCGCGCGACCGGCTCGGACTCGATCCGCGACGCGGATCCGCTCCGCGAGCTCGACCGCGCCCGTCGAGGCCCGGTCTCCGGCAGCGCGACGGCGAACTCCTCGCCGCCGTAGCGCGCCGGCTCGTCGACGCCGCGCGACTCCGCGTCGAGGACCCGGCCGACCATGCGCAGCACCTCGTCCCCCTGCAGGTGGCCGTAGGTGTCGTTGACCCGCTTGAAGTCGTCGATGTCGAGCATGATCAGCGACAGCTCGTGGCCGAATCGCTGCGGCGCGCGCCGCCTCCTTCGACATCAGCTCGCGGAAGCGGCGCTTGTTGGAGAGCCCGGTCAGCTCGTCGGTCACCGCCTGCTCGCAGACCAGCTCGTGCAGGGCGATGTTCTCGATCGACGACGACGACCTGGCCGACCAGGTAGAGGAAGACGTCGCGCTCGCCGGCGCGTGAACGCCTCGCCCTCGCCGCGCGACCGTCATCACGCCGACGTTCTCCGGCGGCTCGCCGAGGCGCCGCAGCGGGCTCGCCAGCGCGTGAGACCCCGTCCTCGTGCCGCGCGACGAGCCCGTCCTCCTTCAGCGCGTCCCCCTCGGCGCGCCGCGACCAGGTCCTGGATCGCCGTCGCGAGGGCTCCCCGGCCTCGGCCTCCGCCCCCTCGCGGCCGCTCAGCGCGATCGTCCCGTACTTCGCGCCGCACGCCCCCAGCGCCGTCTCGACGACGACCTGAGCAGACCCTGGCGATCGAGGCCCGAGGCGAACGCCTCGCCGATCCGCCGCACCGACCGGTCGATCTCCACCTGCTGGCGGCGCAGCTCCTGCCATCTGCGCGCTGAGGCGGTCGCTCATCTTGTTGAACTCGCTGGCCAGCCCCGCCATCTCGTCGCTTCCGACCACCGGCACCTTGCGGCTGAAGTCGCCCTCGCCGATCCTCGCGCCGCGTCGAGCATCGACCGCACCTGCCCGCCGAGCATGCGCAGCAGCATCGCGACGAACAGGACGCGACGGCGAAGAACACGACCAGAGCCGCGACCACGAGCGGGCTCGACGAGAAGAAGCCGCCCGACTTCGCCGGGCGCGAACAGCACGAGCCGCAGGTTTCCCGGCGGCGGGCAGGTCGGTGGCTGCGGCGCGGAGCGTCTGACCCCCGCACCTCGACGTCGCCCGAGTCGCCGCTCGCCGGCAGGCTCGGCGCCGTGGACGTCCACGGTCGAGGCCGCATGTCCGCTCGGGGCCGAGCAGCGCCCCATCGCGCCCGGTCAGGTGGCGCACGTCCGTCGAGGTAGGCCGAGCGGGGTCGTCGTGGAGACGGTCAGCGACCCGATCTGTCGCCCGCCGGGCCCGTTCAGGTTCAGCTGGTAAGGCGCGACGGCGACGCGCTGCCGGCGCTCGCGACCCGCTTGCCGCTCGATGCCGCGGAGCACCAGCGCCTGGATCCCGTGCTGCACCGCAGGCAGGCCGTGCGCTCGGTCGACGCCTCCGGGCCCGCGCCGGCGGCGAAGCGCCGTGCTCACGCCGCGGGCTCGTTGCGACCCCGTTCGCCGCGCTCCGGCCGCTGCCGCGTCGTCGCGATAGACGGCGAGGGCGCTGTCCAGCCCCGCCGCCAGCCGGGCGTCCGCCTTGCCGTTCCTCGACTCCATGGCCACCTGGGTCACGAGCACGGCGACCGCGATCATCGGCAGCACGACGATCAGCAGGAAAAAAAGCGTTAGGCGGCCGCGAAAGCTCATAGGTGTTGGGCCTGCGCCGTTCGGCGCGGACACTGGCATGTGCCCTTCATGGGTTCCAGACCTTAGATCGGCAGATCGGCGGGTATCCTTGCCCCCTGGGACGCAGGCAGCATTGCGTTCCCCGTGGGGCTATAGCTCAGTTGGGAGAGCGCCTGGATCGCACCCAGGAGGTCGGGGGTTCGAGTCCCCCTAGCTCCATCTCGAGAAACCCCTGCTCGCCCCGGGTTCTTGTTCGTCCGGAAAGGCGGATCGCCATGGGAGGAGCCGGGCCCTCAACCGCTGGTGCCCACACCCAGATGCCGATCGCGGGGACGTGATGAGAGCGGAGGGCGGGCAGTAGCATGACCACGGCGGGCTCACCGGGAGTGGGCCGAAAGAGTGGATCTTGAAATTAGAGTCCTCGGGCGGGTCGACGCTCTCGTCGACGGCCAACCTCTTCGTCTTGGGGGAAGCAAGCAGCGGGCAGTCCTCGCGATGCTCGCGCTTCGGGCCAATCGGACGGTCAGCGCGGACGACCTGATCGATGGCCTTTGGGGCGATCGCCCCCCGGCGAGCGCCGCCAAGAACGTCCAGGCCTACATCTCCAGACTCCGGAAGGCACTGGGCGCCGACGGCTCGTGGGCCACGATCATCACCCGCGGTCGGGGCTACGAGCTCCAGGTATCCGAGAACGCGGTGGACGCGACGCGCTTCGAGCGCCTGGTCGAACGAGCCCGAGCAGAGGCAGAACGGGGAATCGCCGACGGGGCCGCCCAGGGCGCGCTGGCGCTGTGGCGCGGGGTTCCGCTCGCCGACGTGGCCTCAGAGCCCTTCGCAAGGGCGGAGATCGGGCGGCTCGAGGAGCTTCACCTGCATGCGATTGAGCTCGCGATCGACGCCGAGCTCGCCGGCGCCCGCCACCGCGACGTGATCGGCACGCTCGAAGCCCTGATCGTCGAGCATCCCCTGCACGAGCGTTTCCGCGCGCAGTTGATGCTGGCCCTCTACCGCGCCGGACGGCAGTCCGAGGCGATGGAGGCATATCGCGCGGCGCACCGGACGCTCGTGGCCGAGATCGGGGGTGAGCCCGGACTGGAGCTGCGCGAGCTGCAGGAGGCCATCCTGCGTCAGGACCCGACCCTCGAGGTCCGCCCGCCTGCGCCCGAGCTACCGCGTCAACTCGAGGGCGGTTCTCCGCTGCTCGCCGGCCGCGACCGGGAGCTGCGCTGGCTGCGCAAGCGCTGGCAGGACGCCCAAGCGGGGCGCTCCCGGATCGCGCTCGTCTTCGGTCCCCCGGGCATCGGCAAGACCCGGCTCGCGGCCGAGCTCGCCGCGGAGGTCCAGCAGGCGGGTGGAGAGGTGCTCTACGCGGCGGGATCCGGGTCCCCCGATGCCGCGCTCGCGGCGATCCACGCCGCCGCGGAGGGCGATCTCCCGACGCTGCTCGTGCTCGACGACGCCGACGACGCCTCACCCGCCGTCCTCGACGCCGCGGTCGCCCTTACCCACCCCCGTGACACACCGTCGCTCCTGCTGGTGCTGCACCGAGATAAGCAGGGCCCGCCGGCGTTCGCCGGCGCGGTCCAGAAACTGGTCCTCCACCCTCTCCGGGTTGAGGCGGCTGCCGAGATCGCGGAGCTCTACGCCCCGGCCGACGGCGTGGCAATGCCGCTCGAGACGCTGATGGCCGAGAGCGATGGCGTTCCACTTCGGGCCCACTGGGCCGCCAGCGCCTGGGCTCAGGCCCAGGCGGCGGAGCAACTGGAGGCCGCGGCGGACCAGGCTACCGTCGATCAAGGCGGCCTGCGCGCGGCCCGGGCGAGGGTGGCGGGAGGCGTCGTCGACCTCCAGGTCGCCCGCGAGCGAACCAGCCTTTTCGTGGTCACCGAGCCGCCGAATCCCACGGAACCCGAGGTCTGCCCGTTCCGAGGGTTGGCGCCGTTCGACTCCGCTCACGCCGGGTACTTCTTCGGCCGCGAGAGACTGGTGGCCGAGCTGGTGGCGCGCCTGGTCGCCTCCACCCTGATCGCGGTCGTGGGACCGTCCGGGAGCGGCAAGTCCTCGGTGATCCGAGCGGGGCTTCTGCCTTCGCTCGCTGACGGCGTACTCCCCGGCTCGGAGCGCTGGCGCCAGGTGGTGATGAGACCCGGGGCGCATCCCCTAGCGGAGCTGCGCCGCGCCCTGCACCGGACCGAGGGCGGCGGTAGCGACGCCGGCGACGAGCCGCTGGAGGTAGCGCGGGGCTCGCTTCAGTCCGAGGAGCGCCTGGTCTTGGCCGTCGATCAGCTCGAGGAGATCTTCACGGCCTGCCGCGACGAGAAAGAGCGCACCGCCTTCGCCGAGGCGCTCGTTGCCCTTGCCGACGACACCGATCGGCGGACGGTTGTGGTGCTCGGGATCCGCGGCGACTTCTATGGGCGCTGTGCCGCATACCCCGAGCTGTCGGCGCGGGTCAGCGCCAACAACCTTCTGGTCGGGCCGATGCGACGCGAGGACCTGCGACGGGCAATCGAGTTGCCGGCGAAGCGAGCGGGGCTACGGGTCGAGCCGTCGCTTGTCTCGGCCCTCGTCGGCGATGTCGCGGAGAAGCCCGGCGGGCTTCCGCTCCTCTCCACCACCTTGGTCGAGCTGTGGGAGAAGCGAAGCGGTCGCACCCTGCGCCGAGCGAGCTACGAGGCAAGCGGCGGAGTGAGCGGCGCGGTGGCGCGGTTGGCCGAGGGCGCCTGTGTGCGACTCACCGAGCGGCAACGCGAGCGGCTTCGCCGGATCCTGCTGCGCCTGGTCGACGCCGAGGAGCCGGAGCCCGTGCGGAGGCGGGTGCCGCTCTCCGAGCTCGAGGTCGGGCGGGACGAGGACGCGGCCACGGCGCTCGCAGCCCTGATCGAAGGCCGCCTCATCACGGCGGACGAGGGCACCGTCGAGGTCGCTCACGAGGCGCTCCTACGCGAGTGGCCGAGGCTGCGCGCCTGGCTCGCCGAGGATGTCGAGGGCCGGCGCCTCCACCAGCATCTGATCCACGCCGCCGGCGAGTGGGAGGGCTCCGGGCGCGATCCGGCTGAGCTCTACCGCGGGGCGCGGCTCGACTCGGCGCTGGACTGGGCGGCGAGCCACGATCGCGAGCTGAACGAGCTCGAGCGCCAGTTTCTCGACGAGAGCCGGACGGCAACCGAGCGCGAGGACGAACGGCAGCGCCGGACGAATCGCCGCTTGAGAGCGCTGCTTGCGGGCGTCGGCCTCCTCCTCGCAGCCGCCGTGGTCGCCGGGGTGATCGCGCTCTCGGAGCGACAGGGCGCCCGCGACGCGGCCAGGGTCGCTGACGCACAACGGCTTGGCGCTGAGGCCCTCGCCGAGGATCGGCTTGACCAGGCGCTTCTCCTCGCCACCGCCGGCGTCGCCCTCGACGACTCTGTGGCGACCCGCTCCAACCTGCTCACGACGCTCCTACGCAGCCCCGCGGCGATCGGGGTCCTGAGCGGCGACGGCGATCCGTTCAGATCGATCGCGCTCAGCCCCGACGGAGGCACACTCGCGGTCGGTGACGAGGACGGCACCGTGACCCTCTTCGACAGCGAGACCCGACAGCCGATCGGCGACTATAAGGCGCCGGGGCCCGTCTGGGCCCTCGCATTCGATTCGGAGGGGAAATCGCTCGCGCTGGGCGGAAGCGCAGGTTCGGACATCCCCTCGGGATTCGTTGAAATCCTCGACGCAGATACGGCGCGGGTGCGCCGCTCGATTTCGCTCGGTCGCCATCCCGCCGGCGCCGGTTTGGGCATTTTCGTGGCTGTGAACTACGGCCCGGACGGACGGAGCTTGATCGTCACCTATTCGGGGGGCGATCTCAAGCGGACGACGGGCCTGTTCATGCGTCGCTTCGACTCCCGCGACGCCACTCCGCTTGGAAGGGCTGTCCGGGTGGCTCCGCGCTCCACCACCCAGGGGCCAATCTCGAGCCCCGATGGGCGCCTGGTCGTCTCGACCGACAGGGCGACGTACGCCGTGAACGCGGGTACGCTGCGAGTCGTCCGCCGCTATCGCGTCGGCGCCCTCACGGCCGGGATCAGCGCCGACGGCACGACGCTCGCGGTCGAGGATCCGGACGGGAGCCTTCGCCTGCTCGATCTCGCGTCCGGGCGGGTGCGAACGCTTGCGGGGGCGGCGGCCGGAGTGAGACGGTCTCGTGGCATTGGCGAGGATGCGACATTCGGCATCGGGGCCTTCAGTCCTGATGGGCGAACCCTCGCCACCTGGGACGAAAGTGAGAATGTGGTCCTTTGGGACGTCAGAGAGGGGCTCCCGACCGAGACCCTCGAGGGCCACGCCAGGGATGCCGGACTGCAGGTCTTCAGTCCCGACGGGCGGACCCTCTACACCGCTGGTGAGGATTCCAGGGTGATCATCTGGGATGCGGCAGGAGATCGCAGGCTGGGACGGCCGTTCCGTACGGGCGATCCGGCCGCCTGGAGGCGGCGTGCCTGCGCTGTGGCCGGCGGGGGCCTCACCGTCGAGCAATGGGCCGAGGTCGTGCCGGAGCAGGAGTACGTATCGGCCTGCCCCTCCGGCTGACGACCGCGACCGCGTCGCCCTCGGAGCCCGAATATACCGTCCGTATACCGCCGCGTCCGAGCCTCCGTCTCGTCAACCGGCACCGAGCCTCGTCTGAATCGGTGGACCAGATCTCGGGCCATACCACCAGAGGAGGCCCACGATGAGGGCTCACACCACCACCAAGGTTGCGCTGTTCCTGGGGCTGCTGGCACTCGGCGCGCTCGGGCTGGTGGCCTGCGGAGGAGGCGACGACGATCAGACCACCGCAGCGTCCGCGACCGTGACCATGCGTGACGGCAACCGATATGACGAACTCGCCGCCGACCCCGCCGATAACAAGTCCTGCGGTACCGCTGAGGGGGTCTGGAGGCTCACGGTGGTTGACGGCGACATTTCGTGTCCCGAGACGCGGCGCCTCATGCACCGCGTTGCATACAACAGGCTCCCGTATCAATGGCGATGCATCGGACCGGAAGCCGCGACCGGCGGCTATGAGGTGTGCACGAACCTACCGGGGGCGTCATCAAGGATTGTGATCAGGGTCATCCGCTTTGCGCGTCGCTCCCCGGAGCAGAGGGTCGAGCAGACCGGCAACGAGTGGGCATCGCTCTTCGCTGCGGTCGACGCCGGTACGAGCTGCGCGTATGAGACCCAGCCCGTCTGCGAGCGGATCGCCTGCGAACGCGTGGGCGACGTGCCGATAAAGAACTGCACGCCACCGTCAGCCGCGTTTAGGAGGTCGTTTGAAGACGCGACGGTCCAGGACATCGCGATGAAGGGCCGGAAAGCAGCGGTCAAGTTCTCGAATGGCGAGGCGGTAGAGCTCGCCCAGGTGGAGAAATATCCCCACTGCATCGGCAGCGCCTGCCCAGGTGAGGGACGGGGGCGCACCGTTTGGTGGGTTTCGAAGTTCGGGGGGAACGCGGGCCGCGAGTTCTTCGAGTAATTAGCCGTAACCCCTCGAAGCCGCCGGGCTGCGGGAGTAGCGAGATACTGCGTAGGCGATGTCCCAGGCGGATTTGGACGCGGTCAAGACGTTGTTTGTTGCTTTCGCCGGTCGGGACCTCGACGCCGTGGCCAGGGTTCTCGATCCGAAGGTGGAGATTCGCCCCGCCATCGTCGGCGGCCCCGAGGGGGTCGTCTACCGCGGGTTGAGTGGCAACAGCGACTTTTGGGCAGACATCGACGCGGCCTGGGCGGAGTTCCGCATCGAGGCCGAGGAGTTCCGGGACCTCGGGGGTCGTGTCCTCGTGTTGGGGCGCGCCTTCGCTCGCGGCCGCGAAAGCGGTGTTGCCATCAACGAGCCTGCGGCGTGGATCGCTGAGTTGCGTGAAGGGAAAATCGTGGGCTTCCAGAGTTTCAGCAACCAGCGTGCCGCCCTCGAAGCCGCCGGGCTGCGGGAGTAGCCCGCGCTTCTGCTTTGCGCGAGAAGCAGAAGCGCTGGCTTCTACTCGCCATCCTCGAGCACGCTTCGCGCTCAGGTGGCGAGACCCTCGGCGCCCATCGGCTCCACGCTGAGCCGAACCGGCACGGCGACCCCTTGGGCACTTAACCGGCGAATCACGCGCGCGACCGCGCGACCGTGATCACGGCAGCCAGCGACCTTGGGGGACGTCGAGCTTGATCGTCGTACTCGCGAACCGATTCTTGATATGCGCTCGCGAGAAGAATCGAGTCGACCCGGTCCACGGCGTCCGCCCCCACCGGGGCCGGAACAGCTTTACCTGCTCATGGGAGGTCACGCCCCCGTTGAACGACTCCTTGCCTCCAGCAACGGCGTGGCGCTTTCCCCAGTGGGCCCAGTGGGCGCTCCGAAACAGCGCCAGGCCGGCGTGGCACCAACACTCGTTGCGGACGTGGAGATTGCAGTTGTGCGGGTGGACCATCGTGCGCCAGTGGCCGTAGTCGTTGGTCGCGCAGACGACGTGCGTCGACGCGGTGGCGGGCTTCGCCGCCACCGCCCCCGCGCCGAGAACGGCGATCGCCAGGGCGACCGCGATCAAGGACTTCTTCATCTTCAAACCGCTCCTCCCCGAACCAGGTGGGGGAAGGAAACCGAGCCTCATGCCTGCCTTCCTTGGCTTGACATGAAGCTCGACTTCCTCCCCGGCTACTCTAAATCGTCGTGATCCATCATGTGTGACGACGCGCCTACGATAGCACATCTGTGATTGATTGGTTATACTGTCATCAATGCGACCGAACATATATGTCTTAAGCAAGGATTGGTTACGCATGCCGGCGCGACCGGTGGCGCTCGTCGGGATCAGCCGCTCCTCTCGGGAAGGGCTCTTCGGATGAAGGCCGAGGGGGTTCCGCGCCCGTTTTTGCCCTGGATCGGTCGCGCCTGTCGCCAGGCGCGCGAGGAGCGGGGGGTCCACCAGGTGCAGATCGCGGCGGCGATGAGGGTCAACCAGGCGACGATCGCGCGGTTTGAGGACGGCACCGCCTGGCCCCGGCGCCCCGAGGAGCTGTTGATGGCCTACGCGGGTGAGCTGGGGATGGACGTGCGGGTGCTGTGGCTGCACGGCTTCGTCCTGTGGATCGAAAACGAGCCGGTCTTAGACGAGCAGGGCCAGGCCGACGTCCGGGCGGCGCTGGGGCGGCTTGCGCCGCCGGAGGGTGCTGAATGAGGGGCGACCCGTTCCCTGATCCGGCCGTACCTCGACTCGCCCCGCGCTTCGCTGGCGCGAGATACTGCGTTGCCGATGTCGCATTGGCCCGTTCTGCCGCGACTCCTTGACTCCGCCCGGATCGGGTGTAGGGTCGCCACGTTCGTTATCTGACAGGAGAACACGCGCCGAAAAGGCGCGACCCAGGGAGGGGAAGACGTACATGCGTAAGCGATCGGCGATTGTGATCGTCACCACCGCCGTCGCCGCGCACGCCGTCGCCTCATCGGCGTGGGCTGGTCACGGCGGTCGAATCGTCTTTGAACGCTTCGACCCGCGGATCGGCAAGGACCGCATTTACAGGATCAGGCCCGACGGCGCGGGCCTGCATGCGATCACGCGGCCACCGGGAGGCGCGGAATGGCTGTAGAGATACGCGTGCTCGGCCGTGTCGATGCGATCGTCGACGGCCGATCGCTCCCACTCAGGCGACGCAAGCAGCGGGCGGTGCTCGCGATGCTCGCGCTGCGCGCCAACCGCACGGTCGGCGCGGACGAGCTGATCGACGGCCTGTGGGGCGATCGCCCGCCGGCGAGCGCCGCCAAGAACGTCCAGAACTACGTCTCGCAGCTGCGCAAGGCATTGGCCTCCGACGACTCCGGGGCGACGCATCGTCACCCGCGGTCGGGGCTACGAGCTCCAGCTCCCCGAGGACGCGGTGGACGCGGCGCGGTTCGAGCACCTCGTCGAGCGCGCCCGGCGCGAGGCCGAGCGGGGGATCGCCGACGGGTCGGCCCGCCGCGCGCTCGAGCTGTGGCGGGGCGCCCCGCTCGCCGACGTCGCCTCAGAACCGTTCGCGGGAGCCGAGATCCGCCGGCTCGAGGAGCTTCACCTGCGCGCGATCGAGCTCGCGATCGACGCCGAGCTCGCCGCGGGAACGCCACGACGAGGTGATCGGCCGCCTCGAGGCGCTGCTCGCAGAGCATCCCGCTCCACGAGCGCTTCCACGCCCAGCGCATGCTCGCGCTTTACCGCGCCGGGCGCCAGTCCGAGGCCGTGGAGGGCTACCGCGCCGCCCACCGCGCCCTCGTCGAGATCGGGGTCGAGCCCGGGCCCGAGCTGCGCCGCCTCCAGGAGCAGATCCTCGCCCACGACCCCGCCCTCGACGCCCGCCCGCCGCCGCGCGAGCTCCCGCGCCAGCTCGAGGGCGGCTCGCCGCTGCTCGCCGGCCGAGACCGCGAGCTGCGGTGGCTGCGAAAGCGCTGGGCCGAGGCCGGGGCGGGTCGGACCCGGGTCGCGCTCGTCTCCGGCCCGGCGGGGATCGGCAAGACCCGGCTCGCCGCCGAGCTCGCCGCCGACGTTCAGACCCGAGGCGGACGGTGCTCTACGCCGCGGGCTCGGGCGCCCCCGACGCCGCGCTCGAGGCGATCCGCGGCGCGCGAGCAGAGCGAGCTCCCGACCCTGCTCGTGCTCGACGACGCCGACGACGCCTCGCCCGCCGTGCTCGAGGCCGCGGCCGCGCTCGCGGCCGAAGCCGCGCGACACACCGCTGCTCCTGCTCGTGCTGCACCGCGACGACGAGGGCCCGCCGGCGTTCGCCGCCGCGGCGCAGAGGCTCGCCCTTCGCCCCCTGCGGGTCGAGGCCGCCGCCGAGATCGCCGAGCTCTACGCGCCGGCCGACGGCGTGGCGATGCCGCTCGAGACGCTGATGGCCGAGAGCGAGGGGGTGCCGCTTCGGGTGCACCGGGCGGCGAGCGGCTGGGCGCAGGCGCAGGCGGCGGAGCGGCTGGAGGCGACCGCGGGCAAGGCGGCCATCGAGCGCGGCGGCCTGCGGGCCGCCCGAGGCCGAGGTGGCGGGAAGCGTCGCCGACCTCCAGGTCGCCCGCGAGCGGACCAGCCTCTACGTGGTCGCCGAGCCGCCGGATCGCCGCGGAGCCCGAGGTGTGCCCGTTCCGCGGCCTGGCGCCGTTTGACTCCGCCCACGCCGAGTACTTCTTCGGCCGCGAGCGGCTCGTCGCCGACCTCGTGGCGCGCCTGGTCGGCTCCACCCTGATCGCGGTGGTGGGGCCGTCAGGGAGCGGCAAGTCCTCGGTGCTCCGTGCCGGCCTTCTGCCGGCGCTGGCCGACGGGGTGCTCCCCGGCTCGGAGCGCTGGCGCCAGGTGGTGATGCGCCCGGGCGAGCACCCGCTCGCGGAGCTGCGGCCGCGCGCTGGCCCGCGTCGCCTCCGGCGAGGGCGAGCCGGACGGCGACGACCCGCTCGCCGCCGCGCTGGACTCGCTCGGCGCCCGACGAGCGCCTGGTGCTGGCCGTCGATCAGCTCGAGGAGATCTTCACCGCCTGCCGCGACGAGGCCGAGCGCGCCGCCTTCGCCGACGCGCTCGCCGCCCTCGCCGCCGACGCCGACCGGCGCGTCGTGGTGGTGCTCGGGATCCGGGGCGACTTCTACGGCCGCTGCGCCGAGTACCCCGAGCTGTCGGCGCAGATGAGCGCCAACACCGTGCTGGTCGGACCGATGCGCCGCGACGAGCTGCGCCGCGCGATCGAGCTTCCCGCGCAAGCCGCGCGGGGCTGCGGGTCGAGCCGTCGCTGGTCGCGGCGCTGGTCGGCGACGTCGCGGACGAGCCCGGCGGGCTGCCGCTGCTGTCGACCACCCTGGTCGAGCTGTGGGAGGAGCGAAGCGGTCGCACCCTGCGCGAGGCGAGCTACGAGGCGAGCGGCGGCGTCAGCGGCGCGGTGGCGCGGCTCGCCGAGCGCGCCTACCGGCGCCTCACCGAGCCCCAGCGCGAGCGCGCCCGGGCGATCCTGCTGCGCCTCGTCGGACGCCGAGGAGGCGGCGCCGGTCAGAAGGCGCGTCCCGCTCTCAGGAGCTGGAGGCCGAGCGCGACGAGGACACGGCCGCCGCCCTCGCGGTGCTGACCGAGAGCCGGCTGGTCACCGTCGACGAGGGCACGGTCGAGGTCGCCCACGAGGCGCTGCTCTCGCGAGTGGCCGCGCCTGCGCGGCTGGCTCGAGGAGGACGCCGAGGGCCGGCGCCTTCACCAGCACCTGATCCACGCCGCCGCCGAGTGGGAGCGCTCCGGGCGCGATCCCGCCGAGCTCTACCGCGGCGCCCGGCTCGCCTCGGCGCTCGACTGGGCCGCCGAGCCACGAGCGCGAGCCGAACGAGCTCGAGCGCGCCTTCCTCGAGGAGAGCCGCGCCGCGAGCGAGCGCGAGGCCGAGCGCCAGCGGCGCACCAACCGCCGCCTGCGGACGCTGCTCGCCGGGGTCGGCGTGCTGCTCGCCGCCGCGGTCGTCGCCGGGGTGATCGCGCTCTCGGAGCGCCAGGGCGCGCGCAGCGCGGCCACCGTCGCCGACGCCCAGCGCCTCGGCGCCCAGGCCCTCACCGAGGAGCGCCTCGACCAGGCGCTGCGGCTCGCGAGCGCCGGCGTCGCCCTCGACGACTCGCCCGCCACCCGCTCCAGCCTCCTATCGACGCTGCTTCGCAACCCCGCGGCGATCGGCGTCCTCACGCCCTACCGGCGAGGAGCTCCCTCGCGCTCGCGCTGAGCCCCGACGGGAAAACCCTCGCGGTCAGCGACGCAGACGGTACCGTGACCCTGTTCGACACCGATACGCTACGAGGTAGTCGGCGAGCATCAGGCGCCCGGAACCGCCTCGTCATCGCCTTCGATCCGCGGGGCGACTCGCTCGCCGTCGCGGAGGACTCCTCGGCAACGGGAACGCTGGAGATTCTCGACGCGGCCACCGGGCGGGTGCGCAGCTCGACCTCGCTTGCCGCCGGCCCACGGGTTCGCAGCCCTTCGGCATCGTCATCTACGCTCCGGACGGACGAAGCTTGTTCGTCCCCTACCAGCCCGCGGTGGCTCCCTGTTCCTGCGCCGCTACGACGCCCGCCGGGGCTCGCCGCTCGGACAGCCCGTCCGCGTTGCCGCTCGGACGTCGACACGCCGCCGCTCATGACCCCGGACGGGCGCCTCCTGGTCGCCAGCCGACCGGGGGCGTCAAGGCGATCGACGCGGACACGCTTCGCGTCATCCGCCGCTACCCCGTCGGCGCGGTCGCACCGCCGTCAGCCCCGACGGGCGCACCGCTCGCGATCTCGGCCAGACGACGGGCGCGTTCGCCTGCTCGACCTCGCCTCCGGAAGGGTGCGGACGCTGACCGGGCGCGGGGGCGCGGCGGTCCCGAGGCCTTCAGCCCCGACGGGCGCACGCTCTCGACCGCCGAGGACGATGGGAACGTGATCCTGTGGGACGTCGAGCAGGGGGTCGGGCGATCGAAACCCTCGAGGGCCACGCGGGCCGTCACCGAAACGCATGCCTTCAGCCCCGACGGGCGCACCCTGTATACGGCCGGCAACGACGGCCGCGTGATCGTCTGGGACGTGGCCGGCTACCGCCGGCTCGGGCGCCCGTTCCCGAGCGGGATTCGGCGACCCGGGCGCGGAAGCTCTCCGCCTGCGTTCGCGCTCAGCCCCGACGGACGCACCCTGGCCGTCGCGAGGCTCGACGGCCGGGTGGAGCTGATCGACGCCGAGACGCTGCGCAGGACGGGCGGCTTCGAGGCCTTCGCCGGCCGCTCGGCGCTCGCGATCGAGTACTCGCCCGACGGGCGCCGGCTGGCGGTGGCCGGAGAGGGCGGCGGCGTCGGCGTCTGGGACGCCGGGTCGGGAGAGCGCGTCGGCCCGCTCCTTCGCGCTCCCCGGGGCCCTCGGACGGGACAACCCCGCGAACCGTCCAGGCGCTCGCCTTCGGCCAGGGCGGTCTGCTCGCCGCGGCGGGAGGTCGGGGGGCGCGGTGCGGATCTGGGACGCTCGGCCGGCGCGAGCTGCTCCGACCGCCGCTGCGCCTGCCTCCCTCCGTGCTCGGGCTGGCGTTCAGCCCGGACGGCTCGCAGCTCGCGATTCCGTTCGGCGCCTGGCTCCGACGAGCGGTCGCCAACGGAGTCGAGATCCTCGACGTCGCGAAGCGGCGAGCGGGTTGCGAGGCTGCCCCCGACGGCGAGGTCCGCTCGGTCGCCTTCTCCCCCGACGGCGGCCTGCTCGCGGGTGGCAGGTCGACGGCGGCGCGCTCCTCTGGGCGACCGACGGCTGGGGGCGGGTGGGAGCGTCCGCTCGCTCGCCGGCGCGGGTCGCACCCATCGAGTGGAGTTCTCCCCGGACGGGCACACGCTTGCCACCTCGCACTCGGACCGGCTCGGTCGCGCTCTGGGACGTCGCCTCGCAGCAGCCGATCGGGCCCTCCGCCGCTCCCGGGCCCGCCGGGCGACACCGGCGACGGCGCGATTCACACCCGGACGGCGCCCGCCTGTTCGCGCTCTCCGACACGGGGAACCAGTGGCGCGCGATCCGCTGGGAGGTCGATCCCGAGCTCTGGCTGCAACGCGCGTGCGCCCTCGCCGGCGGCGGCCTCACGCCCGAGCAGTGGGCGGAGCTCGTCCCCGAGCAGGACTACCGGCTCGGCCTGCCCCTCGGGCTGACGAGCGCGACCGCTGGCGCGCGCGTAGACCGCGCCTAGACCGGGCGCTGTATGTACCGAATGTGTACCGCCGTGTCGGAGCCTTCTGGCTGTCAACCGGCACCGAGCCTCGCCTCATCGGGAGGCCAGGCGGGAGGCCACGACACCAAGGAGGCCCGAAATGAGGGCTCACGGAAGGGAAGGACGAATGGGTAAGCGATTCGCGATTGTGATCGGCGTGGCTGCGCTCGGCGCGGCCGTGATGGCAGCCCCGGCGGTTGCGTTCGATCACCACTTCACGGTGGTCGATAACGTAAAAGTTAAGCAAGTGGGCGCGCACTTGTTTCTGAACAAGGGCAAGCTTTTCGACCCCGCCAACCGCCATGACAAGGTCGGTCGAGTTCGCGGTCTGTGCCGGGAGAAGCCGCACAAGTTCAAGTGCCACTATCGCTTTCACCTGAACGGCGAGATCGGCGGCTTCGGCAACATCAAGGTCAAGGGCGACAATGACCGAGGGGCGGATCACCTCGTGGTGATCGGCGGCTCCCGCCAGTTCGACGGCGTCGCGGGCAAGGTGACCATGCACGGCGAGGGGAAGAACCACTTCGATCTCGTGCGCTAGACATCATCTGATAACCCCGCCGGGCTGCGGGAGTAGGGCGTGGCGTCGGGGAACGTCCCCGGCGCCGCGTTTTTAGTCCCGCTCGTCGCTCACTCTCCGTCCGCGCCGCGCAAAAACGCGGTGCCCGCCAAACGAAATACTGCGTAGGCGATGTCGCAGGAGAACGTCGAGGCAATCGCGCTCGGCGGCGCCTCGGACTGACGGTTCGCGCCTTCGCACGCCTAGACCACGCCTAGCCCGGCCCTTTTGTACCGAGCTTGTACCGCCGTGTCGGAGTCTTCTGGCTGTCAACCGGCACCGAACCTCGCCTCGTCGGGAGGCCAGGTCCGAGGCCACGACGACCAAGGAGGGTCCACGATGAGGGCTCAGACCATCACTTCCATCCAACACGCACGAATCGCACGATTCACAGTCGCCGTCGTCGCGTTGGTCGTCGCACTCGGCGGCCTCTCGGCTTCGGCGCGTGCGGAGACCACCGGTAACACCGTGACCGAGTGGAACGCAATCGCCGCGAGCGCAACCATCGCGACCGCGGGGCAGCCGCCACACGTCGCACCGCTCAGCTTGGGGATGGTGCATGGCGCTATGTACGACGCGGTCAACGCGATCGACGGCGGCCACCAGCCGTATCTGATCGCGCCGGCGGCGGAACCGTCGGATTCGAAGAAAGCGGCCGCCGCGACCGCGGCCTATCGCGTGCTCGTCGGGCTGTTCCCGACGCAGCAACCCACGCTGAAGCCGCGCTACGACGCCTCGCTGGAGGCGGTGCCAGACGGCCCGGCGAAGGCCGGCGGGATCGCCGTCGGCGAGGAAGCGGCCGCGACGATGCTCGCTGCCCGGCAGAACGACGGCCGCGGTGGTCCGTTCACCGTCGTCGAAGGCACCGAGCCCGGCGAATGGCGGAAGACGCCGCCCAACTTCGGCGGCGACCCTGCGCCGTGGGTCGGGAACGTGCGTCCGTTCCTCGTTCCGAACGTCGAGATGCTGCGGAGCGAGGGCCCGAACGCGCTCAAGAGCGCTGCCTACGCGGAGGACTACAACGAGGTGAAGGAGCTCGGCTCGCTGACGAGCACGAGGCGAACCGCCGACCAGACGGCCGCCTCGATCTTCTGGCAGGACAGCGGCCCCGCGATCTGGAACCGCGTCTTCCGCCAGCTCGCGGCGAGCGAGGAGCTCGACATCGTCGAGAGCGCCCGCATGTTCGCGATGACGAACCTGGCCTCGGCCGACGGCGTGATCGGCTGCTGGAACGACAAGTACTACTGGAATTTCTGGCGGCCGATGACGGCGATCCGCGAGGGCGCGGACGACGGCAACCCGGCGACCGAGGCCGACCCGGGCTGGAAGCCGCTGTTCGACCCGTCCGTTCCCGTCTCCGGAGCCGCCGCTGGTCACGCCGGGGTTCCCGGACCACCCGTCGGGGCACGGCTGCCTCAGCGGGGCCATCGTGCAGACGCTGAAGGCGTTCTTCGGCACGGACAAGATCGCGTTCACGGCGGAGAGCAACAAGTGCTCTCCCGCGCCCTGTCCGCCGAGGAGCTTCGACCGCTTCTCGACGCGATCAAGGAGGTGATCGACGCGCGCGTGTGGAGCGGCATCCACTTCCGCACCGCGGACGTGCAAGGCGCGGTCCTCGGCAAGAAGGTGGGCAGCTAGCTCGACAAGCACTATTTCCAGCCGGTGAACTGACCCTGAAGTGACCGATACTTCCCGGATGGGCCGCCGCCGACCGCGGCCCATCCGGGATTCCGGTCGTGTAGGGCGCTAACGGACGCAGACGGCTCAAGGTTGGCTTCTACAGAAATCCATCGCTCTGAGCGGCCGCGTAGCGCTCTCCGCGATCGGCCCGGCTCACGGAAATGATGCGCTCTAGCTGTGCGGACGCCCCGGCCGGAATGACCGGGGGTCCATTGTGGCCCTTCTGCTTTCACGGCGATCGGCACTGCCGTCGACCACCGACTGACGCCCCAAGCCCGCACGTGATACGGACCCCCAACCGGAACGACTGCGGGCTCGCGGGCAAGGACGGGTACCGGACGTCAGAAAGCGAACCTGAGCTGAGCCGATCGAAGGCCCAGTCAACGCTATCCTCGCATTCGTCCCGGTGGCAGGGCCGGGAGGGAAATGCCGACCTCAACGCGGGATGAGGAACCCTCGCGATGGGCGCCGGACAGGACTATCGCAAGCAGGAGTGCAGCGACATGCAGGACGTGACGGATCGCCATGAGGTGATGGTGGTCGGCGGGGGTCAGGCGGGACTGGCGATGGGCTATTTCCTCGCTCAGCACGGCCACGACTTCGTGATTCTTGAGGCCGCCGATGAGACAGCGGCGGCCTGGCGTAAGCGCTGGGATTCGCTGCGGCTGTTCACCCCAGCCCGCTACAGCGCCCTCCCCGGTCTCCCCTTTCCTGGCGATCCCAATCACTATCCGACGCGGGATGAAGTGGCTTCCTACCTGGCCACTTACTCACACAGGTTCGCTCTGCCGCTTCGGTTCGGTAGTCGGGTGAAGTCGTTGCGCAACGCCAACGGCAACTATGTCCTTGAGACTGACGAGCGTGGCTACGAGGCTCAGCAGGTGGTTGTGGCCACGGGTCCCTTCCAGGCCCCGCGGGTGCCACCGATTGCCGATTCGCTTGGCGAGGGAGTGGTTCAGCTGCACAGCAGTGAGTACAGGAGCCCATCCGACATTCCTGCGGGCACGGTGCTTGTCGTCGGCGGTGGCAACTCGGGCTTCCAGATCGCGGAAGAACTCTCCGGCTCGCATCAAGTGCACCTCGCGATCGGTTCCGGGCAAACGCCGCTTCCCCAGCGCATGCTTGGCCGTGACCTCTTCTGGTACCTCGAGGCCACGGGCCTGATCCGCAAGACCCAGGACTCCCGCATTGGGAAGCGCCTAGCCAACGAGGACACGCTGATCGGCTACCGCCCGAGCACGCTGGCGTCGGGGTCGTCGAGTTCATCCACGCACCCTCGATGCCGCCGGCTCGACCGTAAGTTTCAGCGACGACACGAAGCTCGAAGTGAAGGCCGTCATCTGGGCCACCGGCTTCCGACTCGACCACTCGTGGGTCGACCCCCTGTCTTCGATGAGGTCGGCGACGTGATCCACCAGCGCGGGGTCACCGACTCGCCGGGCCTTTACTTCATCGGCCTGCCGTGGCAGCACACCCGCGGCTCGTCCCTTCTCGGATTCGTCAAGGACGACGCCGATCACTTGGCGCGACAGATCGCCGCTTTCCGACCATGGAGCCCGAGAGGGTCCGATGAGCGCCGCCCCCACGCCCGCGAAGCAGACTTCCATCCCTGCAATCACAGGAGAGGCTAGATGACCACCTCCCGAGAGCCCTTTCCGACCGAGATCGAGGGCCTAGCTGAGGCCCAGCCCCCCGAGCTGGTCGAGCTGGCCGACGGCGACGAGTTCGACCTGCGGATCGCGCCAGTCGCCAAGCAGATCGGCGAGGCCAGAGTGCGGATGCTGGCCTACAACGGCTCGATCCCCGGCCCGACGCTGAAGGTCCGGGAGGGCTCGGAGATCATCGTCAACGTCGAGAACCAGGGCGACATCGAGGCGACGGTTCACTGGCACGGGCTGCGGCTGGAGAACCGCTACGACGGCACCCATGAGACCCAGCAGCCGATGGCCGTCGGCGAGAAGCTTCACGGCTCGGGTGCACTTTCCCGACCCCGGCGTCTTCTGGTACCACCCGCATATCCGCGAGGACTACGGCCAGGAGATGGGCCTCTACGGCAACTTCCTCGTTGAGCCCGCCGACCCCGACTACTGGCCGCCGGCGCACCGCGAGCTCGCCCTGACGCTCGACGACATCCTGCTGGAGGACGGCAAGATCGCGCCGTTCAGCCGCGACCGAGACGACGCATGCGGCGATGGGGCGTTTTGGCGATGTGCTGCTGGTGGCGGCGAGACCGACCTGTCGCTGGAGGCCCGGCTCGGCGAGGTCGTGCGCCTCTACCTGACCAACACCGCCAACACTCGCGTCTTCAAAGTCGCCCTGCCGGGTGCGCGGATGAAGCTCGTCGGCGGCGACAGCGGCCACGTCGAGCACGAGCAGTTCGTCGAGGACGTGATCCTCGCGCCCTCGGAGCGGGTCGTCGTCGATGTGCTGTTCGAGCGGCCGGGCGAGCTGACGCTCGAGCACCGCACTCCCGGGCGCACCTATCCGCTCGCCTCGGTCACGGTCAGCGAGGAGCGCGCCGAGCCGTCGCTCCGGAAGCAGTTCGAGACCCTGCGCACGAACGCCGACATGGCCGCCGAGCGCGAGCGGATCGCGCCCTACCTGGAGGCCGAACCAGACAAGACGCTGGCGTTCCTCGCCGAGATGGACATGGGCGCCCCTGAAGGCGACGGGCCTGTCGTCTACGCCTGCCCGATGCACCCCGAGGTCATCAGCAGGAGCCCGGCCACTGCCCGCAGTGCGGGATGAAGCTCTTCGCCGTCGAAGCTCCGACGATCGCCTACACCTGCCCGATGCACCCCGAGGTGGTCAGCGAGGAGTCTGGCCACTGCCCGGAATGTGGGATGAAGCTGCTTGCCCGCCCAGCTAGTCGCCGAGGCCGGAGGCCACGAGCACCACGACCAGGGCAGCACGGAGCACGACACGGCGATCATGAGGCATGAGCCACGGGCAGGACACGACGCGCGGACGGGATCGAGTGGGAAGACGACATGGTCGACGTCAACCGCCTGACGACGCCGGCCAACATGCGCTGGAAGCTGATCGACCGCGAAACCGGACGCCGAGAACACCGCGATCGACTGGCGCTTCCGCGTTGGCGACCAGGTGAAGATCCGCCTGGTCAACGAGATGGCCGGCGACCATCCGATGCACCACCCGTTCCATGTCCACGGGGCGGGGCGCTTTCTGATCCTCAGCCGCGACGGCGAGGTCGAGACCAACCTGGTCTGGAAGGACACGGTGCTGGTCCGAGCCGGAGAGACCGTCGACATCCTGCTCGACGTCACCAACCCCGGCCTCTGGATGGCTCACTGCCACATCGCCGAGCACCACGAGAGCGGAATGATGTTCAGCTTCGAGGTCGACGGAATGAAGATCGCCTACGTCGTCTATCCCGA
>CAWCQE010000003.1:0-9204 GCA_963797665.1 uncultured Actinomycetes bacterium | reverse complement strand
CTACAACGTCTACTTCCGCATGAACGAGCTCCGGCTCTATGACAACGTCCTCTCGACGCCGGTCGAGGTTCAGGACCTCGTCGCCGGCGACCTGGCCTGGAGCGCGACCCGCGCGACGCTCTACGGCACGGTCGTACTGGTGGTGGTGGCGGCGCTGGGGTTGCTCTCCTCGCCGTGGGCGATCCTGATCCCGCCATTCGTGGCGCTCGGCGGTCTCTGCATCTCGGTGATCGGCTACACGTTCACGTCGCTGATCCCCAAGATCGACCTGTACAGCTACTTCTTCACCCTCGGCATCACGCCGATGTTCCTGTTCTCGGGCATCTTCTTTCCCTTCGATCGACTGCCCGGCTGGGTCGAGGTGGTCGCCTGGCTGACGCCGCTCTACCACCTGGTCGAGATCACGCGCGGGATGGCCACCGGCCCCGACGCCCTCCAGATCCTCATCAATTCCGCCTGGCTCGCGGTGGTGAGCGCGGCGCTGTTCACGATCCCGGTCCGGGCGTTGCGGGCGAAGCTCGTGCCCTGAACGGCGGCGCGCGCCGTTGGCGAGTCCTCGCCGGATAGCGGCAAGAAAGCGCCATCCGGCCCCATCCTCTGTTCATCGGCCTGGCGCCATGCCAGAATGCCCCTCGGTGACCCGTCCACGATCCATCGCTCTTCTCGCGACTGTGGTGGCGGCGATGGCCGTCGCCGCGCCTTCGGCGATCGCCACGGGCGACACCCAGGTTCCCGCGACCACCACGGGGACCGAGCCGGCCCAGCTCCCGAAGCCGCAGAAGCCGAACCGCGCGCATTCGGCGAGGCCCCGCGCTGCGCACATGCAGCTCCACGTCGCCGGGATTCGCGACCGGAGCCTTGCGGTCGGCAAGAAGGCCCGCGCGGTGGGATTCCTCCATCCGTTCGTGTACGGCCAGCACGTGCACGTCAAGCTGGTGCGAAACGGCCACGTGGTCAAGAAGATGAACCCGTATGTGAAGCGCATCAAGGGCAAGACCGTCGGGCGCTTCAAGTTCAAATCGGCGGCTGTGGTCAAGCCCGGTCACTACCGCGTGACGGCCCTTCACCTGGGAAACGACCAGCAGGGCCGCGCCTCGGCTCAGTCGGACAAGTTCAGGATCCGTTATCCGGATCTCGATCCAGGCGACCGAAACAGCACGGTCAAGGCCTTCAACCACCTGCTCCTCGACCAGGGCTACTACACGACCCACGGCAAGCACTACGGGCAGAAGACCGGCTTCGCGGTGATGGCGTTCCGCAAGGTGAACGGAATGAAGCGAACCTTCAATGCCTCGCCCGGGATCTTCAAGAAGCTGGCCGACGGGCGGGGCAGCTTCCACCTCAAGCACCCCGGCGCCGGCAAGCACGTGGAGGTCGACATCTCGCGGCAGGTGATGGTCCTCGCCAACCACGGCAAGCCTCAGTACACGTTCCACGTGGCCACCGGCGCCCCGGCGACGCCGACGATCCGGGGCCGCTACCAGTTCTACAGCCGCCAGCCCGGCTTCAACTCCGAGGGGATGTACTACTCGGTCTACTGGCACGGCGGCTACGCGATCCACGGTTACCACTCGGTGCCGCCGTATCCGGCCAGCCACGGCTGTGTCCGCAACCCGATCCCCGAGTCGATCTTCATCTACGACTGGGTGAAGATCGGGATGTCGATCTACGTCTACGGTTGAGCCGACGCCAACCGGCGGCGACGCCGCCAAGGCCGCGCTGCTCGCGGAGCTCCGCGAGCACGCCCTGGTGATCGGCGACGTGACGCTGTCGAGCGGCCGGCGCGCCTCCTATTACGTGGACGCTCGCCGCGCCCTGCTGCGCCCCGCGGGCTTTCGCGCCGCGGGAGAGCTGCTCGCATCGGCGGCCGAAGAGGCCGGCGCCCGCGCGGTCGGCGGCCCGGTGATGGCGGCGATCCCGCTCGCCTGCGCCGCGATCGCGGTCCCGGGCGGCGAGGGCCTGGTTGGCTTCTTCGTCCGCAAGGAGCGCAAGGCCCATGGCCTCCAGCGCTGGGTGGAGGGCCCGGTGGAGGCCGGGACCCGCTGCCTCGTCGTGGAGGACACGGTGACCACCGGAGGGTCGACCGTGTCCGCGATCGAGCGGATGCGCGAGGAGGGCCTCGAGGTGGCGGGGGCCGTCTGCGTCGTCGACCGCCTTGCGGGCGGCGGCGAGGCGATCGCCGAGGCCGCCGGGGCGCCGTTTCGGGCGCTGGTCACGATCGACGAGCTCTACCCCGAGCGCCCCGACCGAGGCATCTAGCCGCCCGCCGCGGCATCGCGGCCCCCGCTAGCCCGATTACGGGGCCCCCGGGGCGACGGGCTGGTCGCGGAGCGTACGCATCATCCTCAGGGCCACGGCACGGTCCTTCGCCGAGTAGCCACGCCGGGCGTTCTCGACGATCGCCACGGTGTAGTTGACGATCTCGTCGCGGCGCAGGACGAGCAGCGTCGCCCGCTCCCTGATCCCCCTCGCCTTCGTGGTCCCATGCGCCACGCTCTGGACGGCATCGAGCGGCGTTCCCCGAAACGGTCGCGGGGTGCTGGGCTTGAGCCGCGCCTTGAACCCCGGCAAAGCCCCGAGCGCGGTGGTCGCGAACTGCTCCAGCGGCACGCTGAGCGCCTCCGGGTCGCGGGTCGCGACGAGCGTGACCGCGAGCAGGTGGTCCGGCGAGCGGATCAGGGCGGCGTTGACGCCGCCCGCCCTGCTGCGCGTCGCCTCCCAGCCTGGCGGCTTGCGGATCGCGTAGCCGATCGACGGGTCGCGGTGCGCCTTCCAGCCCTTCGGACGCTTGGGCAGCTTCTGCGCCACCTCGTTGGGAGGGGGCGACGTCGAGGTGGTCTCGTCCCCGCCGCAGCCCGCGCCGGCGAGCGTCAGCGCGACGAGCAACCCGATGGGAACCGTCTTGCGGGCGCGGCTCACGCTAAGAGGGTCTCACACGGGTCAGCGGGCCCAACGCGTTTGGTCCAGCCGGCTGGACGGGTTGGCGAGGGAGCCCGGAGCGCCCATCGAGGGCTATATCGTCCGGTCGTGGGCGAGCGAGACCTGGACGTGGTCGTGTTCGGAGCGACGGGCGTCACCGGCCGCCGCGTCGCCGCGTACCTGGCCGAGCGGGCTCCCGAGACCGGGGCGCGCTGGGCGGCGGCGGCCCGCGATCCCGTGAAGCTCGAGCGGGTGCTCGGCGAGGCCGGCGC
Source organism: uncultured Actinomycetes bacterium (assembly GCA_963797665.1). Taxonomy (GTDB): domain Bacteria; phylum Actinomycetota; class Thermoleophilia; order Solirubrobacterales; family 70-9; genus AC-56. The sequence continues at coordinate 6,013 of CAWCQE010000003.1, read as the reverse complement.
CCCCGCGCCCGAGACCATCTTGGCCGACCTCGACGACCCGGATTCCCTGGCGGCCATGGCCTCCCGCACCCGCGTCGTTCTCAACCTCGCCGGGCCGTACACGACCTACGGCAGACCCGTGATCGAAGCCTGCGTGGCAGGCGCCGCCCACTACGTCGACCTGACCGGGGAGATCCCGTTCGTGCGCCGAATCATCGACGACTTCGCCGCGCGGGCCACCGACACGGGGGTCAAGCTCGTGCAGGTGTGCGGGTTCGAGGCGCTGCCGCCTGACGTCGCCGTTCTGCTCGCGGCGGAGGCGGCGCGCGAGCGTTGGAGCGAGGACCTCGTCGATGCCGACCTGCAGGTATCGATCAGCGGGCCTCCCGGCCTGCCCCGACCCTCGGACATGATCTCCGGCGGCACCGCGCAAAGCATGGTCGCGGCGGCGAGTGGCGAGGATCCGTCGAGCGTCACGGATCCGGCCGCGCTGATCGCCGACGCGGCCACCGCCGCGGAGATCCGGCGTCGCAGCCCCATCTCGCTCATGCCCCGCCGCAACTCGCGGGGCGCGGTGATCGCGTCCATGGCGCCCAGCGCGTTCATCAACCCCGCCGTCATCCACCGCACCGCGGCGCTCCTCGCCGCGGAGAGCGGCCGGGGGCAGCCCTTCCGCTACCGCGAGGGGGTCGCCCTCGGCGGCTCCGCGGTTTCGCTTCCGCTCCGCTACGCGGGCGCTGGCGCGCTCGCAGGCGTGCAGGCCGCCCTGGGACGAGTGGCCCGTGCGCAGCCGTCGGTGCGCAGCCGCCTGGCCGGCGCGTTCGGGGCGATCCTCCCGTCGTCGGGCTACGGCCCGGCGGCCGATCGCCTCGAAGCGTGGAGGTGGCGCATGTCCCTCGAAGCCCGCACCGCCGGAGGACACGAGGTCGGGGTCGAGGTCGAGGCCGAGGGGCATCCCGGGTACCTGACGACTGCCAGGATGCTGGGCGAGGCCGGCCTGCTGCTTGCCGAGCCCGGCGCGACGCCCGGGCGGGCGGGATGCCTGACGCCCGCCACCGCCCTCGGCACGGCCTGCCTCGAGCGCTTCGAGCGCGCACGGCTTCGATTCTCCGTAAGCGCCTGAGCTGTGATCGATGTGGACACCGGATCGTTCCTGCTCATGGTGCTGGCGGCAGCCGTGGCGTCGATCGCGGTCGCCGTGCTCCCGCGCCGACTTGCCCCGCCGGTGGTCGCCGGACTGGCTACTCCATCTGCACCCAGAACAGGAGCTGGGCCGACTCGCGGCGCTGCCAGCCGCGCCCCTGGTGGGACCATGCATAGAGCCATAACGCGGACCGTTCATCGTCGAGTAGACCGGGGATCCCGTCGATCTGCTCCTCAATGGCGTGGAACGGGGTGCCCGCGTGGATCATTCCCGCTACCTCGCTGTGTGCTTGCTGGAGGCCCATAGTCTCCCTCCTTCCAGGTTGGAGCCATGTGCCGAGCATCAAGCGGTATCACAGTATCGGTGGACCTCCCCGTCACGCTGCCGTAGTTTGCGCGAAAAATCGCTCCAATCGCCGCGGATTTGCGGGTTCTCGGCGAACGGTCCACAGTGTCGAGGAGCCCTGCGGCTCGGTGAGCCAGGAGCCCGGTCGCGCTAGGCCACCAGGCAGGCGCTGGTGGAGTTCAGCGTCTGCGTCGTGTTGTCGTTGTAGGTGAACTTCGTCCGCAGGTTCCACGTCCTGTCGGCGTCAAAGCACCGCGCGCTCACGTAGGTGCCGCTCTGGATGCTGACGTTCAGATCCTTCAGCGGGAAGGGCGAAGCGTTGGGGTGGGTGGGGTCCTTGATGATGTTGTTGATGTCGAATTGCATGCCGTAGTCCCCACCGAGTGGGCTCGTCACGAGGACGCCCGGCAGCAGAACGGTCGTGGTGCCCTGGTGGTTGGAGGACGGGTTCGCGCAGGTGATGGAGCTCGGGTTCGTGTCCTGCATTCGTAGGAACAGCAGGACGTGGTTGGCGGGGCGGTTGAACACGAGCACGCAGCCATGGATGGTGGGGCTGGTGAAGGCGGTGTCGATGGCCGCCGCAGACCCGCTGCCGATCATCGCGCTCGCGCAAACCCCCGTGGCGATGGCCTGGGCCATGTCCTTGCCTGCGAGGCTCGCGGTGCACGTCGGGGCGGCGGCGTGGTCGAGCTTGAAGTCGTTGTCGAAGTTGAGCTGCGCCCTCTTCGCGGCGCCGCCCGGGTTCGAGTTGCCGGGGTTCGTGTAGTTGGTGTGCGTGTGGAAAGCGATCTTCCCCGGCTTGTACGCGATCTTCGTCACGACGCGGGGGCTGAAGCTGAAGGTCGAGGTCGAGGTTCCCGCCGCCAGCGCGACGCCTGTTGCCGCCAGGGCCCCGGCCATCGCCAAGGCGAGAACCGCGGCGGGCCGGCTCTTGATCGACAGGTATCGACTCGCGAGGTGACGGCGAATGCGACGCATGGTTCCTCCCCGGCTGGCTTGCTTCCGGCCAGCCTAGGCCAGGCGCAGGCCGGTGTCCAGGCCCGTCATTGACGAGAGGTGGCGGGAGCCGGTGCGGATCGCGACGTTCGAGTGTCGACGAACGTGACCCGGGGCTACCTGTTGCCCCTGATCCCAAGTCTTGCCTGAGTCATCAGTTTCACTCCTTCGTTCGCATTGACGGACCTGTGATCGGCACAAGACAACGAGATCATCGGCCGCTGGACAGCACGCGGACACTCGTATGAGGACATTTGTATGAGGGCTGGCGCGAATCGAGTGCGACAGCGCCTATTCCGAATGCCTGGCGGCTTCGAGGGCATCCTCGCGTCTCGGAAATATCGCGAGACGAGCCACCTGTCCTTCCCGCATCGTCCAGAGATGCCCAATCCGGTTCTCGACCAGCGCGCTGCTCCCCGCGGGTCGGAGTCGGACAAGAACGAAGACCGCGATTTGATCGCCATTCTCAAAGAACTCCTCGGGCTCAGTGACCACCTCCTCGAAGGGCTCAAACAGGTCCTCGAAGAACCGTCTGACCGCCTCGACGCCGCGATAGGTCCCGGGGTTGACTGCTCGGTCCGCCGTCTGGAGCTCGAACTCGGGATGCGCGAAACGAGCTGCGGCATCCCAGTCGCCCCGGTTGAACGCTTCGTACCCGAGGCGAAGCGTTTCGATTTCCGCCTGCGACATCGCGCCCGCAGTATCTCGCTACGGCCACCCGGCTTCAGGCGAGACCCTCCCGGGGCGGAGCAACGCCCCGAGCAGGATTCGAACTCAGCGAGCCCGGAGGGCGAGCGGTGCCGCCAAAGACTCGTTCAACTTGGCGTCGGACCTACTCCCGCAGCCCGGCGGCTTCGAGGGCTTCTTCGGCATTAGCGAAGACCTGGGCCCGCCGCATCACCCCGCCCCCGACTGTGTAGAGGAACGCGGCCCGCAGGTCCACCCAGGAGTCGCTCCCCCGCAGGCGCCCACGCTGGACAGTAGTCACAACCACCACGTTTTCACCCGCGTCGATGAAGCTCTGAAACTCATTCGTCCACTCGTCGTAGGCGTCGGTCCACTCAGCGAAGAACTTCATGAATCCCTCAGGCCCGTGATACTCGGCTTGCCCCGGCCAAACGGGCCACGACCGCATGTCCCAAACGAAATCCGGCGCGAGCAGTTCAGACGGCTGCTGAGTCTCATTGAACTCGGTCAGCAGGCGGCGCACAAACTCGACGTTCTCCTGCGACATCGCCTACTCCGAAAGCCCGGCGGCTTCGAGCGCGGCTTCGAGGGTCGGATACTCCTTAACCCGCCAGATCTTCCCGTCCTTGAAGCTAATCAGACGGCCCACCGACTGCTCAAGCGATGCCCCGGCCTCGCTGCCCTTGATTCCACGCCCGCCAAAGCGTTCGAGGACGGCCACTTGGTCCCCGACCTCGGTGATCGTCTCCCCCTTTACCCACCATTCGGCGTACAGGTCGGACCACCCCATAAAGCCCTCCCTGAGCTCGTCATGGCCCCGATAGGTTGCGGGATCGAGCGCCTCGTATTCGATCTCCGGATGCCAGATCTCTGTGGAGCGTCGCCCAGTCCCTGACTGCGAACGCGGCGTATTCGCGCTGGACCAGCTCCACGTTCTCCTGCGACATCGCCCGCGCAGTATCGCGCGAGCTAGCTCAGAGCGTCCCGGTAGTAGCCAACCTCGATGTTCGTGTCGGGCGACAGGTCCACCCGGCTCGTACCCAAGGGACACGGTGCGCCTGTGCCGTCAGCCAAGCCAGCCGAGATGAAACGTAGCCCCCTGCTTTTGCACGAAAGCCGGCGAGTCGAGACCGTCCAAGGTGTCCGCGTTCGGCACCTTGCCGAGCGACCACTCCGGGCTGGACGCCCCGAGCAGGATTCGAACCTGCGGCCTACTCCTTAGGAGGGAGTCGCTCTATCCAGCTGAGCTATCGGGGCTCGTGCTCAGATGCAGGGCTTTTCTCGCAGGCGCCCAAGACGGCTTTGCTGACTGGCACATTTATGGAACACATGCGAGCGCTCTGTCACCGAGGCTGTGGGATCGTAGCGGCACGATGCCAGGCCAAGGTCGTGAGTGTCCCGAGCGGGCTCACGTTCCGCGAGGGGGGCACAGCCCCGAGAGGCGGGATCAGGCTGCGTCCTCATCAGAGGGCAGCGGGCTCTCGGGTCGGCGCGCATATGCCGCTTCTCGAATCGCGACGTCGCTTTCCAATCCGGCCCCGAGAGCCCCGCCTACCGTCGCCAGAGAGCCGACCAGCCACGCGAGCCTGAGGTAATCAACCAGGCCCACGTCCTCTCCCACCGCCTGGGAGAGTGCGTCCGGCGTGATCAGCAGGCCGGCGCCGGCAAGGCTGACGACGAAGAGCGCGAGATAGAGCGACGCCACGCCGATAGTCACGGTTATGGCCGTCGCGGCATTGAAGAGCAGGACCTGGTCGCGGGCGAGCTCGGAGCGGGAGCGCTCCCAGAGATCGTGAACCGCGATCAGGGAGAGTGTCGTGAGCGCGATCGACAAGAGGGTGACTGCCGCCAGTCGGATGGGACCGAGGCTCGCCGAGATGCGCCAGATGTCAGCGGTAACCAGGGCGAAGGCGACGGTCGCCATCGCCGCGATCAGCGCGCGGTAGAGCCGTGCCGCGAGCCGCCAGGGACGGTTGGCGCGGACCATGCCGCCCAGCAGGCGCAGCCGGCCCCCACTGGCCAGGGCAGCGAGACCCGTGGGACCATGGGCCGGATCCTCGTCCGCCAGCTCGGAGAAGTCGACGAGTCGCTGGCGAAACCGACGCGAATGACGAGGCACGTCATCGTCGCCAGTCACCTCGCCGAGGATGATGTCGACGAGGTCGAGCGCGGTCCCGAGCACCCTACGTCGGAGCCTTGTGGGGCCGAGCGCGGGCACCGAAATGAGGGCGATCCGATGTGTTGGGCTGGCGTGCCCCGCTACCGGACGCCGCCCGATGCGAAGGGGCATGTCCGTGAGGCAGATCGCGAGCTCCCAGTCCTCACGCAGCAGGCGCCGGTGGGCTGAATCGATCAGCTCGGTTGCGGGTGCAGGTGGAGTGACCAGGCCGTCGATCACCAGCGGGACCCGCCATTGGCCCTCGGGATAACGCTCACTGAGGCGCTGCTCGAGGTCCCCGGCGAGGTCCTCCGCGAGCTCCGAGGGCAAGCCGGGCGCGGCGATCAGGCCGATCGCAATCCGCGTCTGCGGCGGGCTCGAGCTCTCAGGTTGCGGAGATGGGGTGTCGATCTCGATATTCCTGTGAGGCTGCCAGGCCGCGCCAGCCGAGGTCCTCGTTCCGGCAATATCTCGCTGCTAGTCGCGAACCGCCGCTTTCCATGCAAAGCGGCACTTCCGTGGTCCGCCAAAGCCGCGCCTCCTATGCGCGATAAGCCTTGTCGAAGACCACTTACCGAACTGCGCACTGCCTTGACGACGTAGTCGTCGGACTACCGCGGCATGTCGCCCATCATCCAAAGACGATCAGGCGTGCTCTATGACCTCCCGCACCTCGATGTCCCCAAGCGTGACCGCGTCAGTGA
>CAWCQE010000002.1:0-85820 GCA_963797665.1 uncultured Actinomycetes bacterium | reverse complement strand
CCGGCGGAGGCTGCGTCACGCTGGCGACGGCGACGGGAGCGCGGATCACGCTCAGCGAATCGGGCATTGAGATCGCGAACGGCGCGGGCGCGAGTGTGCGCTTGGAGGGGCCGACGGTCTCGGTCAACGAAGGCGCACTCGAGGTGACCTGATGCCCGCCTTTCTTCTCCATCAGGGAGTCGTCGCGATGTGCTTGCACGGAGGCCGGGTGCAGCCTCTGGCGCCGCAAACTCGGGTTCGGCTGAGCGGAGAACCGGCGGTGACGCAGGAAGCCCCTTGGTCGGTCGAGGGTTGCACGCTTGCGCCTTCGGCCGGAGGCCCGTGCGCGACGGTGCAATGGCTCACCGGAGCAGCGCGTCTTCGCTCGGACGGGGCCCCGCTCCTCCTCGCCGACAGTCAGGCCGTTTGCGCTCCGACGGGGACAGGGGTGCAGGTGGTGGTTACACAGGAACGGTGCGGGGCGCCTGATTACGCACCTCGGCCCTTGACCGGCTCTAGAGCGCACCGGGCTCCACCGCTCGAGCGAGCATCGTGTCCATGGACTTGCGGCTCGCGGGGTCAATTTCCCCGCTGGCATCGGTGACCAACGCGACCGGGCGGCGGGCGACACGGCGAGCCAGTGTTGACCTCCTCTCTCAGTCGCGCGGACGGCCAGGCTCGCAAGCCCTGGACGCGCCGCAAGGCTCGCTTAGTCGAGGGGGCCGCCGCGGGCCAGGACTTCGGAGCGATCATTCATCTCGGCTCTGTTGAAGGGTGGCGCCAATCGGGCGGGCCGGACAGAGTCTTGACCTTGAACTGGGCCTGCCGTACGCTCGATCTAGCGAATCCAGCTCAATCGAACCAAGCGAAATGGAAGCTTGTCATGGCTGATCCAGCTGACTTTTTTCCTCTGATCGTTCGGGGAGGCGGGGGAGTCAATGCCGACGATGAGGGCGGCACCCTAAAGGTTCAATTTCGCAAATCTCCCGGTCGCGCCGGCGAACCCAACGACATATAACCGCATGCCAGTCGGTTCAGCGGCTTGGGTGGACCGTCCCTTGCACGATGATAAAGCCTGCGTCTTGAAGCAACAGATGAGCGAAAACCGACGCAGCGGAGACTATTGCGGATACTGCGAGGGGGCGGATTCTGGAAGTTCGTGTGTAGAAACACCTTTGCTGGCGAGTTCGAGGTTTTTCGCTGCGAACGCACTTTCGCGGAGGTGAAAATCGACTAGGTGGTCGATTAGGCGTCCGGCGGGCAATCGGAGTCGACGAAGTCGCGAGCGGGTTCGTCCTTCGGCCAGGCCCGAATAGATCTGCCCTCAGGACCTCCACGTTCTCTCGCGACATCGCCTACTCCCGCACCCCGGCGGCTTCGAGGGCCTGGTCTTCGCGCCCCTCAGCCGCCGCCTCGCACCTGCTGGCGGAGCCGCTGGATCGCGGCGGCGGCAGCTGGCGCGGCACCGGTCCCGCAGCCGACTGAGCGTCTGACTCTTGCCGCTGAGTGGCGCGGCGGGTTTCGGTGCCGTCCCCGAGCTGTCCGGCCGAGTTCACGACCACCGCCTGGGTCGGGCCGACGATCGTCTTTCCGGCGACGCCGGCGAGGAAGGTCCGGGTCTGCGCCGCGGTGCCGATCTGATTGTCCCCGCCTCCCCGGCGACGCCGGGGTTGGCGATGTCGACGTTGTTGGAGCCGGTGGTCAGGTTCTGCCTGCGCCGGGGCCGAGGCGACGTTTCGCGACCCGGCGGCGTTGAGGAGCGCCAGGTTCCCGGCGGCGACGTTGTTATTCCCATGGTGTTGAAGTTGAGCGCCAACCTTCCGGTCGCGACGTTGTCGTTACCGGTGGTGTTGGAGCTTATCGCCGCGCTTCCGGTGGCGACGTTGGCGATCCGCTGGTGTTCGAGACCAGCGCGCCCGTCGCCGGTGGCGACGTTCTGGTTGCCGGTGGTGTTGGCGACCAGCGCGTGATCGCCGCCGGCGACGTTGCCGTCTGCCGGTGGTGTTGGCGAACAGCGCGCCGTTGCCGGTGGCGACGTTGCCGAAACCGGTGGTGTTTTTGGACAGCGCGCCGTCGCCGGCGGCGACGTTGCCGTTACCGGTGGTGTTGTTGAGCAGGGCGGCGTTTCCGACCGCGGTGTTGCCGCCGCCGCTCGTCAGCGCGGGCATCACCGAGCCGCCGAGGCCGACGTTGGCGACGCCGGGGAAGGTGCCGCTGAAGAAGCCGTCTGGCCGGCGGCGGCATTGTCGTTGTTGTCGTAGTAGACGCTGCCGGTGGCGGCGCTCGCCGGTGTGCGGCGACCGCGAGCGCGGTCGCCAGGGCGAGCGCGGCGATGACTGCACGGGTTCGACGCGATCGAGGTCGTTGACGCATCTGGATTCCTCCGTTTCGATTGGGCGGAGGCCAAGGCGTCGGCCGAGTCACCTCGGGCTGGTCGGCGGGTTCGGCGATCCGCCTATGTCTGGAGCGAGCCTCTCACCCGCCGCGGTCACAGTCAAGGGGAGGGTCGCGCCAGCGTGAGCGCTGATCTCGCAAACCGCCGGAAAGGCGATGGCGCGCGCCGCAGGAGATGCAATTGAGTAACCGCGATCACCTACTCCCGCAGCCCGGCGGCTTCGAGGGCTTCGTCGCTTGCGGACCGAATGCCTGCCCCGTACGACCTGGCCGTCTCGCACCGTCCAAAGGTGCCAAAGGTTGCAGCTGACCTACCGCGCCGCTCGTTTCCCACGGCCTCGCAGGGTGACCAAGGCGAGACCTGACTTCCCGCATCGGTGAGTTCATGGACCTCAAAGCGCGGATCATCAAACTCGCTCCACGTCCAGGCCACGAACTCTTTCCATGCCTCTGGCCCCCGATAGACGCCCCTAACCCCGGGTATCGCACCGGTCGTGACGTATTCAAACGTCGGCGCGAAGTTGGCGACGGCGGCGTCAAGGTCACCTCGGTTGTACGCCTCGTAGCCTCGCCCCGCCATCTCCACGTTCTTCTGCGACATCGCCTACGCAGTATCTCGCTACTCCCGCAGCCCGGCGGCTCCGCCTCAGGCGCTCGGCTCGGTCACGCAGACGGCCTTCCGCGCGCCGACCGATGTGGACTGCCCAGTCGCCGTTCTTGCCCTCGACGACGATAGGACCAAACTCCTGCTGAAAATTGTTATTCGTGAGGGAGTCGGTCCAGAAGGAATCTACGTCAGCGGAGACGCCCGGCACGTCGTAGTTCTTCGCCATCGCGACCGCCTCCGACCACGTCGGCAGGCGCAGGCCGGCAGCCCGGCGCAGTAGGTGATCGAATTCGGGAGGCTCCGCGCTACGCCGTCGGACCCGGCGCAGGTCGGGCCGAGCTTCACGGTCAGCGTCGGCTTGCAGGTATCGACGCCGCTTCGATCGGCGATGTCGGCTCCGGTCAGCGAGTTGTTCGCGACTATCGGCGCCCTTGACCGCGTTGTCGGCGACGTCGGCTGCCTTGACCTGGGCACCGGGGCCGAGGTCGTCGGACTGCACGGTGTTAGAGCCGTTCAAGGCGACGGCGGTGGCCCCCCGCCGAGGGCGATGAAGACGGCAATCGTCGTCCATGACGTTGGCGTCTGTCAGGTGCGAACGATCCGTTGTCACATTTGGGACCTCCCTGTCCATCGGTGCCTGGGCCGGTTGACTTCGAGACGACAACGACCATAGCCGATATCGGACTTCCAATTCGTGACATGGCATGTCGCACAGTCAAGGGGAGGGTCGCGCCAGCGTGAGCGCCGATCCCGCGAACGCCGGCTGACTCGCCACACACACGAGCCGTGTTTTTCAGGTCGCTCCCCAATGCCAACATGAAGACCATGAGCAAAATCGCATCGCACGAGGAAGTCCTCGAGATTCTCAGCGAGCAGGCCCGGAAAGGCTCGGTGACGGCCGCAGCCGCGCTCGAGCGTGCCCTCAGGGCGCGGGCGAAGGAAGAGCCCCCAGACGATTTGCTCGATCGCATCCTCGCGAAGTAGCCGCTGGGGAACGGCGCGTCGTTCATCGAGCGTCAGGCCGGCCGGAAGAAGAATTAATCGCTTGGTCCTGATGAAACGACCACAGCTGCCCTAGCTCCTGCTTACCGCGCAAAGCAGAAGTGAGCCACCTGGCGCAGACGCAGGCGTTGGATCGCCGCCCGGACACCTCAGGCCGTGTCAGGGCTGACCAGGCAAAGGTCGCGGAACCGTCACCCGGTGAGTGGTGGCTGGTTCGTGCCGATCAGTTGCACACGATGTTGGTGCACTGGCGGAGGTCGCCGTTGTGTCGAGCGACGTTCCCGCCGCCGTCGATCACCCCGCGAACGGCCTCGATGCCGAGGTCGGCGTTGCGCCTCGCCCGGTTGCGCGGTCAGCTTTGCCGAGCGGCTCTGGACGTCGAAGCCATCGTCTCCCGCGCCGACGGCGACGTTGCGCTTTAAGCGGCTATGGCGATCCTCCCCCCTGACCATGAACGCGTCCCCGCCGCTGCCCCTGACGAAGTTTCGGCGGACGAGGTTGTCGTGGCCGCCGATCGGAGGCCGATTGAGTGCGAGGTAGACCCCGGCCCGCGAGGGCCGACGATGTCGTTGCGGGCGACCACATTGCCGTGTCCCTTTTCGATCGCGATGCCGTCCCCGCCTTTCGAAGATGCGGTTTCGGGCGATCACGTTTCTCGTTGCCGGGGCTAACGAGGACGCAGGCAGAGTTTCGAGCGCAGCGGTTGCGTCGGACCTGGTTGCGGTCCGCCTCGAGGCGGTCCCCTCCCAGCAGGATTCCGGGGCTGTTGCGCGAGAACACGTTCCGCTTGATCAGGTTCTCGGTTGGAGTCGGCAACGTGGATCCCGGGCCCTGGGTTGTGCCGGATCTTGTTGTGCACGATCCGGACGTGGTTAGAGGCGAACAAGCCGATCCCGTCTCCCTCCGGGGGGATGTTGTGGCTGGACGAACTGTTTCGGATCACGCTTCTGGCAACGCCGAAGAACCCGATCCCGAAGAAGTCGTTTTTTGACGAGGAGATACCCAGCACGCGGTTGTGTCGCGCGTTGCCGACGAAGCCAGCAACCGCCACGCCGATCGCGAACTCGCGCACGGAGCCGTGCACCACGGTGACCCCGTCGTGACCGATACTGGCGACCCCCAGATCGCAGTCCTCCTCGGGGCCGCACCCGGCAGCCGGCGAGTCCCGTCGCCGTCGATCGTGTGGTAGTTCAGGTCGAGGGTGATGTTGTCGGCGCCGATGATGATGCCGTTGTTGGGGCAGTTGACGAGGTTGTGGTGGAGGGTCGTGTCGGTGGTGATCGTGTCGCCGCACTTCGGCTGTCCCTGGCGCAGCGGCCTCGGCGCCGCTCAAAGCCACGAGCGCAACCACCGCTAAGGCCAGGATCACCGCAAGGGAAACGAGCGTCGCGGGGCCGTGCAGGCGAAGCCTGGCTGACATCCGTCCTCCCTCGTTCTGGCCGCGCAGGAGACTGCGCGTGTCCAGGCGAACCTACACCCGGCGTGCACCGGGGGGCAGGGCGGGCGTGCTCAGGGACCTCTGCGGCGGCAGGCATCGCGTGTCCCTGCTTGCCGTTCAGAGTTTGTAATTAGTCCCTCAGGCTGCGCAGCGCGCCTGCTCACCTACACGCGATGTGCGTGCACTGGCGCGGGTCGCCGTTGCCGCTCGCCTTGTTCCCGCCGCCGTCGCGCACGCCACGGACGGCGTCGATCCCGAGATCGTGGTTTCGCACCGCGCGGTTCCTCGTGAGCTTCGCGGTGCGGCTGCCGACGTCGAAGCCGTCATTTCCCGCCCGCCTGGCGACGTTGCGCTTCAGGAGGCTGTGGTCGTCCCTCTTATTGACCTGGAAGCCATTGCCGCCGCTCCTTCTGACGAGATTGTGGCGGACGACGTTGTGGCCGCCGCCGATCGCAGGGCGGCGCACTGCCAAGCGGATGCCGGTCGCGCGAGCGTCAAGGACGACGTTGCGGGCGATGAGGTTGCCGCGTCCCTTTTCGACCGCAATCCCGTCCCCGTCCTTGCCTCCGACCGCGCGAGTATGGAGGACGTGGTTTCGGGCGAACACATTGTTGCTCCCAAGCTCGGCGATGATCCCATTGCCGCGGTCTCTGACGCTGCGGTTGTGCACCACCCGATTGCGGTTCGCACCTCCCAGGTTGAGGCCACCCAGCCCCTAGTTGCCTGAGGTCAGATTCCCCTTGATTAGGTTGTGGGTGGCCTCGAAGCCTTTGACGCCGACGAACATCCCACTGTCGCCGTTGCCCTTGAACGAGTTGTCCAGGACCCGAACGTCGTGTGAGGCGATCAAGAACATCCCCACCCCACCATCGCGTTCGATCGAGCCGCTTCCCGAGAAGTTTGCACCAGGCTACGGGTGCCGCGAAAGAACCCTAGGCCGGCGCCTTCATTGCCCGATGAGGAAATGCCCAGCAGGCTGTTGTGGCTGACATTCAAGCCCCACACCCCGACCTCGAACTGCCGATCTACGAAGTAGATTCGCGGCTGAGACCCACTAGCCGCACGGCTTCCTAAACGCGCGCGACCTAGAAGCGTGAGTTACTCCCGCAGCCCGGCGGGCGCATAGGCCTATTGGCTAACGGCAGTCCTCCCAGCGCGGCCAAACGCGATCCGGCATGTCGACGGCCCGCTGGTCGATCTCGGTCTCCTCGAGTTGGAACACGAGCCAATCACCGCGCGTGAGCTCGAGCCCAGTTCCGAGAAGGGCCCTCCTCCGTGCCGATTCCAAGCTCGCCGCACCTCAAGCCAAGATCGATGCGCGAGGCATGGTGGCGCTAACTACGGACCGGACACGCGCCCGCCGCGCCGAGGCGGTATCCGTCAACCTTGGCAACCGGCGCGGCGACGATGCGTCGGGGCGGCCGTACCCTGTCCGGGAACTTTTCGCGCGAAGCGTCCAGCACGCGTGTGACCTCGTTCTTCAGTTTTGTGGGGTCCGTAACGGTAGTGTCAGGGACAACCAGACCCCCGTCACGCTTGATGGGCGCGGTCTTTTTGTAGGGGGGCCGGTCATCCATGGGGTCCCCGGTGTAGTAGCCGAGCACCGGGATATTCGCGCGCTTCGGGTAGTCGACGACACCTGGCTTTGACCCTCGACCGACATCGGCGATGATGAGGCTGGTCCGCAAAAGGCTCAGCTTTCGTGGATTCTCGACCGTGTTAACTCCGACGTTTGCTGCCTTGAGCCCCTGGATGATCTTCTCCGTGACAAAGGCAGTCTCACCCTTGATGATGCTGGCGCGATCCTCGGGCTCACCGACAAAGATCTCATCCGACGTGCGCCCGATCAAAACTCCGTTCAGTTCCTCGCCATTGGGGAGGCAGACTGTCGTCGGCTGAAATTCACTTCGGATCACCGCGAAGGCGATCGCCCAAGGCACGAAGAGGAGGGCTGCCGCGGTTACGAGAAGTCCGAACGCGACGCTTCTGCTGGGAGCCGGTCGAGCGATCAGGTAGGCGACGCCGACGAAGAGGAGGGCGGTCAGCAACGAGAGGCCGAAGGCGAATAGAGGTGGCCAAAGTGGAAAGACGGCGAGCGGGACTCCGATCGTGGTAACGACCACGAATAGAGCCAGCCAACCGATGTCTGCCGGCTCGGCTTTCTCGCCTGGCGCAAGTGCGGTGGTGACCTTGCCCGTCGTACCCGGGAGCCATGTGACCGCGAGTGCGAACCCCACGGGTAGGAGGAGCGGACCGACCACGTAGCCGAGGCCCAACCCGATCAGAAAGCTGGGCGGCAAACTGATGACCACGCCCAAGTCGTCGGGAAGCTGTGCCTGCTTCAGCCGAAAGAGCATCGCGATGGTCCCGGGGATGACAACGAACGCCGCCACAGCTGTAAGCGCGCCAGCAACCGCCGAAACCTTTTCGGGCAGCGTCTTCATGGCGAGAGAGTGCTGGGCGGTGTCTGCCCCGCCATTCGATAGTCGCGCGTGACGCAGCAGCGCATCGCGTAGCTCCGACGCCACGACCCTACTACCTCAGGGTTAGCTACTGCACAACTTTGATCGCCGCCTGGATCTGCGAGAACGTCGACGTTCTCCTGCGACATCGCCTACGCAGTATCTCGCTACCGCAGGGTCGAAAACGGCCGGGCTCCAGTCCTTTTGACGGAGATCCGCGCGGCCGAAAATCCCGCTTTTTTTCACAGCCTGCCTTCCGGCGGTTTGCGAGATCAGGGCTTGACCCCCCCAAAGGCGGGTTAGAACCGGGTATCACCTGAGGGAGACGACGGCTAGGGCAGCGAGGTTCTTGGGCTCCGCTGCCCCGGCGATTGTGACGGCACGGCTGCGAGCTGCCGACCCCGAGAGCGCCGACGCACGAGTCCGGGCGGCGCTACGGTCCATCTCGGCGCGGCCCCACGGCTTGTCTTGCAACTTCCCTGCGGGCCGCACCATCAGGAGATCGCGATGGCGCGGCGGTACCCACAACCAGAGCAACCGACGTCCGATCCAAGCGACGCTCCCTCCCGCCCCTGGGAAACGCGAATCCAGATCCTCATCGCTGTCGCGCTTGGGCTCGCGGCCATCGTCACCGCCGCCGCCGTGTACCGCAACGAGCAGGAGGACCACAAGGCGACGACGGACTTCCACGCCGCGACCACCTACCTCGTGTCCGCCGTGGGCGCCGGGATCAGCTCGCCGCGGGGCAGAAAGCTCGAGGCGCTGGCCGAGCAGACCGAACGCGAAGCCGAGGATCACCAGGAAAGGGCGACCAACTACACCCTCGCCGAGGTGATCCTCGCGACCTCGCTCTTCCTCTTCGGGATCGCCGGGATCAGCTCGCTCTGGATAATCAAGATCGGGGCGCTCTCGACCGCCTCAGTGGTGTTCGGGGTCGCCGTGGTCGTGCTCGCGACCTTCTAGCTTCGGACGCTCGACTTCGGCACGGTGTTCCGCGTGCGGACCTCCGAGCGCGAGCGGTACGCCGGAGCCGCCGCGAGAACGCATACACGTTCGGCTTGTTGACGGACTCCGGCGCGACCGCCTCAGTGAGCGCGTCGATGACGTACGACGCGCGCACCATCAGGCTTCGCTCGCGCTTGGTCACTCGTTGCCATCGCCGTTGGGCCAGTGGCTTACTTAACCGTCTCGGCACAGAAAGTGCCGTCCCCGACCTTCACCTCCGTCTGCGGCTTGGAGCCGATCTGCACGCAGGCGATCGCGTTGGGGTCGCTCTGATCGCTGACGAGCTTCTGGGCGGCGCTGGACGAGCCACAATCGACGACCTGCTTGCCGGCGTCGATGCAGTCGCCCACGGACGCCGCCCGGGAGTCGCCGCCGCCGCCACACGCGCCAACCGCGAGCGCAACCATCACCCCGCCGAGGCAAATGACCGGTCGTGCGTTTCGACCCGTTGGCCCTGCGTCCATCGAGGACCCCACCGACGCGAGACTATCGACCCGCGCCGTCCCCGCCGGTTAGGTCGCCGCGAACCGCTCGCATCAGCCGCCGGTACCCACGTGGCGGCTCGGCCGATCGGCTGGGTGTAGCCGGACGGCGAGGCTCACCTGCGTTCGGTGCGCCCGACGGATCCCGAGACAGCCGCCGCGGTATCGTCGGCAACGTCCCCTCCGCCCGATAACGTGACGGGTGCGTTGTCATAAGCGTGTTCTGAGCGGATCACAACTTCAGAACTGAGGACCCCCGCTTCCGGCGGGGGTCTTCTCATTGGGCGCAAAAGGTCCGACCGATCCCCTTGCTGAGATTCGGGCGTGATCCGTTCATGGACCGCGATGTCGCCTAGCGCCGGGCTCTACCCGAGCTTGCCGACGATGACGTAAAGCCCGCGGGTACCCCTGGGCCGCCACGGTCCTACGTCCCCGGCCGCGGCGCCGCGGACTTCGAGCCGCCGACATCCCACGCTGCAACCCGCGGTGCCGCCACCCTGGAGGCGGGCCTCAGCGAGGCCTGCCGGACGATTTCCGAGGGCAGCTCTCGTACGACGGCGGGCCTGATGCGACTGGAGCGGAAAGCTCAGCAAGGCGCAGCAGCGCGGCGTTGAGTCGCGGCAGCGTCGTCTCAAGATCGGCGCGCAACGCGCCCGCGGGCCTTCTCGAGAACGTCGGCCCGGCCCATGTCGTTCAAGCGGCTCGAAGCGAGGCGCGTCGACTCGATCGGCAAGCCGCGGTGGCGATAGCGGCGAGCCGTGCGGCTCCGTGGCCCGGTAGCCGCGCAAACGCCTCATGACCCGGGCGAAACTCGCGCCGCCGCCTACTCCCGCAGCCCGGCGGCATCGGGACGGCGGTCAGTCGAGACTGCGCATCTGGCTTCAAGCGGGTGATCGCGCCCGCAGATGGGGCAGGATGGCGGCTCGGCCGCTTCGGGCACCGCCAGCATCTCCACGAACTCACGTGCTTCCTGATCACTCATCTCATTAGGTCCTACGCACTGGGCCGGATTCAGCTCACACCGCTCGGGCCGCGCGGACTAATAGACGCCGCCCGCGCCACCACCGCTGCCCGAGGCGACGAGGCCTACCACGACGATCACCGCGACCACCGTGAGAACTCCGATTGCGATCCATGCGTTTCGGCTGAGCGTCATTTGCTTTTTCCTTTCGTCGGAAGGGTCATACATAGATGAGGACGCCGTGGAGCCTGATTTCTTCCGCGGGGCCGGGTCGCGTCGCGCAAATCGCACCGGGCATGCGTTTGTGGTTAGGATCAAACATGGGTGAGCGGCAGGCGCGGCTTCGCCGTCGGGATGTCGATCGCGCGGGCCAAAGGCGGTGGCCTGGGCCGCGCCTTGGCTAAGGGTGTCAAGAATGACTGACGATCCAATGAACGACAAGACGTTCGAGGCGACGGAGGAGGTCGTGCGGGGTGCCGTGGTGATCACGATCGCCGGGGAGCTCGATATCGCGACGAGCCCCAGGGTCCGCGAGCTTCTGAGCGATGCCGCGCGGGACCGCGATCGGCCGCTCGTGATCGATTTGACGCGCTGCGTGTTCGTCGACTCGACCGGTCTGGCGACGCTCCTGCATGGGGCGAAGCCGGCCCAGAACGGCGAGTCGAATGTCGCCCTGGTGTCCGCGGGCGGTGAGGTGAGGAAGCTTCTGGAGCTGACGGCGATCGACAGGACGATCCCGGTATACGAATCGCTGGATTCCGCGATCGAGGCGGTCCTATCCGAGGAGTGAGCGGCGTGGCGTGTATCGTGCCCCGTCGTTTCTGATGTCCCCCCTCGAGATCGTCATAGAGAAGCGCGATGGCCAGACCCGGATGGCGCTGGTCGGCGAGCTCGACATCGCGAGCGCGCCGCGATTCGAGGAGGGCCTCGCGGAGGTCGAGCGGGACGCACCCGCCATGCTCGTCGTGGACCTGCGCCGGGTGGACTTCATCGACTCGACGGGGCTGCGAGCGGTGATCGGCGCCGACGAGCGCGGCCGCGCGGCAGGGCGGCGATTCGTGATCATCCGTGGACCGGCGGCGGTGGAGCGCGTGTTCAGCGTGACCCAGCTCGATCAGCGGCTGGAGATCGTGGACGACCCCGAGTCCGTGTGAAGCGAACCCCTAGTCGGGGTTCACGAGGGTGAGGCAAAGGAGCTCGCCGTCCGGCGAGCCCTCGATGTTATGGTCCTTGGTCAGCCGCTCCAACACTGGCGGGAGCTCGGCCAGCGCCGAGGCGTCCATGATCTTGTGCGCGCCGCCCTCCTGAAGCGGTCCTACCCGAACGACCAGCTCATCGGGGGGCGCGTCGATCCCGAGCTGGATCTTGGCTGCCCACCAGGACGCGCGGCACGTTGGCCGCGAGCGAGTCCGTCACGAGCTGCGCCTCGGAGATGCCCTCGAGCGAAAAGTCCGCGCGCGCCGCCAACATCGCGATGACGCGACCCAGGACCGGCGCCGCCAGGGGCCCGGCGGTGACTCCGATCACAAGCTCTCCCGGAGGTTGGCGGACCTCGGCATCTCCCCGGTGAGTCGGCCCGGATCCACGTGCTCGCTCTCTCCGTTGAGCGAGAACGCCATCCTGACCTCGGTTCCCTGACTGATTCCGCCCATGAACTCGACGCGATCGCTCAGAGTCTGGATCAGCGACAACCCCAGGCCCTGGACCTCGAGGCCGGGCTCCGGCGCGCGTGGGCGGATGCCCACACCTTGATCCCGGACGATCACCTCGAGCTCGGCATCCTGAACGCACAGGATGACCATGAGCGGCCCCTCGTCGCCGTCGTACGCGTGGACGACCACGTTGTTGCAGGCCTCGCTGACCGCCGTATTGATGTCGAGGAGCCGCGACTCGCTCAACCCGAGGACCTCGATCGCACCGGCGAGCGCCTGACGAACGACCGCGACGTTCTCAGGTCGGCTGGGGAGTGCCAGCCGGAACTCCGGCTCCGTCCCCGTCGTGGTTGCAGGTTCCGCTCCGGAGCTCATTTGAACGACATTATGTCTGCGGTCGGCCGGACTGCCAAGTCGGTGCTGCGCAATACCCGCGTCCCGAAGCGCGAAACCAGCGGTCGGGGCGCGGTCTTATGCTCGCCGGCCAATGCTCGGGACCTACGCGAGCTTCGCGGCAATCCTCGTTGCGTCGGGCTTGATCGGCCAGGCGGTCTTCTGCCTCTGTGGACGGCGAAGCTGGACCTGGCTGGCTCCCGCAGTCGGGCTGGCGGCGACCACGGCGGTCGCGTGGGCGACCGTGCGGCTCCCCGGCGAGGGCGCGGCTGCCGCGATCGCGATCGGCCTGCTCGTCCTGGTCGCGCTCGGTGTCGTCCTGTGGGACGGGTTACGGGCGCCGGGACGGTGCTCGCGGGCGGCGCCGCAGCCCTGGTCGCCGCGCTGGTCGCTCGCGTCGCTGCCGTTCATCGTCGAGGGCCGCTTCGGGATCCTCGGAACCGGCCTCAACCCAGACATGTCCCAGCATCTGTTCGCCGCGGACCGGCTCGCGCACGGCGAGGGCTCGAGGCTCATTGCCCAGGGATATCCCCTGGGCCGCACGCGCTCGTGGCGGCCGCTTCGAAGGCGACTGGCGCGAGCCTCGTGGAGGGGTTCGACGGGCTTGCGCTGGCGATCGCGGTGAGCGCGGTCCTCGCGCCGCTCGAGCTCCTCGGGCCGCTCGCGTGGTGGCGGCGGACGCTCGCCGCGGTCCTCGTCGGGCTGCCGTACCTGGTCGCCTCCTACCTCATCCAGGGCGCGTTCAAGGAGACGATGGAGGCCCTGTTCGTGCTGGCGTTCGCGATCTCGCTCCATCAGCTCGCGCGGGGGTCGCTCATCGGCCCCGGCGCACGCCGGGGGCTGATCGCGGTGCCCCTTGCCGTCGCTCGCCATCGGGAGCGTCTACGCCTACAGCTTTCCCGGCCTCCTGTGGCTCGCGGGCGCAGCCGGGATCTGGGCGCTCGTCGAGCTCGCGTGACCGCGCGGCGACACCGCGGCGCGGCGGCCGCCGGAGCGATGGCCAGGGCCGCCGCGCCGGGTGCAGCGGTCGCACTGGCGCTCCTGGCGGCAGCGGCGGCGCCCGAGATCGGGCGCATGGTCGACTTCGCGAGCTTCGAGACGTTCAACCCCCCCGGTGCCGGCCTCGGGAACCTCTTCAATGCGATCTCCCCGCTCGAGGCGCTTGGGATCTGGCCCTCCGGCGATTTCCGCCTCGACCCGGGCGACGGAGCGGTGCCGGCGATCGGCTACTACCTGGGCGAGCTGCTGGGGCTCGCGGCGCTGGCGTACGGGCTCGCTTGGTGGATCAGGCGACGCGAGTGGGCCGTCCCCTCGGCGCTTGCGGCTGCCGTTGCCCTCTACGGCTATGCGCATTTCGCGGGAACGCCCTACCAGGCCGCGAAGGCCACGGTCATGGCGTCACCCCTCGCGATGCTGATCGCGGCCCGAGCCCTGCTCTCTCCGGAGCGAATCGTCGAGCTGGGGATGATCCGGGGGGCGGTGGGCCGCACCCGGACCGGACCCAGCGGGACCCTCCTGCGCTGGCAGTCGCCGGTCGGCGCGCTGCTGGCCGTCGCGTTCTGCGGCGCCGCGGCCGCCTGCACCGTCCTCGCGCTGGTGAACGGCCCGGTGGGTCCGGCGAGCTACTCGCCGGCCCTCACAGAGCTGAGGCCGGAGGTGCGACACGGCTCGACGCTGGCGCTCGTCTCCCGAGCACCTGCTTGCCGACGAGCATGGGCGCGATTACGTGGTCTGGGAGCTTCGCGGCGGGCGGGTGTGCGTAGAGAAACAGCCGCCAGCAACGACTGGGAACGTGCTGGACTCGCGCCCCGGACCCCCGCCCGCGGGCATCGCCCACGTGATCGCTCCGCGACAGTCATCGCCGCCGTTCGCTGGTTTCGGCCTCGTGCGCCGCACCGGTCCCTACACGCTTTGGGTGCGCCATCCGGCTCCCAAGGGGGAGGGCCCATGCCCGCTGATCGCCGTGGGGGCCCGCGCGAACCCAGCCGGCGACTGATTCCACAGCATTGACGGGGTTGGGGTGCTATAGCCCCCTAACCCCGTCAATGCGAGTAAAGGGCGGGTCGGCGGGGCGCGGGTAGCATGGCCCGCGTATGGCCTCCGATCACCGTCAAGCTCCCCGACGGCTCCCCCCTGGAGCTCGAGGAGGGCGCGACCGGCGCCGACGCGGCGGCCGCGATCGGGCCGCGGCTGGCGAAGGACGCGCTCGCCGTTCGGGTCAACGGCGAGGTCCGTGACCTGCACGCGCCGCTCGACGACGGCGAGCGAGTCGAGATCCTCACTCCCGGGCGCCCAGACGCGCTCGAGGTGCTTCGCCACGACGCCGCCCACGTGCTGGCGACGGCGGTCCTCGACCTGTGGCCGGGGACGAAGGTCTCGATCGGGCCGCCGATCGCCGACGGCTTCTACTACGACTTCGAGTTCCCCGACGGGTTCCGCCCGTCGGAGTCCGACCTCGGAGCGGATCGAGGAGCAGATGGCGGCCCACGTCGAGGCCGACGAGCCCTTCGAGCGCTCGGAGACCTCCGCCGCCGAGGCGATCGAGCGCTTCCGCGCCGAGGACCAGCCGTACAAGGTCGAGCTGATCGAGGACCTGATCCGCGACGAGGGCACCGAGACCGTCTCGCTCTACCGCAACGGCCCTTCGTCGACCTGTGCCGCGGGCCGCACGGGCCCTCGACGGGCCGCATCAAGGCCTTCAAGCTGAACTCGGTCGCCGGCGCCTACTGGCGCGGCGACGAGAACCGCCAGATGCTGACCCGCATCTACGGGACCGCGTTCTTCTCGCAGCAGGAGCTCGAGGAGCACCTGGAGCGCCTCGAGCAGGCGCGCGCCCGCGACCACCGCCGCCTCGGCCCGCAGCTCGGCCTGTTCACGCTGCTCCCCGAAGCGCCCGGGATGCCGTTCTGGCTCCCGGCAGGGGACGGTCCTCCTGCGACCTCGTCGAGCGCGAGGTGCGCCGGCAGCTCGAGCGCGGCGGCTACGTGGAGATCAAGACCCCGCAGGTCCTCGACGAGGAGCTGTGGCACCGCTCCGGCCACTGGGACAACTACGCGCGAGAACATGTTCTTCACCCAGGTCGAGGATCGCCGGTTCGCGCTCAAGCCGATGAACTGCCCCGGCGCCTGCCTCGTCTACGCCTCCGAGCGCCACTCCTACCGCGACCTGCCCGCTGCGCCTCGCGGAGTTCGGGCTCGTCTCGCGCAACGAGCGCGAGGGCGTGCTGCACGGCCTGCTGCGCGTTCGCGCCTTCACCCAGGACGACGCCCACGTCTACTGCACGCTCGACCAGGTCACCGACGAGGTCGACGCGATCTGCTCGGCGATCGACGCAGCTCTACGCGCGGTTCGGGTTCGACCAGGTGCGCGTGGAGCTCTCCACCCGCCCCGACAAGTCGATCGGCACCGACGAGCAGTGGGAGCGGGCCGAGGGCGCCCTGCGGGAGGCGCTCGAGCGCCAGGGGCGCGAGTACGAGGTGAGCCCGGGGGAGGGCACGTTCTACGGGCCGAAGATCGACTTCCACATCACCGACGCGCTCGGCCGCTCGTGGCAGTGCGGCACCTGCCAGCTCGACTTCTCAGATGCCCGAGCGCTTCGACCTCACCTACCAGGGCGACGACAACGCCGAGCACCGGCCGGTGATGATCCACCGGGCGCTGCTCGGGCTCGATGGAGCGCTTCGTCGGGATCCTGATCGAGCACTACGCCGGGCGCTTCCCCATCTGGCTGGCGCCCGTCCAGGCCGCGGTCCTGCCGGTCGCCGACCGCCACAACGACTACGCCGCCGAGGTCGCCGCGCGGCTGCGAGGAAGCGGGGTCCGCTGCCGCGTCGACGAGCGCTCCGAGTCGGTGGGCAAGAAGATCCACGACGCCGAGGTGGCGAAGCACCCGTACATGCTCGTGGTCGGCGACCGGGAGCAGGCGGACGGCGCGGTCTCGGTCCGCTCGCACGCCGAGGGCGACCTCGGCACGGAGTCCGTCGAGGACTTCGCCGCCCGGATACGCCGCGAGGTCGTCCGGAGCAATAGGCGTCTATACTGGCCCGCGATGAAGGGCACCCATACCACGCGCCGCCGCTGAGCGCCCGTGCCCTCTGCCGTCTCGTCTCGTCTCCCGATCCCGTCCGAGCATCGCTAGCTTGACGCGCCTTCGCAGCCAGTTCTAGTGGCGAACCCGCGCTTCGACCGGTCGCCTCCCGAGCGTGACCCGACGCGGATCAACGAGCGGATCCGCGTCTCCGAGGTCCGGCTGATCGACGAGGAGGGAAACCAGGTGGGGATCGTGCCCACCGACCAGGCGCTGGCAGCTCGCCGCCGAGCGCGACCTCGACCTGGTCGAGGTCGCGCCCGACGCGCGCCCGCCCGTCGCCCGCCTGCTCGACTACTCGAAGTACAAGTACGAGCAGGAGCAGAAGGCCAAGGCGGCGCGCAAGCACCAGCAGCAGATCAACGTGCGCGAGATCAAGCTGCGGCCGAAGATCGCCACCCACGACTACGAGACCAAGAAGGGCCACGTCGAGCGCTTCCTGCGCCAGCAGGACAAGGTCAAGGTGACGATCATGTTCCGCGGCCGCGAGCAGGCGCACCCCGAGCGCGGCCGCGCGCTGCTTCGCAGCGCCTCTACGACGACATCGAGGACCTGGCGACGATCGAGCAGGAGCCCCTGCAGGAGGGGCGCAACATGAGCATGCTGCTCGCGCCCGGTGCAGGGCGAAGGGCGAGCGAGGGCGACGCCGAGCGCTCGGCGGCCTGACGCTCCAGCCCGTCTGCTTCAATAGCCGTCCGATGCCGAAGATGAAGACCCATTCGGGCACCAAGAAGCGGTTCCGCAAGACCGGCGACGGCAAGCTGCGCGGCCGGCGGGCCTACTCGAGCCACATCCTCGAGAAGAAGTCGCCGAAGCGCAAGCGGCGCATGGCGATGCCGACCGAGGTCGCGCCCGCCGGACCGCAAGCGGGTGCGCACGCTGCTGGCGGGGAAGGGGCGCTAGGCATGAGCCGGCGCGACCAACGCCGTCGCCCGCAAGCGGCGCAAGAAGAAGGTCCTCGCGGCAGGCGAAGGGCTACTGGGGCCGCAAGCACTCGAGCTACCGGCTCGCCAACGAGCAGGTGATGCGCTCGGGCCGCTACGCCTACCGCGACCGGCGCACCCGCAAGCGGGACTTCCGCCGCCTGTGGATCGTCCGGATCAACGCCGCCGCGCGGCGCGAGGGCATGAGCTACTCGCAGCTGATCCACGGCCTCGAGCGAGGCCGGGGTCGAGGTCAACCGCAAGATGCTCGCCGACATCGCCGTGCACGACCCTGAGGCGTTCCGCCGATTTGCCGAGCTAGCCCGGGAGGCCACCGCGGCCTAGCGCGCGACGGCTCCATCCACGATCTCCCGGGCGGCTTGCAGATGCGGGCCGCCCTTTTTCGTTTCCGACGCCGAACGATGATCACCAGCCCCCACAACGAGAAGCTGAAGCTGATCCGGAAGCTTCAGTCACGACAGCGACCGCGAGCGCACGGGCCTGTTCGTGGCCGAGGGCGAGGACCTGGTGGAGGCCGCCGCAGGCCGCCGGGGCCGAGCCGGAGCTGGTCCTGGTCGCCGGGCGAGGACGTCGAGCCGGCGCTGCTCGACGCGGTGAGCACGCTGGGCTCGGGAACGCGGGTGATCGGCGTCTACCGCCAGCGCTGGGTCGCGGCCCGGCGGCGAGGCTGCAGCGTGTACCTGCACGGGGTCGGCGACCCGGGCAACGTCGGGACCATCATCCGCGCGCCCACGCGCTCGGCGACGGGCCGGTGGTCCTCGGGCCGGGCTGCGCCGACCCCTACTCGCCCGAAGGCGGTGCGGGCGAGCATGGGCTCGGTGTTCGCCCGCCCGCCGGCCAGGGCGCGACTCGGCGAGCTCGAGGGCTTCAAGCTCGGCGCTGGACGCGCGAGCGCGATGCGCCGACTGCGCGGAGCTCGAGCTCGAGCCGCCGGTCGTCCTCTGCCTCGGCGCGGAGCGCGAGGGCCTGCCGCGACGGCAGTCGCCGGGACGCGACGCGACCGCCCGGATCCCGATGCGCCCCGACGGCCCGGACTCGCTGAACGTGGCGATTGCGGCCGCCGTGGCGCCTGTACGAGCTCGCGAATAGGATGGCCGGCCGTGCCTGACGTCCAGGCGAGAAATCGACGCGAGCTTCGCCGCGAGGCCGAGGCGGCGATCGGCGCGGCCTCCGACGCCGCCGGCGCTCGAGGAGCTCCGGGTGCGCTACCTGGGCCGCAAGGCGGAGCTGACCGGGATCCTGCGCGGGATCGGCGAGCTCCCGGCCGAGGAGCGCGGGCCGGTCGGGTCAGGCGGCCAACGCAGGCGCGGCAGGCGCTCGAGGCGCTGCTCGAGCGAGCGGCGCGCGGAGCTCGAGGCCGGCGAGCTCGAGCGCGGGCTGGCCGCCGACGCGGTCGACGTCACCCTGCCCGGGATCGCCCGCGGTCCCGGTCGGGTCGCGCAACCTGCTGATCCGCACGCATGCGCGAGATCGAGGACGTCTTCGTCGGCCTCGGCTACCGGGTCATGGAGGGGCCCGAGGTCGAGCTCGACTACTACAACTTCACCGCGCTCAACCACCCGCCCGGGCACCCGGCGCGGATGGCGCAGGACACCTTCTACGTCGACCCGGCGAGCCTCGACCCCGACCTGCGCCTCGAGCCGGCGCCGACGCGTCCCGGGGAGCCGGTGGACGGGGCCGCCGCTTCCGCCCGGCCCGGAGGACGTGGTGCTGCGCACCCACACCTCGCCGATGCAGGTCCGGGCGATGGAGGCGCAGGAGCCGCCGATCTTCATCGTCGTCCCGGGCCGCTGCTATCGCAGCGACCCGTTCGACGCCACCCACAGCCCGATCTTCCACCAGGTCGAGGGCCTCGCGGTGGCGGAGGGCATCACGCTGGCCGACCTCAAGGGGACGCTCGACGAGTTCGCCCGGGCGATCTTCGGGCCCGAGCGCGAGCACCCGCTTTCGCCCCGGGTTCTTCCCCTTCACCGAGCCCAGCGTCGAGGTCGACGTCTCGTGCTTCCGCTGCGGGGGCTCGGGCGCAGCTGCCCGACGGCTCGCGGGACTCGATCTGCAAGGGCACCGGCTGGATCGAGATCCTCGGCTCGGGGATGGTGGACCCGAACGTGTTCGGCTTCGTCAAGGCGAACGGCTACGACCCCGAGCGCGTCCAGGGCTTCGCGTTCGGGATGGGGATCGAGCGGATCGCGATGCTCAAGCACGGCGTCCCCGACCTGCGCAAGTTCTTCGAGAACGACGTCCGCGTGCTGGAGCAGTTCCGATGAGGGTCCCCTACTGCTGGCTCGCCGAGTACTGCGATCCGGGCCTGTCCGCGTCGAGGAGCTCGCGCGAGCGGCTCGCGCTGCGGACCACCGAGGTCGAGCGGATCGCCCACGTGGGCCCTCCGTCGGCCGACGGCTTCGTGGTCGGCAAGGTCCTCTCCGTCGAGCGGCATCCCGAACGCCGACCGGCTGAGCGTCTGCGAGGTGGACGACCGGCGACGGCGACGCGCACGATCGTCTGCGGCGCGCCCAACGTCGCCGCCGGGCAGATCGTCCCGGTGGCGCTGCCGGGCGCGGTGATGCCGGGCGGGCAGAAGCTCGGCCGCGCCAAGCTGCGCGGCGTCACCTCCGACGGGATGATCCTCTCGGAGGCCGAGCTCGAGATCGGCGACGACGCCGACGGGATCGTGGTCCTGGACGGGGACGCCGCCCCGGGGACGCCGCTCGCCGAGGTCCTGCCGGTCGCCGAGCCGGTCCTCGAGCTCGAGGTCAACTCGAACCGCGTCGACTGCCTCGGCGTCTACGGCGTGGCGCGCGAGGTCCACGCGTTCACCGGCGCGCCGCTGGCCGCGCCGCCGTGGGAGGGCGACGCCGAGCCGACGGGCGAGGGCGAGGCGTCCGGACTACGCCTCGGTCACGGTCGAGGTCCCGGAGCTCTGCCCGCGCTTCACGGCCCGCGTGTTCACCGACGTGACGATCGGCCCCTCGCCGCTGTGGCTGAAGGCGCGGCTGATCGCGGCCGGCCAGCGGCCGATCAACAACGTCGTCGACATCACCAACTACGTGATGCTGCTGACCGCCCAGCCGCTGCACGCCTTCGACCTCGACCGGGTGCCCGACGGCGCGCTGATCGTCCGCACCGCGGGCGACGGCGAGAGGATGACCACGCTCGACGGGGTCGAGCGGACCTTCGACGCCGAGACGGTGCTGGTCTGCGACCGCGACGGGCCCTCGGGGATCGCCGGGATCATGGGCGGCGCAGGTCTCCGAGGTCTCCGACTCGACCACGCGCGTGCTGCTCGAGGTCGCGACCTGGAACGGCGTCAACATCCTGCGCACCTCGCGGAAGCTCGGGCTGCGCTCCGAGGCCTCCAACCGGTTCGAGAAGCAGCTCCATCCCGAGCTCGCGATCCGCGCCCAGCGGATCGCCTCGCGGCTGATGGTCGAGCTGTGCGGGGCGCGGCTCGTCCCGGGCACGATCGACGTCGCCGCCGAGCCGCCGCCGCCCGCGGCGGCCGCGGCTGCGCGCCGGGCGGGCCGAGGCGCTGCTCGGGATGCGGATCGAGCCGGACGAGTGCGCCACCTACCTCGAGCGGCTCGGGCTTCGGCGTCGAGCGCGACGGCGACGACCTCGTCGCCGAGGTGCCCGTCGCACCGCCACTACGACGTCAGCCGCGAGGCCGACCTGGTCGAGGAGGTCGGGCGCATCCACGGCTACGACGAGCACCTGCCCGCGACGCTGCCGCAGGCGCCCGGCCAGGGCGGCCGCCTGACCCGCGAGCAGGCGCTGCGCCGCCGCGCCGAGGACGTGATGCGCGACCTCGGCTTCGACGGGATCGTCAGCCTGAGCCTCGCCGATCCCGGACTGCCGGCGCCGGCTGCGCCTGGCGGACGGCGACTTCGGGCGCGCGCCGATCCGGGTCTCCAACCCGCTTTCGCTCGACCACTCGGAGCTGCGGACGACGCTGCTCGGCTCGCTGCTCGACGCGGCGCGCTACAACCTCGCCCGCGGCGCCGAGCGCGTGGCGCTGTTCGAGTCGGGGCGCGCCTACCTCGCGCGCGGCGAATCGCCGGCCGGCGGCGTGCTCGGCGGCGAGTTCGCGGGCGAGCGATCGGCCGCCCGCGTTCGAGCCGCAGTGCATCGCGGCCCTCGCCGTCGGGCCCGCTCGCGCCGCCGAGCTGGGGCGCCGAGCGCGTCGACGCCGACTTCTTCGCGCTGAAGGGCGTCCTCGAGGCGCTGGCCGGCCAGCTCGGCGCCGAGGTCGAGCTCGAGCCGCGAGCCGCAGCCCTTCCTGCATCCCGGGCCGCTCGGCGAGGGTGCTCGTCGGCGGCCTCGACGCGGGCTGGCTCGGCGAGGTCCACCCGCTCGTCTGCCGCGAGTGGGACCTCGAGGCGGCGGCCGCCTTCCAGATCGGGCTGGCCGAGCTCGTGGCCGGCGTCGCCGTTCGGCGCGCGAGCACTACGAGGACGTCACCACCTATCCGGCCGTCTACCAGGACCTGGCGATCGTCGTCGACGAGGACGTGCCCGCGGCGCGCGTCCGCGACGCCGTGCTGGAGGGCGGCGGCGAGCTCCTGCGCAGCGCCGCGGTCTTCGACCTCTATCGCGGCGAGCAGGTGGGCGAGGGCAGAAAGAGCCTCGCGCTGCGGCTCGAGTTCCGGGCGCCGGACCGCACGCTCACCGACGCCGAGGTCGCCGAGCGCCGCGAGGCGATCAAGGCGGCCCTCGCCGAGATCGGAGGATCGCTCCGTGAGTGAGCGGCCCGCGTCCTCGTCGCCGGCGCATCGGGCTTCGCCGGCGCGCTCGCGGCCAGCCTGGTCCAGCGCCACCCGCGCCTGGAGCTCGCCGCGGCGACCGCCCGCGCCGACGCGGGCGCGCGGCTCGATCGCCTCTACCCGCGCCACCGCGTCCCGGTGGAGCTGACGCGAGCTCGACCTCGACGCGCCGCCGAGGCCGACGCGGCGATCGTCGCCTACCCGCACGGCGCCGCCGCGCCGGTCGTGGCACGGCTTCGTGGAGGCGGAGCAGCCCGTGGTGGACGTCTCGGCCGACTTCCGCCTCCACGACCTGTCCGCCTACGAGCGACCTACGGCGAGCACGGCGCGCCCGA
The DNA here is from genome assembly GCA_963797665.1 of uncultured Actinomycetes bacterium. Taxonomy (GTDB): domain Bacteria; phylum Actinomycetota; class Thermoleophilia; order Solirubrobacterales; family 70-9; genus AC-56. Next base: position 63,320 of record CAWCQE010000002.1, on the reverse strand, counting down.
GCTGCTCGACGAGCGCCGTCTACGGGCTCACCGAGCTCCACCGCGACGAGATCCGCGGCGCAGGCCTGGTCGCCAACCCGGGCTGCTATCCGACCGCGGCGCTGCTCGCGCTCGCGCCGCTGGCCGGCGAGGGGCTGATCGGCGACGTCGTGATCAGCGCCGCGTCGGGCGTCTCGGGCGCCGGGCGCGGCGGAGGCGACCGGCTTCACTTCGTCGCGGTCGACGAGAACTTCACGCCCTACGGGGTCGATGGCCACCGCCACCGCCCGGAGATCGCTCCAGGAGCTGGCGGCGGCAGCTGCGGCGGAGCGACGAGCGGCGGGTTACCTTCGTTCCGCACCTGCTGCCGCTCGATCAGGGCCTGATGGCGAGCTGCTTCGTCACGCCCGCGCGAGACGTCGAAGCCGGGGAGGTGCGCCGAGCTCTACGCCGCGAGCTACGACGACGAGCCGTTCGTGGAGGTCGTAGCCGACCCGCCGGGCGTGCGCGACGTCCGCGACACCAACCTCTGCCGGATCCACGTCGCACTCGACGAGGGCACGGGCAGGCTCATGGCCTTCGCGGCGATCGACAACCTCTGGAAGGGCGCCGCCGGGCAGGCGATCCAGAACCTGAACCTGATGCTGGGCTTGGACGAGACGGAGGGATTGCTGTGAGCGCCGGTGTCGGCCACCTTCTTTCGCTCGCGCTGGGTCGAGGCGCCGGCGGGGGCGGAGGAGCTCGACCCGGCCGAGCTCGCGCCCGGATTCAGGGCCGGCGCCGTCGCCTGCGGGCTGAAGGCCGAGCGGCGAGACCGATGTCGCCGTGCTCCGCTGCGACGCCGACGAGGTCGACTCGGCGCTGCTCCTGACCCGAAACGCCGCCGCCGCCGCCCCGGTGCGGGTGTGCCGCGACGAGTGCGACCGCGGCGCGATCCGGGCGGCCGTCGTCAACTCCGGGAACGCCAACGCCGCCACCGGCGAGCAGGGCTACCGCGACGCCCTCGCGATGCGCGACGCCGCGGCGCGCGAGCTCGATGTCGATCCCCGCTCGGTTGCGATCGCCGAGACCGGGACGATCGGCGTGCCGCTGCCGATCGGTCAGGTGGAGGGCGGCGTGGCCGGTGCGGCCGCGCGGCTCGACGAGTGGGGTGGCCGGCGCTTCGCCGAGGCGATCATGACCACGGATGCCGCGCCGAAGCTCTGCGCGGTGCGCGGCGACGGCGTGACCGTCTCCGCCCAGGCCAAGGGCGCCGGGATGATCGAGCCGGGGCTGGCGACGATGCTTTGCTTCGTCCAGACCGACGCGGCCGTTCCCGAAGCCGATGCGGTCCTGCGCGCCGCGGTCGCCGACTCCTTCGAGCGGATCACCGTCGACGGCCAGATGAGCACGAACGACACCGTGGTGCTCCAGGCGACCGGCGCTTCGGGCCGGCCGCTCCCAGACGGGCTGCTCGACGCCGTGCTGCTGCAGCTCGCGATCGAGGTCGTCGCCGACGGCGAGGGCGCGACGCGGGTGGGCCGGATCGAGGTCACCGGGGCGGCTGACGACCGGGAGGCGGAGCGGGCGGCCAGGGCGATCGCCAACTCCCCGCTGGTGAAGACCGCTCTCCACGGTCGTGACCCGAACTGGGGGCGGATCGTCCAGGCGGCTGGGATGGCCCTCGCAGGCAGCGATCTGCCCGGGCTTGGGCCGGAGGCGGTCGAGGCGGTGGAGCTCGGCGCCGATTCCCGCGAGGCGGACGTCGCGTTGCGCCTCGAGCGCGGCGACGGCGCCGCGCATGTCTACTTCTCGGACCTGACGGCCGAGTACGTCCGTATCAACTCGGAGTACACGACGTGACCGAGCGAATGACAGCCGGTCCGCCGGCGAGCGTTCAAACGCTGCTCGAGGCGCTCCCGTACATCCGGGAGTTCCACGGCCGCACCGTCGTCATCAAGTACGGCGGCGCCGCGATGCGGGACGAGGAGCTCAGGGAGGGCTTCGCGACCGACGTCGTGCTCCTGAAGTACGTCGGGTTGAACCCGGTGATCGTCCACGGCGGCGGGCCGGACATCACGACCTACATGGAGCGCCTTGGCATGGAGGTGCGGTTCGTCGAGGGAATGCGCGTCTCCGATCCGGAGACGGTCGAGGTGGCGAAGATGGTCCTGCTCGGGCAAGGTGAACTCCGACATCGTCAGCCGGCTGAACCGCCACGGCCAGCCCGCGGTCGGGCTCTCGGGCGAGGACGGCACCCTGTTCGAGGTCCGGCCGCACCCCGACGCGGAGCGCGTCGGCTTCGTGGGCGAGGTCGAGCGCGTCGACGTCGACGTCCTCAACCACATCGCCGAGGACTACATCCCCGTGGTCGCGTCGGCCGGAACGGACCGCGCGGGCAACTCCTACAACGTCAACGCCGACACGGCGGCCGGCAAGGTCGCGGCCGCCCTCACCGCCCACAAGGCGATCTTCCTCACCGACATCGCCGGGTGGCTCGCCGACCCGGACGACCCCGATTCGCTGGTCTCGACGGCGACCCTCGAGGAGGTGGAGCGGGCCCTCGAAGGCGTCTCCGGTGGCATGCGCCCCAAGCTCGGCGCGTGCGTGGAGGCGATCCGTGGCGGCGTCGCCTCGGCACACATCATCGACGGCTCGATGCCGCACTCGCTGCTCCTGGAGCTGTTCACCGACGCGGGCATCGGCACCAAGATCGTGCCGTGACCGTCTCCGACGCTGCAGGAGCTCGACGCGCGCTACGCGATGCCGACCTACGCGCGCTCGCCGGTGGAGTTCGTGCGCGGGGAGGGGGCGCGGCTGTGGGACGCCGACGGCCGCGAGTACCTGGACTTCTTCGCCGGGCTCGTCGGTCCACAACGCGGGGCACTGCCACCCCGCCATCGTCGCAGGCGATCGCCGACCAGGCCGGCCGGCTCGGCGGCGTCTCGAACCTCTACTACACGGAGCCGGCGATGCGGCTCGCCCAGCGGCTTGCCGAGTCCAGTCTGGGCGGGAAGGTCTTTCTCTGCAACTCGGGCCTGGAGGCCAACGAGTGCGCGATCAAGCTCGCCCGCAAGCGCGCGCACCGGCGCGGAATCGCAGAGCCCGAGATCGTCGTCCTCGACGGCGCCTTTCACGGCCGGTCGCTCGGTACGCTCGCGGCGACGCCGCGCCTGGCGCGCGAGGACCTCTTCGGCCCGCTGCCGGGCGGCTTCGTCGCGGTGCCGCCGCGACGATCCCGATGCCCTGCGGCGTGCGGTCGGCGAGCGGACCGCGGCGGTGATGATCGAGCCGATCCAGGGCGAGGCGGGCGTCTTCCCGATCGGCGACGAAGTGCTGCTCGCGGCGCGCGAGGCGTGCGATGACGCGGGCGCGCTGCTCGTCTTCGACGAGATCCAGACCGGGATGGGGCGCACGGGCTCGCTCTGGGCGTACGAGCAGCTGCCGGTGCGTCCCGACGTGATGACGGCGGCGAAGGCGCTCGGCGGGGGGCTGCCGGTCGGCGCGTGCGTCACCGGCCCGCAGCTGGGCGACGTGTTCGAGGTCGGCGACCACGGCTCCACGTTCGCGGGCGCCCCCGATCGCGGCCGCCGCGGCGCTGCGCCGCGCTTCGACGTGATCGACGATGCCGGCGCTCCTGCGGCGGGCGCGCGAGCTCGGCGGGCGGTTGATGCATGGGCTCGCCGGGCTCGAGGGCGTTCGCCGAGGTCCGCGGGCGCGGGCTGCTGGTCGGGCGTCACGCTGGCCGACGGCCTCGACGCCTTCGATGTCGCCAGGCGAGCGCTCGAGGCGGGGCTGGTGATAAACGTTCCCGGCCCGGGCATGCTCCGCTTCCTGCCGCCGCTGGTGATCGGCGACGACGACGTCGACGCCGCGATGAACATCATGCGAAATGTCCTCGGCTGAAGAAGGCCCGCCTCCGCCCGACCCGCGCCGCGTGCTCGCGGAGGGCGGGCAGTCCTCCGCTGGGTCGCTTCGTCCCGCCAGCGCCGGAGGAGCGGCGGGCGCCGCTTCGACCGCAGGAACATCGCGCTGATCGCTCGTCTCCGCGCTGGCGCTCGGCTTGGGTGTGGCCGTCGCGGTGGTCGTCGCCTCGGGTCCGAAGAAGGTCACGCACACGAAGACGTCCACCACGACGAACACCAAGTCGGTCACCCGCACGCAGACGGTCGGTCTCGACGGTGTTCTCGACGGCCACGGCGACGGTGACAGCGTCGAGCCCGGCTTCGACGGTGACCACGACGGCCACGGCGACGGAGACGAAGACCGTGACCGAGCAGGCGCCCGCCCCTCCCGGAGGGGGCGGCGGAGGCGGAGGAAACCAGGGCTGGGCCCGGCTCCGACCTGAGCGCCGCCTACACTCGCGCCGCGATGCACGAGGATCCCACGCGCCGCATGGGCCGCCGGAGCCGCCGCCCGGGCCGCGGGACAGCCGCCGGGCGGCGGCATGAGCCCGCGGCGTCAAGTGGGCGCTCGCGGTGCTGGTCGCGGCGGTGCTCGGGCTGATCGTCGCGGTGGTCGTGATCGCCTCCGACTCCGGGGGCAACGACACGACGAGCAGCACGCACCAGCAGCACGACCTCGATTCCGTCGACCACGACGACGACGACGGCGCCGCCCACGACGACCACCACGTCGACGCCCCTCCGTCGACCAGCACGACGACGAGCACGGTCTCGACGACCACGACCTCCACCAGCACGACGTCGACCTCCACCAAGGGCAGCGGCGTGGCGGCGGCGGAGGTACCTCCCCGTAGCGCTCTAGCCGGCCTACGTCGAGCGGATGCGGTCGAGGCTTGCGAACGCCACGATGCGCTCCGACGCGCTGTAGAGCGGATGGCAGGCCGTGAGCACGAGGCGCTGGTAGCCGGTGGGGTGGAGTATTTGGACGTCCGTCGGCTGGACCACCTTGGTCCGCTCGACCCGGTACTCGAGGGTGGCGTACGGCATCTGCAGCTCGACCCGGTCGCCGCCATGGAGCGAGTCGAGGTGCCTGAACGGCGCGAGGTAGGTGGTGCGGTGCCCGGCGATGGCGGTCGTCCCCGGCTGCCCGGGAAACGGCGTCGACGGATAGTGGCCCGGTCCCTTAGTGAGGTCGCCTGTGCTCGTGCCCTGGACGACCACGATGTCGAGGTCGATGTTGGGAATCACGATGCGGCCGATCGGGTCGCCGTCGCCCACCCGCTTGGCGAAGGACGACGCCAGCGCACTGACGCTTTGTGTCTTGCCATGGATGCCGCGGATGGCCCGTCGATCCGCCGGGGCCGGGAACCCGCGCTCCAGGTCGTCGAGGGCGCTGCCGGCGTCGTGCTGGCGCACGGACGCGTAGAGGCTCGAGGTCGGCTCCTGCCAGAGGAGGGTGGCGCCGACGTCGGCGAGGATCACGAGTCCGGCCGTGATCAGCGCGACCGACAGGATGTAGATCGCCCGATCGCGGTACATGCAACGGCGAACGCTAGTGCGCGGCGAAGGCCGCCGCCGTGCCAGACTTCCCGACCCCATGCCGGGTGCAGCCGATCAGCCGACTACCGCTGCCGACGCCGACGCCGGGGGACGCGGTCGGTCGAGCTCTGCTCCTCTACTCGGGCGGGCTGGACACGTCGGTGATGCTCCGGTGGATCCAGGAGCAGTACGGCGCCGAGATCGTCGCGCTGACAGTAGACCTGGGGCAGCCGGGGGAGGACTTCGACGTCGTCGTCGGCAAGGCTCGTCGCCTCGGAGCGGTCGACGCGATCCTCGCGGACGCTCGGGAGGAGTTCGCCCGCGACTACGTCCTGCCGGCGATCAAGGCGAACGCGGTGTACGGAAGCGGCTACCCGCTGTTCACGGCGCTCGGCCGGCCGCTCATCGCGAAGCTCGCGGTCGAGCACGCGCGCCGCACCGGGTGCGACACGGTGGCGCACGGCTGCACGGGCAAGGGGAACGATCAGGTGCGGATCGAGGCGACGGTGGCCGCGCTCGACCCGGAGCTGAACGTGATCGCCCCGGTCAGGGAGTGGAGCATGAGCCGCGACGAGGAGATCGCCTACGCGCAGCGAGCACGCGATTCCGGTCAAGGGCGGCACGGAGGCGCCGCCGTACTCGATCGACGACAACCTGTGGGGTCGCTCGTCGGAGGGCGGGGAGATCGAGAATCTCGAGGAGGCGCCGCGAGACGAGGTCTTCCAGCTGGTGACCCGGCCCGAGGAGGCGCCGGACGAGCCCGAGCTCGTGCGGCTGGAGTTCGAGCGGGGTTGCCCGGTCGCCATCGACGGCGAGCGAATGGGGCTGGTGGAGCTGCTCGGCCACGCGGCGGAGCTGGGTCGACGGCACGGCGTCGGGATCGTCGACCACATCGAGGACCGGATCGTCGGCCTGAAGATCCGCGACATCTACGAGGTGCCGGCCGCCGCGATCGTCCTCGCCGCGCACCGGGAGCTCGAAGCGCTCGTCTCGACGATCCACCAGAACAACTTCAAGCGCACCCTCGAGGACAAGTGGGCGTACCTCTGCTACGCGGGGCTCTGGCACGACCCGCTGCGGTCGGACCTCGACGCCTACATGGAGTCCGCGAACGAGGCGGTGACCGGCGAGGTCACGCTGAAGCTGTACAAGGGCTCGGTGACCCCCGTCGCGCGGCGCTCGCCCTACGCGCTCTACGACCGGTCGCTCGCCTCGTTCGGAGAGTCGGGAGCCCGGTTCAGCCAGGACGCGAGCCCTGGCTTCATCGAGCTGTTCACGCTGCAGACGCGGATGGCCACGCGGGCGCGGTCGCATCCACGGCAAAATGAGCACCAGAAGCGATGACGACCATCCACCGACTCATCGGCAAGCTCATGCTTCGGTACTGGCTGGTCCGGTATCGGCGCCAGATCCAGGCTCGCTGCGGGCGTGGGCGCCGTGCTCTTGGCGGCCGCCGGTTACCTGATCGCGACGAGGCAGCCACCCGAGGGCTAGGCACGGGGACTGCAAGGTCCGTTGCAGCAAGGGGGATTGCAGCCCCGAGCGCGACGGTGGTCGCTCATGCATTCCTAACAATTCGCTACCATGCCGCGCCGACACCGCCGAGTTCCCCGGGGACTCATCCGGGGGAGCGGGGGAACCACTGGGACGGAGCCGCATCGGCAAGGTCCCGGGGGCGAATCGCGGTAAAGCCCGCGTAGCGCCAGTCCTTCGGCGCGAGCCCGCCAGCTAACCCCGTAGGCGCCGGAAGGATGAAGTCAAAGACCGACAGCCCGACTCGCATCGCCCGGCTCGCGGGCCCTCGGCGCCTGCGCGCGGCGGCGGCCGCCGTCGCCTGTGGCGCGGCGCTCACCGCCGGCGTCGCGGTGGCGCATGCGCAGAGCATCAGCGACCTGAACGCCAGGATCGCCTCCGCGCAACAGCAGGCGCAGAGCCTGAGCGCGGACGTCCAGGCGAAGGCCGACCAGGTCGCGGCCGCCCAGCAGCAGGCGGCCGCAGCGGCCCAGCGCGAGGCGGAGCTGAGCAGCCTCCTGGCGGCGGGACAGCAGCGCTCGGCCGAGCTCGCCGTCAAGGTCGACCAAACCCAGGCGCACCTTCAGCGAGTTCGCGCGCGCCTGCATCGCGCCGTGACGGCGCTCCAGCGCGAGGCTGGTGTCCATCTACGAGGGCAACGCGCCGGATGCAGCGGCGATTCTCCTGAACTCCCGAGGCTTCGAGGACCTGGCGAACCGCGCCGAGATGGTCGGCCGGATCGAGAAGGCCGACGCCGCCCTCGCGGGTCGCGTGCGCACGCTCCGCAACGAGGTCAAGACCGCGCTCGCCGCGGTCCGTCAGGCGAAGGCCGAGCAGGACGCCTACAACGCCCGCGTCGCCGACGCACGCGACCAGATCGCGGCGGTGAGAGCGAACGCCGAGGCGCAGGCGGCGAAGCTCGAGGCGGCTCGCCAGCAGGAGGCGGCGGCCATCCAGACGCTTCAGTCGAACGTCTCGAGCTGGGAGAACCAGGTCCAGCAGATCCAGGCCGCTCAGGCAGCGGCCGCCGCCGAGGCGGCGCAGCAGGCCCAGGAGGCCCAGCAGGCATCGGCCGCGTCGGCGCAGCAGACCGTCGCGAACTGGGTCGGCAACTGGGCGATCCCCGAGGCGATCGTGATGTGCGAGTCGGGTGGGAACTTCAACGCCGTCAACCCCTCATCCGGCGCAGGCGGTGCGTACCAGATCCTCCCCTCCACCTGGCGGCTCTACGGCGGCAGCGGCGCTCCGCAGGACGCGTCCGCATCCCTGCAGAGCCAGATCGCGGCCCAGATCTGGCGCGACTCGGGCCCAAGCGCCTGGGCCTGCGCGCAGTAGGGCGCCCTCAATCGTCATTGGAGGCCGCGAACGCCTCGGCCGTCCTCCGCAGCCCCTCGGTGAGGCTCGTCTCCGCCCGCCACTCCAGCTGCCGCGCGGCCTGGGAGCTCTCGATCGCGATGCGCTGGACCTCGCCCGGCCGCGGAGGCGCCATCTCGGGGTCGAACGGGCGGTCGAGGGCCTCTCCGATCATGCGCCCGAGCTCCAGGACACTCGTCTCGACGCCGGTGCCGACGTTGAAGGTGCCGACGACGTCTGACTCGCCCGCGGCCAGCATCGCCGCGACGATGTCGGCGACGTAGACGTAGTCGCGGGTCTGCCGGCCGTCGCCGAACACCCGGGGCGTGCGGCCCCCGAGCAGGGCGCCGCAGAAGATCGCGACGACGCCCGCCTCCCCGAGCGGGTCCTGTCGCGGCCCGTAGACGTTTCCGAGGCGCAGGGAGACCGTCGACAGCTCGTACAACCGCTGATAGAGCGAGAGGTAGCCCTCCGCCGCGTACTTGGACTGGCCGTATGGGGCGTCCGGGAGCACCGCGGCGGCCTCGTCGAGCGGTGGGCCGCGCCAGCTTCCCTCGCCGTAGATCGCGCCGCCGGTCGAGGCGAAGACGATGCGGGCGCCCTCCACGCGCCGGGTCGCCTCGAGCAGGTTGATGGTTCCGCCCACGTTCACGCGCATGTCGAGGATGGGGTCGGAGATCGATACCCGGACGTCCATCTGCCCCGCGAGGTGGAAGATCACCTCCGGCCGGCGGGTGTCGATCAGCCCCGACACGGCCGCGGCGTCGGCCACGTCGGCCTCGATGAGCTCGGCGCCGGACTCGATCGCGTCGGCCAGGTTCTCGCGGCGACCGGTGGACAGGTCGTCGAGGACCGCGACCTCGTCGCCGCGTTCCAGGAGCGCGTCGACGACGTGCGAGCCGATGAAGCCCGCGCCACCGGTGACCAGGGCGCGCATGGCGGCGCAATCTACCCGGACGTTGCCGGTAGTTGCGGGAACGCCGACCGGTGGCATCTGGGTCGATTGGCATGATCATTCCGTGACGCCGACCGAGGCCGTTCACCTGCACGTCCACAGCGAGTACTCGTTGCTGGACGGCGCCTGCAAGATCGACCAGCTGGCGGCCCGCGCCGCCGATCTGGGCATGCCCGCGCTGGGCCTGACGGACCACGGCGTCATGAATGGGGCGATCGAGCACTACAAGGCCTGTCGCGCCCAGGGGATCAAGCCGATCCTGGGGCTGGAGGCCTACCTCGTCGACGACCGGCGCGCCGAGGGGCGCGGGGAGCGAAACCATCTGACGCTGCTCGCCGCGGACGACCAGGGCTTCCGGAACCTCGTGAAGCTGACGTCGGGCGGGTTCCTCGACGGATTTCGCCGGGGGAAGCCGAGCGTCGACGCCGAGCTGCTGGAACGGCACGCGAACGGCGTGGTCGTCCTGACCGGGTGCCTGCAGTCCCGGTTCTGCCAGCGGCTGGTGCACGAGCAGGCCCGGGACGCCCGCGCGCACGTCGATGACCTGGTCGGGATCTTCGGCGCCGAGAACGTCTACTTCGAGATCCAGTCGAATGGCGTCGCCGAGCAGGAGAAGGCGAACGAGGGGATCGTGCGCACGGCGCGCGAGCTCGGCCGCCCGCTCGTGGCCACGGGCGACGTCCACTACCTGCGGCGGGAGGACCACTCCAATCACGCGGCGCTCCTCTGCGTGCAGACGAAGTCGACGATCGAGCACCCAAAGCTGACCTTCGACACCAACGAGTACTACCTCAAGAGCCCGCAGGAGATGGCGGAGTCCTTCGCCCGGTGGCCCGAGGCGGTGCCCACGACGCTCGAGGTGGCCGAGCGCTGCAACGTGGAGATGGAGCTCGGACGCCTGCTCCTGCCGCGCTTTCCGACTCCGGACGGTGAAACCCCCGCGGCGATGCTCCGCCGGCTGGCGACCGAGGGCTTCACGCGCCGCTATGGCGACCCGCCCCTCGCCGAGGCCACGGAACGCCTGGAGTTCGAGCTCGACGTCATCGGCGAGATGGGATTCGACTCCTACTTCCTCATGGTCTGGGACTTCGTCCGGTTCGCGAAGGAGAGCGGCATCGCAGTCGGGCCCGGTCGCGGCTCCGCGGCAGGCTCGATCGTCGCCTACGCGCTCAACATCACCGATCTCGACCCGATCGCGAACGAGCTCCTCTTCGAGCGCTTCCTGAACCCGGCGCGAAAGTCGATGCCGGACATCGACATCGACTTCTCGGTCCGCGGCCGCGAGCGCGTGATCCGCTACGTGGCCGAGAAGTACGGGCGGGAGTCCGTGGCACAGATCATCACCTTCGGCAAGATGGCGCCGCGCGCCGCCACCCGCGACGCCGCGCGGGTCCTCGGTTTCGACTACGGGACCGGTGATCGCGTCGCCAAGCAGATCCCCGAGCCCGTCCTCGGCAGGAATCCGAGCTTCGCCGAGTGCCTGGCCGAGGGCACGGAGCTACGACGAACCTACGATGCCGACGTCGACGCGCGGCGGATACTCGACGTGGCGCAAGGGCTCGAGGGCATCGTCCGCAACAACTCGATCCACGCGGCGGCGGTCGTGATCGCCGACCGCCCGCTCGACGAGATCGTGCCGCTCCAGCTCGCCGAGGACCGCAGCGGTCCGGCCGGGAACGGCAACGGAGCGGCGCGTCCGAACGGCCGGCCCGAACGCTCCTACAAGATCGTCACCCAGTACTCGATGGGCCCGATCGAGGAGATCGGCCTGCTGAAGATGGACTTCCTCGGGCTTCGGAACCTGGACGTGATCGAGGACGCGGTCGAGATCATCGAGCGATCCCGCGGGACGAGGATCGACATCGAGGAGATCCCGCTCGACGACCCCGAGACGTTCGAGATGCTCTCGCGCGGAGACTCGGTCGGGGTGTTCCAGCTGGAGTCCGACGGCATGCGCGACGCGCTCCGTCGAGTGCGGCCCACCCGCTTCAACGACATCGTGGCGCTCGTGGCCCTCTACCGGCCGGGCGCGATGCGGTTCATCGACGACTACGCGCGCGGCAAGCGCGACCCGTCGTCGGTTCGGTACGCGGACGAGCGGCTGCGGCCCGATCACCGACTCCACCTACGGCTGCTGCATCTACCAGGAGCAGCTGATGGAGATCGCCAAGCAGATGGCGGGCTTCAGCCCCGCCGAGGCGGACGACCTTCGCAAGGCCGTGGGCAAGAAGAAGCGCGACCTGATGGCGCAGATGAAGGACAAGTTCCTCGCCGGGATGTCGGAGTCGGGCACCGATCGCAAGGTCGCCCAGGACCTGTGGTCGCTGATGACAGCCGCGGCCGACTACAGCTTCAACCGCAGCCACGCCGCCTGCTATGCGCCTGATCGCCTACCGCACCGCCTACCTGAAGGCGAACTATCCGGCCGAGTACATGGCGGCCGTCATCTCCTCGGTGATGACGACCAAGGACAAGGTCCCGTTCTTCGTCAACCGCTGCGAGGAGATGGGGATCGAGGTCCTGCCGCCTGACGTCAACTCCTCCGATCACGGGTTCGTCGTCAGCGGCAAGTCGATCCGCTTCGGGCTCGACGCGGTGAAGAACGTCGGCCACGCGGCGGTCGAGGCGATCCTCAACGCCCGCGAGCCGAGCCGGGCGGTTCGAGTCGATCTGGGACTTCTGCGAGCGCGTCGACGCGCGAGCGGTCAACAAGCGCGCCGTCGAGTGCCTGATCAAGTGCGGAGCGCTCGACTCCACGGGCGACCCCCGGAAGGGAATGCTCGAGGTCCTCGCGCCGGCGCTCGGCGAGCGCGCAGAAGTCGCAGGAGGACGCGCGCCGCGGGCAGGCCTCGATCTTCGACCTGGGGGACGATGCGGACCAGGCCTCGCCGGGGGGCGGCGGGCTCGTGACCCAGCGCCCTCCGGTCCCGCCCGAGGAGTTCGACCAGCGCGAGCTCCTGCGCCTCGAGAAGGACACGCTGGGGACGTTCCTTTCGGCGCATCCGCTGGCGGACGTCCGCGACGCCCTGCGCGAGCGGGTGGACTGCAGCCTCGCGGACGTGGCGCGGCAAGGAGGACGGCGCCTGGGTGACGGTCGGCGGGATCGTCAGCGAGGCGAAGAAGGTCCGCACGCGCAGCGGCGCCTACGTGATGTTCGCGACCCTGGACGACCTCGAGGGCCGCGTCGAGCTGTTCGTCCGCGACGCGGCGAGTGAGGCCGCGGAGCAGATCGAGCTCGACCGCGTGATCCTGGTCCGCGGCCGCGTCGACCACAAGGGCCGCGGGGAGATGAGCCTGGTGGTCTCCGAGGCCGAGCCGTTCGAGCCCGGCGAGGACGAGCTCGCGGCGGCGCGGGCGAAGGCGAGGGCCCGCGACCCGGAGCGGATCCTGCTGCGCGTGAACGCCGGCGAGTTCGGGCCCCAGCTCCTCGAGGACCTGAAGTCCCTCTTCCAGCGCCTTCCCCGGCAAGTGCGAGGTGCAGCTCGAGATGCAGACGCGCGAGGGGACGCGCCGCCTTCGGTTCGGCAGCGACTACTGCGTCGCCCCATCGCCGGCGCTTCGCGCCGAGCTCGACCAGCTCCTGGGCCCGCGGGCACTGGCCGCTTGACCAATCGCGAGCGCTCACGGGTCTAGACTCCGACCCCAATGAACGGCACCAGCCAGTTTCGGAGCTAGAGCTCCTCACCGCCACCACTTATGCCGCTCACGCAACCATCCGAGCAGCGCACCACCGCCGGCGAGTGCCGCCAGTGCCGCACCTTCTGCGACCGGATGGTCGAGCCCCGCGGCTGCCTCGAGCTCCGCTGCCGCTACCTCTACAGCTACCTCGACCCGCTGAGCGGCGGCCGCTACATGGGCTGCATGCGCAAGGTGTTCCGGGCGGAGATCGACATGAGCCACTTCGAGGCCGCGGAGCGGGGCGGCGGCTACGGCGGCATCAAGATGACGGGCGATCCGCTTCCGCAGTGCCAGTTCCGCGTCGAGCCCGCCTACGAGGGCGGCGGGCCCGCCCACGAGTGCGTCAACCCGGGCTTCTTCGACTGCACCGCCGGCGTGGGCAGTCATTTCGACCTGCGCGACGCGATCGCCTAGCGGCGCGACTTGCGCCGCCTGAGGCCCTCCTGCCGCAGGCGCTTCGCCGTGCGCACCTCCTTGCGGTCCGGTCCGTGGCCGTCCGGCCCCGGCGTCTCGATCAGCGCCGGCAGCTCCTCGAACCGGGGCTCCGACAGGAACACGCGCAGGCCCCTTGCGGCCGAGCTCGCCATCGCCCAGGTTGGCGTGGTGATCCCGGTTGGCCCCGAACGGGACCTTGGAGTCGTTCACGTGAACGCAGCGAAGCCGCTCGGCGCCCACCTTGGCATCGTGCTCCTCGACGACGCGGCGAGCGCCGGCGGCGTGGAGATGTCGAAGCCGGCGGCGAACAGGTGGCAGCAGTCGAGGCAGGTCCCCAGGCGCTTGCCCGGCCCCCGCCGCCTCGATCAGCTCCGCCAGCTCGTCGAAGTTCTTGCCCAGCGGTCCGTGCGTCCCGGCGGTGTTCTCCAGCAGCACCGGACAGCGCTCCGAGCTCTCGAGCGCCTCGCGGATCACCTTGCCCGCGCGCTTCACCGACGGCCCGTGGGGCTCACCCTTCCGCGCCCCGGCGTGAAGGACCACGCCGATTGCGCCGATCCCGTCGCCCACCGTCAGGGCCTGCTTCAGCGAGGCCAGCGACTTGCGGCGGATCTCCCGCTCCTTGCTGGCGCGTTGATCAGGTAGACGGCGTGGATGACCACCGCCTCGATCGGGCGAGCCCTCCATCGCCTCCCGAAACGCGGCGAAGTCATCGTCGCTGTAGGCGGTCGGCCGCCACATCCGCGGGCTCTGGTGAAAGATCTGGATCGCGTCGCAGTCGCGCTCGACTCCGCGCTCGATCGTGTTGGGAAGCCCACCCGCTGTGGAAACATGCGCGCCGATCAGCATGTCGAGCCGCCAGACTAGCCCGGAGAGCCGCTTTCGCTTCGCCCCTCGCCGACGGGCGCGCTGCACATCGGCGGAGCCCGGACCGCCCTCTACAACTGGCTCCTGGCGCGGGGCTCGGGCGGGACCCTCGTCCTGCGGATCGAGGACACCGACCGCGAGCGCTCGACGCCGGAGAACATCGAGCAGATCCTCGACGCGCTGCGCTACCTCGAGCTCGACTGGGACGAGGGGCCGCTGAGCCAGTACGAGCGCCGCGACCGCCACCGCGAGCGTCATCGCGCGAGCTCGTCGACGAGGGCCACGCGTACCACGACCCGGCCACAGCCGCGGACGTCCGGGCCTGGAAGAAGGCACACGGGGGCGCCGGGTACCGTGGCGAGCCCCGCGAGGAGCCGGGCGCGGCCGTACGCCTGCGGGTACCGGACGAGGGTGAGACCGTCGTCGACGACGCCGATCCGGGGCGAGGTCCGCTTCGAGAACCGCAGCCAGGACGACTTCGTCATCGCTCGCGGCGACGGGACGCCGCTTTACAACCTTGCGGTCGCCGTGGACGACGCCGACATGGAGATCACCGACGTCGTGCGCGGCGACGACCACCTCTCGAACACGCCGAAGCAGCTCCTCGTCCTGAGGGCGCTGGGCTCCGATCCGCCGCGCTACGCGCACCTCCCGCTGCTTCACTCCCCCGAGCGGGGGCAAGCTCTCGAAGCGCGAGGCCGCCGCGTCCGTGCAGGAGCTTCGCGATGCCGGTTACCTGCCGGCGGCGGTGCGCAACTACCTGGCCCTGCTGGGGTGGGGCACCGAGGACGACACGACGCTGCTCTCGACCGAGGAGCTGATCGAGCGCTTCTCGATCGAGCGCGTCGGGCGCTCGCCGGCGGTCTTCGACGCCCGCAAGCTGCGCTGGATGAACGGGCGCTACATGCGCGAGCTCCCGCTCGAGGAGTACGAGCGCCGCCTCGGCGAGCACCTGCGGGCGCGACCGGAGGACGACGCAGAGGCCTTCCTTGCGGCTCCCGCCTGAGCTGCAGGCGGACCGCCTGCGAGATCGTCCGCGACAAGGCCCAGACGCTCGACGAGGCGTGGCCGCTGATCCGCTTCCTCTTCGCGGATCCGGTCGAGGATCCCGGCGCCTGGGAGAAGGTGATGACGCCGGACGCACGCGATCCCCTGACCCGGGCCCGCGACGCCCTGCGGTCGGCGGACGGCTTTGACCGCGGAGTCGCTCGAGGACGCGCTGAGCCCCATCGTCGAGCGATCCGGTCGAAAGCCGAAGGACGTCTACCAGCCGATCCGCGTGGCGATCACGGGCACCACCGTCTCGCCCGGGATCTTCGAGTCGCTCTCGGCGCTCGGGCGCGAGGAGTCGCTGCGCCGGATCGAGGCGGCATTGCGCAGGCTCGGAGGCTGACGGACGGAGTCCTGCCCGTCGCGGACCGTCCTCGGCCGACGCGACGCGGCCTACTCGATCAGGGAGGTCCGCAGGGCGATGGCGACTGCGTGGGCGCGGTCGCGCGCCCGAAGGCGGGCGAGAATCGCCTTGGTGTGCGTCCGGACCGTTTCGGCGCTGAGGCCCAGGCGCTTCGCCACTTGAGCGGTTGAGTGGCCGTCTGCGTAGTGCTGGAGGATCTGGCGCTGACGGCGGGTGAGGGCGGGGTGCCCGCGCGTCCCCTTCGTTGCCGGGTCCACGAACCGCTCGGCCTCGGCCGCGGCGTCGACGGCATCGCTGAGCGACTCCACCGATGAGCTCTTCACCACGTAGGCCGTCGCGCCCGCACGGATCGCCTCGGTCGCTGCGTGGTGCTCGCGGTGGGCACCGTGGGCGACGATCCCGAGGCTCGGCTGCGCCTTGTGGAGCGCCCGGATCGCGGCTGTGCCGATGAGCTCGTCCTCCGTCTGCGCCCCGTTCGAGCGGCAGAGATCGACGATCGCCACGTCGAAGTCGCCGATCGACGTCAACAACTCGAGCGCCGTCGACCCCGTCTCGGCCTCCTCCACGTCATAGCGATCCGCGAGCGCCTCGCGCACCCCTAGGCGGACGGTCGGTTGTGGATCTATAACCAGGCAGCGGCGGTCGTCGTTCACGGTCCTCACTCCGACCGAGCCCAGCATCGCCGTAAACGCGGCGCGAATGAATCACACGACCCCGAGCAGCGGCCCCGAGTCATCCTAACGGCGGGGGGCGAACGTGTCATCAGGCGTCGCCGGAAAGAGCGAGCCTTTTCCCCTGCCGGCGGTTCCGATAGAACAACCGCAGATGATCTCGGTCACTTCGAAGTCACGGTACGCCGTCGTCGCGATGGCGGAGCTGGCGCGGTCCGGCGATCGGCCGATCCCGATCGCGCAGATCGCCGAGCGACGGGCGATGCCCGTCCAGTTCCTCGAGCAGCTCTTCACGACGCTTCGCCGCGACGGCCTCCTCCAGAGTCACCGCGGGGTCAAGGGCGGCTACACGCTGGCGCGCCCACCCGAGGAGATCACCGTGCTGGAGGTGGTCCAGTCGCTCGACGGCCGCCTCGGCGAAGAGGGGAAGGAGGCAGGCGGCATCTGGGCCGAGGGCGTGGAGGCGCTGCGCGAGGTGTTCCGCTCGACCACCATCGGCGACATCGCCCGCCGCGAGGCGGAGGAGACCGGCGCGGGGATGTACCACATCTAGAAGGGGGTCCCGGCTCAGAGCCGGATTCCGCTTGATAGAGCGAAGCTCGACCGCTGGGCGACCCGACAGCAGCGCAACTGCAGCGCAGCCGAGGCGCCATCGAGTAGCCGCGCTCCCCGCCAGGCGACGGTCGGCCGAGTGGACCCCCGAGGCCCCGTCGCGTTCTCGATAGGCGTGTCCAGTGTGCAACCGGCGCCGATGAGCCGGAAGGGGTTCACCTCCTCGACCGAGGAACACGTCCGTGGGCCGCGTCGGTCAAGGAAGGCTCCAGAATCCATGAGAACCCCCGTCCTGTTGCGGCAAGGCAGGGCAGGTCGAGCGAACCGGTGGCGACACCGTGCGCGGTAGCGGCAGACCTGGACGCGCTGAAGCTCGACGCCATACGACCACACGGATACCTCAGTCCCGGTCCATCGGCTTACTGCTCACGGTTCGCCGGGGGCAGTACGCCTCCGCCCAGCCGTTGTCCACGAACCCAATCCATCGGCTTGAAAAGCGAAGCGAGATACTGCGCGGGCGATGTCGCAGGAGAACATCAAGACCGTCCGCGACGCGGCTGCGGCCTTCAACCGTGGGGACTTGGATGCATGGCTGGAGTACGTGGCGGACGACATCGACCACCAGGCGGCGGAGGGTGCACTCGATGACCAGGGCCCGATTCACGGCAAGGACGCCCTGCGCGCCTACGTGGATGACTGGCTCGACACCTTCGACGATTTCAGGAGCGAGGCGGTTGAACTGATCGACGCAGGAGAAGACAGGGTCATCGCGGTCACGAGGATCAGCGGCCGCGCCAAGCTCAGCGGAGTCGAGGCTGATCTCACCTTCGCCGCCCTGTACACGGTCCGAGACGGGAAGATCGTGCGGGGGCGCGAGTACTGGACGAAGGAGCAGGCCCTCGAAGCCGCCGGGCTGCGGGAGTAGCGAGATACTGCGTAGGCGATGTCACTGTTGACAGCCCCTCGGAGGTCTTAGTATCGGGACTCAACAAATCGGCCCCGCGACGCTGCGGCGCCTGGCCTAGATGGAGGTAAGCAATGCGCAGGAAGTCATTGCTCGCGGTGGCGGTCTGTACCGCCGCCCTTGCGGGTGCAAGTGCAACTGCCGCTTTTGCGGGTGAGGTAAAGGGCCCTCCGGGGACGCCCAATGCTGACCCAACGCTCGCGATCCCGCCTGCGGGGGGCCCGACTAACGCAGAACTCCATGCGAACTCGGCATGCGTCTTCTCCGGGCTGAATGACATGGTCGACGGGCCAACTGACACCATCGTCCAGACTCCCGGCCAGTTCATGCTCGCGGGGCTTTCGCCTCCCGGCGCTCCTGGTCACGGCGGTGTTGAGGGGTTCGAGAACGGCTGCAGGGGCGGCAGTAACTGAGAGACCCTGGTTGGCCCCGGCGCCAGCGTCGGGGCCAACTTTCATCGGCCTAAACCCCCCAAGGGCTGCGGGAGTAGGCGATCCACCGTTCCGCCCGGAGCACCGGTCAGACTGCGGGAAGTGGATCGTTCCGACGCCGACCGTCTCGAGCTGCTCGACCGGCTCGCTGATCGCCTGCCGGAGCTTGACCTCGCCCAGAACGAGGTCGAGTGGACGAGGCTCGATGATGGGCACGAGGCCCTGGTTGTCAACGGCGGTGGCTTCGACGGCGGATCGGGCGCGTTCTTCGTCAACTACGGCGACGACGTGCATGTGGTGGGGTCGATGGCTCCGCTGATCGAGGGCTACGTCGGCTGTGTCGTGATCAAGCCGGATGGCAGCCGTGAGCTTGCTCGGGGGGTGCCGGACCCGCTAGCGCAGCGGTAGCCGGTGCCCGACGTCTGGCACGTGCCGGATCACGGTCCGGGGTCGTGGAGGATCGCCTCGGGTGTGTGTGCAGATCGCACACATTGAAAGTCACGCATGAGGTAGGCTCGATTCCGTCCACGGAAGGAAGGGGCACGCAGTGTCCAACCCATCCAGCCCATCATGGAGAGCAGGCCCGAGGTTCCCCAACCGAACCGACACGATTGGAAGCGTCCGGTGGAGCCGAAACGACAAAGTTGGATCGGCCGGGCGATGGCCGCTAGGGCGGCACCGATGAAGCCCAAAGAGGCGCAGGGGATTCTCGCCCAGGAACCGCCTGCCATTGGGACAATCAAAGGGGAGTCGAGGCGCTACGTCGAGGCGTGGATGGTTCAGTCGGGCGCTTCCCGTACACGGATCAAGGCCGTGAGAGTGGCGCTAGCGCGGGGCGCGGCCTGACGCCGCATTAACGAGAGCACTTCGGCGCCGTGGTCGAGCTGGGGGTCATGTGCGCGTTTGTGCGGCCGGCGCCGACCGCTGCGGGGTCGAGCTTGACGACTTCCCGCATCCGACGCCTCTAGTTCTTTAGAGCGGGTTCCCGGCTCACTCTTCGACCCAAGTGGGCGAAGGTCAAGGACCGCTGCGACCCGATCCCGCTGGCGGCGTTTCTGCAGCGGCGGCTGGTTGACACCGGCGGCTGGTCGACTCCGGCCAGACCGAGCCGTGGCGGCGGACGCGAGAACTCGTGCTGCGGCGCTCGGGCGGCCGGTGTGTGGACTGCGGGGCGCCGGCCGCCGAGATTGATCACGTTCGAGGCCGATCGGGGCCGGAAAGCCGACGATCCCCGCTTTCTAGAGGCCGTTTGCCAGCGCTGCCACCGGCAGCGGCACGGCAAGTCCAGTCCCCGCTTGCGGCGATGCCGCGGGCAGCGCGAGCCTTCGGAGGGCACCCCGCAGACGAGGCAGGGCCCTGCCGCTACCGCGAAGGCCGCTGCACCTGCTCCCCAACGTTCGAGGCGCAGGTATGGGACGCCCACGTCGGCAAGCGGATCACGAGGTCGTTCCCGACGATCACCGCCGCCCGCCGCTGGCGGCAGGACGCCTACGCGGCGCTCCGCAGCGGCAGGCTCACCGCCGACGCCGGCCCGACGCTGGCCGAAGCGGCCGAGAACTGGCTCGACGCCGCCCGCGCCGGGATCGTCCGCAACCGCTCCGGTGAGCGATACAAGCCGGCGGCGATTCGCGGCTACGAGCAGAACCTGCGCCGTCGCGTCCTGCCGGTGCTCGGGCACGAGCGGCTGCGCGAAATCACCCTGCCGCAGTTGCAGCGGTTCGTGGACCGGCTCGCCAGCGACGGGCTGGCCGCCGCCACGATCACCACCGCGATCACCCCGCTGCGGGCGATCTACCGCCGCGCCCGCCAGCTAGGCGACGTTCACCAGAACCCGACCTCCGGCCTGTCGGTGCCGGCGGTGAATCGGCGCCAGACTCGCTTCGCCAGCGCCGAACAGATCGAGGCGATGGTCGGCCGGCTCGACAGCAAGGACCGGGCGCTGTGGGCGACCGCCCTCTACGCCGGCTTGCGTCGCGGCGAGCTACAGGCGCTTCACCGCGAGGACGTGGACCTCGCGTCGGGCCTGATTCGGGTCGAGCGCGGCTGGGATGACTGCGAGGGCGAGGTCCCGCCGAAGTCGAAGCAGGGGCGGCGCAAGGTGCCGGTGCCCGCCGTCCTGCGCGACCGGCTGGCCGAGTACCTGATCGACGGCCCCGTGAGCGGGCGCATCTTCATCGGCGTGCGTGGCTCATAGGATCGGGGCCGGGCGGCCGATCTGCTCGATGCGTTCCTCGCCCGCAGGTCGGGGATGCCCCGCCGAATCCCGCTTGTAGAGCCGATGCCCGAGCATGTACACATCTAGGACGCCGGGCCTACCAACCGCTGCTTTGGACTGCCATGAAGAAGGGCCTCCGTTGGTGACACGCTCAGTCGTGTTCATCAACCGAGAGCGACCAAGGAGGCCCGCTTCACATGTTGCACGCTGGATTAGATCTGAGTCGGCGCAAGCTCGACGTCTGCCTGCTCTCCAATCGCGGAGAGCACCTCGACCAGCTCGCCATCCCGCCCGACGTCGACTCGCTGCGCAGCCTCGCGCGGCGGATCGACGAGGTCCACCGAGAGCCGGTCTGCGCCGTGGTCGAGTCGATGACCGGCGCGAGGCTCATCCACGACACGCTCGAGCGAGAGGGCTGGGCGGTTGAGATCGCCGACGCGCAGAAGGTGAAGGGCCTGGCGCCGCTTGCCTTAAAGACCGACAAGACCGATTCGCTCGTCTTGGCAACCCTCTCCCAGCGCGACCTGGTGCCGGCGATCTGGCTTCCGGATCCTCATGTCCGCGAGGAGCGCGAGCTCGCTCGCTTTCGCCTTCACCTGGTCAAGCACAAGTCGGCGCTCAAGAACCGGATCCACTCGACCCTGATCAACTTCGGCCGGCCCTGCCCGGTCACCGACCTGTTCGGGGTCGAGGGCAGAGAGCTCCTGGCCCGCCTCGACGTCCCCGAGCCCTGGCGCTCGAACGTGACCGCTTCGCTCGCGCTGATCGACGAGCTCGAGGGCCAGATCGATCAGGTCAACCGCCGGCTTCGCGACGGCCACGCCGACCATCCCTACATCCCGCTCTTGATGAGCGTCCCGGGGATCGGTTGGGTGCTGGCGTTTACGATCGCCGCCGAGATCGGCGAGATCGAACGCTTCTCATCGCCCGAGAAGCTGACCAGCTACACCGGGCTCTGCCCGCGCGTGAACCAGTCGGGGGAGAAGGACCGGCGCGGCCCGCTCTCAAAGCACGGCCCGACCTATCTGCGCTGGGCCCTGCTCGAGGCGACGATGCACGCGCTGAAGCATCCCGCCTACGCCGAGCGCTACCAGCGAAACAAGGGGAGGCTCGGCAAGCAGCGCGGGGCCAAGGTCGCCCAGGTCGACATCGCTCGGCGCCTCGCTCACGCGATCTGGCACATGCTGACTCGAAACGAGGAGTTCGCTCCACGAGGCGCCGCTTTTCGTCTGGCGGCCTGACCGCCCCCTTTGGACATGCGCCCGCGAGCGAACGTTCCAATTTCGCCTAATCCTCCCGCCGAGGAGGCCATAGAGACATGAGCGCTGCTCCACCCCCACGAGACGCGAGAGGAGGACGACGAGCTACCGACCGCAGTTGACAGCCGGCCCTTCTTCATAGAGACGAGAAGCGGCGCGTTTCGATGTAAGAGCGGCACTTTACGGCTTAGAGTTGAATCCCGGTTCGAACCGATGAACTGATTCGGTGATGCGCCTCCTCTCCCTGATCCATGAGAGCGACGTTCCTTCGGGATCGTTCTCCACCACGGCAAGGGAGCTCGGCCATACCGTGGATGAGCACAGTTTCTCGCTGGGGTCACCGCCGAGCCCCGCCGACACGTACGACGCCGTGTTGATCTTCGGGGGCACGGATAATGTTGACGAGCGCGGCGCCAAGCCGTGGCTGGACCGCGAACTCGAGGAGGTGGACAGCGTAATCGCGGGCCGCGTGCCGGTGCTCGGCATCTGCCTCGGCGGACAGCTCATCGCTGAGGCGGCCGGCGGCTCCGTCTTTCCGTTGGGCCACGAGGGTGTTGGCTGGCAGGAGGTCGAGCTGACCCCTGAGGCACCCGAGGATCCGTTGCTCGGGGCGTTGCCCGCACGTTTCCGAGCCTATCTCTGGCACGAGTATCAGTTCTCCCTGCCGGAGATGGCGGTCCCCCTCGGGCGGAGCGATGACTGTCTTCAAGCATTCCGCCTGGGCGACCGGGTCTGGGCCTTGCAATTCCATCCCGAGGTCACCGCCCACATTGCGGACACCTGGATCGAGGAGTATGGCCAGGAGGCTGGGATCGATCGTCGGAAGTCACACCGTGAGGTGGCGCGGAACATCGCATCCTGGACTCAGCTGGGTCACGCTGTTTGCTGCCGGTTCCTCGCGATTGCCGCCTCGCATAGCCGGCACGGCGACTAGCGACGCAGCCAGAGTGCCATGAGGGGATCGGCGCGGATCCCGCCAACCGTCTCGAGAGCGACGGCGCGATCTTCGACGGTCCCGAAAGCTCGCTTTGAGACTGCGGCCAGGCGCGAGATACTGCGTAGGCGATGTCGGGGGAGAACGTCGAGATCGTCCGGCGAAGCATCGAAGCGTGGGAACGCCGAGACCTGCGGGCGCTGCGGGCCTGTTATCGCCCCGATGCGGAAGTTGACTGGTCGCGATCCCGAGGACCGTTCAAGGGCGTCTATCGCGGCCATCGCGAGCTGGAGGAGTTCTTCAACGTGTTGTGGTCGACGTTTTTGGAAGGCCGCATCGAGATCCACAGCATCGCGGAGGCAGGCCCTGTGGTGGTGGTCACGAACACGGCCCACTTTCGGGGGCGAGACGGGATCAAGGTGATTGGGAGAAGCGCGTTTTTGTTCACCCTCGAGAATGGGCAGATCACCTGCCTCCGGTTGTTCCAAGAACCGCCAGAGGCCCTCGAAGCGGCCGGGCTGTCGGAGTAGGGGATGGCTCTTGCTTTGCGCGAAAAGGAGAAGCTACGTGGGCCGGTCCCGATACGCGACGGGTGTTAGCCCCGCGCTGACAAGAGCCCCCGCCCTATATCCCACCGCGGGGGCTCCTGTCGATCTCGATGCGAGTGAGGGCGGCTCCTTGGGGAGGTCCCTCGGACTCCGGAGGGGAGTGCCTCACATGTGGCTTGCAACACGGCGCCTCCGAAGAAGTTGCGGAGGTTTGCCCAGGGCCGACCCGGTCACCAGCCGCGTTGAACCCGGGTGCGGGGATTGGGGCAAGGGATAGAATGCGGGCCCGGCCCCGGTCGGCCCTGCTCGGGTTCCCTGGCTACCGCCTGGATCCTGTGTCGGCCGGGGCCCCTCGTATCTGCTTCGTCGCGAGATGTGCGCGGCGAACGGCGGGGCCCGAGAAGCGCGCGTTTGTGCCACTGGTGGGTTCGGGTACTAGCCAGTCATGAGTGTCGTCGCGGGAGGGATTCAGCCAGGGGATGTCCTCGCCGAGCGGTTTCGCATCCGCAGACGGCTCGGGGCGGGCGGCACGGCGACGGTGTTCCTGGCGGAGGACTGTGTCCTGTGCCGGGACGTCGCGATCAAGCGCCTGCACCCTGAGGGCTCGGAGGCCGATATTCGACGGTTCCGCCGTGAGGCGCGCCTCGGCGCGGCGCTGGTTCATCCGAATCTGGTCACGGTCTTCGACACCCTCTCCAGCAGCGACGGCGTCCTGATCGTCATGGAGTACGTCCGGGGCCGGCCGCTCTCGGACCTCATCGCACTCGGACGGCATGGATGCCCGGCGCCTTCTCGAGATCCTCCGTCCGGCGGCCGCCGCGTTGGACCATGCCCACCAGCACGGGGTGGTCCACCGCGACGTAAAGCCGGCGAACGTCCTGATCGCGGAGAGCAGGGTGGTCAAGCTGGTCGACCTGGGCACCGCGACGGCCGGCCACATGACGCAGATCACAGCGGAAAACGAGGTGATGGGAACGCTCGCCTACATCGCTCCCGAGCGACTTGCTGGAGAGTCGGTGGGCGAGCCGGCCTCCGACGTCTACTCCCTGGCCGTGCTCGCATTCGAGGCATTGACGGGAACCCCCCCATCGCGCGGATACGCCGGGCGAGCTTCTGCACCGAGTACTTCACGACCCGCCGCCCGATATCAACGACGCGTCGCCCGGGGCCCCGCCTCGACTCGGGCGTGTGCTGGCACAGGGGATGGACTCGGACCCGGACCGACGACAGGCCTCCGCCGGTGCGCTGGTGCGCGATCTCGAGGCCGCGGTTGCCGATGGGTCGAACGGGGCCGTGGCCCACATCCACAGGCCCACCGCGCCGATGAGAGCGCCCCGGCACGAGGGGCCGCCGCTTCCGCCGAGGGTGTTCGACACCCTGACGGTCGCAGCGTCGCCGGCGGCTTCCGCAGGTGCTGGCCTGTGTGGCGACCCTCGGGCTGCTTGCGGCGGGAACCTGGCTGGCGGTCGCGAACGTCGGGGGCGGCAGCGACAAAGGAACCGGAGGTGGGCAGGCTGCGACTCAGAGGCGGGGCGCTGCGGCACGGAGCTCAGCAACCGCGACGCCGACCGCTTCCGCCGCCCCGAGCTCCCAGTCAACGACGACACCGTCATCCAGCAGAACCACCACCGCTCCGCAGGCATCGGCGATCCCGTCCGGTGACACCGCCACCGGGGCCGGCACCGGCGCGCAGCTCAACGACCAGGGATATGGATTGATCCAGCAGGGCAGATATGCCGCTGCCGTCCCGGTGCTGAGGCGCGCGGTGCGCGCGTTTCCCGGTGGGACCAGTGACATCAACTTCGCATACGCGCTCTTCAACCTCGGTCACGCGCTGCGAATGGCGGGGCACCCGGACGAGGCGATCCCAATCCTCGAGCGGCGTCTTCGAATCCCGGACCAGACGCAGACCGTTCAGGCGGAGCTCGCTGCCGCCCGTGCCGAGGCAGGGCAGTAGCACCCGCCATGACCCGCCCGGACGAGCCCCTCGAACCCGCAGACGGGGTGCGCGACCCGAGGAGCTCGAGGCAATGGGCGTACCGGCGCACGGCCGGATTGCACCGTCGACTCACGTGGGCAGGGTCGAGCTCATCGTCTCCGAGCTCGGACGATCGCTCGCCTACTACGAGGATTCGGTCGGGCTCGACGGTTCTCGACCAAGGCGGTGGACAGGCCTCACTCGGCGCGGGCGGGCGCGAGCTGTTGCATCTGATCGAGGAGCCAGGGGCGAGGCCCGCCGTGGGCTACACCGGCCTCTATCACTTTGCGCTGCTGGTGCCGACACGCATCGATCTGGCGCGGTGGCTGGCCCACGCTGCGCGTGACCGGGTGCCGCTCGTCAGGCCTGTCCGATCACTTCGTCAGCGAGGCCCTGTACCTGAGCGATCCCGACGGGCACGGCATCGAGATCTATTGGGACCGTCCCCGCGAGGTCTGGGAGGACCAGGTGGCGGAGCGAATGACCACCTTGCCGCTCGACGTAAGAGCCTTCTCTCTGAGCTCCCGGGTTCGCAGGAGGCCTCGTATGAATCCCTGCCCGAGCAGACGGTGATGGGCCACGTCCACCTGAAGGTGGCGGCGATCCCCGCGACCGTTGACTTCTACAGCGACCTGCTCGGCTTTGCCCTGATGGCCACGTTTGGCTCGAGCGCGGCGTTTCTGAGCGCCGGCGGCTATCACCATCACCTGGGTGCCAACACGTGGGAGAGCGCCGGGGGCTCCGCGCCCCCGCCCGGCACCGCACGGCTGATGAGGGCGACGATCGTGCTCCCCGACGAGGGCGAGCGCCGGCGCGTAGTCGAGCGCCTGGCCGATGAGGACCACGCGCTTGACGACACGCCGGAAGGGCCTGTGGTCCGAGATCCGTCCGGCAACGCGATGCTGATGGCCGTCGCCTAGGTGGGAGCGAGGCGCTTGCTCTATGCGCCCGGTCCCGCCGATTCCGATTCGTCACCGCTCGGGCGGGTACCGACGAAGCATGAAGAGTCTCTACACAGCGACGATTCAGCGGTTGGTCGGAGAGCGACCTTCGCCGATGCGAGCGGCCGCTGGGGCCGCGGCCGCTGGAACCGCGACCGGCATCCTGGTCTACCGGCTCCTGCGCAGCTAGCCCTCGGCCCGTACGAGCGCAGCGGGCGCCGCCGTGCTTTCGCCGCCACTTGAGCGCCCGCCGAACGAGCCGATACGGTGAATCCGATCGTGGGGGCCCAGTCGCGAACCTCAGACGTGGCGCGGATCGCGCATGAGGCGTCGCGGACGGTCGGTAACACGCCGCTCGTCGCGCTGCGGCGCCTGCCGGAGGACCTCGGTGCGGAGGTGGTCGCGAAGCTCGAGTACCTGAGCCCGGGTGGCTCGGTGAAGGACCGGATCGGCGTGGCGATGATCGATGCCGCGGAGCACGACGGCCTCATCGAGCCGGGGCGCTCGGTGATCGTCGAGCCGACCAGCGGGAACACCGGGATCGCCCTCGCGATGGTCTGCGCTGCCCGTGGGTACGAGCTCGTGCTCACGCTTCCCGAGGGGATGACGCGTGAGCGCACGGCGCTGCTTCGGACCTACGGTGCCGAGGTTCACGAGACGCCCTCGCTCGGCGGGATGAACGAGGCGGTCGCCCTGGCCGAGCAGATCGTCGCCGAGCGCGGCGCATTCATGCCGCAGCAGTTCAACAACCCGGCCAACCCTGAGATCCACCGCCGCACGACGGCCGAGGAGATCTGGCGCGACACCGACGGGGAGGTGGACGCGCCTGGTCTGCGGCGTGGGCACCGGCGGGACCATCACGGGCGTCGGGGAGGTCCTGAAGGATCGCCGGCCGTCGGTGCACGTCGTGGCCGTCGAGCCCGCCACCTCCGCGGTGCTCTCGGGCGGGCTCCCGGGGCCACACAAGATTCAGGGCATTGGCGCGGGATTCGTGCCCGAGGTGCTGAACCGCTCGGTCATCGACGAGATCATTCCGGTCTCCGACGAGGACGCCCTCGGCCAGGGCCCGACAGGCGGCGCACGAAGAGGGACTGCTGGTGGGCATCTCGGCTGGCGCCGCGCTCGAGGCCGCCCTGCGGGTCGCGGAGCGAGGCGAGCTCGCGGGCAAGCGAATCGTCGTGATCATCCCGGACGGAGGGGAGCGCTACATGTCGCTCCCGTTCTTCGCTCCCGAGGGATAGCTCTCCCTAACCTTTGCGGCGATGCTCGGGCTCGGCACCCTGAGACGCTTAGGCGGCGAGGTTCGCGCGGACGTTGCGTCGGCGCGCGACCGTGATCCCGCCGCGCGCGGCGTCGGGACGACCGAGATCCTGATGAACTGGGCCGGGGTCCAGGCGATCCTGGCGCACCGCGTCGCTCACGCTCTCCACGACGCTGGCGTCCCTGGTCTGCCGATGGCGATCTCCTACGCGAGCCGTGCCTTCACCGGAGTCGAGATCCATCCCGCTGCCCGCATCGGGGACGAGTTCTTCATCGACCACGGCTCGGGTGTCGTCATCGGCGAGACCGCCGAGATCGGCGATCGGGTCACGCTCTACCAGGGGGTCACGCTCGGCGGCACCGGATTTCAGCGTGGGAAGCGTCATCCCTCCGTCGGCGACGAGGTCACGATCGGCTCGGGAGCAAAGCTCCTGGGGCCGATCAGCGTCGGTCGCGGAGCCAAGATCGGCGCAAACACCGTCGTCGTCGGGGACGTGCCGGCCGACTCGACGGTGGTGGGGAACCCGGGCCACCCGGTTCGGGTGGAGGGGCGCAGAGTGGAGGGTCCCGACGCGGACTGGATCCACCTGCCGGACCCGCTCGCCGACGCGATCAAGGCTTTATCCGAGCGGATCGCGCGGCTCGAGGAGCGCCTCGCGGAGCTCGACGGAAAGCCGACCGAGGGGGAGGTCCGCGCCCTCGAGCCCAAGCGCGGCCCGTCCTCGGCGGGGGGCTGAGGCCCGCCGTAACCGCAGCTATGCTCGGCCGGTGGCGACCGAGACGACACCTGGTGCCCGGGTGGACCCGGGGGCATCGCAGGTCGAGCGACTGCTCGCCGACCTGAACCCGCCACAGCGCGAGGCCGTCACGCACGGGGAGGGGCCGCTGCTCGTGCTCGCCGGGGCGGGATCGGGGAAGACCCGCGTGCTCACGTACCGGATCGCCTACCTGCTCGCGACGGGGCAGGCGCTCCCGTCGGAGATCCTCGCGATCACGTTCACCAACAAGGCCGCTCAGGAGATGCGCGAGCGGGTCGAGCAGCTCGTCGGCGGGGTCTCGCGCGTCATGTGGGTGATGACCTTCCACTCCGCCTGCGCGCGGATCCTGCGCACCGACGCGCAGCGGCTGGGGTACAAGCGCGCATTCACGATCTACGACGAGGCCGACTCGCGGCGCATGGTCAGGCGGTGCGTCGAGGAGGCCGGCGTCGATCCCAAGCGCTTTCCGCCGCGCGCGATTCGCGCCGCGATCTCCGGCGCGAAGAGCCAGCTGGTCGACGCCGAGGGCTACGGCGAGGGGCCGGGCTCATACTTCGAGGAGACGGTGTCAGACATCTACCGGCTGTACGAGCGGCGGATGCTCGAGGCCAACGCGATGGACTTCGACGACCTGCTCGTCCGCACGGTCAACTTGCTGGAGCTGTTCGCGGACGTCCGCGAGCGCTACCGCAAGGCGTTCAAGTGGGTCCTGGTCGACGAGTACCAGGACACGAACCGCGCGCAGTATCGGCTGCTGCAGCTCCTTTGCGGGGAGGATCCGAATTCGGGGGGCCCCGGGAATCTCTTCGTCGTCGGCGACGACTTCCAGTCGATCTACGGCTTCCGGCACGCGGACATCCAGAACATCCTGCGGTTCGAGGAGGACTTCCCTGAGACGACGGTCGTGAAGCTGGAGCAGAACTACCGGTCCACGGGAACGATCCTCGACGCGGCGAACGGGGTCATCGCCCACAATGTCGATCAAAAGCCCAAGTACCTATGGACCGATGCCGAGCGGGGCGAGCCGGTGCGGATCGCCGAGCACGACGACGAGCACGGCGAGGCTCGGTACGTGGCGTCGGAGATCGAGCGGCTGGTGAGCGACGAGGGGCTGTCCCGCGACGAGGTCGCCGTCTTCTACCGCGTTAACGCCCAGAGCCGGGTGCTCGAGGACACCCTGGTGCGGTTCGAGATCCCCTACCAGGTGATCGGTGGAACGAAGTTCTATGAGCGCGCCGAGATCAAGGACGCGATCGCGTACCTGAGCCTCCTCGCCAACCCCGCCGACGCCGTGTCCTTTGCGCGGATCATGAACTCGCCGCGCCGCGGGATCGGCGACACGACGCAGGCGCGGCTGCTCTCGCACGCGAACACGACGGGACAGGACGTCTGGGACGTCATGAGGGAGGCCGAGCGCATCCCGGCCCTCGGGCCGGCCGCCCAGCGGGCCGTGCGGCGGTTCGCCGACGTCATGGTCTCGCTGCGCGAGCGCGCCGACGCGGGGGACGGGTCGGGATCGGTCGCCGACCTGCTCGAGGCGATGCTGAACGAGACCGGCTATCTGGAGGCTCTTCAAGCCGAGCGCACGATCGAGGCCGAGGGCAGGATCGAGAACCTTCAGGAGTTGGTGGGCGTCGCTCAGGAGTTCGACGCGAATCGCGTGGTCGAGGGCTCGAGCGACGTGCGGCCGCTGGAGGAGTTCCTCGCCCAGCTCTCCCTGTACACGGACCAGGACTCCATGAAGACCGACGAGAGCCTCGCCACGCTCATGACCCTTCACAACGCCAAGGGGCTGGAGTACGACGCCGTCTTCCTCATCGGCTGCGAGGAGGGCGTGTTCCCGCACATGCGCTCGATCGAGGAGGGCAACCTCGAGGAGGAGCGCCGCCTGTGCTACGTGGGCGTGACTCGCGCCAGGAAGCGCATTTACATGACCTACGCGCGACGTCGCAGCCTGCACGGAGGTCGCGGCTACAACCTGCCGTCGCGCTTCCTGGCCGAGATCCCGGAGGAACTGGTCGAGCGCGAGGCAACGGCCTCCCAGACCGGCTGGGCGCGGGGAGCGGCGCTCGGCGGCCTGGGCGCGCCCAGCGCCCCCAGCCGTACACGGTCCCGCTCGCCTTCGAGGTGGGGGCCGACGTGGTGCACGCCACGTTCGGCGAGGGGGTCGTCACCGGCGTCGAGCCGGACGGCGTGATCGTCGTGCGCTTCGCGGACGACGCGATGGAGCGCAAGCTGATGGCCGACTACGCCCCCCTTCGGAGGGCGAGCTAGGCCGGATGACGGCGACGATCATCGATGGCAAGGCGGTCGCGGCGGAGGTTCGCGCCCGCATCGCGGACGGTGTGCGGGAGTTCGCCGACGCTCACGGGGCCAGCGTCCCCGGGCTCGCCACGGTGCTCGTGGGCGAGGATCCCGCCTCGCAGGTCTACGTGGGCAACAAGCGCAGGCAGACCGAGGAGGTCGGCATGCGCTCGATCCACCACGGGCTCGACGCCCTCACCCCGCAGGACGAGCTGCTTGCGCTGATCGACGAGCTCAATGCCGATGGCAGCGTCGACGGGATCCTCGTCCAGCTCCCGCTCCCGGACGGGATCGATCAGGACACGGTGGTCGCCGCGATCGACCCGCGCAAGGACGTCGACGGGTTGACCGCAGCCAGCGCCGGGCTGCTCGCCCAGGGACGGCCGGGGCTCGTGCCATGCACGCCGCAGGGGGTGATGGAGCTCCTTCGGGTCGGCGGCGTCGGGATCGAGGGGGCCGAGGCGGTCGTCGTCGGGCGCTCGATACTGGTCGGGCGGCCCGTGGCGAGCCTGCTCGTGAACGCCAGCGCCACCGTCACCGTCTGCCACTCGCGCACTCGCGGCCTGCCCGCCGTGTGCCGGCGCGCGGACATCCTCGTCGCCGCAGTTGGCTCACCGCGCATGGTGAAGGGGGATTGGGTGAAGGCCGGCGCCGCGGTCATCGACGTCGGCGTCAACCGGACCGACGAGGGCCTCGTCGGCGACGTCGACTTCGAGGCAGCCAAGGAGGTCGCCGGAGCGATCACACCGGTGCCCGGCGGCGTCGGGCCGATGACGATCGCGATGCTGCTCTCCAACACGCTGCGGGCGGCGACCGCGCGCGCGGAGGCGGCGGCGGCGCCCAGCGCCTAGCGTTGGACCGTGGCCCCCGCGGCCCAGCGGCTCGCCGTTCTCTACGACCGCGACTGCGGATTCTGCAAGTGGGCGCTGGACAAGATCCTGGCGTGGGATCGCCGGCAGCGACTGCGCCCGGTGGCGATCCAGAGCGACGAGGGGCAGCATCTTCTCGCCGTGATCGCGCCGGAGCGACGCCTGGAGTCCTGGCACCTGGTCAGGCATGGCGAGGTGCGCTCGGCCGGAGCGGCGGCGCCGTTGCTGTTCGAGGCGCTGCCGGGTGGACGCCCCCTCGCGGCACTGCTTCGGGCGTTCCCGCGGCTGACCGAGCGGGCCTACCGATGGGTGGCGGAGCACCGGGTGCTCCTGGCGGGGCTGCTGCGCATCGACGCTACCTGTGAGCTCAGGCGTTGAACCTGCCCAGGGGGGTCCCCCCAAGTTGCAATCCGCCGCATCTCCGGTATAGGCTCCGCCCGCGCCGATGGACATCACCGTTTTGAATCGGGGCGAGAAGGTCGCCGGGATCTCCGGGCTCCTTGTCATCCTGATCATGTTCATCTTCGATTGGTTCGCGGTGAAGGGCGTCCCGAACGTGGGAGGCCTGGACGCGTGGGAGAGCTACGGCGTCACCGACGTGGTCCTGTTCGTCACCGCCCTGGCAGCGATCGGGCTCCCGTTGATGGCCGCATCGGAAGCCGACGTCGGGCTTCCGGTCGCCCTGAGCGCGATCGTGACCGCGTTGGGAATCATCTCGGTGATCCTGGTGATCATCAGCATCGTCGGCCCGCCCGGCTACAGCGTGCCGTTCACCGGCCGGTCGGTGGACACCAACACGAACGTCGGCGTGTTCCTCGGCCTGATCGCCGCCGTCGGCGTGACCGCCGGCGGGTGGCTGGCCATGCAGGAGGAAGGCACCTCGTTCGGGGATGAGGCCGACCGCTTCCGCGGCGGGGCAACGGACGTCGGCGGCACCGGCGAACCGGGCGCCACGCCGCCGGGCTCGGCGCCGCCCAGCACCGGCCCGTAGAGCTTCCGGGGGCCGCGGCCCCCGGAGGGAGGAGAGGTTGACGCGACGGCCGCCACCAGGCGGCCGTCGCGCGTTCGACGACCTCAGGTCAGCCGGTCGGCCAGCTGCCGCGCGACGCGCGACGCCATCGCGATGATGGTCATCATCGGGTTGACGCCGACCGAGCTCGGCAGCAGCGATCCGTCGGCGATGTAGAGGGCCGACGCGCCGTGGACGGCGCCGTCGGGCCCGGTGACGCCGCGCGCCGAGCTGGCGTCCATCCGCGCGGTGCCCATCGGGTGAAAGGCCTCCAGGCGGAGCGCCGAGCGCGGTGGGGGAGATGCCTCGAGCTCGGCGATCCTGCGCCGCGGGATGATCGGGATCCCGGCGATCTGCGGGTAGACCTCGGTCGCGCCGGCCGCGTAGATCAGGTCCGCGGCGCGGGCGATGCCGAAGACCAGTCGCCTCGCGTCGTCGGCGGTGAGCCGGTAGGTGACCCGGAGCGAGCCGTCCCCGCCCAGGGCGACGCGGCCGGCGGATCGGTCGGAGAGGTGGACGCCGGTGGACGCGATGTGGTCGTAGGCGCGAACCCGCTCGTGGTGGGCGCGTCCGGTGCCCGGAAGCCACTGCGCGCCGAAGGCGAGTGGCGTGAACGTCGCCTCCATGAGGATCCCCTGCGGCTCCCACTCGGTGACGGCGTAGCTCTGCATGACGCCTTCCCAGCCGCGGACCTCCTCGTCGAACCGCGCCCCGACCCAGCAGGCCGGATGGATACGAAGGTTGTGCCCGAGCTCGTCGCTCGGCGACCGAAGGCCCGACCGCATGAGGAGCTCGGGCGTGCCGAACGCTCCACCCGCCACGACCACGGCGCGCCTGGCCTGGACCGGGAAGGGCCGGGCCCTCCCGTTGACGGGCGCCACGCAGGCGAGGCCGGTCGCGCGCGCGCCGTCGAACGAGACGGCCCGCGACGTCCACGCCGGCTCTGATGCGCGCACCGGCGGCGGCCGCGCGGGGCAGGTAGGAGACGTGCATCGCCCGCTTTGCGTCGAGCCGGCAGCCCGATGGGCAGGAGCTGCACTGAAAACAGCCACCGGCGTTTCGGCGAAGCGGCTCGTGACGAACCCCCAGGGCCTCGGCGCCCTCACGCAGGAGCTGGCCGTTCCGGCCCATCCGCTCCGGGTCCACCGGGCGGACCCACATGGTCTCCTCCGCCTCCGCGTAGTCGCCCGCAAGCTCGGTGGCCCACGCGATCCCATGCTCCTTCCGCCAGCCGGCCAGCACGTCGTCCGGGGCGCGAAAGCACGTGCCCGAGTTAATCACCGTGGTCCCCCCGACGGCCCTGCCCACCGGGGTCGGGATCGCCGGCCTGCCCTCCGCGATCGTCAGCCCGCCGTCGCGATAGAGCGCGCGCAGGGCGGCGAGCGGCTCGTCCGGATAGCTCGTTCTGTCCATGTAGGCGCCCGCCTCGAGGACTATGACGTCGAGCCCCGCCTCGGCGAGGATGGCCGCGCACGCGGCGCCGCCGGCGCCCGAGCCGACGATCGCGATGTCGCACTCCTCGCCGCCCGCGGGCGGGCGCAGGTCGCCCAGGCCGGGAGGCCTGTCGGCTTGGGTTGGCATCCCATCCGCGACCTCACAGCTCATCTCCTGACCCACCGCGGCCCGAACCCGCGCGTCGTTCCCATACCCCAGGCCCGTCAGCACCTTCAGGAACAGGACCAGGTCGGCCGCGAACGGCAGTCGCGAGCGGTCGAGCCGCGCGAGGAACTCCTGACGCGACTCGAGGCTCGCCCTGCTGAAGCGCCACGGGAACGGCAGGAGCTCGAGCGCCCAGAGCGCAAGCTTGACCTGACGGACCGGCCGGTGCGGGACAGCCGCGAGGAGCCGCTCCACCGGATCCACGGTGTCGACCGCACCGGGCGCCTCCGGCTCGCCCGGCCGCCTCGGTCCCGCGGCCGGCGGCAGCCCATCGACGCCGGGCGCCATCGCCTGCGCGAAGGCCGCGAGAATGCGACGCTCGGCGGCCCGCAGCCCCGGCGTGGGCCTTCAGGAAGGAGCGGCTGGCTCGCCGATCCTGCCCGCGATCGCCCAGAGCAGCAACGCCACGCCCACGAGCAGTCCGTCGACGATGAAGTTCAGAAGGTAGATGAAGGCGTCGGCGTCGAAGACGAAGAAGCCGAGCGCGGACAGCGAGGAGGCAGCCTTGCCGACGGCCAGGACGAGCAGGAACGGGCGATACCGGACCACGTCCGTTTGGACCACGGCGCAGATTCCGGCGATCACGACCATATACGCGAAGCCGAGCGCGAGCCAGAACTTCTCCACCGTCTCGGGCGCCCGCGTGAAACTCCCGATGTCGTCCCCTAGGTCCGAGATCACGTCCAGAACGCCGTTGGGCGCGGCGATGAACAGGATCCCGACGACCGCGAAGCTCACCGCGAGCAGGCGGAGGTTTAGGACGACGAATCGCTCCGCCCGGGCACCGGTCATGAGCGCGCGTGATCCTATCCCCCGCCGCCCTACCTAGAATCAGCCACCCATGATCGACCGCGACCAGGTGCTTCATGTCGCGCGGCTCGCGCGGCTCGAGCTGACGGAGGAGGAGCTCGAGCGCATGGCCGGGGAGCTCTCGGGGATCCTCGACCACGTCGAGCGGATGAATGAGCTCGATCTGGACGGGGTCGAGCCGACCTCGCACGTGTTCGGCTCGAGAACGTGCTGCGGGCGGACGAGCCGCGCCCGAGCTGGCCGCGCGAGCGGGTGCTCGAGGCGGCTCCCGACGCGGCGGAGGGGGCGTTCCGGGTCCCCTCGCCGCAGGCATAGCGGTGAGCCGATGACGGACATCCTCGAGCTGACCGCCGGGCAGGCGCTGCGAGCGCATCGCCGCTGGCGAGCTTTCGAGCGACGAGTACTTCGACGCGTACGCGGAGGCAGCCGCGGACGACGAGCTCGGCGCCTACCTGTGGCGCGCCGAGCCCGGCGCCGCGAACGGTGCGCCGGAAGGGCCCCTGCGCGGCGCGCCGATCGCTGTGAAGGACATCTTTTGCACCGAGGGCATCGAGACCACGGCCGGGTCGCGGATCCTGGAGGGCTACCGGCCGCCGTACACCGCCACGGCCGTACGGAGGCTGCCGGAGTCCGGCGCGCGGCTGCTCGGCAAGACGAACATGGACGAGTTCGCGATGGGGTCATCGAACGAGAACTCGGGGTATGGCCCGGTTCGAATCCCTGGGATCCGCGAGCGCGTGCCCGGTGGCTCCTCGGGCGGCTCGGCCGCGGCCGTGGCCGGGCGGCTGGCCCCGTGGGCGATCGGCACCGACACCGGCGGCTCGATCCGCCAGCCCGCCGTCGCTCTGCGGCGTCGTGGGCCTGAAGCCCACCTACGGCGCCGATCTCCCGGTACGGGATGATCGCCTTCGCGTCCTCGCTCGACCAGTGCGGGCCGCTGACTCGCGACGTCACGGACGCGGCGCTCCTGCTGCGGGCGATGGAGGGCCGGGATCCGTGCGACTCCACCTCGGTCGGCATCGGGGGCGGGGTCGAGCTTCCCTCGCGCGAGGACCTCGAGGGGCTGCGCTTCGGCGTCCCACGTGAGCTCTCCGCGGACGCCGAGGGGATCGAGCAGGGCGTGATCGAGGTCTTCGAGCGCACGCTCGGCCTGATCGCGGAGCTGGGCGGCGAGGTCGACGAGTGCGAGCTTCCCGCACTCGGCGCACGGCCTCTCGGCCTACTACGTGCTGGCGCCGGCGGAGGCCTCCGCGAACCTTGCGCGCTACGACGGCGTCCGCTACGGCCTTCGCGCCGACCTCCGCCGACGGCGACCTCATCGCGATGTACGAGCGAACGCGCGCCCGCGGGTTCGGCCCCGAGGTCAAGCGCCGGATCATGCTCGGCACCTACGCCCTGTCGTCGGGCTACTACGAGGCCTACTACGGCCGCGCGCAGCGCGTCCGCACGAGGATCGCAGAGGATTTCGCCGCCGCGTTCGAGCGCTTCGACTACCTGGCCACGCCGACTTCCCCGACCGTCGCGTTCGAGCTCGGCGCCCGCGCCCAGAACCCCCTGGCGATGTACATGTCGGACTACTGCACGGTGCCGATGCCGCTGGCCGGACTGCCCGCCATCTCGCTCCCCGCCGGCCTCGCCACCCCCGACGGCGGCGGTCCCGAGCTGCCGGTCGGCCTGCAGATCACGTCGCCGGCGTTCGGGGAGTCGGGCCTGCTGGACGCCGCATACGCGATCGAGCGCACAATCGGGTTCGACGCCGCGCTCGCGGGGAGGTCGTGATGGCCCGCCCGAACGAATACGAGGCGGTCATCGGCCTGGAGATCCACGTCCAGCTTCAGACGAAGACGAAGATGTTCTGCGGCTGCGCGCTGTCATTCGGTGACGAGCCCAATGTCCATACGTGCCCCGTCTGCCTCGCCCATCCGGGAACGCTTCCCGTCGTCAATGAGCGAGCCGTCCGGTACGGGCTTCAGATCGCCCTGGCGCTCGAATGTGAGGTCGCGCCGCGATCGATCTTCCACCGCAAGAACTACTTCTATCCCGACAATCCGAAGGGCTACCAGATCAGCCAGTACGACATCCCGCTGGCCAGGAACGGCCGCCTCGGCGATGTGCGCATCCACCGAGTGCACCTCGAGGAGGACGCGGCGAAGATGATCCACGTGGGTCGCTCGGGGCGGATCCACGGGTCCGCCCAGTCCCTCGTCGACTTCAACCGCGGCGGCACCCCGCTGGTGGAGATCGTCAGCGAGCCCGACCTGACCAGTCCGGAGGAGGCGCGCGAGTGGGCGCAGCTCCTGCGGACGACGATCAGGCAGCTGGGCGTCTCGGACGTGAACATGGAGGAGGGCAGCCTCCGGGTCGACGCGAACGTGTCCGTTCGCAGCGCCGGCGCCGCCGAGCTCGGCACGAAAACCGAGCTCAAGAACATGAACAGCTTCCGGTTCCTGGAGCGCGGGATTGCGGCGGAGCTGGAGCGCCAGGCTGCGGTCCAGGACGCCGGCGGGGAGGTCGTGCAGGAGACCTTCCACTTCGATCCGCGGAGCGGCTCGCTGACGCCGCTTCGCTCGAAGGAGTACGCACACGACTACCGCTACCTCCCGGAGCCGGACCTCGTTCCGCTCGCGCCGACACGGGAGATGCTGGACGAAGCGCGTGCCGCCCTGCCCGAGCTGCCGGCCCATCGGCGCGAGCGCTATCGGACGGAGCTATGCCTGCCCGACGACGCGGCGCGCCAGCTGGCCTTCGACGCCGAGCTCGCGGACTTCTTCGAGCGGGCGCTCGCCACGGCGGACGGGGCCGAACCGCGGACGATCGCGATCTGGGTCACCGGGGAGCTGGTCGCAAGGCTCCGCGAGGCGGGCGACGGCGAGGCCGACCCGGCGAGCTCGAACGTGACGCCGCAGGCGCTCGCGGCGCTCGCGGGCATGGTGGAGGCGAAGCAGGTCACGACGGGCGCCGCCCGGCAGGTGCTGGCCACGCTGGTCGCGGAGGGAGGGGATCCGGCGTCGATCGTCGAGCGTGAGGGACTCGCGCAGATGTCGGACTCCGGCGAGCTCGACGCGATCGTCGCCGCCGCGATCGAGGCCGAGCCCGGAGCCGCGGAGAAGGTCCGCGGCGGAAATCCGAAGGCGATCGGCCCGATCGTCGGCGCGGTCATGCGCGAGACGAAGGGCCGGGCCGATGGCGGCGAGGTCACGCGGCTGATCCGGGAGAAGCTTGGGGTCTAGGCCGGGTGCTCAGGGCGCCGTTGCGGTGACGAGCCAGGTCGACGCGTCGGCGTAGACGGACCCGTCCTCGCGCTCGAAGTCGGCGAGGACCTCGCGGATCTCGCGCTCCAGGGTCGCTCGGATCTTCTCCGCCTCCTCGGCGGCAAGGCGAATCAGCTCGGCGGCCGGGCCCAGTGACATGTTGAGGGCCACGGCGTGATCGAGGTCGTCGCCCAGCTTCAGCGGCCGGTCGAAGCGCGTGAACCCCGGCTCGCCGAACCCGGCGATGAGTAGCTGGCTGCTCACCGTGTCGGCGTCCGCCATCGAGAAGGGCCCGGGGCCGCAGGTGGGCTCGTCGGTCTCCTCGGGCTCCTCGAGGTGGCGATTCGCCACTTCCTCCGCTCGGTGCAGCCACGGGTTGTCGAGCTTTCGGCGCCAGACAACGGCGCACAGCCGGCCGCCCGGCGCCATCGCCTCCCGGACGTTGCGCAGGGCCGCGACGGGATTGGCGAAGAACATGACCCCCATCCGCGAGAAGACGTAGTCGAACGTCCCCGGCAGGTCCATGACCTGAACGTCGCCTGCCATGAACCGGACGTTCTCGACCCGGGCTCCGGCCGCCTCCGCGATCGAGGTCTCGACGAAGGGTTCCGCGACGTCCACCCCAACTGCCTCGCCCTCGGCCCCGACCATTCCCGCCAGCTTTCGGGTGGTGTCGCCGAAGCCGCAGCCGATGTCGAGGACACGATTCCCCCGCTTCGGGGGGTGAAGGCGAAGCGCCTCGTCACTGAACTCGGCGAACCCGGTGACGATGAGCTCGCGGAAGCTCACGAACCGGTCGAACAGGACCCCGCTCCACGCCTCCGTCGCCTCTTCGTTCTCGGGCGCGACCGTATGAGTTCGGGCCGCCGACTCCATTCGCCGACATCGTAAGGCGGATGATTCAGCGGACCTTAATTTCAGGCGCGTGCGCGACAATGAGTCCATGGCCGGCGGCGCGTACGTCCTGATCGCCCTCACCTTCGGCATCGCGACCGGCGTGATCGGCCGCGCGAAGGGCAGCTCATTCCTGATCTGGTTCCTGGTCGGGGCGGTCCTCCCGGTGCTGGGCCTGATCGGGGTGATCCTCTACCGGCCGGAGAGCCAGGAGCCGGAGCGCCGCTGCCCGACGTGCGGAAGCGGCTCAAGCTCTACGTCCAGGTCTGCCCGCGGTGCGGGACAGATCTGTATCTGCCCGATCCGTCCGACGTCAGGCAGCCCGGAGACCAGGCCCCTACCGCAACCAGGCCCTGACGATCGCGTTCGCGAACCCGAGCCCGTAGCGCACCACCGCGGGCTTCTTGGAGTGTCCGTGTAGTCGGCGGGAGACCGTGACCGGGACCTCCTTGGCGGGGATTCCCCGCTTGATCGCCTCGATGAGGAACTCCGAGGTGTGGAACTGCTCCTGGCGCAGGACGAGCTGCGAGAGCACGTCGGACCGGACGGCGCGGTACCCGTTGGAGCAGTCGCTCACCTTCGTGCGTGTGATCAGCGACACCATCCGGTTGAAGAACACGATCCCCATCTCGCGCGCGTAGTGGTTGGGCTCGGCCTCGCCCAGGACGCGCGAGCCATGCGCCACCGCAACTTCGCCCGAGATCACGGGCTCGACGAGCCGGTCCATCTCGGAGGGCAGATGCTGTCCGTCCGCGTCAAGGGTGACGACGATGCTCGCGCCTGAGTCCGCCAGCAGCCGGTACCCGGTCCGCAGCGCCGCGCCGCCGCCACGGTTGATCAGGTGGCGCGCGACGACGGCGCCGTGCTCGGCCGCGATCTCGGGCGTGCCGTCGCGCGAGCCGTCATCGACGACCAGGATCGCCGTGTCGGCCCCGCACACGGTTGCCGGGATGCGGTCGAGGACCCAGTCGATGCTGTCCGACTCGTTGTACGCGGGGATGAGGACGCCGATCCTGTCGCGGAACTTCTCGGGGTGGCCATCCATCCTGAACTGCTCCGACGCGAGTCCCTCCAGGACCCCGGACAGCTCGCGCGTGATTCGCGACCCCTGCGACAGCGCCCGAACGACGAGCAGGAAGAGGATCAGGATCGCGAAGACGGCCACGCCGACGATGCGGGTTCCGTTCGAGCGCTGGAACGAGAACGCACCGAGAATGGTGTCCAAAAGCTCCGTGCCGGCGACGATCGCGAGGCCGAGTGCGATCGCGAGCAGGATGATCACGTCGATGTTGCGAAGGGCGCGGCGCCGGGCGATGGCGAATGCCGCGATCGCCCCGGCGATGGCGAGGCCGGTGATCCGGATTGCGGTCAGCTCCGGCGGAAACAGATTTGCCTGCAAGATCACGGATTCCACGGCCGGCAGAGAATAGATGCCGCCATCACCGCAATTCGCGCGGAGTGGTGCGGGACCGCTCACGTGGCGCGGATCCGTTCGCTACCCTCGCGCGGTCATGAGAGTCCTGATCCTGGGGGGCGACGGATACCTTGGCTGGCCCACCGCGATGCGCTTCTCGGCACGCGGGCATGAGGTATCGGTCGTCGACAACTTCTCGCGCCGGCGCTGGCACACGCAGCATTCCACCGACTCGCTGACTCCGATTCGCTCGCTCGCGGACCGGATCGAGGGCTGGAAGGAGGTCTCGGGCAGGGAGATCCGCACGTTCGTGGGCTCGATCGAGGACGGCAAGTTCCTCGACAAGGTCGTGGCCGAGACCCTCCCGGAGACGGTCATCCACTACGGTGAGCAGCCCTCGGCGCCCTACTCGATGAAGTCGCGCGCCACCGCGGTCGAGACGCAGTTCACGAACGTGATCGGGACGCTCAACCTCCTGTTCAGCCTGCGCGACCGGGTGCCCGACTCCCACCTCGTGAAGCTCGGAACGATGGGCGAGTACGGGACCCCGAACATCGACATCGAGGAGGGCTTCATCGAGATCGAGCACAAGGGTCGCCGGGATGTCCTCCCGTTCCCGAAGATGCCCGGCTCGCTCTACCACCTCTCGAAGGTCCACGATTCGCACAACATCCACTTCGCATGCCGGATCTGGGGGCTGCGCGCGACCGACCTGAACCAGGGGGTCGTCTACGGCATCGACACCGAGGAGTCGGCACGCGACGAGCGCCTGGTCACTCGCTTCGACTACGACGAGTACTTCGGGACCGTGCTCAATCGTTTCTGCGTGCAGGCGGTGATCGGGCATCCGCTGACGGTCTACGGCGAGGGCGGCCAGACGCGTGGTTTTCTGAACATCCGCGACACGCTTCAGTGCGTCGAGCTCGCGGCTCAAAATCCGCCGGACCTGGGCGAGTTCCGGGTCTTCAACCAGTTCACCGAGCAGTTCTCGGTCGCCGAGCTGGCGGAGCTGGTGCGGCGAAGCGGCGGCGGAGCTCGGCTACGAGGTCGCCGTGCACAATTATCCGAACCCCCGGATCGAGGCCGAGCGCCACTACTACAACGCTGCGAACACCAAGCTCATCGACCTGGGCCTCAGGCCCCACCACCTGGGTGAAGAGCTCGTCCGGTCGATGCTCAGGATCATCGAGCGCCACAAGGACCGGGTCATAAAGCGTGCGATTCTGCCCCGGACCCGGTGGAAGCCCGGCGAGCTCGAGGGCGAAATGTCCCGATCGAGCGAGGCGGGCCCAGAGCGCGTTCCGTAGTCGGCCTGCCGGATCCGATCAAGGCCGACTTTGCACCCATGCGCGTCCGCACCTGGAGGCGGTATGGGTGTTGGGCAGGTAGGCAGCAATGGCGATCGACTGCCCCCGCTAGCCGATCGACTGCCCCCGCTAACCCTTCAACCGCCGCAACCCCGGAGCCGGTTGA
The DNA here is from genome assembly GCA_963797665.1 of uncultured Actinomycetes bacterium. Taxonomy (GTDB): domain Bacteria; phylum Actinomycetota; class Thermoleophilia; order Solirubrobacterales; family 70-9; genus AC-56. Next base: position 21,513 of record CAWCQE010000002.1, on the reverse strand, counting down.
AGCGTTGACCTTCCATAGGACGGTTAACTCTTCAGTCGGCGGTGCGGATAGGCGCGATTGAAGGGTTGCCGTCGCCCGGCCGCCGCGTGCGCCCGGCCGATGATGGCACTTTGTACCCCCGCTCTACAATCATTGCCTCCATGCGCGCCGCGGACGCACTATGTGAAGCGCTGAAGGCTGAGGGCGTCGAGCACGTCTTCGGCATCCCCGGTGGCGCCAACCTGCCGACCTACGACGCGCTCTACGACGCGGATCTGGTCCACATCCAGTCGCGTCACGAGCAGGGAGCGGGGCACGCTGCCGAGGGTTACGCCAAGGCGTCGGGGCGCGTGGGCGTCGCGTTCGCCACCTCCGGCCCGGGCGCCACCAACCTCGTCACGGCCATCGCCGACGCGATGATGGACTCCGTCCCGAGCGTGTTCATCACCGGCCAGGTGCGGACCGAGCTCATCGGCACCGACGGCTTCCAGGAGGCCGACGTCACCGGGATCACGCTCCCGGTCATCAAGCACTCGTTTCTGGTGACCGATCCGCGCCAGATCCCGGCCTACATCCATCAGGCGTTCCACATCGCCTCGACCGGTCGCCCCGGCCCGGTTCTCGTCGACGTCCCCCAGGACCTCTCGCGGGCGGAGATCGACTACGAGCCGGCCGAGGGCCCGCCCGACCTGCCGGGCTACAAGCCGCCCACGGAGGGAAACATCAAGCAGATCCGCTTGGCGGCCAAAGCGCTCGCGAACGCCCGCAGGCCGGTGATCTACGCCGGCGGCGGGGTCGTCAACGCGAGCGCCTCCCAGGAGCTGATCGACTTCGCCACATCGGACAAGTTCCCGGTCACCCTGACGGTGATGGGTCTCGGCGCCTTCCCGGCGCCGCACGACCAGTGGCTGGGGATGCTCGGCATGCACGGGACCCGGACGGCCAATTACGCGATGGACAACGCCGACCTGATCATCGCCGTCGGCGCGCGCTTCGATGACCGCATCACGGGCAAGCTCTCGGAGTTCGCGCCCCGCGCCAAGTTCGTGCACATCGACGTCGATCCAGCCGAGATCTCGAAGAACGTGCCCGCCCACATCCCGATCGTGGGCGACGCCAAGGACGTCCTGCCGAAGCTGACCCGGGAGTACCGCGCGCTGAAGGCCGACTCGGCGCGACTCGAGGATTGGTGGGAGAGGCTCCGCGGCTGGCAGAGCGAGCACCCGCTGGGCTATGAGGACTCGAGCGACTCCGTGATCAAGCCCCAATTCATGGTCGAGGCACTGTACGAGGCCACCGAAGGGGACGCGATCATCACGTCCGACGTCGGCCAGCACCAGATGTGGGCGGCGCAGTACTACCACTTCAAGCGGCCACGCCAGTGGATCAACTCCGGCGGCCTGGGAACGATGGGGTTCGGGCTCCCGGCGGCCATCGGCGCCAAGGTCGCGTGCCCCGATGAGACGGTCGTCTGCCTCGCGGGCGACGGCAGCCTGGTGATGGTCTGCCAGGAGTTCGCGACGGCGGCCCATCACGACATCCCGGTGAAGGTCTTTCTGATGAACAACGGCTACATGGGCATGGTCAGGCAGTGGCAGGAGCTCTTCTGGGACGGCCGGTACAGCGCGGTCGAGCTCGGCGACAGCCCCGACTGGGCCAAGCTGGCCGATGCCTTCGGCTGGACCGCCATGCGCTGCGACGACAAGCGCGAGCTCACCAGCCAGATGCGAACCGCACTCGAGACCGATGGCCCGGTGCTGCTCGACGTGCACGTCGACAAGACCGAGAACTGCTTCCCGATGATCCCGGCTGGGGCCGCGGCAAGGGACATGGTGGGGTGAGCTAGGCGTGGAGGCTGGAACCCCGGAGGTGGTCAGGCTCGAGGACCTTCAGGTCGGCAAGACCCTGACGGGCCGGAAGCACGTTCTCTCGCTCTTGGTCGAGAACAAGCCGGGTGTGCTGGCCAGGATCGCGGGGCTGTTCTCCCGCCGCGGCTTCAACATCGACACGCTGGCCGTCGGTCCCACCGAGGACCCCGACATCTCGCGGATCACCCTGACCCTCGACGGGGCGGTCCACCCGATCGACCAGGTGACGAAGCAGCTTCACAAGCTGGTCAACGTGATCAAGATCCGCGACATGGAGCCGGATCAGAGGATCGCCAGGGAGATGGCCCTGTTCCGGGTCCAGGCCGGCGTCGAGAACCGCGCCGACATCATGCAGTTCGCGGAGATCTTCAAAGCGAAGATAGTCGACGTCTCGCGGCGCACGCTGACCATCGAGGTCACGGGGTCGAATGAGAAGATCGACTCGTTCGAGCGGATGATTCGCCCGCACGGGCTGATCGAGATGGCCCGCACGGGCGAGGTAGCGATCAGCCGATCTCGACCCGACGCCTAGGCGCCATGATCGCCGCGGCCGAAGCCCTCGGCTCGCTGGAGTCGCTGTTGGCTCGCGCGGGCCGCCGCCGGCTGCTGGTCAGCGTCACGGCCGAGGTCGAGGCCGAGGATCCCAGCGCGATCGTCTTCGCCTCGCGCCGAGCCGACGACCGCTGGTTCTGCTGGGAGCAGCCCGACCGTCGCGGCTTCGCGCTGGCTGCCCTGGGCAGCGCCCACGAGGCCGTCTCACGTGGGCCCAGGCGGTTCGAGGAGGTCGCCGCGGCTTGCGCGGCCGCCGCGCGCGGGCACTCGCACGAAGAGCCGCCCGACCTTCCCGCTGGAGCAGGGCCGGTCTGGGTCGGCGGCTTCGCGTTCGATCCGGATGGCGGCTGGGAGGGCCCCTGGGCATCGTTCCCCCCGGGACTGATGGTCCTTCCGGAGCTCCTCCTTCACCGGGAGGGCGGTCGCACGCACCTGACCCTGTGCGCGACGAACGACCCTGCCGTCGATCCGGGCGATACGGCGGCGCGGCTCGCGGCTCGGGTTGCGGGACTCCGGGATCGGTCCCTGCCCATGCCGGACCCGCACCCGACCGGAACCGTGCGGATAGCGAACGCCTCGCCTCCAGGCCGATACGAGCAGGCGGTCGCCGCCGCGGTCGATCGAATCAGTCGGCGCGAGCTGGACAAGGTGGTGCTCGCGCGAGAGGTCATGGTGGAGGCCCCCCGTGCGCACGACCCGGCCGCCGTGTTCGGTGCCCTACGCGAGCTCTTTCCGAGCTGCTTCTGCTTCTGCTGCGGCTCGCCCGAGGGCGCGTTCCTCGGGGCGAGCCCAGAGCTCCTGGTTCGGCGCAGCGGGTCCAGCGCGGCCACCGTCGGGCTCGCCGGGTCCACCAGGCGGAGCGCCGATCCCGCAGTCGACGACCACCTCGGCGAGCAGCTCCGCACCTCGAGCAAAGACCGCTCCGAGCACGAGATCGTCGTTCGCCGGATCGAGCGCGCCCTGCGCCCCTATTCGGTGTGGGTCGAGGCGGCCGACGAGCCCGAGCTGATCAAGGTCGCCAACATCCAGCACCTCGGCACGCCCATCCACGCTCAGCTCGCCGAGCCCCGGTCCGCGGCCGAACTCGCCGGCCGGCTGCATCCCACGCCCGCCGTCGGGGGTGAGCCGCGGGAGCGAGCGCTTCAGGCGATCGACGAGCTCGAGGATCTCGATCGCGGCTGGTACGCGGGGCCGGTCGGCTGGATGGACGCGGCGGAGGACGGTGAGTTCTGCGTCGCGCTCCGCAGCGCCCTGCTGCGGGACCGGACGGCCCATCTATTCGCCGGGGCGGGCATCGTCGCCGAGTCACGGCCCGACGACGAGCTCGCGGAGACCGAGCTGAAGCTCGGGGCCCTGCTGCCGCTCGTCACCGGCTGATCGCCGACAGCGCGTCCGCGGCTCGGTCCGCGATCCGGCGATGCACCTGGACGTTGGCGCGACGGTCCACTGGAACCTCGATGATCGCCGTTCCGGCACTGGCCGCAGGCGCGAGCTCGGCGATGTCGCCCACCCGTATGTGGCGGAGGCCGTGTAGTTCCGCGACCTTGGCCGGCTCGATGCCAAGCGGCGTGCCCAGGATCGCCTCGAACTCCTCGCGCTCGATTTGGTCGGCCTGGGGCAGGAACTCGAAGATGCCGCCGCCGTCGTTGTTCAGGACCACGATCCTGACCGGCGGGCCGGGATCCGCCAGCGCCGCGAGGCCGTTCATGTCGTGGTAGAGCCCCAGATCGCCGGTGACGATCCAGGTCGGCCGCCCGGTCGCCGTCGCGGCGCCGATGCCGGACGAGACGAGCCCGTCGATCCCGTTCGCCCCGCGGTTGCAGAGCAGCCGGACGGCGGCCCCGCTGGGCCGGACGAACGCCTCGCAATCGCGAATCGGCATGGACGACGCCACATAGACGAGGTCACCGTCGCCGTAGAGGCGGCCCAGAGCGGAGTGCACGCCGGGTTCCGTTGGGCCGTGGAGGCGGTCGAGCTCCTCCTCGATGACCGCGGCGACGCGGGCATCGGCGTCGAGCCACGCGGCGGTCCATTCGGAATCACCGCCGCCGTCGCCGAGCCGGCCGGCGAGCCCTTCGGCCACCGTTCGACCACCGGCTCGAACGAGCGTCTCGGCTTGACGCGAGGGCTCGTTCCAGCTGCCGCTCGCCTCGACCACCACCTGTCGGAGGTCCGGCACTGATGCGAGCCATGCCCGCAATCCCTTGCTCGTCGGCATGTCGCCGAAGCGGATGATGAGGTCGGGAACGAGGGTCGCCGGGCGCGACCGGGCGATCGCGTCGTAGGTCCACACGACGGCGCTCCGATCGTGCGCGCCGAGCCGAAGCTGCGATGTCGGCTCCGCGAGGATCGGGAAGCCGGACCGGCGAGCGAGCTCGGTCACCGGGTGGGCCAGGTCGGGGTCCGGCTGCCTGCCGGCGACGATCAAACCCCGCGGCGAGGCGCCGATCCGCTCGGCGATCTCGTCGAGCAGGGCTTCGTCTGCGCCCCTTGGGCCCGTGGTCACGGCGGTCAGCGGGCGCTCCCCGCGCCCCGCGAGCGCCAACTCGGAGGTGGCGGTGACGTCCTCGGGATGGGGTTCGGGGCCCAAGGGGTCGCGCCAGGCCAGGTTCAGGTGAACGGGCCCGGGTCGAGGGTCGCCTCGCGCGGACGAGTAGGCGCGGCACGCAACCGAGCGGTAGTGCAGCAGGCCGGCGTCATCGGCGTCATGCGTCCCGACCTCGCAGAACCAGCGAACGGCGGACCCGTAGAGCTTCAGCTGGTCGATCGTCTGACCCGCGCCGATGCCCCGGAGCTCGGGCGGGCGATCGGCGGTGAGCACGATCAGCGGAACGCCGGCCTCGTCCGCCTCGCAGACCGCCGGATGCAGGTTCGCGGCGGCCGTTCCCGAGGTGCACAGCACGGCTGTCGGGCGCCCGCTTGCCTGAGCTGCGCCAAGGGCGAGGAACCCCGCGGAGCGCTCGTCAACGATCACCGTGACCTCGATCGCCGGGTGCCGCCAGAGCGCGAGCGCGAGCGGCGTGGACCGCGAACCCGGCGCGAGGGCGGCGTGGCGGACGCCGCAACGCGCGAGCTCCTCGACCATCGCCGAGGCCAGGGCCGTGTTGCGATTGGCGGGGTCCACCGACGCGAACGGTACCCGTGAGCGGCTACAGGCGGCAGCGCTCGAGCGCGGATTCGTCGATCTCGACTCCGATGCCGGGACCCTCCGGGACGTGTAGCGCGCCGTCGCGAACCTCGCATTCCACCGAGGCGATCGTGTCACCGAACAGGAGCTGGGTGGCCAGTCCCTGCGCCAGGCTCGCCCACGGTGCGGCCGGGCGCAGCACCTGTGCGAGGTGCGCCGCAGCGGCGATCCCGACCGGGCCATCGAGCGCGCTCGACAGGTACACGGGCAGCTCGGCGGAGATCTCCCGGGTGGGCCCGATGCCGCCGACCTTCGCGAGCTTGACGGTGGCGAGCTGACATGCGCCGAGATCCTTCGCCCGGCGGGCGTCCTCGGCCCCATTCACGCTCTCGTCGGCGGCGATCGGGATCGCGGTCTGGTTGCGAACCGCCGCCAGGTCCTCGAGGTCCGCGGCCGGCTGCTCGGCGAGCTCGATCCCGTGCCGTTCCATGGCCGTCAGCCGCAGCACCGCGTCCTGCGGGGTCCAGACCCCATTCGCGTCCACGCGCAGTCTCGCGCTTACTCCGACGGCATGGCGCACCGCCTCGACCTGGCCGACGTCGCCCGGCACTCCGACCTTGAGCTTGAAGGTCTCGAATCCCCGCGCGGCCCAGCGCTCCGCATCCGCGGCGACAGCCCTGGGCGGCCCGGCGACCAGGGTGGCGTTGCATGAGACCGGTTGGCATGCCTCGGCACCGAGCAGCCGCCAGAGAGGCATCCGGGCGAGCTTCGCCGCGAGGTCGAGGCGCGCCACCTCGACCGCCGCCCGTACCGGCGTCGAGAGACCTTGCCCCGACCAGTCGGGCAGGAGCGGATCGGCATTCGGTTCGAGCCCAGTCAGCTGAGGAGCGGCGCTCCGTTCGATCTCCCGGGCGAGCGCCGAGGCCTCGGCGCCACCGCGGAGCGACATGGCGACGGCCTCGCCTAAACCCTCGATCCCTTCGTCCGTCCGCAGCCTCACCAGGACCATGTCGCGACGCTCGAGACGACCTCTGGCGGTGACGTACGGGTGGCGGAACCCGAGGGCGTACGGCACCGCCTCGACCGCGGTGATCCTCATGTCCAGGTGGCGATCAACAGGCCGGCGGTCAGCGTGAGGCTGAAGGCCGCGAGCAGGGCGCCGGTCCCCGCGAGGGCGCCGTTGAGCGCAGGGCCGTCGGTGCGCGTCATGACGGCGGTCAACGGGCGATGGACCAAAGGCGTGGCCAGGAGGACGAGCAGGCACCAGGCCGAGCCCCCGGTCGCCAGGAGGACGATCGGAACGGTGACGAAGGCTCCGGCGACGAGGCTGGCGTAGAGGTTGCGCGTGCGCTGGCGCCCGAGCCGCACCGCCAGCGTCATCTTCCCCGACCGGCGATCGGTGTCGATGTCGCGCACGTTGTTGACGACGAGGATCGCCGCCGCCAGGAACCCGATCGCCAGCGAGAGACCGAACGGGAGCCAGTCCAGGCGCTCGAGCTGAACGTAGTAGGAGCCGTTGACCGCGACCAGGCCGAAGAAGAGGAAGACGAAGACCTCGCCGAGGCCGGCGTAGCCGTAAGGGCGCGGCCCGCCCGTGTAGAGGACGCCGGCAAGGATCGACGCCGCGCCGACGATCAGAATCACGACCCCCGCCACCGTCGCGAGGTAGATGCCCGCCGCCACGGCGATCCCGAAGGCGATCCAGGTCGCCACCAGGACGCGCCGTGGCGCGACCAGCCCCGAGGAGGTCACCCGGACGGGACCCAGCCGGTCGGCGCTGTCCGCGCCACGCCTTGCGTCCGAGTAGTCGTTCGCGAGGTTCGTCCCGATCTGGATGAAGATGCTGCCCACGAGGGCCGCGAAGAACGCCCCGAGCCTGATGTCGTCCACGTGCTCAACGGCTGCCGCGGTGCCGACCAGCACGGGTGCGATTGCGGCGGGCAGCGTCCGCGGCCGCGCCGCCATCAACCAGAGGCGCATACGGGCTTAGGGTCTCCTCGGGTACTTACCGAAGTCCGGCTTGCGGCGCTCCACGTAGGCGTTCCGACCCTCCTGCCCCTCCTCGGTCATGTAGAAGAGAAGCGTCGCATCGTGCGAGAGCTGCTGCAGGCCGGTGATCCCGTCCTCGTCAGCGTTGAAGCTCGCCTTCAGGAGGCGGAGCGCGAGCGGGGAGAGGGCGTTCATCTCGCGACACCACGCCACCGTCTCGCGCTCGAGGTCAGCGACGGGAACGACCGCGTTCACGAGCCCCATGCTCAGCGCCTCCTCCGCCGAGTACAGGCGCAGCAGGAACCACACCTCCTTCGCCTTCTTCACCCCGACGTTGCGGGCGAGAAGGCTGGCGCCGAAGCCACCATCGAAGCTCCCGACTCGCGGTCCCGTCTGGCCGAACCGCGCGTTGTCCGCGGCGATCGTCATGTCGCATACGAGGTGCAGGATGTGTCCGCCGCCGACGGCGTAGCCGGCGACCATCGCGATCACCGGCTTCGGCAGGCGGCGGATCTGGACGTGCAGGTCCCCCACGTCGAGGCGACCCACGCCATGCTGAGCGACCTGGTCGTCGCCCATGTAGCCGTCGTCGCCGCGGATGCGCTGGTCGCCGCCCGAACAGAAGGCCTCGGCTCCGGCTCCGGTGAAGATCACGGAGCCGACATCGAGATCGTCCCGCGCGCGGTCGAAGGCGTCGCGAAGCTCGGCGAGCGTTTGGGGGCGAAACGCGTTACGGACCTCGGGCCGGTTGATCGTGATCTTGGCGATACCGTCGGCCTTCTCGTAGAGGATGTCCGTGAACTCCTCGGCGCTCCGCCACTCGATCGGGGCGTAGAGCTCCTCCTCGGGCGGCGCCTGCTTGTGGCGAGTCGGCATGTTCGGAATTATCCCTGCCCATGCCCAACCAGGACTCCTCGCCATGAACCTCGACAACTGGTTGGCCCAGCGCGCCGAGACGTGTCCGGACCGCGTGGCGGTCATCGCCGATGGCGTCGCGCTGACGTATGAGCAGCTCGAGGCCGAGGCGACGCGCGCGGCGCGAAGGCTGGCGGCTCGCGGGGTGCGCCGCGGAGCAAGCGTCGCGATCGTTAGGCCGGCGGGCCTGGAGTACGTCGTCTCGATTCATGCATTGATGAAGCTGGGCGCCGTCCTCCATCCGCTGAATCCCGGTCTCGCGGCGCCGGAGCTGGAGGCGGGGCTGGAGCGCATAGCGCCCGCCCTCGTGGTGACCGAATCCGACCATGCCACGATGAGCGAGGCCGACCTGCCACTGCTCGGCGAGCACGACCTCGACGCGGTCCACTGCGAGATCCTCACGAGCGGCACCTCGGGCCGGCCGCGCGCGGTCGGCCTCACATACGGCAATCACCTCTGGAGCGCGGTGGGGTCGGCGTTCAACCTCGGGGTCGATCCAGCCGACCGGTGGCTGTGTTGCCTGCCGCTGTACCACGTAGCGGGGCTGCAGATCGTGATGCGGTCGGTCATCTACGGCACGGGGGCGATCGTGCATGACGGCTTCGACACCGAGCGGGTCGGCGAGTCGCTCGAGGGTGACGGCATCACTCTCGCGTCGCTTGTGACCACGCAGCTCGTGCGCTTGCTCGAGGCCGAGGTGGACCTGTCGCGTCCGCGAGCGATCCTGGTCGGCGGCGGGCCTGTCCCCATGGACGTCCTGGAGGAGGCGATGGGACGAGGCGCATCGGTGGTCCAGAGCTACGGCCTCACCGAGACCGCATCCCAGGTGACGACGCTCGCTCCACAGGACGCCCGGCGTAAGCTCGGCTCGGCCGGACGCCCCCTCCTCACGACCCACCTGCGCATCTCGGACGGTGAGATCTGCGTGCAGGGGCCGGTCGTGGCTCCGGGCTGCGTGGACGAGGACGGGTGGCTTCACACCGGCGATCTCGGCCGCATCGACGACGAGGGGTTTCTGTACGTCGAGGACCGCCTCGGCGACGTGATCGTCACCGGCGGCGAAAACGTGCTGCCGGCTGAGGTCGAGGAGGTCTTGTTGCGACATCCGGCAGTCGCGGACGCCGCGGCCGTGGGGCGGACGGATCCCGAGTGGCAGGAGGCGGTCGAGGCGGTGGTGGTGCTGCGCGACGGCGCCGCGGCGGAGGCGACTGAGCTGCGGGAGTACTGCGCCGAGTCGCTCGCCGGCTACAAGGTCCCGAAGCGCATCAGGTTCGCCAGCGAGCTGCCTCGCACTCCATCGGGCAAACTGCTCCGCCGGGTACTGCGCTGAAAGGAGAGGAATGGAACGAGGGGATGTGAGCCGCTGGCTGGACGACTACGTGGAGGCGTGGAGGACCTACGACCGCGACCGGATCGCGGCGCTCTTCGCCGAGGACGTCGAGTACCGCTACCACCCCTACGACGAGCCCGTCACGGGGCGCGAGGCCGTGGTCGAATCTTGGCTCGGCGAGGGGGAGCACGAGGCCGCATCGGCGCGAGATCCGGAGGGCACCTACGAGGCGGCCTACAGTCCCACTGCCGTCGACGGCGACGTCGCCGTCGCCGCGGGATCGAGCACCTACCTCGAGCGTCCGGGCGGACCGGTGGAGAAGGTCTATGACAACTGCTTCGTCATGCGGTTCGATGCCGAGGGGCGGTGTCGCGAGTTCACCGAGTGGTTCATGAAGCGCCCGGATGCGTAGAGTCCGGCGCATCGTGCCTGACAAGGACATCTTCTACGACGCCGACGCCGACCTCTCGCATCTCGACGGCAAGACGATCGCGATCCTGGGCTACGGGTCGCAGGGCCACGCACACGCTCTGAACCTCAGGGACTCCGGCTGCGAGGTGATCGTCGGGCTGCGCCCGGATTCGGCGAGCCGCGCGGAGGCGGAGGGGCAGGGGCTGGAGGTCCACGGCGTCGCGGAGGCGGCGAGCCGCGGCGACGTGGTGATGATCCTGCTGCCCGACGAGCGCCAGGCGCAGATCTGGGAAGGCGAGATCCGGGACGGGATCGCGCCCGGGAACCTCCTGATGTTCGCCCACGGGTTTGCGATCCACTTCGGTCAGATCGAGCCCCCGGCCGAGGTCGACGTGGGCATGGTGGCACCCAAGGGGCCCGGGCATCTGGTACGCCGGCAGTTCGCCGAGGGCCGGGGCGTGCCCTGTCTCACGGCGGTGCACCGCGACGCGACGGGAACCGCCCGTGACCTGGTCCTCGCTTACGCCAAGGGCATCGGCGGCACCCGGGCGGGCGTGATTGCGACGACCTTCAAGGACGAGTGCGAGACCGATCTGTTCGGTGAGCAGGCCGTCCTGTGCGGAGGAGCGACGGAGCTCGTGCGCGCGGGCTTCGAGACGCTGGTCGAGGCGGGGTATGACCCGCGCCTCGCGTACTTCGAATGCCTCCACGAGCTCAAGCTGATCGTCGACCTGATGTACGAGAAGGGGATCCAGGGCATGCGCCACTCGATCTCCAACACGGCCGAGTACGGTGACATGACGCGCGGCAGGCGGGTGATCACGGACGAGACCAGGGCCGCGATGCGCCGGCTCCTGGCCGATATCCAGTCGGGCGAGTTCGCCCGCGAGTGGATCGCCGAGAACCGCGCGGGCGCCGAGAACTTCCAGCGGCTGCGCGACGAGGCGGCCGCCCACGAGGTCGAGCAGGTGGGCTCGGACCTCCGCAAGATGATGCCCTGGATCGAGGAGGGCGGCTAGCGGGCCGCCACGCGGCGATCTCGCCTTGGTCAAGGGTGATCGGCCGCGAATGAAATTTCACATTTCGGCCGCCGATTCGCGTGAGATGATGCGCTCGATCCAGCAACCCGCTCACGGCCGGGGTGCCGTCCTTGAGCGGATCACCGAACGGAGGGCAGATGACCGAAACGCCTGAGACGCCGGGAGCGCCGGAGACGCCCACCGGCCCGACGGGGGGCGCTCAGCCGCCCGCCCCGCCTCCTCCACCGGCGACACCGGCGGCGGTAGGTGCCGCTGACTATCCCGTCCATCTCGACGTCGAGCGGCAGGAGGAGTACAGCCGGTTCATGCCGCTGATCAAGTGGCTGCTCGCGATTCCGCATTACCTCGTGTTGATCGTGCTCGGCATCGGGGCGTTTTTCGTGATTCTCGTCTCGTGGTTTGCGGTTCTGTTTACGGGCCGTTACCCGCGCGGGATGTTCGACTTCGTGGTCGGAGTTCACCGCTGGGCTCTGCGGGTCACCGCCTACGTGTTCCTGATGGTCGATCCATATCCGCCGTTCACGCTCGATGACGATCCGAATTACCCGGCGCGCTTCAACATCGATTATCCGGAGCGCGTCGAGCGCTGGCGGCCACTGGTGACGTGGCTGCTGGTGATTCCCTACCAGTTCGTCGCGACGCTCATCCTGTACCTGGCGGAGCTCATGGCCTTCTTCGCCTTCTTCACGATCCTGTTTACCAAGCGCTTTCCGGACGGGCTTTTCAACATCGCCCGGATCGGGCTGCGCTGGGCGGCGAGGTCGAGCGCGTACCAGTACTGGATGGTTACGAGGTACCCGCCGTTCGTCTGGGACTGAGCGGCTGATCTCAACCTGATGGCATATCGCGGCGGGCCCACGTGGGCCCGCCGCTCGTTTTCAGGGTCCGAACGCATGGGTGCGGCTCGTCCGTCCAGGTGGGCGCGAGCCGGTCGCGAGGATTCAGTGAGATTTCAGCGCCCGGCGGCACGATGCCGCTGGATGTGCTTACCGCACGCGGATCCCTGCAAGGTCCGAAGTGCACGACCAGAGAGGGGAACCAAATGATGAGGTCCTTCCAGGTGTTTATCGCCGCCCTCGCCCTAATGCTCGCGCTCACGCTGCCTGCTGCGGCTGGAGCGAAGACCGGGGCGGTGCTATGGCGATGTGACCCCGATGGCCCAGGCGGCCCAGAGCCTGAGGTGACGTTCGTGTCTGCCCCCGCGGCCGCAGAGCACGGGATCAGGCGGGCGGACAGCAGGGCGGGCGACTTCGCGTTCGCGAACTTCGGCGAGGACTGCCACGTCGAGGTCGTCCCGCAGTAGAAGCCGCCAAGACCCATGCCGTCTTGACCCGCCGTGCCTCGGGTGAGAGGCTGGCCACACATCGGCGTCGCCCGAATTCGCCGACTCGGCCCTGACGGACGGGCGGCGTATTTGGCCTTGGCCCCATCCACGCAGTAGAGGGAGATGACCTCCTCGCTCGTGGAGTGCGGTCCAGGGTCGTAGTCCTCGTCTGCGAGGCCGTAGTAGAGCCGCGGCGGGAACGGCTTCAGGGCTGAGCGGAGGCCCTCGTACAGGAACCGGACCGCACCGTCCCGATCGCGGTAGTCCTCAAGGAGCAATCGGAGGGATGCGCCCCGTCCTGCTCGGCTTGCGTATCTACGCCTCACCCGGCATCACGTCCCCGAGCGCGAACGCGTCGTCGCGGTGCTGGTGATGGCGCGGGTGGTCGTCCAGTTATGGGTGAGCCGCACGCGTGGCGGCGTGAACCGATGAGTTCGATGATGCGGCCCAGTCTCAACGGACCAGACCAAGCAACGAGAGGGTGATCTAACCATGAAGCTCACGACCACCACATACATCTCCCTCGACGGAGTTATCCAGGGGGGCGGCGGATCGGACGAGGACCGCAGGGGCGGATTCGAGCGCGGGGGATGGGTCATGCCGCTCTTCGACACGGAGGCCATGACCTATCTGGAGGAGATCTACGCGCGCGCCGACGCGTTCCTGCTCGGCCGGCGGACCTACGAGATCTTCGCCGGCTCGTGGGGAACCATGAAAGATCCGAGCAAGAGCCGAATCGGGGAGGCGCTGAACTCGAAGCCCAAGTACGTGGCATCGACCACGCTCACCGACCCGGGCTGGGAGGACACGACCGTCCTCCCAAGTGACCTCGCGGCGGCCGTTGCCGAGCTGAAGGCCGAGCCGGAGGGCGAGCTTCAGGTGCATGGCAGCTGCGCCCTGATCCGCTGGCTGCTCGAAAACGAGCTCGTCGACGAGCTCACCCTGTTCACATGCCCAGTGGTCGTCGGCCAGGGCACGCGGCTCTTCGCCGACGCCGGCCCGGACGCGGCGTTCGAGCTGGTCGAGTCCCGGCCTACCCCCAACGGGGTGACGATCCAGGTCTACCGGCCCGCCGGCCGCCCGAAGTACGGGACGTCCACACGGCCGATATGGAGCACGTGACCTAGCGGGCCGTCGCCGCTAGTCGCAGGTGTGCATCCAGACGCTCCTTGTCGCGTCTCCCAGGAGCGAGCGACAGAGGATCAACGCCGAGGCTGAGTGGAGCCTTCTACAGGCGGCGAGTAGGTCCTCGAACCCCTCCACTTGCTGAGGTGCAGCGAGAGGACCCCCACGGCCATCCCTCGCTCAAGAACTCGCGTTGCGGCTCCCTTATCCACCCGCCCGGCCGCGAGAACGGTGCGGCGTGACCGGGTGAGACGTGAGAGCCTTCGCTCCGGACCCGCAAAGGCAAGGAGGAGACGAGATGCCGAAGTACCTGTACCAGGGCTCATACACGGTTCGGGGTGAGGAGGGCGTGCGCGCCAAGGGCGGCACCGATCGGCGGACGGCGGTCGCCGACGCCGTGGAAGCCGTAGGCGGGAAGCTGGAGTGCCTCTACTTCGCGTTCGGTGACAGCGACGTGTTTTCGATCGTCGATCTTCCCGACGACGAGGCCGCCGCGGCCGTTTCGCTGATCGCCAACGCTTCAGGGGGCGCGACGGTGAGGACCACGGTGCTGCTCACACCCGAACAGGTGGATGAAGCGGCGGGCCGCGCGGTCACCTACCGTCCGCCGGGGCTTTAGCCACGAATCGTCCCCGAGCTACGAGACGGGGCCTTCCCCCAAATGGGGACCCTCGAAGCCGCCGGGCTGCGGGAGTAGGGCACAGGGCCCGTTGTCGCGGTCCTAGCCGGGACGCGGCGAAGGCGAGGACCCCCCGCCTTCGCCGGCGTCGGTCGTGCTAGCGGGCCAGCGTCGCGTCGATGCGCAGCTTGCCGAGCCGCGTGCCCTTTCGGAAGAAGTTGGTCGCGAACGCCTGGTTGAGCGCGTGTGCCGCCTTCCGGGTCAGAGACGCCTTGATCCCGCGGAAGGTGACGTCGCGTCCGCGGGAACTATGGCGCCCGCGCTCGAGGGTCAGGAACGACATCCGCTGACCGTCGATCGACGCGATCAACTCGGAATCGTCCGTGTTAGGACAACAGAGGTGCACCTTGAGCCGCTTCACCTTGACGCGCGCGTTGTCACCGACGAACGCCATCCCGCCGCCATGGTTGATGCGCGCCGTGAGCCCGTCACGGCTGACCCTGCCTCCGGTGATCGGGAACCGCTCGCCGCCACTGCTTGCCTCTGCGGGCGCGATCGGCAGAATGCCGATCCCCAGGGCGTCAAGACCGGAGGAGGTGTCCTGGTCGAGGATCAGCTTTGAGTGCCCCCGTTTGATCGGGACCGCCTCGGCCGGCGAGGCGCCCGCAGCGACGAGCGCGATTGTTGCCAGGACTGCGATCGCCGCGAGCGCCAGCGACCGACCGCCTCTTGCTAGGACTTCCATTTTGTTCCTCCCCGGATCAGGTTGCCCGGCACGCGGGCCGCTGCGGCGATACTCGCACATCAGCGCTAGCCGGGGGTGCGGCGCGCTGGCCGTCCTGGTGGTGAGCTTCCGGGTGCGCCACCCGTGCGCCGCATGTGCCCCCTTACGGTGCGGTCGAGGGCAGTCCTTCCCAAGACGCGGATAGGAGCGCATGACTGGACGTTGTAAAGCGCTTGGCTATGCCGTTTCCGGCTTGGCGATGCCTAGAACCTTGATGATCAGGCGCTTCGGGCGGCGGCCGTCGATCTGGTGTAGAAGGCTCGTCTGCTTCGGAGGCGAATCCCCTGTAAATCGGTGGGTTATTCGAGTGGCGGTGGTTACGGCATGGCTACGGCTACCGATCGAGGTAGGCGTTGAGGCGGTCGCGGAGCTTCGGCTTCGCAGCCTGGCATCAGGTGCCCGTAGCGGTCGAAGGTGATCGCGATGTTCGCGTGTCCGATGCTAGCCGCCGAGGGCCTTCGCGTTGACGCCTGCCGCGATCATCATGGACGCGAACGTGTGCCGGGCTTCCTGCAGTCCAGGGGCTCCAATCCGGCGGCTCGCCATGCCGCGTACATGCGACGGCGCAGCGCCACGGGATGCAGCGGGTTGACCGGGTGCGCGGTCGCTGGCAAACAGGCAGCCCGCCGCTCGGATGATTCGTCAGCACCCGATGATCGGCGAGCAGCACGTCCAGGCGGTCGATGATCGGGACGGTGCGGTGCCCGCCTTGGATTTCGGCTTTACGAACTCGCGCGACTCGCGTCCCAGCTTCGCTCGACGCGCAGCGTCAGCGCGTCCAGGTCGATCGCCTCCCACCGAGCGCCAGAATCTCGCCGCCGCAGGCCGGCATAGACCGCCAGCCCGAACAACGCTTGGTCGCGCGGCTGGAGCGCCTCGATCAAGTCGCCTGCCTCTCCGGGTGAGGCGATCCGGTCGCGCTCCTTCTCGCCGGAGGGCAACCGCAGGTCGCGCGTGGGGTTGACCTGGGCGATGCCCGCGCGGGATCGCCCAGCCATAGAGCGCCCGGAGCGCCGCGACGGCATTGCGGATCGTGGAGGGAGCCCCGTCGAGCGAATCCGTCCAGACCTGCACGCTCCCTGACGTGTCAGCTTCGCCAAGCGGGTAGGGCCCGCAAGACACGGGAGTACGTGGCCGCGAAGCCTGGCGCTCGTATCCCCGTCGGGTACTCGGCTTGTAGGGCGCCCGCCGCGATCGCGAATCGCCCCGGATTCGATCCCTGTTCAGGGACCGTTCGACGGCTTCGCGCATCGTTCGCGCCAGGTAGGCGCTGCCGCCTGCCGTTCTGCAGTCCCGCCAGCGCGTCGACGCGCGAAGACCGCGCTTCGGCCAGGTGCGGGTTCGAGGGACCGACAGGTGGCGCTTAGCGTGCGGGCCGAGGCGGTACCCGCGGTAGCGAGGCGGCCCCTTCGAGTCCGCGCGCTCCGAATTCCCGTCGAGCCGGACTACGTTCGCGTCGCTCATGGGAGCTCATACCTCCGTGGGCCAGGCCCCCTGGCGTTCACGCGTCGCGGGGGCACTTCTTCATTTCCACCTCATCCTAGTCGCTCCCGCGAAGGTGGCGCTTTCTTTCGCCCAGCGCTCAAGCTCGGCGATCGGGACGAGCCGGCACGATCCGGATCGGATGAGCCTCAACTGCGGCTCGACGTGACGCCGGAAGTGCGCCAGCGAAACCCCGAGGGCGGCGGCGGCCTCTTCACGGGTGATGAAGCGCGGGACGGGCGCGAGGGGCTGGGGCTTCACGATTCCCACCTAGGGAGGGGCAGGGGGCAGGGTTTGGGGCAGGGTGGTCCTCGGGACCCTGACCCTGCCCCGCTATAAGGGCGGGGCAGGGGGGCAGGGTTTCCGAAAGGGGTTCCACCGGGACCTCTCGGGGCAGGGTTGGGGGCAGGGTTTCGGGGCAGGGTTGCGCTAGGCCTCATCGCGCTCCCCCTGGTTCTCCACGAAGGCCCGAATCTCGTAGTGTCGCGTTGCCTGTCCGTCGGGGGCGGGTGTCGACGAACCCCTCGTGGACGAGGCACTCGCGTGCGCGGTCGATGTAGTCGTTCTTGCCGCCAACCGCGTTCCGCGACGCCCGTGACGCTCGAGTCCCGGCTCGCGCGCCACCGCCCGCGAGACCTTCGCCATGTAGCCGGTCGGTCGGAAGGTGTCACCAGCGGCCTCGCTCGGCGGTTCCAGTGCCAGGTCCATTCCCCCGCCGGGAAGCGAACTCGCCGATCATCTCGGCGACGAGCTCGTGGCGGGCGAGCCGGCGAACGTGGCCGGGGCGATCCTTCTCGATCCGCGACAAGACCCGCCCGCGTAGCCCGCGGCCCAGCGGCTCCTTGACGTTTAGGCGGAGGCCACGTCGACCTTGGCGAGCTTCTGCTGGGCTCCGATCGAGTAGCGCCCATGGGCATCGCTGTCCTTGACTACGTGGTCGTCGAGGACCGTTGCGATGCCCCGCCGCCGAAGGCCTTGCGGAAGATCGCGCATCCAGTTCGCGACCTCGGCGTTGTCGCGAGTCTCGATGCCGCGAATCGCGAGCTTGTCCGTGAGTCCGTCAATGATGGCGAGGTCGGCCGGGTAGGCCTCGAGGACGCGCTCGACCGCGGCGCGGCCGGCGTTGTCGAGCGGCTCATCGGGGCGGACGTAGTGGAATCCCTTGGCTATCGCGTCGGCGGCCCACTCCGAGTGCCACCAGCCGATGAACGGCGGCCGAGGCCTCGTCCTCGAAGTCGATGTAGATGACGTGCTCGCTGGCCGAACTCCGCTCCCTCGACGCTGCAGGCATCGCGCCGAACCTTTACCGCCCTCGGGCTCGCCGGCGAACAGATGAACCTTGGCCGCGTAGAGAGGCACTCGTTGTCGGAGTGGGTGAGCATCTTCGGCGGCGGCTCGGGGTCGGTCTCGCCCTTCAGGGATCGGCAGGAGTATCTACGGGTTCCCAGCCCGAGGGTCCCGCCTCGGGGAGCATCGCTCGTTCCGGCCCTCCCCGTAAGCAAGTTCCGGGCTTCGGGTGAACGCCTCGTCACCGGTCATCGTCTCCGCCCCCGCACTCGAGCGCGTACGCGACCTCCGCGGGCTCGATCTCCGGGCTGGGCCGGGTCGGGCCATCTCGCGCAGCCGGCAGGCTGAGCTCGTTCGCGATCGCGCTCGTCGCCGCGTCGGGTGTGCGGCGCTACTCTTCGCGATGTCGGCGCGCTTCCGCCGATGCTTCGCGGCCACCCGGAGTAGCGGCCGGGTTGTCGTCTTTCAGGCCAAGTAGTGAAACCACCCGGCGAAACGCCGGACGTAATCCGCCGGGTCCGGTCGATAGCCATGGTCGAGGACCTGCACATAGGCGAGCGAGCACTCCGCCTCGCGAGCGAGCCGCTCTTGCGTCAGGCCGGGGCAATCCGGCGCTCCCGAATTCTGCCGCCTCGGTCGTTCATATGGCCAGCGGTCATGTCCGCCAAAAGCATTGCCACGCGGCAGCCACTTGACCAGGACCGCAGGTCCGATTCTCCGGTCCCCCCTGGAGCATCGCCGCTCCCTCCGCTCATCGGGCGCACCGCCCGGTCTACCTCCGGCACCTGGGGTTGCCGTGCCGCGGCTGGAGCAGGTGCCCGTGTCGGAGGCATTCCTGGTCATTCCGAACGAACTGCACCGATACCGGCGCGGACCGGAGGCGGTTCTGCGCTTCCGGGTCGCCTTGTGGCTGGACCAGCTGGACGGACAAGGTGGCCGCGCCGATGCGCTCGACAGAGACCACCGGTCGCGTTTTGCAAGCTTGCCGGCGCCGCGTTCATTGACGTCGCTGGCCTCTCGCAGCCGCAGGTCATGGAATGGACCAACATGTCGCCGATAGACAACGAGAGGTGAGGCGCCCTGATGAGCGGCGCCCCCACCGGGGTGAATGGCGATACCACTGTTACCCAGTGTCGGACCGGCGAGGGCCGAAAGCTTTGGGTTGAGCCGCAGCGTGGCCTTGGTGGGCGGTTGTAGATGCCGGCGAGACCCTGACCGGCGAGTGCCCGCGCGACGGCGGGAGATGTCTAGGGTGGCTCGAGACCTACCGGACCTGGGCGTTACACTTAAGCCGCACCGGCCACGCAGGTAAACGAGGGGTGATACGGCGGCAGCGCCTCTGTGGAATCTCACGCCGGCGGTGTCCACTTCACGCCGCCGGCCTCCAGCTCGGTGGCATCCGCAACGGCGGCCCGTCACGTTGCCCAGTGCCGCCAACTCCGATTTGTGACTGTTCAGGCGGGTACCGATGAAGTATGAGTCTGGTCAAGGGCATCATTCCCAGCGGTTGGGGGGGGAGCAATCGCCGCTATTCGAGCGGGCGCCGTGGGCGCGGTCGCCGGAACCGTGGCCAGCGTCCTGGCTACAAGTTCCTGCGCGGCGGCGGCGACTAGCCCTCGGCCCGCCCAGTTCCGGCGTCACCCGCGCATTGTCCCGCGGTGAGATCTCGACCCCCCGGAGAGAATTGCCCGCCGGCGGGCAGTGAGAATCTCCCGCCGTCGGGAGATTTCTACCGCCTCGGTGAGAACTTCGCGACGTCGCGAAGTTTCAACCGTCTCGACGAGGCCCGGCTGTTGCGCCACGGGATACCTAAGGCAGGTGGGGCCGGGTCCGGCGCGCTAGGACAGCGTCTGGCCGTCGTCCCGAGCCTCGTCCTCAGGGGGCTTGGGGCCCTGCGCCGGATTGGCCGAGGTCCCGGCGGATTCCTGCGTTGCTTCCCTCCCCGCCGCCCGCTGGCGGGCCTACGACTGTCACGTCCTCGGGAATGCCGAAAGCCCGCTTCGCCGAGCCGGGCTTCCGAGTAGTCGGGGCGGCGAGATTTGAACTCGCGACCTTTCGGCCCCCAGCCGAGCAGCATCCGGTGTCGATCCGTCCCTGAGCGTCCCCTGCGTCCCCACCGTCCCCGGCGCGCGGACGATCTGGACACATAGGACATAACAGTCGGTACCAAAGTGTACTACGAGCAGGTCCGGGGTTCGAATCCGGGGCGGGATTTGAACCCGCTGCCACGCTGAGTCCAGCAGCCTTCCAGTGACCTGCAAGCGGCCTGGGCGAGCCTCTGGCGGCCAACCACACACGCACAGAGGAGGTCGCATGTCCACCAAATCCACCTATATGAAGGGACACATGAGGCGACACACCATCACAACCACGACCCAGCGCGCGCGAAGTGCCCGACGCCGCGTGATCGCGCTCGTCCTCGGGGTCTGCGCGCTCGCGATCCCCGCGACCGCGAGCGCGGCCATGCCGATCCCACACGGCGCGGACTACTCGTCGTTAAGCACGAGCGCGGTTCCCCAGGTCCCGCACGGCGCGGCCTACTCGTCGGTCAGCACGACCCCACCGCCGACGAGCGAGCCGACGGTCGTCTTCCGACTCGCCCAGCGCCTCGGCCGACGGATTCGACTGGGGTGACGCGGCGCTCGGCGCAGGAGCTGCGATGGCTCTCATCGCCCTCAGCGGAGTTGTGTTGTTCACGGTTCGTCGGCGCCCCAGTGTCTCGCCGTCGGCCTGGACAAGCCTACGGCTAGGCCACTCAGGCCGCAGGGTGGTGGGCGCGGAGGACCGAGGTCTCCTCCGCGCCCAACCACGTGCGTACTCCGGCTTAACCGAAAACCACCCGCGAGCAGTCCGGGGAATTTCACTGCCGCGCGGAGTCCAGCAGTCTTCCAGTGACCTGCAAGCGGAGTGAGCGAGCCTCGGGGGGCCAATCCGCCACGCCCCGGGAAGGACGCATATGTTCACCGAATCCACCGTTGCGCCCCCGCTCCAGTCCTCCAGCCGCCGGAGATCGAGACCCGCGCTCGGCATCACTCCGCAGACCTGCATGCAGCTGGCCGTCCCCCGCTCAGGCCCCAGCCCCGCTCGTCCTAAGGCGCCAGATCGGGGAGGCGAGCGACTTCGGCAAGCTGGAGAAAGTTGCACCCGCCCTCAGGACGACCGCGGTGTCGCTCCACAACGCTCACGTCGGGGCGGCCGAGGCCAGTCGCGTCATCTCCAATCTGACCGACTCGCTCACACGCCGGGCGATCGAGCTCTCGATTCGCGAGCTGGGGTCGCCGCCCTGTCCATTCAGCTGGGTCGCGCTTGGGAACGACGGGCGACGTGAGCCCGTGCCCGGCTCTGACGTCGACTCCGCCCTGGCCCGCGGACTGTGACGCAGAAGATGAGGATCCGAAGAGCTACATGCTCTCGCTCGGCTCGAGGGTGTGCGAGGCACTGGCACGCTGCGGCCTTGTCGCCGATAAGCGCGGGGCGAGCGCGGGCGGGGACCTCTTCGTTCGGCCGATATGCGACTGGCGGCGGCTGATTGGCGAGTCCATCAGTGAGCCAGAGAAGGACAAGGGATTGATCGTGATCTCGCTCTTCCTGGACGGGCGCGTCCTCCATCACGGAGGGGGCGCCTCTGCGCTTCGCGATGAGTTCGCGGCGGCTGCCGGAAATCGCGGGCTGCTGCGCCTG
>CAWCQE010000001.1:0-19119 GCA_963797665.1 uncultured Actinomycetes bacterium | reverse complement strand
TTGCAGGCGAAGGTCGAGCTCTCGACCTCGAGTGCGAGGCTCACGGCATGACCGAGGCGATTCGGGACGCCGATGAGGACTCCTTCGCCGAGCTGATCGAGCCGCACCGCCGCGAGCTCCACGCCCACTGCTACCGGATGCTGGGCTCGGTTCACGACGCCGACGACGCGCTCCAGGAGGCGCTGTTGGGGGCGTGGAAGGGCCGGGCCGGGTTCGAGGGGCGCAGCTCGCTCCGCTCCTGGCTCTACACGATCGCCACCAACGCCTCGCTGCGCATCCTCGAGGGGCGCAGGCGGCGCGAGCTGCCAGCACGGGCGGGGACGATCCACGCGCGCCACTCGCCGAGCCGCTGGCCGAGTCGGTCTGGATCGAGCCCTATCCGGACGAGCTCCTGCGCTACGAGGACCGCGAGGGCGTCGAGCTCGCCTACGTCGCCGCGCTCCAGCTCCTGCCGCCCAACCAGCGCGCGGCGCTGCTCCTGCGCGAGGTGCTCGGCTTCAGCGCCCGGGAGACCGCCGAGATCCTCGACACCTCGGTCGCCTCGGTGAACAGCGCCCTGCAGCGGGCCCGCGCGAAGCTCGAGCGCGAGCGCCCGGCCCGCTCGCAGCAGGAGACGCTGCGGGCGCTCGGCGACGAGCGCTCCCGCGAGCTCGTCGCCCGCTTCGTCGACGCCTGGAACCGCGCCGACGTCGCGGCGATCGTCGCGATGCTCAGCGAGGACGCGAGCTTCTCGATGCCGCCGCTGCCGACCTGGTTCCGCGGCAGGGACGACATCGCGGCCTTCCTCACGCGCGCGTCTTCCGCTCGACCTGGCGATTCGAGGTGACGAGCGCAGGCGGACAGCCCGCGATGGTCGGCCGCCGGCGCGATCCCGAGAGCGGGCGCGACGAGCTCCGCGCGCTCACGGTGCTCACGTTCGAGGGCGAGCTCATCGCGGCGATCACCGCATTCCTCGGCCCGGGCGTGCTCGCTCGCCTCCGCGGCCGGGGACTCCGACACCGACCGATGAGTTCCGCCCCTGAGGCCGCTCTCAATCAATAAAGCAGTTCCATCGAAAAAGGAGAGACCGAAATGGGAAAGATCGTCATCAGCGAGAACGTCTCGCTGGACGGCGTCATCCAGGACCCGGCCGGCGACGAGGGCTTCAGCCGCGGCGGCTGGGTCGGTCGTATCGGCGGCCAGGGGCGCGAGGAGGCGGCCGCTGTCCTGCTCGACGAGGCGCGGGGCGCGATGTCCTGCTGCTGGGTCGGCGGACATACCAGTTCTTCGCCGGCCGCTGGCCGTCCCGGAGTGGCTCGTTGGCGGACAGGTTGAACGAGCTCCCCAAGTACGTCGTCTCCTCGACCCTCGAGGACCCCGATGGAACAACTCGACGGTGCTGACGGGCGAGGCGGCGAACTAGGTCTCGAGGCTGAAGCTGGAGCTGGATGGGGAATCCTCGTCTCCGGGAGCATCCAGCTCGTGCGCACGCTGATCGAGCACGACCTCGTCGACGAGCTGCGGCTGATGATCTACCCGGTCGTGCTCGGGGCCGGCGAGCGTCTCTTCGGCGAGACTAGCGACACGAAGCCCATGCGACGGGTCGAAACCCGCACCGTCGACGACCTCGCGTACGTCACCTATCAACGATCCACACCCCAAAAAATGGAGCCAAGTGCGATGACGGATCACAATACGGCAGCCGCGAGGAGTGGCAGGCCGCCCGAGACGAATTGCTCGCCGAGGAGAAGGAACTCACACACCGCAGCGATGAGCTCGCCCGCAAGCGGCGGCAGTTGCCCTGGGTCCCGGTCGAGAAGCACTACCGCTTCGACACCGACGATGGCACCCGAGACCCTGGCGGACCTGTTCGACGGCCGCTCGCAGCTGCTCATCTACTACTTATGTTCGGACCGAGCTACCAGGCGGGCTGCCGAACTGCTCTTCGATGGTCGATGGCTTCGATGGCCTCCGCGCATCTGCATGCCCGCGACCTGACCTGTGCTGGTTTCGCGACCCGCTGACGAAGCTTCAGGCGTACAAGCGGAGGTTGGGCGGGAACATCCCCTGGGTCTCCGCGGCGAACACCGACTTTAACAACTTCGACTTCGGCGCCTCGTATACCGAGGCGAGATGCGCGAGCAGATGCCACCCGAGGACCAGCTGCCGCCGATCGCCGCTCAGAACGCGAAGTGCGACCGGGACTAGCGTCCTCGGATACATATTGGCGATGTTTGGGCGAGCGCCTTCACGCGCCAGAACGGTTCCGTCTACCAGAGCTATGCGACTACGGGGCGCGGCGTCGAGTTCCTGATGGACTACTACCCGATCCTGGACCGCGCACCGAAGGGCGCGACGAGGGCGAGGCATGGCAAACCTGGATTCGCCGCCACGACGAGTACGCCTGAGGATTGACAACGTCGCGCTAATCAACCCGCCTAAGCACGCGGGTCCCGGACTAGCCGGTCATCACGTCACGCGCCTCGAGGACCTCGAACGGCGGGGGCTGCGCTCCCTCAGGCGGCGGGCCCATCACCTCGACTACGGCCGGGCCGAGGCGGCCGTTCAGGAAGCTCTCCCACTTCTCTTTGGACTCCCAGATGTCGACGACCTTCATCTTGCCGTTGCCGGACTCGCCCCCGGCGTGCGCGATCAGCCCGTCCGGCACCTCGCCTCCGAGCTTCTCGTTCACCTGGTCGTACTGGTCAGTTGTCGCCTCGAACTCCTGGATCACGATCACGGCCATGCCGGTCTCCTTCCTTGTTGTTTGACTGTGTGCCGATGCTGTCGCCGTGGGTATTCTATCAAACTATCGACACGATCGTACTTATTTGATAGTGATTCAGGAGGAGGTGACAGCAAGGGCCCGTCCGATGAGCCGGCGTTCCCCCATCAGTCATATATCCAGTGGACCCTCGAAGCCCTCGCAGTAAGCCGCTGATCCTCGTCTCGCTGCTCCTGGCGGCGTTCGCGATCAACCTCGACACGACGATCGTCAACGTCGCGCTGCCGACGCTCGTGCGAGAGCTCCACGCGTCGAACGACCCAGCTCGAGTGGATCGTCGACGCCTACAACCTCATGTTCGCGGCGTTCGTGCTCGCCGCCGGGAACCTCAGCGATCGGGTGGGCCGAAAGGGCGTCCTGCTCGCCGGACTGGGCGTCTTCGCGCGCCGCGAGCTTCGCCGGCGGACTGGGCAACAGCCCCGGCGAGCTGATCGCCGCGCGCGCCGTCATGGGCCTCGGGGCGGCGCTGATCTTCCCGGCCACCCTGTCGCTGCTCACCAACGTCTTCACCGAGCGCCGCGAGCGCGCGCGGGCGATCGGCCTCTGGGGCGCGACGACCGGCGTCGGGATCGCGGTCGGGCCGATCGTCGGTGGCTGGCTGCTCGAGCACTTCTCCTGGCCGAGCGTCTTCTTCGCGCTCGCCCCGATCGCCGCGCTGCGGCGCGTCCTGGTCGCCGTCGACGGTGCCGACCTCGCGCGACCCCGAGGCCCCTCCGGCCGACCGACCGGGCCTCGTGCTCTCGACCGCGGCGATGGCCGCTCTGATCTACACGATCATCGAGGCGCCGAACCGCGGCTGGGCGGCCGGCGCGCAGCGTCGCCGGCTTCGTGCTCGCCGCCGTGCTGCTCGTCGCCTTCGTCGCCTGGGAGCGGCGCGTCCACGGCACCCGATGCTCGACGTCGCCCTGTTCAGGAACCTCCGCTTCAGCGCGGCGAGCGGTGCGGTGACGATCACCTTCTTCTCGCTGATGGGCTTCATCTTCCTGTCACGCTCTACTTCCAGTTCCTGAAGGGCTACGGCCCGCTGTCGACCGGCGTCCGGCTGCTGCCGGTCGCGATCTTGGCCGGGATCACCTCGGTCCTCGGCACGAGGCTCGCGGTGCGAAGCGGGACCAAGCTCGTGGTCGCCGGCGGCATGGTCTCGCTCGCCGTCGGGCTCGCCTGGGCCTCGACCGCAGTCCGACCGAGCACCAGCTACCTGACGATCGCCGGCCAGATGGTCCTCATCGGCGCGGGGATCGGCCTGACCAGCGCGCCGGCGACCGAGTCGATCATGGGCGCGGTCCCGCGCGCCAAGGCGGGCGTCGGCTCGGCGGTCAACGATGCGACCCGCATCCTCGGCGGAACGCTCGGCGTCGCCGTGATCGGCAGCATCTACGCGTCGCTCTACGCCAGCCGCCTCACCGAGTCGCTCCGCCGCGCACCTCCCGGCTCGATCGCGGACAGCGCGCAGCGCTCAGTCGGCACCGCGTTCGGGGCCGCCGCCCAGCTCGACGCCGCCGGGCAGCCCGGCCTGGCGCAGGGGCTGCACGACGCCGCGTCGAACGCCTTCTTCGACGGCTTCCAGACGGCGGTCCTGGTGGCCGCCGGCATCGCCCTGGCCGGCGCGGTCGTGGCGGCGATCCTGATCCCGAGTCAGCCGCCGGAGACGGCCTGCGTCGAGCTGGAGGAGCTCAGCGGGCCGCAGGCTTTGCCCCAAAGGCCTTGATGAACCGTTCCGACCTCGGCTTCGGATCCCTCGAGCTCGATCTCCTTGGTCGGCAGCCGCCGGTTCCCGCGCGGAGAGGTGAGGAAGGTGGCCCACGCCTCCTGGGTCGCGTTCACCGTGACCGCAGGCCCTTCTCCTCGCCGCGAATCAACTCCCAGCCGCCGTCCTCGGCTCGCAGGCTGTAGCTGTCCTCACCGGGAACCGCCAGAGCCAGACGAGCCCCTCGGGCGGTGGGGGGAATAGCGGTTCAGCCAGACCTTGGTCCCGATCATCACGGCTTCGCAGTGGACGGGCTCATCCGGTCGCGGAGGATCCTTGGCGTGCTCGATCCCCCAGAAGGTGAGCTCGTCGATCGCCGGCCCGAGGTCGAAGCCGGCGTCGGTCAGCTGGTACCAGACCTCCCTCCCTCGGGTGGCCGATCGACGGGTGATGACCCCGGCCGCCTCGAGACGGCGGAGCCGGTCCGTCAGCCGGGCCGGGGTGATGGGGTCGAGGCTACGCGCGAGATCGGTGAAGCGGCGCGGGCCCGGCAGCAGGTCGCGGACGATCAACAGCGACCAGCGCTCGCCGACGACTTCGAGGGCTCGGGCCGTCATGCAGAAGTGCCGGTAGATCCGATCGGGTTCGACTGGACGCCCCATGTGCTACCGAGTCGAGAGTATCGCTTCGATAGTCACGAGCTGGGCGATTCCGGTTAGCTCTCGATTTGATAGTATCGCGCCGATAGTCGAGTGGCTCGGTGCAGCGATACATGAGACGAGACGCGATGCCCAGCGACGATTCCTACGTCCGGCTCGTCGAGCCACATCGCGCCGAGCTCCGGGCTCACTGCCGACGGATGCTCGGCTCCCCTGATGACGCCGAGGATGCCTTGCAGGAGACGCTCGTCCGTGCCTGGAAGGGGCTCCCCCGCTTCGAGGGACGCGGCTCGCTTCGCAGCTGGCTCTACCGGATCGCAACCCACGCCTCGCTCGACGTGATCCGTCGCCAACCGAAGCGAGTAGTCCCGATCGACCTCGACGAGACCGGCCCGGCCGAGCATTCGCACGCGCCAGTCACAGAGCCGGCCGTCGAGGGGCGCTACCTGACCCGCGAGGACTTCGAGCGCGCGCTGATCGTCTCCATGCGGCTGCTCCCAGCCAGGCAGCGGGCTGTGCTGATCTTGCGGGAGGTGCTGGGCTTCTCCGCCCGGGAGGCGGCGGACCCTCTCGACACCACGGTCGCCGCGGTGAACAGCGCCCTCCAGCGCGCCCGAGCCACGATCGAAACCAGGGTGCCGCAGCGGGACCAGCAGGAGACTCTGCGCTCGCTCGGGGACGAGCGGCTGGGCGAGATGGTCAAGCGCTACGTCAACGCCTGGGAGCGAAACGACGTCGAGGCCATCGTCTCGATGCTGGCCGAGGACGCATGTCCCTCGACTGCGTCGCCGGGGGGATCCGGCACCGAGCCCCTCCATCCGCGAGCAACTCGCCGATGGATTCTCAGCTCTCGCCGGGTCTTAACTGAAGACGGCGATTCGGAGGCAACAAGATGAACTCGACAGGCACCTACACAGGGAAGAAGAGGACGGCGACCGGATGGGTGGTGGCCCTGACCGCGATCGGCTCGCTGATGGCCGCCCTGGACACCCTGGTGGTGTCGACGTCGCTGAGCACGATCCGACTCGACCTGGGTGCCTCGATCGAGGATCTGGAGTGGACGGTGAACGCCTACAACCTGAGCTTCGCCGTCCTGCTGATCCCGGCAGCGGCGCTCGGCGATCGCTACGGGCGTAGGAAGCTGTATGCCGGAGGGCTCGCTCTGTTCGCGGCGGCCTCCGCCGCCTGCGCCGTCTCGCCGGATGTTGGCTGGCTGATCGCGGCGAGGGCAATCCAGGGCGCTGGCGCGGCGCTGGTGCTGACCCTGGGCCTGACGCTCCTCAGCGCCGCCTTCCCGCCCGAGAGGCGGGGAACGGCGATCGGCCTGTTCAGCGCGGTCACCGGGATCTCGGTGGCCATCGGCCCGCTCGTAGGCGGCGCGATCGTCGAGGGCATCGACTGGGAGTGGATCTTCTGGCTCAACGTTCCGATCGGCCTCGCCGCGATCCCGTTCGTCCTCACCAGGATCGAGGAGAGTTATGGCGGCGACACCGGCCTCGACCTCCCCGGCCTGGGGCTGATCAGCGCCGCCGCCTTCGGGATCGTCTGGGGGCTCGTGCGTGGGAACACCGCCGGCTGGGACAGCCTCGAGGTCATCGGAGCGCTCGCAGCGGGCCTGCTGCTGGTCGGGGCATTCATCGCCCGGGAACGGCGAGCGCCCGAGCCGATGCTGCCGTTGCGCTTCTTCCGCTCCCGCGGCTTCTCGGCCGGGAACGGTGCGATCTTCCTCACCTTCGCCTCGCTGTTCGGCGCGGTCTTCTTCTTCGCCCAGATGCTGCAGACGGCACTCGGCTACGGCCCGCTCGACGCCGGCCTCAGGCTGATGCCATGGACCATCACCTTCATCACGGTGGCTCCAGTCGTCGGTTCCCTGGTGGACCGCTTTGGAGAGCGTCCCTTCATGGTCGGCGGATTGTCGCTGCAGGCCATCGGCATGGGTTGGATCTCGTTGATCGCCGACCCCGGATTGACTTACTCCGAGTTCGTGATCCCGTCGGTCGTGGCCGGCATCGGGGTCTCGATGGCGATCCCGGCGGCGCAGAACTCGGTTGTCGGGTCCTTCTCCCTGGAGGAGGTCGGCAAGGCTGCCGGCGCCAACAGCATGATGCGCGAGCTCGGCGGTGTCTTCGGGATCGCGGTGGCCGCCGCGGTCTTCGCCGGGGCCGGCAGCTTCGATTCAGCCGACGCCTTCCTCGACGGTTTCGCACCCGCCGTCGCGGTCCTCGCGGCGTTCTCGCTCACCGGTGCGGTGGTCGCCCTCGGCCTGCCGGGCCGGCGGCAGGCGGTCGAGGATGTGCCGCTCGACAGCGTCTCGGCCCTCGAGGGGGATGGCTGAAGTTGATGAGCAAACTGCGGTGCTTCATCTCGATGTCGCTGGACGGTTTCGTCGCCGGCCCGGAGCAGAGCGCGGAGGATCCGCTCGGCGTCGGCGGCCTGCAGTTGCACGAGTGGACCTTCCCGCTGGCCGCCTTTCGGGAGACCCACGGGGAGGAGGGGGGCGGGGAGGTCAATGCCAGCACGCCGGTCGTCGAGAGGCGCCGCGCAGAACATCGGGGCGGTGGTGATGGGCCGGAACATGTTCGGAGGGGGGCCGGGTCCCTGGGGCGACGATCCATGGAACGGGTTCTGGGGCGAAGACCCGCCCTTCCACACCCCGGTTTACGTCCTCACCCACCACGTCCGCGAGCCGCAGGAGATGGAAGGCGGTACGACCTTCCACTTCATCCCCGACGGGATCGAATCGGCCTTGGAGCAGGCGAAGGACGCCTCCGGCGGCAAGGACGTGTCCCTCGGCGGAGAGCCAACGTGATCCGCGACCTTCCCGAGCTCGAGCAGGTCGGCGCAGTCGAAGCGCCAGGCGTGGCACACCTCCGATACCGGCTACTCAACTAGCCCTCGGTGTGTCAACCGTGGTTCGGTGCGCCAGCCGCGAACATCGAGCGGGCGACGTCGCGAAACGCCGCGACGGCGGCGGAGCTGTCGTCGCTACGCCAGATGAGCGCCGTCTCGAGCGGGTCCGGCGGGTCGTCGATGCGAACCGCGACGATTCCATCCGGAAGGCTGCGCTCGAGGGAGGCGGGCACGAGAGCCGCGGCTGGGACCTCGCCCAGGATCTGAATCTCCCCGGCGGTGTGGAATGACTCGCTGCGGATCTGGGGCTCGAACCCCGCGCGCCGGCAAAGTCCCAGCATGAAGTCGTAGAGGCGAGGCGCGAGGTCACGCGGGAACATCAGGAATTGTTCGGCCGCCAACGCCTCAAGCGGTGTGGACTCGGCTGCTGCTAGCGGATGCGCCTCCGCGAGCACGACGGCTACTGGCTCCCGCCGAATCGTCAGGTAGGAGCACTCGCTGACTCTCTCCGGGCAGAGCGAGATGGCGACGTCGATCTCGCCCGAGAGCAGCGCCTGCGGCATCTTCGCGTTCCACATCTGTTCCGTACGCAACTCGACGTCCGGGTGGTTGGTCCGAAACGCCTGACCGAGCTCCGGCAGGATTTCGAAGCGAGCGCTCCAGCTGAAGGCCACGCTCAGCCTGCCGAGCTCCCCCGCCGCGGTGCGCTTTGCGTCGGATTCGGCGTGCTCGAGCTCGGTCAGCGTCCTCCGCGCCCCATCGAGAAAGGCCTGACCGGCGTCCGTGAGTTGCACCTCGCGCGTGGTGCGCACAAACAGTTCGGTTCCGAGCTCCTGCTCGAGCTGGCGGATGGCGACGCTCAGCGGTGGCTGCGCCATGTGAAGTCGCTCCGCGGCGCGGCTGAAGTTGAGCTCCTCTGCGACCGCGATGAAGTAGCGCAGATGGCGAAGCTCGAGCATCGCAATGACGATCGTACTCGCGGTCATAGGCAGTCGGTCTAGCTCAAGACGCGAACGGTGTTGCGTCATTCGGCCGCGCAAGCCAATCTCAGGGCGATGAATTCTCGGCTGACTCGGCGTCTACACAGCAACAAGCTCGAGATGACCACAACCAGACAAGCGGGTCCCACTGCAGGTAGGCGCAGCCTCGAACCGGCGCGGCATTTCACGTCCGATCTGGAGGAGCTGGTGACCGGGGTCCGCGCCGCGGTGAGCCGTCACGCCGACTGGCGGGAGACCGCCCGGCTCGTCACCCGCGAACTCGCCGGGCATCTGCCTTCGCCCGACGTGCTCACGGCCGAGCAGCGCATCGGCGACCCGAAGAGTTACCGCAGCCACGTCCTCCACACCGAGCCCGACGGGAGCTTCTCGATCGTCGCGTTGGTCTGGCGCCCGGGACAGGTGACGCCGATACATGACCACGTCACCTGGTGCGTGTTCGGGGTCATTCAGGGCGAGGAGCTACGAGGAGCTCTTCACGCTGGACACGAAGGCCGGATGCCTCATTGAGTCGGGAACGAACAGGAACAGAACAGCCGAGGTGGGCGGGTTCGCCCCTCCGGGCGACATCCACCGCGTCCGCAACGCGGGCGAGGGCACCGCGATCTCAATCCACATCTATGGCACCGACGTCTCGCGGATCGGCTCCAGCGTCCGGCGGCGCTACGACCTCCCGGTGCGGTCCGACGGATCGGCCGCATGAGCCACGACGGGTGATGCAAATCGGGATCATCGGTGCGGGAAGCCTGGGTAGCGCTCTCGGTCAACGCCTCGGCGAGGGCGGGCATGAGGTGATGTTCGGCGGAGGCGGATCTGCGCACGCGGTGGCCGGCGCTCCGGCAACGCGGCTGGGCTCCAATGCGGACGCGGCGACTTTCGGCGAGGTCGTGGTTCTCGCGGTGCCATTCAGCGCCGTGGATGCCGCGCTGGCCGAGGCCGGTCCGCTCGGTGACCGCGTGTTGTGGTCCTGCGTCAACGCGCTCAAGCCCGACTTCTCCGGGCTCGCTATCGGGTTCGATTCGTCGGCCGCCGAGACGGTCGCCGCGCGCGCCCAGGGAGCCCGGGTCGTCGCCGCCATCCCGCCGTTTGCCCACGCGATCGCCTCCGGTCAGCTCGCCTACGACGCCGGCCTCGAGCCGACTGTCTTCCTCTGCGGTGATGACGACGCGTCAAAGCGCGTTGTCGAAGAGCTGATCCGGGATATCGGCGGCCACCCGGTCGATGCCGGGGCGTTGTCGGCGGCTCGCCTCGTCGAGCCGGCGATGATGCTTCTGGTCAGCCTCGCCTACTCGGGAGTGCCTCGGGACATCAGCCTCCGGCTGCTCGAACGGACGGGCCATGCCTGAATCGCGTGCGGATACGCCGGAGGTCAAGGTCCACCGTCACGTCGCCTCCGCCCTGCCGGTCAACGCATACCTGGTCGAGACCCGCAGCGGTGTGGTGGCGGTGGACAGCACCCTGACCGTCTCGGATGCGCGAGCGCTACGCCGGCGAGCCGAGGATCTCGGCAAGCCACTGCAGGCTGTCCTGATCACTCATGCTCACCCCGACCACTACGGCGGCGCGGTGGAGCTGGTCGGTTCCGACGATCTCCCGATCGTCGCGGCGCCAGGGGCTGATGCCGTGATCCGCCGCGACGACGAGATCAAGGAGGGGATCCTCAGGCCGATGTTCGGGGACGAGTGGCCGCGTCAACGCCGCTTTCCCAACATGACCGTGGCCGACGGGGAGTCGATCAGCTTCGACGGCGTCTCATTCACGCTGATGGATCTTGGTCCGGGCGAGTCTCCGCACGACAGCGTCTGGCTGGTCGGCGACGAGCGGCTCGTTGCCTTCGCCGGCGACACCGCCTACCAGCACATGCACTGCTTCCTGGCCGACGGCTTCTGGGAGGAGTGGCTCGCCAACATCACACGCCTGCAGGCCGAGTTGGCACCCGAGGCGCAGCTGCACTTCGGGCACGGTGACCCCGCGAACACGCCGCCCTTCGACTGGCAGGAGGGCTACATCAACACCTTCATGGAGGCCACGCGCGAAGCGGACTGGTCTGATCCGGATGCGGCCAAGGCCCAGGTGGTCGAGCGGATGACCGAGTACCTCCCCACGGGTGAGCTTCAGTTCCTGATGGAGCTCAGCATCGAACCGGTGGCTGCCAAGATCGGGCTGATCTCAGCTCGAGCGGATGAGGGCGAACGGGGATGAGTCACAAGGACCTCAATCCGGTCAACCAAGCGAGCCCCAAGCGGGTGGCGATCGTCCTCTCCAATCCCGCCGTCTCCTCCAGCGGTGGCTGGCCGGTCGGCTTCTGGTGGGCGGAGCTGACCCATCCGTACTTCGCCTTTTCGGAGGTCGGCTACGAGGTCGAGGTCTTCAGTCCGCTGGGCGGCAAGTGCGAGCCGGATGCGATGAGTGACCCCGACGACGCCAGCAAATGGCAGTCGGAAGACGTGATCAGCCGCGGCTACAAGCACGACCCCGAGTTCATGGAGCTGATCGAGGAGACCGGCAAGGTCGACGACATCGACGTCGATCGCTACGACGCGCTCGTGGTCGCCGGCGGCCAGGGCCCGATGTTCACCTTCGAGAAGGCGGAGAACCTGCACGCCAAGTTCGGCGACTTCTACGAGACGGGCAAGCCAACCGCCGCGCTCTGCCACGGCGCGGCGATCCTCCGCTACGCGAAGCTGTCGACCGGCGAGCCGCTGGTCAGGGGCCGGACCGTGACCGGTTTCGCGAACGTCGAGGAGGACTTCTCGGACGAGGCCGTCTGGGACAGTGGCGCCCTTCCCCGTGGCACCCACTTCATGCCCTGGCGGATCGAGGACGAGCTGACGAAGCTCGGCGCCAACTACGTGCAGGCCGGGCTTTGGAAGGGCTTCGCGATCCGCGACGGGAACCTGATCACCGGTCAGCAGAACTTCAGCGGAGGCGAGACCGCGAAGCTCGTCGTCGAGGCGGTCGGCCTCTAAGAGAAGGAAGCCAGCATGCGAATCATCGCCTCTAGTCACCACCGGTGGTGGCCGTTCCCCTGATGACGTGGGTGGTGATGCCAAGGGTGACGAGGCTGTTCCGAGGGTGGCTTTATCCGGCGGTGAGCACGGACCGAGCCGCGAGGTGATGGCCGACTACCGCCTCGCGGTCAGTTTCGCTCCCCTTCGAAGTCGTTACGTTCGAATGACTCAGACCGCGATGCCAAGAGGATGGGGGTGACCACGCCCGCGCCCGCCCGGGCCGGGCGCCGCGAGTGGGTCGGGCTTGCGGTGATCGCTCTCCCCTGCGCGGTCTATGCGATGGACCTGACCGTGCTCAACCTGGCGCTGCCGGCGTTAAGCGAGGACCTCGAGCCAAGCAGCTCGCAACTGCTTTGGATCGTGGACATCTACGGCTTCCTGGTCGCCGGGTTGCTGATCACGATGGGAACGTTGGGCGACCGGATCGGCCGCCGCCGCTTGCTCCTGATCGGTGCGGCCGCATTCGGCATCGCCTCCGTACTCGCCGCGCTCTCGACCAGCGCGGAGATGCTGATCGCATCCCGCGCGCTGCTCGGACTGGCCGGGGCCACTCTGGCTCCCTCGACCCTGGCCCTGATCCGCAATATGTTCGCGGACCCACAGCAGCGCACATTCGCGATCGGAGTCTGGATCACCAGCTTCTCGGCCGGAGCCGCGATCGGGCCCCTGATCGGCGGCCTGCTCCTGGAGCGCTTCTGGTGGGGCTCGGTGTTCCTAGTCGCGGTGCCGGTGATGGCGCTGCTGCTCGCGCTCGGTCCGAGGTTGCTTCCCGAGTTCCGCAATCCCGAGGCGGGTCGGCTCGATCTGATCAGCGCCGCCGCATCCCTGGTCGCTGTTCTGGCGGTGATCTACGGCCTCAAGCAGATCGCCCAGGGCGGGGTGGGGTGGACCGCGGCGCTGGCGATCGCGGGCGGCCTCGCCGTCGGGGCGGCGTTCGTTCGAAGGCAAGCGAGGCTGGCCGATCCGCTGATCGACCTGCAGCTGTTTCAGCTGCCCGCTTTCAGCGGGGCGCTCACCGCCAACACGCTCGGCTTCTTCGTCAATTTCGGCATCGCCGTCTTCATCGCCCAGTATCTGCAGCTGGTGCTCGGGCTGTCGCCGCTGGAGGCGGGGCTCTGGACCGTGCCCTGGGCGGGCGGCTTCATCGTGGGTTCGATGCTGACCCCTGCGATCGTGCGCCGGATATCCCCGGCCACCACGATAGCTGGCGGGCTCATCATCGCGGCCGCCGGCTTCGGGCTGCTGGCCCAGGTCAGCGGGGATTCATCGCTCGCAACGATCGTCGCCGGCTCCGTCGTCCTCGCCCTTGGTCTCGCCCCGGTGTTCACCCTGGCGGCCGACCTGATGGTGAGCGCCGCCCCACCCGAGCGGGCGGGCGCGGCCGCGGGGATCTCCGAGACGAGCTCCGAGCTCGGCGGCGCACTCGGCATCGCCGTCCTCGGCGTCGTCGGCACGGCCCTGTATCGCAGCGAGGTGGCCGACACGGTTCCGTCGGGCGTCCCGTTCGACGCCGCGGAGACCGCGCGCGACTCACTCGGGGGCGCCGTGGCAGCGGGGGATGACCTTCCCGAGCCGCTTGGCGGCGACTTGGTCAACACGGCCGGCGAGGCGTTCACCCAGGCGCTGCAGCTGGCCGCCACCCTCAGCGCCGCGGTCGTGATCGCGGCTGCCGTCCTCGCCTGGACGCTGCTGCGCGGCGCGGAAGCTCGGGAGCCCGAAGAGAAGGGAGTCTCGGAGGTGGACCAAGCGGTCCCGGACCGCTCGCCCTGCTTGCCCGCCGAGTCGGGCATTTCGAAGGTGCTGGAGCAGACCGGAGCGTGAATGGAACGAGATTGTCCGGACCGGGAGCGGTGGAAGAGTCGTGAAGTCGGGCAGCCCGGGCCTCGGCAGAACAGTTCGATCCGCCAGCAGAGCTGACGTGCCCGAGCTGGCCGCCGTGCTGAGCCGCGCTTTCGCCGACAAGCCACCGTTCACCTGGGTGCAGCCCGACGATGGGCTTCGGGCGAGAGTCCAGCCCGCGATGTTCTACGCGGCCCTGACCTACATCTACCCGGTCGAACGCGGCACCGAGGTGCTGCTGGAGAACGGAGCGATCCTGGGTGGAGCGATTTGGGCACCACCTGGCAGGTGGAGGTCGCCGCTCTGGCAACAGCTTCGTGCGATTCCGGGACTGATCCGAGCACTTGGCATCAGCGGCTTTCGGCAATACGCCCGGCGTGGCAAGGCGGTCGAAGACGCGCTGCACGAGGCGCACCCATCAGACCCGCATTGGTACCTGGCGACGCTGGGCATCGATCCGCGGGCGCAGGCCAAGGGCGTCGGGAGCACGCTCGTCCGCTCCGGTCTCGATCGCTGTGACCGGGAGGGTGAGCCCGCCTATCTGGAGTGCATGGAGCAGCTGGTCCCGTATTACGACCGGTTTGGTTTCGAGATCTCCGGCGAGATCGAGATGCCGGAGGCTGTACCGAACCAGGTGTCGATGTGGCGTGCGCGGCGCTGACGCCCACCGGGGACTCCCAGGGCACAGGGATGCCGGGGCCGCCGAAACGCACTACCGTCGGCGATGTGTCCAACGGGCTTGGTCAGGCCTGGGCCGAAACCGACGAGGTGCGCCGGCTGATTCCGCCCTTCACGCTCCTGGTCGCGATCGTCGCCGCTCGTCACCGATCCGTCGGATTCAGCGCTTGACCCTATCCTCGCCGCGATCGCCGTTGGCGCATTCGCCGCCTGGGCCTTCGTGCCCGGGGTGCCGCTGTGGGCTTTGACGCTGGGCGTGATCTGCCCGGTCGTGGTGGCACAGCGCTCCGGGCAGTTCGAGCCTCTCCTCTTTGATCTGTCCGTGCTCGGCTTCGTCATCGGCCGCTGGGCACCGTCGCGGGCGAGCGCAATCGCTCTGGGCCTCCTCGCGGTGGCCGCGCCGGCTGTGGCGAGCCAGCTCCAGGACCCCCCCGAGCTCGCTGTCGGGATCTGGATCCTGGGCATCGGCTTCCCCTGGGCGATCGGCCGTGCGGCCGCTCGTCAAAGCCATCTCGCAAGGCAACTGAACGCGAGCCGGCACGAGCTCGCCCAGCAGGCGCTGCTTTCAGAGCGGCGTCGGATCGCCCGCGACGTCCACGACCTCGTGGGACACGGGTTGGCGGCCGTGATGCTGCAGATCACGGGCGCCCGTCACGTCTTACGACGCGACCCTGCGGCCGCCGAGGAGGCCCTGCGCACGGCCGAGGAGATGGGCCGGTGGAGCATGCAGGAGCTGCGCGGAACGGTCGCCCTGCTTCGAAGCGACGATGCATCCACCGCCGCAGCGCCGCTTCCGTCCGCGAGGGAGATCTCGGGGCTCGTCGACCGGGCGCGTGCCGGCGGGCTCGCCGTGGAGCTGCGGACGCGAGGCGACCCATCCGTGACCCCACCCTCCGTCGGTGTCGCTCTCTACCGAATCGCCCAGGAGGCGTTGTCGAACGCCGCACAGCACGCCCCACGCGGCGCGGACCGTTCTCCAGCTCGAGGTGGCAGAGGGGTGGGCCGGTCTGAAGGCGACGACCAGCGGACCGACCCGCACCGAATCCGCAGAGGACCCGGAGCGGCCCCGCTACGGCCTGATCGGGATGCGAGAGCGGGCGGTCGCGCTCGGGGGCGATTTCGAGGCCGGGCCGACGACCGAGGGCTGGCGGGTGAGCTGCCGGATTCCGTTCGAGGCCGAGGACGCGGCATCCAACGGGGAGGTGGGCACTCGATGATCCGGGTCGCGCTGGTCGACGATCAGGCGATGGTCAGGGCCGGCCTGGCGCGGATCCTCTCGCCGACCGACGGATTCGAGGTCGTCGCCGAGTGTGGCGACGGCCTGGAGGCTGTGGAGGAGGTGCCCGCGGCCCGCCCCGACGTGACCCTGATGGACATCCGAATGCCGAAGCTGGACGGCATCGCTTCGACGGCGCAGCTGCGTGAGCTGCCCGACCCAGCCCCGATCCTGATGCTCACCACCTTCGGCGAGGACGCGATGCTGTGGGGAGCGATCGAGGCGGGCGCGGCCGGGTTCGTGCTCAAGGACAGTTCGGCGGAGGACCTGATCACCGCCGTGCGGTCGGTCGCCGGAGGCGGCGCCTGGTTCGACCCAGCCGTCGCGCCGCGGGTCCTCGACCGCTACCGCCGGGTGGTGGCACCTGCCGCCCGTGACGCGGGGCGCCTGGAGCTGCTCACCAATCGCGAGCACGCCGTCCTGCGGCTGATGGCGCGCGGCGCGACCAACGCGGAGATCGCCTCGAGCCTGCACGTCGCCGAGGCGACGGTGAAGACCCACGTCGGCCGCATCTTCTCCAAGCTGGACGTCCGCGACCGGGCGGCGGCGATCGTGTTCGCCTACGACCACGGCGTGGTCAGCCCCGGCGCGACGGAGTCGCCCCCCGGCGCATAGCACCACGGGCGTTCGCGCTCCGACCAGGGGCGGAGGCGAGTCGGTCCCCTGGGCCGATGTGCGATCCGCGAGCGAGATCTAGCTTGGCGCCCGCCGATGCGCGATGGCCCGATACCCAAAGACGACCAGGCGGTGCTCGAGGCTGCCCGCTCGGGCGACCCGGATGCGTTCGAGCAGCTCGTCGCCAAGCACCGACCCAGCCTCCACGCGCATGCGTACCGCATCCTCGGTTCTCGGCACGACGCCGACGACGCCATCCAAGAAGCCCTGTTGCGTGCCTGGCGCGCAATCTCCAGCTTCGAGGGCCGCAGCTCAGTACGCACCTGGCTCTACCGGATCGTGACCAACGCTTCACTCGACCTGATCGCGCGCCGCCGAAGGCGCGCGGCCCCGGTCGAGTCGGAGCTTGCGGGCAATCCGGCCGCCGGCGTCACCGAGGTCCCCCTGACCGACGACACCAGGCCCGAGCCGCACTCCGATGACGCAACTCATGCCAGAGGCCCGCTATGAGCGGCGGGAGGCGGTGGAACTCGCCTTCAGCGCGGCTCTCCGGCACCTTCCGTCCCGCCCGCGTGCGGCGCTGATCCTTCGCGACGTCCTCGGCTTCAAGGCACGGGAGGCGGCGGAGGTCCTGAGCACGAGCCCGGCCGCGGTCAACAGCGCGCTGCATCGTGCTCGTGCCGCCCTGGAGAACGGCAACCCGGACCCGAGCCTGCAGGCCACAAGGCCGGAGATCGAGGGGCCCCCTCCCGCCGACACCGTCGAGCGCTTCGTCGACGCGCTCGAGCGGGACGACCTGGAGGCGATAGTCGAGAGCGTGCGTACGGAAGTCCGGTGAAGAGAGCGGACTCGAGTTGACGCCATCCGCCACACGGATGTAGCCAGCTCCGACCACGGGCGGACACGATCAGGTACCGCGGACCGATGTGCAATTCGCGATCGGGATCTAGCGTGGCTCTGTGTCCGACATGGCGATCGAGGTCCACGAGCTGCGCAAGGCATATGGAGACCGGTCCGTGCTGCGCGGTCTCACGTTCTCGGTCGGCAGCGGTGAGATCTTCGGCATCGCCGGGCGCAACGGCGCCGGCAAGACGACGACGGTCGAGATCCTCCAGGGTCTGCGCCGTCGCGACGCCGGCCAGGTCGCCGTCCTCGGGCTCGACCCCGCCCGCGGGCGCGGAAGGCTGCGGTCTCTGATCGGCGCCCAGCTGCAGTCCTCGGAGCTCCCCGATCGCCTCCGGGTCGGCGAGGCGCTTCGGCTCTTCGCCCGGCTTGCCGGTGACCCAGTCGATTGGCGCGCGCTCGCCGATGAGTGGGGCCTGGTCCCGCTGCTTCGCAGCTATTTCGGCACGCTGTCGGGGGGCCAGCGGCAGCGGCTCTTCCTCGCGCTCGCGATGGTCAACCGCCCCCAGGTTGTGTTCCTCGACGAGCTCACGCAGGGGCTCGACCCGGTCGCACGGCGGGAGACCTGGCAGCTGATCGAGACGGCCCGCGATCGCGGCACGACCGTCGTCCTGGTCACCCACGACATGGATGAGGCTGAGCGGCTCTGCGATCGGGTGGCGGTCATCCACGACGGTCGGCTGCTCGCCCTCGGGCAGACCCCGGATCTGGTCGCCAGCGTGGCGCCGGTGCGGGTCCGGTTCTCCTCTCCCAGCGCTGCGGCGCTGGAGGGCCTCGAGCGACTCCCCAGAGTGATCGAGGTCGGCTACGACGGCGCCGTCGCCGACATCGCCGCGGAGCCTGCAGCGGTCGTGACGATCGCGGCCGAGCTTGCCCAGCGCGATCTCACCGTCACCGACTTCACCGTGATCCGCCCGTCACTTGAGGACGCCGTCGTCTCGCTGATCAGTGAAGGTGAGCAATGAGCCGCCTCTCCGCGCTCGCGGCGACCGAGGCCCGCCTGCTGACGCGCGACTGGACCGTGGTCGTCTTCGCATTCGTCTTCCCGGCATTCGTGATGCTGATCCTCGCCGGGGTCTTCGGCAACGAGCCCGACGAGGGCTACGCAAACC
This sequence comes from uncultured Actinomycetes bacterium, assembly GCA_963797665.1. GTDB lineage: Bacteria > Actinomycetota > Thermoleophilia > Solirubrobacterales > 70-9 > AC-56. The sequence goes on along the minus strand of CAWCQE010000001.1, from coordinate 727 downwards.
GGCGTCCCGACGACTACTACGTCGCCGCCTCGATCGGCGTGGTGCTGACCGCCCTGGCGCTGGTCGGGCTGCCGGTCGCGCTCGCCTCCTATCGCGAACGCGGCGTGCTGCGACGGTTCGAGGCGTTCGGGGTCTCGGCCGCGAAGGTCGTATCCGCGCAGGCCGCCGTCACGGCCGGCCTCGTCATCCTCGGTGCCGTGATCGTGCTCGCCGTCGCCGCCCCGACCTACGGCATCCCGGAGATCCAGCGCCCCGGACAGACGTTGCTCGGGCTGGCCGCGGGCACGATCACCCTCCTGCTGCTTGGCACGGCGATCGGGCTCGCCGCGCCGACCGCCCGCGCGGCGCAGGCGATCGGGCTGCTCGCCTTCTTTCCGCTCTATCTGCTCGGCGGCGGGGGCCCGCCGAAGGGGGCGATGACCGATTCGATGCAGACCCTTTCCGATCTGCTCCCTTCGCCGATCACCGCGATCAGCGACCCGTGGCTGGGAGTCTCAGACGCGGGGACGCAGCTCGCGGCGCTCGCCGCCTGGTCGGCAGTGGCCCTCCTGGCGATCGCCTGGCTCGTCCGCCGCGGCGCGGCCTAAGGCTTGTACTCCGGACCGGCCGCGGCATCCCGTGCCCCAACGTCATTTGTTTGAGCCCATTCCCGTGCCTACATCAGGCGATCACAGGCAATAGCGAACAACCCCTCCTGCCTCCCAGTGCTGCGAATTATTTCTCTCAA